>CAMCMP010000001.1 GCA_945876095.1 Chitinophaga pinensis
CAGTACATACAAAATACGGCGAATCTACTGCTTTACTCGCTGGAGATGTGATGTTGGTGCAATCCTACGAATACTTGAACAAAATTAAAAGAGACTATTCTCAAAGAGTTTTTCAAGTTTTTAATGATACCGCCAAAGCGGTTTGTGAGGGTCAACAATTGGACATGGATTTTGAAAAAAGATCGGTAGTGAGTTTAGAGGAATATGTAAATATGATTAGTTTAAAAACTTCAGTCTTGTTAGCGGCAAGTTTGAAGCTAGGTGCAATCTTGGGAGGAGCTGGACAAGGTAATCAGCAGCATTTATACGAATTTGGAAAAAATTTAGGTATTGCTTTTCAAGTTCAAGATGATTTTTTAGACGCATTTGGTGATCCTGATAAATTTGGCAAACAGGTGGGTGGGGATATTCTTGCCAATAAGAAAACATTCTTAATGATTCATGCAATGGAAGTGGCTTTTGATAATCAAAAAGAGGAGTTGTCAAATTTAATGCAGACTTCTAAGATTGATCCGACTGAAAAAATAAACAAAGTGTTGTCTATTTTTAGAGATTGCAAGGTGGATGAGTGGGCAGTAGAGTTAAAAGAAAAATATGTTCAAATTGCCCTTCAACATTTAGATGAAACTGCAGTATTGTTGGTCCGTAAAAAGCCTTTGATGGAACTTACTGAATATCTGATTCAAAGAGAAAGTTAGCATTCATTGAAGCGTATTTGAAAGTAAATCGTATACTTTTTTATAATAAGAAATCAGCCTACTGGTTGTTTTGTTTTTTGGAAATAGAAACTAATAAAATATTAAATTCCTTTTTAAAAATCTGGTGTCCTTATGTCAAAATCTTTATTCAGAACAAAGAAGATTGAAAGCATTATAGCTGAAGGGAGTGATCATTCACATGGTGGCGACAGTGGAGGATTGAAGAGAGTGCTTTCCATGAAGGACCTTACTTTTTTTGGCATTGCCGCCATCTTGGGTGCTGGTAGCTTTAGTAGCTTAGGTGGTGCAGTTTTTCACGGTGGACCTGGTGTAGTGATCTTATTTATAATTACGGCCATCGCCTGCGCCTTTACAGCTTTCTGTTATTCTGAGTTTGCAAGTCGAATACCCGTTGCCGGTAGTGCTTATACCTACGCATACGCTTCATTTGGTGAATTGTTTGCTTGGATCATCGGATGGGCTTTGATAATGGAGTATTCAATTGGTAATATATATGTGGCCTATAGTTGGAGCGATTATTTCACTTCTTTTCTTCAAAAAATAAACATTCATATTCCCCAGTATCTATGCACCAGCTATATCGAAGTTAAAAATGCATTGGCCATAGGGAGTTCCAATAGTGAATTACAAGATGCTTGGAAAAATGCGCCAATGATAGGTGGTTTAAGAATAATTTTTGATTTGCCTGCATTGGTCATTAACGTCCTTATTACCTTTTTGGTTTATAGAGGTATTAAAGAAAGCCGCAATTTTAGTAATCTAATGGTGATACTCAAAATGATTGTGGTGGCATTGGTGATTTTAGTAGGGGGATACCTCGTTTTTTCAAAAGGATTAACCTTTAATTGGATGCCTGCAAATGATAATGGAATAAAGTCATTTATGCCCAATGGGTTTAGTGGAGTGATGGCTGCAGTGAGTGGAGTCTTTTTTGCCTATATCGGATTTGATGCGGTAAGTGTATTAGCCGAAGAAAGTAAAAATCCGCAACGGGATCTTCCTAGAGGAATGATTTACTCATTGGTAATATGTACGATCGTTTATATTCTGCTTAGCTTAGTTTTATCAGGTGCAGTCAATTATAGAAAATTTGATGGTATAGGTGACCCGCTCGCTTTTATTTTTGAAAAACAAAATCTTAATGTAGCCTGGATGCAATTTTTTGTTGCCATAGCAGCAGTGGTTGCGATGACGAGCGTGATGTTGGTTTTTCAAATGGGACAACCAAGAATCTGGATGAGTATGAGTAGAGATGGTTTGATGCCTCCAGTTTTTCAAAAAATTCATTCAAAATATAAGACTCCTTCTTTTGCTACTATCGTTACGGGTTTAGTAGTTGGACTTCCAATTCTATTTACTGATAAAACATTTGTGCTTGATTTTACTAGTATTGCTACTTTGTTTGCATTTGTTCTAGTTTGCGGTGGGGTATTATTGATACCTCGAAAAGAAAGACAACCAGATAAATTTCATCTACCTTACATCAATGGTCAGTTTATTTTTCCTTTAATAGTGATTGTAGCCATGCTATTGGCAAAAGTTTTATACGCTAATTATTTTTCTGAAATGCTAAATTTTGATTTTAGTCAAAACCCTGACTATACTAGCGGTAAATTTAGTTTTATGGATTTAGCTACTCCCAACATATCGCTCATTATTTTTTGGTTAACTGCTGTGGTATTATCAATTATAACATTCCTTAAGAAATACTCTTTAATTCCATTAATGGGGTTAATTACCTGCTTGTATTTACTTACAGGGATGACAAAGAGTAACTGGGCATGGTTTTTAGCATGGCTGGCAATAGGATTAGTGATCTACCTTTTATACGGGTATAAAAAAAGTAAGTTAGCAGTTTAATATTTCCAAAGAGTAATTACTTTTTTATTTTTTAAAAATGTAAAACTTTCTTCACTCAATTACGTTCCAAACTAAGTTAACTTTGAATTAATAATTTTTTAAAGCAAAATTGCACTGCACATGAAGTACCAGGAGGGAGATAAAATAATCGTTTTACTTACCAATGAAGAAGGTAAGGTGGTAGAGATTATGAATGATAAAATGGTGATGATAGAGGTGAAGGGAGTTCGTTTTCCTGCATATATGGACCAGATTGATTTCCCTTATTTCAAAATGTTTTCGGAAAAGAGGATTGTAGAGAAAAAAAAGATATTTATTGATAATGTTAAACAAGAGAAAGGAAATTTTAAAATAAAAGTAGATAACGGGGTATTTCTTGCATTGATGCCCGTTTTTGATAAAGACGTTTTCGATGATGATGTGGTTGAAAAATTTAAGATTTACTTGATCAACCAAACCGATACTGCCTTTAACTTTATTTATCGATTATACTTTAATGGTGAAAATAGTTTTGAATTAAAAAATAATGTCTATCCCCTCAGTGATTTTTATTTACACGACGTAAATTTTGAGGATCTAAGTGACAATCCGCGTTTTGATATAGAATTTAGTTTGACTATTCCTGACAAAAAGAAAGCTCCCTATTTTGAAACTTCTCTAAAATTAAAAGCCAAGCAAATTTTTAAGCGTATTGAAGAAATTCAATTAAAAAATGAGCCAATGTTTTCCTATCCATTGTTTGAAATCTATCCCGACAAAGTGGATGAGGAAAGGGTAGATCTAAGTAGTTTGGGAAATGCTGGATTTAGAATTTATGAATTGAGTAAGATTAAAGAAAATTTGCCGCCTGCAAGAACTGTCGTAGATCTTCACATCGAAAAATTGACTGACAATTTTAAAAGGCTAAGTAATTTCGAAATACTGACTATCCAGTTAAAAGAATTTGAAAAGTTTTTTGACTTGGCTGTTGCGCATCAGCAATTAGAATTAATAGTTATTCATGGGGTAGGTGTGGGAAAGCTAAGAGATGAAATTCATGATATATTAAGGTTGAAAAAAGAAGTAAAGTCTTTTGTAAACCAATACCATAATGCTTACGGATATGGTGCCACTGAAATTTATTTTACTTATTACACGCAAAACAAAAAGTAGGGTAAGGCTATTTGACTTAATAGCTATTTGAACGCCCTCGAATAAAAAGTGCTAGAAATATAAAATATCAGACGTTAAAAAATCAGTCCGCCGCGGCGGAGGCACTCCCTTCGAAGTAACTTACTCTACTCGCGAGTTCCTTGATTTTAGGCTGATATTTTATATTTCAGCCTTTTTATTCGCAGGATTGATTTTTTTTGTTACTTTTTTGCATCAAGTCAAAAAAGTAAAAGCACTCTATTCCAAAGGAAATCTCAGAAATAAATAGCTAACTTTTACTTTACTAAAAGCAAGACGAATTGAAAGGGTATTAATCATTTAACTGATTATCTGGAAGTTCTTTTTCAATTTATTTTAATCATATTCTTTACAGAATCGGCGCTTGCTAATTTTTGATGGTCGACCAAGTAGAATCTCAGGATTAACCATTAAATGCTTTTTGAAGTTTTTGTTATTAGTTTGTTTTGGATCATTCATTAGCAAAGCCTTGCAGTAAAGTCTAAATTGTAAGCAATTATCCTTAAAAGTTTAAGTAAAGACTTACCTATTTTCAATAGGATATAATTTTTTACTTGCATAAAATGTTCCGAACGGAATGAGTGCAGCTATGAATGAAAGAGCTATTTTTTTGATACTCCATTTTTGTAATACAGAAACCTGAATTAATAATAGTACGTATAATATAAATAAAACTCCATGTATCATTCCTATTATATAGTTAGGAGTTGGATACTTTAATATGTACTTCACTGGCATTGTAATTGCAAATAATAAAAATGAACAGCCCTCTAAAAATGCAACAAGCCTAAAACGGGAAAATGAATTTGAAGTCATAAATTTTTTATTTTTTATTTTACAAAACTATAATTAATCTACCTCGTTTTTGTTTGCACTATATTTCCTCCATTTTTCAATAACTGCCAACATGTCTTCTGGTAAATTACTTTCAAAAAGTATCGGCTGTTTAGTGGAAGGATGAATAAATCCTAATTCTTTTGCATGTAAAGCTTGTCGATTACAAATTGAAAAACAGTTGTCAACAAATTGTTTATACTTCGTAAAAACTGTGCCCTTAACGATTTTATCTCCTCCATAAAAATCATCATTAAATAAAGGATGTCCAATGTATTGCATGTGTACCCTTATCTGATGAGTACGACCAGTTTCTAGACGGCATTCGACTAGTGTCACATAATTGAATCTTTCTAATACCTTATAATGGGTGATCGCTTCTTTTCCATATTCTCCTTCTGGATAGGTAGTGAATAGTTTTCTAAATCGTTGGTGCCTTCCAACATGACCAGTTATCGTTCCTTCATTTTCTTGAAAGTCACCCCAAACCAATGCGATGTATCTGCGATGAACAGTATGATTAAAAAATTGTTTAGCTAGATCGGTCATTGATTTTGGATTTTTCGCTAGTACCAATAGTCCCGTTGTGTTTTTATCTATTCTATGAACCATTCCAAAACGGGCCAATCCACTTTCTTCCAGATTAGGATTTTGTTGTTTTAAATACCATGCTACTCCATTAATCAATGTGCCGCTATGATTACCGCTGCCTGGATGAACGACTAGTCCAGCAGGTTTATTGATTAATAAAACATCTTCATCTTCATAAGCTATATTTAGTGGTATGTTTTCTGGGACAATATCATTTGATTCTGGATTACGATTACTAAAGACAATGATTTTATCAAACGGCCTTACTTTATAATTCGTTTTTACAGGCTTGTCGTTTACCAATACCAATTCATCATCAATTCCTTGTTGAATTTTATTGCGAGTAGCTCCCTCAATTCGACTCATTAAAAATTTATCAATGCGGAGCGGTTCCTGTCCTTTTGGAATTTCAATTATTAAACGCTCATAGAGCTCTTCTGTATCTTGCAATTCATCTTCTACTATTATAATTTCTTTATCCATTATTTTAATTTAATATCCTTTTATTTATGATATGAACTATTCAGAGGGATATTTTTTGCTAATTTTTTCTAGATACCTATAATTTATCTGAATTCTTATAAATAAATGTCTGCCCTCTTTTTATTTATCTTTGCAAATTAAATCAATTACATTGGATAAGCAGTTAGTAACCTTTAAAGATTTGGGTTTAATCGATTATAAATCTGCCTGGGACTATCAAGAAGGATTACTTCAAGCGAATGTTCGGCTTAAGACTGCTATTGCCAAAAAATTGACTCAAAATATTGACTCTTCAAAGTCAGGAGATCCCAATTTTTTATCAACTTCTAATTATTTTATCCTATGCGAGCATCCACCAGTATATACTTTGGGCAAAAGTGGTCATTTGGAAAATGTATTGATAAGTGAAGCTGAAATGGAACAAAAGGGGATTCAATTTTTTAAGACCAATAGAGGAGGAGACATTACTTTCCATGGCCCTAACCAAATTGTAGGATATCCTGTAATAGATTTAGAAAAATTTTATACGGATATTGGAAGGTATTTACGTGAATTAGAGGAAGTGATTATTCTTACCTTGGCAGAATATAATATTGTTGGGGGAAGGATTAAAGGTGAAACCGGTGTTTGGATAGACCCAGAAATAGCTGGAAAAGAGAGGAAAATATGCGCAATGGGTGTTCGTTGCAGTAGATGGATTACCATGCATGGATTTGCTCTTAATGTAAATACCGACCTAAGTTATTTTGAAAATATCATTCCCTGTGGAATTCAAAATAAAAAAGTCACTTCAATACAAAATGAGTTAAATTCTTTAGTGGATATTTCAGGAGTAAAGGAGAAATTACAGCGAAATTTTGAAAAAGTATTTAGTGTAAGCTTGATTTAGTGAAGAATTTTACTACCTTATTTATTTCGTTGTTCTTTTAAATTAGACGAAACTTTCCCTTCTTTTTGGATTAAAAATTTCGACTTTTCAACCAAATTATTATTTTCATACAAATTAAAGTGGAACCATCCTGCATGGAGGAAATTTACTTTTTCCATGATTAAATAGGATTCATTTATTTTTGAAAGTTCAAAAATAAATGAATTGTTTTCATCATAAAATTTAATAGACATTTTTTTTGATTCTGCATTGGGTAAAGCAATTATTAAATTGTTGTCTTTGCCTATGAATACATATTTACTTGGAACAAATACTGGAGGAGGGACTGGAACTAGTGCTTCTTTTTTATCTGAAAGTGTTATTTTTTTATTGGGAGTAATTTCTAATTTAAATTCAGCTCGCTGCTTTATAATCATCTCATTCTCAAATTCTATTATTTCTTTGTTGGTTCTTTTGGCAGTATCTAAAGTAGGTACATAAGATTTACTAAATAAATAATTTCCCCCTTCAAATGCAATGAATACTCGATAGAAAATTTTTCCTGTAGGCATTTTATTATCTACGTATCCATTTTCTTCATTCATTGGATTGAGGACCGATCCAATGGTTACAAACTTTTTGATACTATCGGTTGATCGTTGAATATTGATATTGCTAATTTGGATACTATAAGTATTTTTCCAGCTAATGATCGCCTTGCCATTATAGAGGATTACAGAAATTTTAGGCAATGTATCCTGAGCCAATACTTTACCTGAAATAAGTGTACAAAATAAAATACCTACAAAAATGGTTTTAAGCATAATGAGTCAAACGGAATTTTTCATAAAAATATTACTTCAAAGGTAATGACAAATATTTGCAGTTAAAATTTCAAAGTGCCTGGCTCTAAAGATAAATTTCCCTGCAAACCTCCTGTATGAATACATAAAATTTCACTTCCTTTTTTAAAAAAATCATTTACAATACAATCTATCACACCCGTCATCATTTTTCCAGTATAAACAAAATCAGTTGGTAATTGATATTTTTCATAAATTAAATTCATTGATTCAATTAGGTGATTGTTTTTTTTGGCATACCCTCCAAAATGGTAATTATACATTATTTGAACCTGAATTCTATTACAGGCCAAAGACGTTAAAAATTCTACTCTTTCTTCTATATCATTCATATTTTTAAGAACAGGAAAGCCAATGAGTTGCTGTTCATTTTTTAAATTCTTTAACAAGCCTGCAAAAGTAGTTGCTGTTCCAATTGCACAACAAATATGAGTCGTGTTACTCGGAACTAAATCCATTATTAGGGATGCCCCATTGGCTCCAATCGGATGATATCCTCCTTCTGGAATGACAAGGAAATTAGGATACGAAAAATTGATAGATTCCAAAAAATCAGTTTCTTCCTTTTGGTCATATTCTTGGCGGGTAATAAATTTCAATTCCATTCCATGGGCTATACAAGCCTGAAGAGTATGGCTAAGTACTTTCGGTTGCTCTCCTCTAATGATCCCAATACTTTTTATTCCAATTTCTTTGCAGGCAAAGGCCGTTGCTACCAAATGATTAGAATAGGGACCTCCGAAAGTTACTATTCCCTCCTTTAATTGTTGTTGTGCTAACTCTAAAAAATAATGTAGTTTAAATAATTTATTACCCGAAACTATTTCATGTAATTGATCTAACCTTAAAACAGAGATAGATACTTGCTTTTGGTTAAACAAATTATCTGAAAGTTTTTGAATATTAATTTTTGAAGTGGGGAAAAGCATTTCTATGATATATTAAGATATACTATTATTTTTGTATCTGCGAAATTGCAACTTATTAAACAATTTACAGTAAAATATGCAACCAACCCTTTTAATATTAGCAGCTGGAATGGCTAGTCGTTATGGAAGTATGAAACAAATTCAATCCTTTGGTCCTTCAGGTGAAACCATCATGGATTATTCCATTTATGATGCGATTCGTGCAGGTTTTGGGAAGGTAGTTTTTATTATTCGAAAAGATTTTGCAGAAGATTTTAAAGCCATCTTTGAGCCTAAATTAAAAGGTAAAATTGCCATAGAATATGTTTATCAAGAAATGGATGCTTTTCTACCTGATATTCAAATACCTGCTGACAGAACGAAGCCTTGGGGTACAGCACATGCACTTTTATGTGCCAAGGATGAAATTAAAGAGCCATTTGCTGTAATTAATGCAGATGATTTTTATGGTAAAAATTCATTTGAGAAAGCAGCAGATTTTTTAAATAATCATTGTAATGAAAAGTCATATGCTATAATTGGATATGAACTTGCTAAAACCTTGAGTGATCATGGTACGGTAAGTAGGGGAGTGTGTAAGGTAGATCCTAATGGTAAATTAATTAGTATAAAAGAACGTACTAAAATATACAAGACCGGAAAAAAAATTGTTTTTGAGGAGAATGGTGTTCAACATGAAGTTCCATTTGATTCGAGTGTATCTATGAATTTCTGGTGTTTTCCTCCCTCTATGTTTGTTACAACTGAAAATTTATTTCATGATTTTGTAAGGGAAAATTTTGCAGATATTAAAGCAGAATTTTTCATTCCATTATTAGGAGATAATTTTGTTCAAAATCAAGGAGGCACTATCCAGGTAATACCAACTTCTGCACAATGGTTTGGAGTAACCTATAAAGAAGATGCCCCGATTGTAAAAGCAAGTGTTGAAAAATTGGTGTCCGATGGTGAATATCCAATTTCACTATGGGCTTAAATAAAAAAATCGTTCCGAAAAATTGGAACGATTTTTTTATAATATCTTTTTTAACTATTAGTTTCCTACCACCATAAAAACATATTCTTCCATTTTCTTTACCTGGTGAACTCTATCTAATTTTTTCAATTCAGTTTTATTCGGTGTTTTTATGACTTGGAATTGATTATCTGATTTCTTTAATTTTTCTAGTAGGGTAATTATGTTTTTAGATTTTGCTGCATATACTACTCCATCAGCTTTTGAATCTTTGGCAGTGATAATTCCTATAATCTCACCATTACCATTAATGACAGGCCCTCCACTATTACCCGGATTGGCAGATACATTTAATTGATAGGCGGATGAATCACCATCACTTCCTGATTCGGCACTTAGATATCCTTCACCATAAACAATTTCATTTCTAGGAAATCCTAGGGTAAAAAATTGTTCTCCGAGTTCTGAATTTCCTTTTTTAATACTATAAGGTAAACTGGAAACTGGTTTGAAAGCAGTGTCTGTTATTTTTAAAATGGCTAAATCAACTTCTTTGTCAGAATAGAGAGCTTCTGCCTTAAAAAATTCCCCTCTTCTATTCTCAATATAGATATTTTTCATTCTGCTGATTACATGCGCATTGGTAATCAGGTATCCTTTCCTATCAATTAAAAAACCGGTAGCTCTAAAATCCACGTCGGGCTTAGGGATACCTGCTTTTTCGATTGCATTTTTTGATTTTAGCTTGTTTACTTCACGATTCGTCTTATTGATTTGATCTACTAAAACTCGGTAATTTTCATTGCCAAATTTACTGGTGACACTAACAATTAAACCGGAAGCCAATACTGAAATAAAAGCTGCAATAGAGGCAGCCACTGCGATATTCCGTTTGTATTTTTTCCATAAGTAAACAATTTTTGCTTTTCCATTAAGAGGCGACAATCCAATTAAGCCTTCGGATATTAATTTTGACTCTACTTCTGTTAAGCTATGTTTAAAAGTCTTTATCGATCCATAAGTTTGTAGACCTTGTAAAAAGTAAGTATGCTCTACTACTAGTTGATCTAGCTCAGCTTCATTTTTACGGCGTGTTTCAAAAAGAGTTCTTTCTTCTTTGGTCATTTCTCCTCTAAGGTATCGTTCAACCTCCTCTATTAATAAAATATCATCCATTCGTTATGTATTTTTATATTGGGCAAAAAATATTTTTTTTAATCTTAATAAACACTTGTATTTCTGAGTTTTTGCATTGTCAGCATTGGTATAACCAAATTCAAGTGCCAATTCCTGCATATTCTTTTTTTGCAAATAATAAGCGTCTAATAAACTTTTGCATGGCTCACCTATTTTAGACATTGCATTCTCCATTAAATTAAAGTTGTCATTTCTCTTTTCATGGTCCTCCACTTCCAACTCCACAGGCATAATATCTTCTATATTTTCTAGATTGTTATTAAACTTACCTAAATGTTGTAACCTTTTCAACCACAATCGACGACATACAGAATAGATATAGGTTTTAATTTGACAATTCAGCTTAAAAGTCTCTTTTCCTGCATTTTCGTAAAGCACTATCATCGCCTCTTGAAAAATATCCCTTGCATCATCTACAGATCCATTGTTATTCAAAACAAAACTTTGAATAGAGGAAAAGTTATCCCGATAAATCAATTCAATTGAATTTTTATCGCTAGCTGCAAGACCCTTTAGTAATATTTGTTCTTGTTCAAATGTTTCCACTATTCTGTTATTAATACATAAATGTCTGAAATAGTAACCCAAATCGAGCAAAAATATTATTTTTTGTAAACTAGGGTTACCTTTTATACTTTTGCGTATTAATCGTCATATAAACAATTAAAACTCAAAAAAATGAAAAAATTATTAGTTTTTGCAGTTGTTGCTGCATCTTTCGCATCTTGTGCTGGTGGTGAAGAAAAAAAAGTTGAAGGTGATACTGCTGCTGCTGTTGTAGCTGCTCCTGCAGTTGATACTACTAAAAAAGCTGACACTACCGCTAAGCCTGCAGTTGATACTGCTGCTGCAAAGAAGTAATTAAAAAAGTTTGAAATATGACTTTGTCAAATTTCAATTACAATTTTGTAAAAACCCTCTATTTATAGAGGGTTTTTATTTTTAGTACCATCAGTTATTAAAAATTGGCCAAAAACCTCTTTTTTCTGATTATTTTTCAACTTTATAGCTTGGTTATTAAAAATTATTAGGCTCATATCATTTTATATCCTAAATTTGTAATTCATTATGAAAAGTCAATCAAAATTCACCCGATTTTATTTTAGCTACTATTTTAGAAATAGTACGGGAGTCTTTTGTTAAAAACTGAAACTGACAATAACAGATTAACATAAAAAAGAATCCCGACTAAATAGTCGGGATTTTTTTTTGGGTTAACTAAACTGTATCTAATAAAAAAGAGTTTGTAAAAATGAAAAGCCTTGCAGGAAAAAATACTAAAATGGTAGTTCCAAATGCTCTTGGGGTAGATTCAAGTGCTGGAAAAATCAGCAAAGTTTCTATTCAGGGCTTTGAAGGGAGTTTTCATCAGGAGGCCGCTAGGAACTTTTTTGGTAAGAACGTAGAGGTTATTTGTTGTGCTACCTTTCGAGAAGTAGTTAAAATTGCTGAAAACAAGAAGGAAAGTAATGGGGGTGTAATGGCAATCGAAAATTCTATTGCTGGAAGTATTTTACCTAATTATAATTTATTGCAAAAAAGTAATCTTACCATTGTTGGTGAAGTATATCTGCAAATCCGCCAAAACCTTCTTGTAAATCCCGGAGTAAAGCTGGAAGATATCCGAGAGGTTCATTCTCATCCAATGGCTATTCAACAGTGCTTTGGTTTTTTGGATAAGTACAACTGGAAATTAGTCGAAACAGAAGATACTGCTTTAAGTGCAAAGCATATTCACCAACATCGGAGCAAGCATGTAGCGGCTATCGCTAGTAAATTGGCGGCTGATATTTATAAATTGGATATGATTGCGCCCAATATTCATACACTAAAAAATAACTATACAAGATTTTTAGTTTTACAAAATCAAGTTCAACCAATTGAAATATTGGATGCGGACAAGGCGTCTATTAATTTCCATACTGATCATTCTAAGGGTAGTCTAGCAAAGGTTTTGACAGTGATAGCAGAATCAGGTATTAATTTAAGTAAGTTACAATCCTTTCCAATTCCAGGAAGTGATTGGAAATATTCTTTTCATGCTGATCTAGAATTTGAAAATAAAATTCAGTTTGCTAACATGATTAAATCAGTAAAAAAAATAACAGAAGATTTAAAAATTTATGGGGTCTATAAAAAAGGTAACTAAACTTAGTTTAGTACGTAAGAATAGCCTACATAAATTAATATTTATATAAAATTTGAATTGAAAAAGTTGCATCAATGAATACTGAAAAAGAGGTGAAAAGTCAAACCAATACTAAACAATACCCTGTTCAAGGTTTAGAGCAAAAATCCTTACTGGCCAATCGTTTGGATGGAATTGGTGAATATTATTTTTCTCAAAAATTGAGAGAAATTGACACGCTCAATAAGGCTGGTAAGCAGGTAATCAACTTGGGGATTGGTAGTCCTGATTTGCCACCTCATCCTTCTGTAATAGAAACTTTACACGAACAGTCTTTGAAGTCTAATCAACATGCTTATCAAAATTATAAAGGGAGTCCTATATTGAGGCAGGCTATTTCTAACTGGTATAATAAATGGTTCGATGTTCAATTAAATGTTGATACAGAAATACTTCCCCTAATCGGGAGCAAAGAAGGTATTATGCATATCTGTATGACCTATTTAAATGAGGGGGACAGCGTATTGATTCCTAATCCTGGCTATCCAACCTACCGGAGTGCTGCTAAAATTGCAGGAGCTAACATTGTTGAATACTCGCTAGTAAAAGAAAAAAACTGGTTTCCTGATTTTGAAGAGTTAGAGAAAAATGATTTAGGCAAGGCTAAACTGATGTTTGTGAATTATCCACAAATGCCAACAGGGCAATTGCCTACCAAGGAAATGTTTGAACAATTAGTTGCATTTGCGACTAAACATTCAATTTTATTGGTACATGATAATCCTTATAGCTTTATTCTGAATGACCATCCGATGAGTTTACTCAGTGTGCCGGGTGCAAAAGAGGTAGCTATTGAGTTAAATTCATTAAGTAAGTCTCACAATATGGCTGGCTGGCGAATTGGAATGTTAGTAGGAAATGAAAAAAGGATAAATGAGGTATTGCGATTTAAAAGTAATATGGATAGTGGTATGTTTTTACCGGTTCAACTTGCTGCGGCAAAAGCACTTGAATTGGGTCAGGACTGGCATGACGAAGTCAATCAAGTTTATAGAACTAGACGTGAAAGAGTTTTTGAACTGTTGCAATTATTGAAATGCGAATTTGACAATAGACAGGCAGGAATGTTTGTATGGGCATCTATTCCTAAAATATATAAGGATGGATATGAGTTAAGTGACCAAGTGCTCAACCAGGCCAACGTTTTTATAACACCAGGAGGTATATTTGGTAGTGCTGGCAATCATTACGTCAGGGTAAGTCTGTGCAGTGCGGAAGAAAAAATTGAAGAGGCTATACAAAGAGTAAAAGCGTCTATTAAATAAAAAAATGTAAATATTTTAATGCAGAATTCGAACCCTATATTATTAAGTAAAGTTTCTGGAGAAAATAAAAATTCACCTGAACTATCTTCCAATGTTAAGATGGAAGGAGCCGTAATAACAATTGTTGGCGTAGGGCTCATTAGTGGTTCATTTGCCTTAGCCATGAAAGAAAAGGGATTTGCAAAAAAGGTAATAGGGGTTAGTAGAACCGAAGCTAGTTTAAACAAAGCAAAGGAATTAAATATTATTGACGAGGCGATGTCATTGGAAGAAGCTGTGGCAATAAGTGACTTTATTTATGTGGCTATACCAGTTGATGTAATGTTGCCGGTAATGGAGAAAATTATGAACCTCATCACCGATAAACAAATTGTGGTGGATGCTGGTTCTACTAAGTTTCAGCTATGCCAATCTTTAGCTAATCATCCTATGCGGAAAAGGTTCGTTGCAACTCATCCAATGTGGGGAACAGAATATAGCGGTCCAGAAGCTGCAGTAAGAGGTGCTTTTGAAGGAAGAGCTTGTGTTATTTGTGAACGTGAAAAAAGTAATGCAACTGCAGTGGAAATAGTTGAAAATATTTATAAAGAAATGGGGATGCATATCATTGATATGGATGCCAAAAGTCATGATGTGCATGCTGCTTACATCAGTCATATTTCTCACATCACTTCTTTTGCCTTGGCTAATACAGTGTTGGAAAAAGAAAAGGAAGAAAATACCATTTTTGAATTGGCTGGTGGTGGATTTGAAAGTACTGTTAGGTTGGCAAAGAGCAATCCATCCATGTGGGCTCCCATTTTCATGCAAAACAGGGAAAATGTATTGGATGTTTTAAATGAACATATATCTCAGTTGATAAAATTTAAAGCCAGTCTTGAAAAAGAAAATTTAATCGATTTAACAGAGTTGATGGATAATGCGAATAAGATTAAAAGAATTTTAAAATAAAAATTTTTTAATTTATTAATAAATACGAAAAAAAGAAACCATTGGTAATACCTTAAAATCTAATTTTACAATGCAAACACAAAACACTAACACAATGAAAGAGTTAATACAAGAAAAATGGAACAAGCGTCCTTTAATAATCAGTGGACCTTGCAGTGCCGAAACTGAAGAGCAGGTAATCGAAACCGCAACCAGACTAAGTAAAACAGGAAAAGTAGATGTTTTACGTGCGGGTATTTGGAAGCCAAGAACTAAACCGGGTTTGTTTGAGGGTATCGGGGCTAAAGGATTGTCTTGGTTGGCTCAAGCCAAAAAAATTACAGGCTTACCAACTACTGTTGAAGTGGCCACAGCTAAACATGTTGAAGATGCATTACATTTTGAAGTAGATATGCTTTGGATTGGTGCTAGAACCACTGTTAATCCATTCAGTGTGCAAGAAGTAGCGGATTCACTTCGTGGTGTAGATATTCCTGTGTTAATTAAGAATCCTATCAATCCGGATCTTGAATTATGGACGGGCGCCATCGAACGTATTCAGAAAGCGGGTATTAAACAAGTAGGTATGATTCACCGTGGTTTTTCAAACTATGGTAATACTGAATATAGAAATGCTCCGATGTGGCATTTGCCTATTGAAATGAAACGTAGATTTCCAGAAATGATTTTAATTTGTGATCCATCTCATATTTGTGGTAACAGAACCAATCTGCAATCGGTATCACAAAAAAGTATCGATCTTGATTTTGATGGTGTTATGATTGAAAGTCATATTGATCCAGATAATGCTTGGAGTGATGCTAAACAGCAAATTACTCCAGAGCGTTTAGCAGAAATGTTAGATGCTTTGATTTGGCGTTCTGAAAATACTGATAAGCAGGAATTTATTACTGCTTTAGCTACCCTTAGAGAACAAATCAATCATGTAGATGATGAATTACTTTTATTAATTGGACAAAGGATGAAAATTGCTGATAAAATTGGAGAATATAAGCGCTCTAATAATATTACTATTTTACAAGCTAACCGTTGGAATGATATTTTGCAAAAAGCCTTCAAAAAGGGAGCTGCTTTAGGACTTAGTGAAGAATTTATTACCAAGTATTTTGACGCAATACATTTGGAAAGTATCAATCATCAAAATAATGTAATGAATAAATAAGTTGATAAGAAATTCTTTTTTTAGGAAACTTATTAGCCTATCTTTTTAATAAACTTTTATAATTTATAAGAAGTGATAAATAAAGTAGAACAGCTTTTTTCTGATAAAAAAGTGTGTTATTATTTTGATGCTGATTTTGCTTATTTGGAGCAGATTGTTTCAAAGGATAATACTATTCTTATCACTGATAAAAATGTATTTGCATCTCAATCTTCTAAATTCACGGGTTGGAAAACAATTGTCATCGAGCCAGGAGAGCAGTTCAAACAGCAGGCAGCAGTTGATTATATTTTTGATCAGTTAATTGCTTTTGAGGCTGACCGAAAAACTTTTATTGTAGGAGTGGGAGGTGGTGTTGTAACTGACATAGCAGGATATGCAGCAAGTGTTTATATGAGGGGACTAAAATTTGCTTTTGTGCCCACTACAATTTTATCGATGGTAGATGCTTCTATAGGTGGTAAGAACGGTGTAGATGTGGGAGTTTATAAAAATCTGGTAGGCCTAATCAGGCAACCTGAATTTTTACTATTTGATTTCTCCCTTTTGCAATCTCTGCCACAACAACATTGGGTGAACGGTTTTGCAGAGATAATTAAGCATGCTTGTATTAAAGACAATTTGCTTTTTGAATTACTTGAAAATGAAACATTGGAAAATTTCCAATTGGATGAAAAAAAATTAAGTAATCTGGTAAAGAAAAATGTAGCTATAAAGACAGCGGTAGTTGTTCAAGATGAATTTGAGCAAGGAGATAGGAGGTTACTTAATTTTGGACATACTATTGGGCATGCCATTGAAAATAATTATCAATTGCTTCATGGCCATGCTATTAGTATTGGAATGATGGCCGCTTGTTCTCTTTCAGTAACATTGAATCAATTTTCTATTTTGGATAAAGATAGAGTAGCTAGATTGATAGAAAAATATCAACTACCCATTCATCAAAAAACTGATTGGAAAAAAATCTGGGAAATATTAAAGATGGATAAGAAGAGGGCAGGAAAAGAAATGAATTTCGTACTTCTCAATAAAATCGGAGAGGCAATTGTTTACCCTATTCCTATGGAGCAATTACAAGATTTAATTAATCAAAGTTTATAAGGTGATAGTAAAAATACAACCGGGTAAAATTTCAGGAAACATTCATGCACCTACTTCCAAAAGTTCTATGCAAAGGGCTTGTGCTGCTGCTTTGTTAAATGATGGAAAAACAATTATTGGAAATCCAGGAAGAAGTAATGATGATCTTGCTGCTTTGGGAGTTATTGACAATTTGGGGGCAAAAGTACTACAGCAACCAACCAATGAATTAGTTATTGAAAGTATTGGAGTAAAGCCCGTTTCTGGTGAAATGAATTGTGGTGAAAGTGGTCTTGGCATTCGTATGTTTGCACCAATTGCTGCATTGAGCGACCAAGAAATAATGATCAATGGAACAGGTAGTTTATTATCAAGACCGATGGATTTTTTTGATGAAATATTTCCAAAGCTCGGAATAGAAATTAAATCTAATAATGGGAGGCTTCCTATTAAAATAAAAGGACCCTTAAAGCCAGTTGATATAACTATTGATGGGTCATTAAGTTCTCAGTTTTTAACTGGATTATTAATGGCATATGGTAAAGCGGCTACTCAACCAGTTACCATTACTGTAAATAACCTTAAGAGTAAGCCTTACATTGATCTTACCTTGCAGGTGATGCAAGAATTTGGATATTCAGTCATCAATCATCAATATGAGTCTTTTGAAATTCTTCCAGTAAATGCAGTAAGCCATCAACCAAAGAACTATCTTGTAGAAGGTGATTGGAGTGGTGCAGCTTTTTTGTTGGTTGCAGGTGCAATAGCAGGAGAGATTACCATTAAAGGATTAAATGTATTTTCATCTCAGGCAGACAAGGCCATTTTAAGAGCTTTAACGATGTCGGAAGCAGTAATTTCAATCGCTGAAGATCAAATTGTAATCGGTCCTGGAAAATTAAAGGCTTTTCATTTTGACGCAACTGATTGTCCAGATTTATTTCCGCCTTTGGTTGCTTTAGCATCATTTTGTGACGGCACTACCGTTATTGAAGGGGTTAGTAGATTGGCTCATAAGGAAAGCAATCGTGGGTTGACTCTTCAAGAAGAATTTGGAAAAATGGGGATAGATATAAAGCTTCAAGATGATTTAATGTTGGTGGAAGGTGGAAAAGGAATAAATGCTGCTACTGTCCACTCTCATCATGATCATCGAATTGCGATGGCCTGTGCTGTTGCTGCATTAAGGGCAGATGGAGAAACTACTATTGAGGAGGCGGAGGCTATCAATAAAAGTTATCCCACTTTTTATTCGGATCTTAAAAAGTTAGGTGCTGTGGTTATTTAATTTTTAATATTATTTTTAAAGAAGGATAGTCCTTTTTAATATTTTTAACTTAAAATCCCCTCGTGGGATGTAATTACTATGAATAGTTTTGGTAGAATTTTTAGAGTAAGCATTTTTGGTGAATCACATGGGGATTGTGTAGGTATCAATATTGATGGATGTCCAGCAGGTCTACCTTTAAGTCTAGATGATTTTTCTATAGACATTGACAGGAGAAAATCGGGTGCAAAGGGAACTACTCCTAGAAAGGAAGCGGACATTCCTAGAATAATGAATGGCGTTTTTAATGGCAAGACTACTGGCGCGCCGATTACAATATTATTTGATAATACCAATACAAGAAGTGGAGATTATGAAAAGCAAAAGGCGGTACCTCGACCGGGGCATGCTGATTTTGTTGCTTCTAAAAAATTTGGTGGTTATGAAGATTTTAGAGGAGGGGGCCATTTCAGTGGAAGGTTAACTGTATGCTTAGTTGCAGCAGGTGTTATTGCTAAAAAACTTTTGCATAATATAAAGGTGGAAGCTAATATTCTTGAAATTGGCGGAGAGTTGGATCCTGAAAAGGGTTTACAAAATGCCATCGATTCAAAAGATACCATTGGCGGTATTGTTGAATGTAGGGTGAACGGTTTGCCGATTGGATTGGGGGAACCATTCTTTGATTCTGCTGAATCTTTAATCAGCCATGCAGTGTTTTCTATTCCTGCAGTTCGTGGTATAGAATTCGGAACTGGTTTTTCAGCAGCCAAAATGTTTGGTAGTGATCACAATGATTGGATTGAAAACATGGATGGAAAAACTGCTTCTAATCATGCAGGAGGAGTAGTTGGTGGTATAACCAATGGTAATGAGCTTGTTTTTAGAATTGCAATTAAACCAACTTCTTCCACTCCAAAAATTCAGCAAACCATCAATTTAGAAACTGGTTTAGTAGAAGATTTTTCCGTTAAAGGAAGACATGATTTATGTATTGCATTGAGGGTTCCTGTGGTGTTGGAAGCAGTGACTGCATTCGTTTTGGCAGATTTGATATTATTAGAACAACAAGTTTCTAGAATAATTAAATAATTTTAAAAAACCTTCAATTGAATTAGCATTAAAAATTATTGCTAGTCACAAATACTATTTTTTAGAACTTCAAAATTTATAAGACCGTTTTATTATTCAAAAATTTTAGTATATTTTTTTAGATGCTTTTGTTTTAAATAGAAATCAGAATAGGGGGGAAGTGTTTTAATATTATTAAGAGTATGATTTAAACAAATTAGATGAAAAAAATATTTTTAAAATATTTCGGGCTGCTTAGACCAATTTATTGTATACTACTTACAATCACTTTTCTTTATTGCTCCAATTCAATTGCTCAAAAAAAAACTTCTATTTATAAGAAGAAGTTTAAGTCTGCTAAAATTAATACTAGATACGGGGTAGCTAGTTTTTATGCAGATAAATTTAATGGAAGAAAAACAGCAAGTGGTCAAATATTTAGTCAAGATAAGCTTACTTGTGCCTGCAATATTTTGCCTTTAGGTACTTTACTAAAGGTCACTAATTTATCAAATGGAAAATCTGTGAAAGTAGTTATAAATGATAGGCTACATCCTAAAATGAACCGTCTAGTAGACCTCTCAAAGAGTGCAGCTAAAAAACTGGGTTTTATCTCTAATGGTCTTGTGAAAGTTAAAGTGGAGGTATTACCACCTAATAAATAGCGGTTGGAATTTTCTCATAGGATTTTGGTTTTTAATATCTTTTCAACTTTCATTTTTAATTAATTATTTCCTATTTCGAAAGGTAAGAATCTATCTCATTAACAATCTACTTACATTAATGGTTATTTTTGTAATCTTTAAATAATTCATTTTTTAAATTTTAACAAGGGAATTGATTGTATGGCAAAGATTGGAATCAATATCGCAACAGGTAGCTTACAAAAAGAGGAGATTATTGTAGGGATTGATTTGGGTACTACCAATAGTTTGGTATCTGTTATACACCCTGATACAAAGCAACCTATTGCTTTAAAGGAACACAATAATGCTTCCTTGGTACCTTCTATCATTTACTTTGATGAATTTGGAAATATTACTGTTGGCGAGCCAGCAAAAGATAAATTAATATCAGCTCCTCAAAATACTATTTTTTCTGCAAAGCGATTGATTGGTAAATCTTTTAATGATATAAAAGAAAACGCTTCCTTTTTTTCATACAAAGTGATTGATGATAATAAAGAAGGATTAGTAAAAGTTCAGGTGGGAGATAAATTTTATTCTCCTGTAGAATTGTCATCATTTATTTTGAAGGAATTAAAACAAAGGGCAGAACATATTTTAAAAACTCCTGTTAATAAAGCAGTCATTACTGTCCCTGCCTATTTCAATGATGCACAGCGGCAAGCAACTAGAGATGCAGGTAAATTGGCAGGTTTAGATGTTTTGCGAATTATCAATGAACCTACCGCAGCTAGTTTAGCCTATGGTCTTGGGTTAAATAAAACTGTTGATAAAACAATTGCTGTTTACGATCTAGGGGGTGGTACATTTGATGTTTCTATTTTAAAAATTAGCAATGGAATATTTGAAGTGCTTGCAACCAATGGAGATACTTATTTAGGTGGCGATGACATGGATAATTTGATTGTGAAGTATTGGTTAAATCAGTCGGCAATTAGCGAAGATGAACTTAAAATGAATCAACAATTTGCCCAGGCTATTCGATTGAAGGCACAAGCTGCTAAAATAAAATTGTCTGAAACAGATATTTTCGAAGAGGAATTGAATGGAGATAAACTCATTATCACTCGGTCAATTTTTGAAGAACTTATCGAACCATTGGTTACTAAAACAATCAATTCTTGTAGGGCAGCTTTAAAAGATGCTTCTTTGAAGGCGAGTGATGTTGAAGTGATAGTGATGGTTGGTGGGTCAACTAGAGTACCGTTAGTAAAAGAGCGGGTAAGTCAATTTTTTGGAAGGCAAGTAAATGATTCAGTTAATCCGGATGAGATAGTAGCCTTGGGTGCAGCTATTCAGGCTGATATTTTGGCAGGAAATAATAAAGAATTATTACTCTTGGATGTAACACCTCTTTCTTTAGGGATAGAAACAATGGGTGGATTAATGGATGTATTAATTCCTAGAAATTCTAAAATTCCTCATTCTATTTCTCGACAATATACTACTTATAAAGATGGTCAAGGAGGTATTAAAATATCTGTGTTTCAAGGTGAGCGGGATATGGTGAATGACAATCGAAAACTCGCTGAATTTAATTTAACGGGAATACCTGGTATGCCTGCAGGATTGCCAAAAGTGGAAGTAAGTTTTTTACTCAATGCGGATGGAATATTAGTTGTAAAAGCAAAAGAGTTGCGTAGCGGAGTAGCTCAAAGTATTGAGGTAAGATCTCAGTTAGATTTAACAGATGATACTTTAGAAAAAATGTTGTTAGATTCCATTACCCATGCAAAAGAAGATATTGCAACAAGAGCTTTAGTAGAAGCTAGAACAGAGGGAGAGCAATTACTATCCACTACTGAAAAATTCATTCAAAAAAATGCATCCCTTTTATCATCAGATGAGCTAGTACTTACCGCCTCTGCAATGCAAGCGTTGCAACTTGCCCTAACTATGAACGATAAAGATTTGATTCATACTAAAATCGAGGAATTAAATGAATTATCGAGGCCCTATGCTGAGCGGGTTATGGATATGGCAGTTAGTAATGCTATGAAAGGAAAAGTAATTTAAAGGCTTTTTTAGTTTAAAAGCTTTGTGAATGGAAAAGAATGAATGTAATTATGAAATAACTATTTTTTCAATTCCATAATCCGGTTAATATATTTCCCAATTAGATCAAATTCTATATTTACTTCGTCACCAATTATTAGGTGTTGCATATTGGTATGCTCGAAAGTATAAGGAATGATAGCTACTCGCAAGGATTGATTGGTAACATCAAAAAGGGTAAGGCTGATACCATTGATTGTGATAGAGCCCTTTTCAATTATCAAGGAACCAAATTGGGGGTCAAATTCAAAGGTATATTCCCAACTGCCCTGTTTTTCTATTATTTCTAAACAGGTGGCGACTGAATCTACATGGCCTTGTACAAGGTGACCATCTAATCTTCCGTTCATCGGCAGGCATCTTTCCAAGTTGATGGCAGAATTTTTTTTCCATTGTTTTAGATTCGTCTTATTGAGGGTTTCTTGAATAGCTGTAACCTTATGTTTTCCTTCCAAGATCTCTTCTACAGTAAGGCAAACCCCATTGTGGGCAACACTTTGGTCAATACTAAGTTCATCTGAAATGGGTGACTTGACCCAATAACTGATATTATTTTCGGAGGAAATGATATCAGTTATTATACCTATTTTTTCTACGATTCCTGTAAACATTCCACAAATTTACTTTTTTTATTATTTGGATTTTGAAATTTAAATATTTACACTATATTTGCACTTCTAAAAAAAACTACCAAAGGAGGTATATCAAATGTTAATAATAGATTCTAAAGATTGCGAAAACATAGACAAGGCGTTAAAAAAGTATAAGAAGAAATTCGAAAAAAGCCGTGTTTTACTACAGTTAAGAGAAAGACAGGCTTTCATCAAGCCTTCTATCAGACGTCGTACTGAGGTGTTGAAAGCGGTTTATAAGCAGAACATTGCGAGTGGTAAAATAGACCTATAGTCTATCGATACATTAATAATATTTTAAACTGATATCCAGTAACTTTGGATATCAGTTTTTTTATGCCCCTAACTAATCAATCACTCATAAAGACCTTTATCGATTATCTTACCTTTCAAAAGAGGTATTCCCCCCATACCATTGTTTCTTATGAGAATGATCTTAGTGGATTTTTTGATTTTATAGAATTGCAATTTGGTAGTACCAAAATCGAAGAGATCAATGCTTCTTTTGTTAGAAGTTGGTTAGCTAGCATGAAAGAATCTGGCATGGAATCTAAATCACTCAATCGAAAAATATCATCTCTTAAATCCTTTTTTAAATACCAATTAAAGCAGGGGATTGTATTGACTAGTCCCATGGTGACAATTATATCTCCAAAGGTAAAAAAGCGTTTACCACAATTTGTTGATGAAAAAGACATTCATACCTTATTTTCTTATGTAGAGTTTCCAGACAACTGGGAAGGTAAAACGCATCGGCTGTTGTTACAGCTTTTTTACAATACCGGTATGCGCCAAGCTGAATTGGTAAACCTTACCGAGTCTCAAATTGATAAAAGCAATGGAAATATAAAAGTATTAGGAAAGGGTAACAAAGAGAGGATTTTACCAGTGAGTAAGGATCTTATGTTATTGATTGGAGATTATATAGATGGTAAAAGAATCAATTTTGAGCAATACGATAAAGAGCTTTTATTAGTTAATGCAAAGGGGAAGCGATTGTATCCAAAGTATGTATATAATGTGGTAAGGCAATACTTAAGTTCTGTTACCACAATAGATAAAAAGAGTCCACATGTTTTACGTCATTCATTTGCAACCCATTTGATGAATAATGGGGCAGATTTAAATGCAGTCAAGGAATTGTTGGGCCATAGTAGTCTTGCTGCTACTCAAATCTATACGCATAATACGATCGAAAAATTAAAAGATGTTTATAAGAAAGCCCACCCAAAGGCTTGATAAATATGGCTGATTGAAGGCTTAAAGTTTTGTGAATTCTATAAATGTTCTTTTGTAATTTAGGTTTAAATGAATTAACTTGTAAGGGAGATAGATGTTTATTAAAAAGATAAAATTATTCGCCTATGAGTTCATTAGATTAGCTGTTTTCACTTAATTGTTAACTTTTAAAAATCAGATTGTTATGAACGTAAACATTCAGACAGTGCATTTTGAAGCAGATTCAAAGCTTTTAGCCTACGTAGAAAAGAAAATTGCTAAACTTCAGCAATTCCATGAAAGGATTACCAATGTAGATGTGTATTTAAAATTAGATAATGTGGTACATAATATCAAGGATAAGGTAGCTGAAATAAGTGTACATCTACCAAAATGTGATATTTTTGTCAAGCATTCTTCCAAATCATTTGAGGCAAGTTTTGATGAGGCATTAGACGCGGTCATCCTTAAAATTAAGCGAAAAAAGGAAATGCTCGCTGCATAAATAAATGCTTCCTAAAATTAGACTGCCCCCTAGAAGTTAGCCACTTATCGGGGGCTTTTTTATTCATTTAAGGGGTGGGGGCCTGTTATTTTTTAATTTTTTTTAAAAAATCTATTTCAAAATTTTAGATTTAATCAAATATACCTACCTTTGCCATCCAAAAAATAAGGATGCCTGCTGGCTACTAGTTTTACGCGGATAGTTCTTAATATAAGCCGAAGTAGCTCAGTTGGTAGAGCAGCTGATTTGTAATCAGCAGGTCGGGGGTTCGACTCCCTTCTTCGGCTCTAAATTTTTGAAATGAATTTTATGATTTGTTTCAGATATTTTGGGTAGATGGCCGAGTGGTTAAAGGCGACAGACTGTAAATCTGTTCACGTAAGTGTACGTAGGTTCGAACCCTACTCTGCCCACAAATTCTTTTCTAATTTGTGTTTGCAAATTCGAAAAGAAAAGTTCTTTTAAATATTGAATAACATTATCGGCCAATGGCTGATTTTGCAAGCGGAAGTAGCTCATTTGGTAGAGCGATAGCCTTCCAAGCTATAGGTGGCGAGTTCGAGCCTCGTCTTCCGCTCTTTGATTACCTTCGGGTAGAGTTTAAGCCTTTGTAGCTCAGGGGTAGAGCACTTCCTTGGTAGGGAAGAGGTCGTGAGTTCGATTCTCACCAACGGCTCTAAAAAATTATTTAATCAATAAAGTTTTATTAAATTTAGTCTTGAATACAAAATAGATAACTTTAATAATTTTAAATATAAAAGTCTATGGTTACAGACGCTAAACGAAAACCAATTTTCAAAACAAATATTAAAAAATAAACAATGGCAAAAGAATCTTTCAAGAGGGATAAACCCCACTTAAATGTTGGTACTATCGGTCACGTAGATCATGGTAAAACAACACTAACAGCCGCTATAACCGATGTTTTGTCAAAAAGAGGTTTAGCGGAGAAAAAAAACTACGACGATATTGATGGTGCTCCAGAAGAAAAAGAAAGGGGTATTACAATTAATACAGCACACGTTGAGTATGCTACAGACACTCGTCACTATGCTCACGTGGATTGTCCAGGTCACGCCGATTATGTGAAAAACATGATTACAGGTGCTGCTCAAATGGATGGTGCTATCTTGGTAGTTGCTGCTACAGATGGTCCAATGCCACAAACTAAAGAACACATTTTGTTGGCTCGCCAGGTAGGTGTACCTCAAATTGTTGTTTTCATGAACAAAGTTGATTTAGTAGATGATCCAGAATTATTGGAATTAGTTGAAATGGAAATTCGTGAGTTGTTAACTTCTTACGGTTTTGATGGCGATAATACTCCAATTATTCAAGGTTCTGCAACTGGAGCTTTGGCAGGTGATGATAAATGGATTGCTAAAATCAATGAATTGATGGATGCTGTTGATAGCTATATTCCTTTACCTCCAAGATTAGTTGATTTACCTTTCTTGATGAGTGTTGAGGACGTATTTTCTATCACTGGTCGTGGAACTGTAGCAACTGGTCGTATTGAAAGAGGTCGCATTAAAGTGGGTGAAGCAATCGAAATCGTTGGATTGATGGAAAAACCTTTAAACTCTGTTTGTACAGGTGTTGAAATGTTCAAAAAGTTATTGGACGAAGGAGAAGCTGGAGATAATGCAGGTTTATTATTACGTGGTATTGAAAAAACTCAAATCCGTCGTGGTATGGTTCTTTGCAAACCAGGTTCTATCACTCCGCATACCGAATTTAAAGGTGAAGTTTATGTATTGAGCAAAGAAGAAGGTGGTCGTCATACTCCTTTCTTTAACAAATACCGTCCTCAGTTTTATTTCCGTACTACCGATGTAACTGGTGAAGTTACATTGAATGCTGGAACTGAAATGGTGATGCCAGGTGATAACACTTCTTTAAATGTGGTGTTGATTCAACCAATCGCTATGGAAAAAGGTTTGAAATTTGCAATTCGTGAAGGTGGCCGTACCGTAGGTGCTGGTCAAGTTACTGAAATTGTAAAATAAGATAATCATTAGTATCTTTGATAGAATTAGCTAATTAGCAAAATTTGCTAATTAGCTAATTCGTTTATACGGACATGGTGCAACGGTAGCATACGGGTCTCCAAAACCTTTGATCTTGGTTCGAATCCTAGTGTCCGTGCTGATTACTGTTACATTAAGCACAATCGTGAGGTTGATTTAATTTTTATAGTAGTATTTTAATAATTTTCAAATTTGAATTATGAACAAACTGACAGCATATATAAAAGACTCTTATGAAGAGTTGGTTGAAAAAGTAACCTGGCCTAGTTGGGAGCTTTTACAGCAATCTACTATGATTGTGTTGGGTGCTACTATTTTCATTACCGCCATTGTTGGTGTAATGGATTTTATAGCAAACGGGTCTCTAAAATTTATTTATTCTTTGTTTAAGTAATATTATCATGGAAGAAACATTAGTACTTGAAAAGGAAAATAAATGGTACGTACTGCGTGTTGTAAGCGGCAAGGAACGTAAAATCAAGGAATATCTTGATAAAGACATCATTCGTAATGGATGGTCAGAAATTATTAAGCAAATTTTCTTGCCTGTTGAGAAAGTGTACAAAGTGCAAGCCGGAAAGAAGGTGATGCGTGAAAGAAATTTTTATCCTGGCTATGTGATGATAGAAGTGGCAGATAAAAGGCTAAATGATGATATGGTTCAGCACATTAGCAATATTAGCAATGTAATGCATTTTTTAACTGACGGAAAAGGAAGTAAAGGTAATATCATTTCTTTGAGAAAGTCGGAGGTTAATAAGATGTTGGGTAAGGTAGATGAGCTAGGTGAAGGGGGTGGAATGGTGATGAGTGAACCGTTTATCATAGGTGAGACGATTAAAATTATTGATGGTCCATTTAATGACTTTAACGGAATGGTGGAAGAAGTAAATGACGAGAAAAAGAAATTGAAAGTACAAGTAAAGATATTTGGCAGGGCTACCCCAGTAGAACTCAATTATATGCAGGTAGAAAAAATAGCCTAACCTTCTTAAAAGCCACTTTTTGTGGCTTTTTTTTGTTTAAATTAATTAAGTATGAAAAAGCTATTATTATTTATTCCAATCTTTTTGTTATTCATTTCAGTGATGGCTCAGCCGCCTGCTGGCCCCGCAGATAAAGGAATGGTATTCGGAGAAAAAACCACTTTTGATGGGGCCGTAAATGCTGATGACTTAACTGCTCTTTCAGTCAATGAATCTTTAACAGAATTAAAAGTAAAGGGGAGAGTGGTAGAAGTATGCAAAGCAGAAGGTTGCTGGTTAAAAATGCAAACTTCCAATGGGCCGATGATGATCAAAATGAAGGATCATGCTTTTTTAGTTCCTTTGATAATGAATGGTAAAACAATCGTTGCGCAAGGGCTGGCTACCTTTAAGGAAACATCTGTCGATATGCTTAAGCATTATGCCGAAGACGCTGGGAAATCTAAAGAAGAGATCGCAGCAATAAAAGAACCTAAAAAGGAAATGTCTATGCAGGCCTCTGGCATTTTGGTATTGTAATATAAATCTATGTAGGCTAAAAAAATCCTGGGATGACGGTATTTTTTTATTAAAAGAATATTTTTTAGAAATAATACCTTACCTTTGCCGCCCCAAATAGTTCTTACAGGAATTTATTGAATTGGGAGTGTCGATCATTATCGGCACGTTATCACCAAAAAAAATTATTACATGGCAAAAGAAATTTCCGGCTATGTCAAGCTCCAATGTAAAGGAGGACAAGCTAATCCGGCACCCCCAATCGGACCTGCATTAGGTTCTAAAGGTGTAAACATCATGGAGTTCTGCAAACAATTTAATGCAAGAACACAGGATAAACCAGGGAAGGTACTTCCCGTTCTTATCACCGTTTTCGCTGATAAGTCTTTCGAATTTATTATTAAAACTCCGCCAGCAGCTATCCAATTAATGGATGCAGCAAAAATTACTAGTGGTAGTAAAGAACCTAACCGTGTAAAAGTTGGAAAGGTGACCTGGGCACAAGTAGAAGAAATCGCTAAAGACAAAATGGCTGATTTAAATGCTTTTACTTTAAAAAGTGCTATGAGTATGGTAGCAGGAACTGCACGTAGCATGGGTTTAACCGTTGACGGAAAAGCTCCTTGGGAAAATTAATTATCAACCACAAAATATTTTAGAAAATGATTACTAAAAAAAGAAAATTAGCAAACGCTAAGGTTGATATTAATAAAGCTTATACTTTAAAAGAAGCTTGTGCCTTAGTAAAAGAAATTAATACTACAAAATTCGATAGTTCAGTTGATTTACATATCAAATTAGGAGTAGATCCAAAAAAAGCTGACCAGGCTATTCGTGGTACGGTTTCATTGCCACACGGAACTGGTAAAACTAAAAAGGTGTTGGTACTTTGTACCCCTGATAAAGAGGAAGCCGCTAAAGCTGCAGGTGCTGATTTTGTTGGTCTTGACGAATTTATTACAAAAATTGAAGCTGGTTGGACAGACGTAGATGTTATCATCGCGACTCCCTCAGTAATGCCTAAAATTGGTAAATTGGGTAAGGTGCTAGGTCCACGTAATTTAATGCCGAATCCTAAAACAGGTACAGTTACCAATGATGTTGCCAATGCAGTAAATGAAGTTAAGGGCGGAAAAATCGCTTTTAAAGTAGATAAAGTAGGTATCGTTCACGCTTCAATTGGACGTGTAAGTTTTGGTGCTGATAAAATTGCTGAAAATAGTTTAGAGTTGATTAGCGCTATCGTAAAACTTAAACCATCCTCTTCTAAAGGAACTTACCTAAAAGGAGTTAGTATGGCAAGCACTATGAGTCCGGGTATTTTAATTGATACTAAATCGGTTCAAAATTAATTACGGTAAAAGCAGCATTGTAAGCTTTTACATAAAATATTTGTTATGACAAAACAGGAAAAAAACGACGTAATAGAAGTGTTGAAAGGGAAATTTTCTCAATACAATAACTTCTATATCACCGATACAGAAAGTTTAACCGTTGCTCAGGTAACCACCCTGCGTAGCCATTGCTTTGATAAGCAAGTAGAGATGAAGGTTGCTAAAAACACCCTTATCCGTAAAGCATTAGAGAGCCTTGATGCTGAAAAGTATTCAGGAGTGTATGAATCTTTACATAATGTAACCGCTCTATTATTCAGCGAAAATCCTAAAGACCCTGCTATGATTTTGAGTAGCTTTAGGAAAGAGAGCAAAGGTGAAAAACCTGAATTAAAAGCAGCATTCATTAATGGGGACGTATTTGTTGGTGACAATCAGTTGATTGCCCTTACAAAAATCAAAACTAAAAATGAATTAATTGGTGAAGTAATTGGTTTGTTGCAAGCTCCTATTCAACGTGTATTGGGTGCTTTACAAAATAAAGATGCAGCAGCTGAATCAGTTGCAGAAGTTGCAGTTGAACAAGCAGCTCCAGTAGCAGCAGTAGTTGCTCCAGAAGCAGAGGCTCCTGCGGCAACTCCTGAAGCAGAAGCTCCAGAGGCAGCAGCTCCAGCAGCAGAATAATTTATAATTGAAAATACACTTTGGTGTATCTTAAAATATTACCCTGGCCGGATGGGACAATAAGGCGAAAACAATTTTTTTAAAACTCCGCCGGAGTATAAAACATTGAAGGCGGTAAAAATTTAATTATTATGGCAGACGTAAAAAAATTAGCTGAAAGTTTAGTAAGCTTAACAGTAAAAGAAGTACAAGAACTAGCAGAGTTTTTAAAATCAGAGTATGGTATTGAACCTGCTGCAGCTGCAGTAGTAGTAAGTGCTGGCGGTGGAGAAGCTGCTGCAGTTGAAGAAAAAACATCTTTCAATGTAATCTTGAAAGCTGCAGGTGCTAACAAATTAGCGATTGTTAAAATCGTTAAAGAATTAACAGGATTGGGATTGAAAGAAGCTAAAGATTTAGTGGATGGTGCTCCAAAACCAGTTAAAGAAGGTGTTGATAAAGCAACTGCTGAAGAATTAAAAACTAAGTTAACTGAAGCGGGTGCTGAAGTTGAAATAGCATAATCTAAGAGTTAACAAAATAGCTTTAAAAGTCGGAGAGCAATCTTCGGCTTTTTTTATATAATTCATCTAAAAAGGAATAATAGTCTAGGCGAATTTTCTAGCAAAATAACTAGTGGGGAATCGAATTAAAATTGACTTTCATCTTTTAAGAACTTTTTTTGTCCAAACTAGGAGGTAAAATGTAAATGAAAGAGTTAAAGTTTAGTAAACTTTTTAAGTTAAAAAGGGGCGTTTTTAGATAGAAATCTCTTTATTTTCCTGATTTATCCAATTATTTAGCAAAAATCAAACCAAAATCCTAAAATATCACTATAGAATTTCTATATTTAAATACTATTCCTTACCTTTGCCGTCCTTTAAATTCGGGTTAGTGGCTTTCATCAAGTTCACTGCTTGAAAATAGAGAACCTTCTCAGCATTAAAACGTTTTAATTACAATATGGCTGCAACAAAATCATCCGCTGCACAGCGTATCAATTTCGGAAAAATTGAATTGCTCGCGGAAACCCCCGATTTACTCGGAATTCAGATACAATCGTTTAAAGACTACTTCCAGTTGGAAACTACGCCTGATAAGCGTAACAACGAAGGATTATTCCGTGTGTTTAAGGAAAATTTTCCTATTACAGACACACGCAACATCTTTGTCCTGGAGTTCTTAGACTATTTTGTTGACCCACCTCGTTATACTATTGACGAATGTATTGAAAGAGGATTGACCTACGCCGTTCCTTTAAAAGCAAAACTTCGTTTGAGCTGTAATGATGAGGAGCACGTAGATTTTCAAACCATCGTTCAAGATGTGTTTTTGGGAAACATTCCTTACATGACTCCACGCGGCACCTTCGTTATCAATGGAGCTGAAAGGGTAGTGGTATCTCAATTACATCGTTCACCAGGTGTGTTTTTCGGACAGTCCGTACACCCCAATGGAACCAAAATTTATTCTGCAAGAGTTATCCCTTTTAAAGGTGCTTGGATGGAATTTGCTACCGATATTAACAATGTCATGTATGCTTATATTGATCGTAAAAAGAAGTTCCCTGTAACTACCTTGTTGCGTTCTATTGGCTTTGAAACAGACAAAGACATTCTTGAATTATTTGGAATGGCGGATGAAGTTAAAGTTGATAAAAAAGCATTACAAAAATATATTGGAAAAAGATTGGCTGCTCGTGTATTAAGAACATGGGTAGAAGATTTTGTTGATGAAGATACTGGTGAAGTAGTTAGTATTGAAAGGAATGAAATTGTTTTAGAACGTGATACAGTGTTAGATCAAGAAAACATTGATATGATCGTAGAAATGGAGGTGAAGAGTGTATTCGTTCAGAAAGAAGAAGTGAGTGGAGATTTTGCAATCATCTACAATACTTTAAATAAAGATACTTCTAACAGTGAGTTGGAAGCGGTTCAACATATTTATCGTCAATTAAGAGGTGCAGATGCTCCTGATAACGAAACAGCTCGTGGTATCATTGATAAATTATTTTTCAGTGACAAACGTTATGACCTTGGTGAAGTAGGTCGTTATAAAATTAATCGTCGCTTGGGACTAAATTTCCCAATCGAGAAAAAAGTTTTGACAAAAGATGATATCATCGCAATTATCAAAACGTTGGTTCAATTGACCAATGGAAAGAGTGAGGTGGATGATATTGACCATTTAAGCAATCGTCGTGTACGTACCGTAGGCGAACAATTATACGCACAGTTTGGAGTAGGTTTGGCTCGTATGGCTCGTACCATTCGTGAAAGAATGAATGTACGTGACAATGAGGTATTTACCCCAGTTGATTTGATTAATGCAAGAACTTTATCTTCTGTTATCAATTCATTTTTCGGAACCTCTCAATTATCACAATTCTTAGATCAAACCAATCCATTAAGTGAGATAACGCATAAGCGTCGTATCTCCGCACTTGGACCAGGTGGTTTAAGTCGTGAAAGAGCTGGTTTTGAAGTACGTGATGTGCATTATTCTCATTACGGTCGTCTTTGTACTATTGAAACTCCAGAAGGTCCAAACATTGGATTGATCTCTACGCTTTGCGTACATGCTAAGATCAATGATATGGGCTTTATCGAAACTCCTTACCATAAAGTAACTGATGGAAGAGCTGATCTGAAAAAAATCACTTTCCTAAGTGCTGAAGAAGAAGATTTGGCAAAGATTGCACAGGCCAATATTATAATGGATGAAAAAGGAAACTTTGTTGAAGATAAAATCAAGAGTCGCCAGACAGGTGATTTCCCTATTTTAGATAAAAATGAAGTAGAATATATGGACGTTGCGCCTAATCAAATTGTTGGTTTAAGTGCTTCGTTAATTCCTTTCCTTGAACATGATGATGCTAACCGTGCCCTAATGGGATCGAATATGCAACGTCAAGCTGTTCCATTGATTCGTTTGGAATCTCCAATTGTTGGAACTGGTTTAGAAGGAAAGGCTGCACGCGATGCAAGAATTCAATTGCATGCAGAAGGTACAGGAGTGGTTGAATATGTAGATGCAAATGAAATTCACGTTCGTTACAACCGTAGCGAAATGCAGCAGCTAGTTAGCTTTGAAGAAGATTTAAAAATCTATAAGGTTACTAAATTTATTCGTACTAACCAAGAAACTTGCATCAACCTTCGTCCTGCCGTAGTTAAAGGACAGAAAGTGGTAGAGGGCGATTTCTTGACAGAAGGATATGCAACCAAAGGTGGTGAAATGGCTTTAGGTCGTAACCTAAAAGTAGCGTTCATGCCATGGAAAGGATACAACTTTGAAGATGCGATTGTAATTTCTGAAAAAGTAGTAAAAGAAGATTTATTTACTTCTATCCATATTAGTGAATTTGAAACAGAGGTTAGGGATACCAAATTGGGTGAAGAAGAATTGACTCCAGATATTCCTAACGTAAGTGAAGAAGCTACTAAGGATCTAGATCAAAATGGTATTATCCGAATTGGTGCTCATATTAAAGAAGGTGATATCATCATCGGTAAAATAACTCCAAAAGGTGAAAGCGATCCAACTCCTGAAGAGAAGTTGTTGCGCGCCATCTTTGGTGATAAAGCAGGTGATGCAAAAGATGCTTCATTGAAAGCACCTAGTGGAACGGAAGGAGTGATTATCAATAAGAAATTATTTCAACGTGCCAAAAAAGATAAGAATTCTAAAGTTAGAGAAAAAGCTAGTCTTGATAAAATCGAGAAGACACACGAGAAGAATGAAAATGATATTTTAGAACTGTTAGTTAATAAGTTAACAACTTTGCTAAAAGATAAGGCTACTGTAGGTGTTAGCAATAATTTTGGAGAAACATTGATTGGAAAAGGGGTGAAGTTTAACCAAAAAAATCTTGCTAACATTGACTATCTAAATGTTAATCCTTTGGGATGGACAGGAGATGCTAAGGCGGATAATTTAATCAATATTTTGCTACATAATTATAGCATTAAATTTAATGAAGAATTAGGTAGATATAAAAGAGAAAAATTCAATATTAGTATTGGTGATGAATTACCTGCTGGTGTATTGAAATTAGCAAAAGTATACTTAGCCGTTAAACGTAAGTTGAAAGTGGGTGATAAAATGGCTGGACGTCATGGTAACAAAGGTATTGTTGCAAAGATTGTTCGTCAAGAAGATATGCCTTTCTTAGAAGATGGAACTCCGGTTGATATTGTATTGAATCCATTGGGTGTACCTAGTCGTATGAACCTTGGTCAGATCTATGAAACTGTATTGGGTTGGGCTGGAGAAAAATTGGGTTTAAAATTTGCAACTCCAATTTTTGATGGTGCTAGTGTAGATGAAATTGCTGAAAAAATTACTGAAGCAGGTTTACCAAAATTTGGACATACTTATTTGTATGACGGAGAAACTGGAGATCGTTTTGATCAAAAGGCTACTGTTGGTATCATTTATGTAATTAAACTTCACCACATGGTGGATGATAAAATGCATGCTCGTTCAATCGGACCATATAGCTTGATTACTCAACAGCCATTAGGCGGTAAGGCTCAATTTGGAGGTCAAAGATTTGGTGAGATGGAGGTTTGGGCATTGGAAGCTTATGGAGCATCTAATATATTGCAAGAATTGTTGACTCTTAAATCGGATGATATCATCGGAAGAGCGAAAACATACGAAGCAATTGTAAAAGGTGAGAACATTCCAAGACCAGGTGTTCCTGAATCATTTAATGTGTTAGTGCATGAATTGAGAGGATTAGGATTAGACTTAACTTTTGAATAATAAAGTAATTGGTCAATGGTTAATAGACAATATTTAACCATTGACCATTCACTAATTACAGAGTTAGGTTAAAAGAATTTTCAATTAAAAAATTATCAATTAATAGAATATGGCATTCAAAAAAGAAAATCGTCCCAGATCAACTTTTTCACAAATCACTATTGGTTTGGCTTCTCCTGACAGTATTTTAGAAAAAAGCTTCGGTGAAGTGTTGAAACCTGAGACCATTAACTATCGTACTTATAAGCCTGAAAGAGATGGTTTGTTTTGCGAAAGAATTTTTGGTCCTGTAAAGGATTACGAATGTGCTTGCGGAAAGTATAAGCGTATACGTTATAAGGGTATTGTTTGCGACAGATGTGGAGTAGAAGTTACTGAAAAGAAAGTACGTCGTGAAAGAATGGGACACATTAAGTTGGTTGTTCCAGTTGTGCACATTTGGTATTTTAAATCATTGCCTAATAAAATTGGTTACTTGTTGGGAATGAGTTCTAAGAAATTAGAAACGATTGTTTACTACGAAAGATTTGTTGTAATTCAATCTGGTATTCGTGCTGATAAAGGACAAAATTTTGGAGACCTTTTAACTGAAGAGGAGTATTTAGATATTTTAGATACTTTACCAAAGGATAACCAATTCCTTTCTGACGAAGATCCAAATAAGTTCATCGCTAAGATGGGTGCAGAAGCTGTTCATGATTTGTTGCAGCGTATTGACCTAGATCAATTGAGTTTTGATCTTCGCAATTCAGCGGCCAATGAAACTTCTCAACAACGCAAAGCAGATGCCCTAAAGCGTTTGAGCGTAGTAGAAAGTTTCCGCGATGCAAATACAAGAATTAATAACCGTCCTGAATGGATGGTAATGCAATATATTCCAGTAATTCCTCCAGAATTGCGTCCATTGGTTCCATTGGATGGTGGCCGATTTGCTTCTTCTGATTTAAATGATTTGTATCGTAGGGTAATTATCCGTAACAATCGTTTGAAAAGGCTGTTAGAAATTAAGGCTCCTGAAGTAATCTTACGCAATGAAAAACGTATGTTGCAAGAAGCAATCGATTCATTATTTGATAATAGTCGTAAATCAAATGCTGTTAAAGCAGAGGGTGGACGTGCTTTAAAATCATTGAGTGATGTATTGAAAGGAAAGCAAGGACGTTTCCGTCAGAATTTGTTAGGTAAGCGTGTGGATTATTCTGGTCGTTCTGTAATTGTGGTAGGCCCAGAGTTGAAAATGCATGAGTGCGGTTTACCAAAAGATATGGCTGCTGAATTGTTTAAGCCATTTATAATTAGAAAATTAATTGAAAGAGGTATCGTTAAAACTGTTAAGTCTGCCCGTAAATTGGTAGATAAAAAAGAGGCGATTATCTGGGATATATTAGAGAATATTTTGAAAGGTCACCCTATCATGTTGAACAGGGCCCCTACACTTCACCGTTTATCAATTCAGGCATTCCAGCCCAAGTTGATCGAGGGAAAGGCAATCCAGTTGCATCCATTGGTGACTACTGCCTTTAATGCGGATTTTGATGGTGATCAGATGGCGGTTCACGTTCCATTGAGTAATGCAGCTGTTTTAGAAGCTCAATTACTTATGTTGTCTTCTCATAACATTTTGAACCCGCAGAATGGCACACCGATCACCCTTCCTTCTCAGGACATGGTACTTGGTTTGTACTACATCACTAAAGGAAAAAAATCAACCGATACTGAAAAAGTAAAAGGAGAAGGAAAAGCATTCTATTCTGCTGAAGAAGTAATCATTGCTTACAATGAGCAGCGTGTTGATCTTCATGCACATATTAGAGTGAGAGCTAACTTTAGAAATGAAGATGGAAGCTTAACTTATAAATTAATTGAAACTACTGTTGGTAGAGTTTTATTTAACCAGCATGTACCTAAGACCGTAGGTTTTATTAATGCATTGTTGACCAAAAAATCCTTGAGGGAAATTATTGGTGATATCATTAAATGGACCAACGTTCCTATAACTGCTAAATTTTTGGATGATATCAAAACATTGGGATACCGTATGGCTTTCCGTGGTGGATTATCCTTTAACATCAATGATTTGATTATACCAGATATCAAGCAACAATTGATTGACAATGCAACAGTGGAAGTAGATGAGGTTTGGGAAAACTACAATATGGGTTTAATCACCAACAATGAAAGATATAACCAAACGGTGGATATCTGGAGTAGGGTGGATACAAGAATTACTGAAACATTGATTCGTGAATTAGCAGCAGATAAACAAGGATTTAATTCTGTTTATATGATGCTTGATTCAGGTGCTCGTGGTAGTAAGCAGCAGATTAAGCAGCTGGCTGGTATCAGGGGATTGATGGCAAAACCTCGTAAATCAGGTTCATCTGGAAGTGAAATTATTGAAAATCCAATCTTATCTAACTTTAAAGACGGATTGAATGTATTGGAATATTTTATCTCTACCCATGGTGCTCGTAAAGGTTTGGCGGATACGGCTTTGAAAACAGCAGATGCTGGTTACCTAACACGTCGTTTGGTGGATGTTGCACAGGATGTGGTTATAAATGAGGAAGATTGCGGCACTTTACGTGGTATAGCAACTTCAGCATTAAAAGACAATGAAGACATTATTGAAAACTTAGCAGATAGAATTGAAGGTCGTACTTCATTGCACGATGTGTATGATCCAATTTCAGAAGAATTGTTACTAACTGCTGGTGAGGAAATTACCCAGGATCATGCTCAAAAAATAGAACAAAGTAGCATCGAAACTGTTGAAATTCGTTCGGTTTTAACCTGCGAAAGTAAGAGAGGTGTTTGTGTAAAATGCTATGGAAAGAATTTAGCAACAGGTTACACTGCACAAAGAGGTGATGCTGTAGGTATTATTGCTGCACAAAGTATCGGTGAGCCTGGTACTCAGCTTACCCTACGTACTTTCCATGTGGGTGGTGTGGCTGGATCTGCTTCTGTAGAATCTACAATGCCTGCTAAGTTTGATGGTACGATCCAGTTTGATGGTTTACGTACTGTTGCTACCCAAGATGCAGAAGGAAATAAAATCAATGTGGTAATAGGACGTACTGGTGAAGTTCGTATCATGGATGTTAAGAATGACCGTTTATTAACGTCAAACAATATTCCTTATGGTGCTACATTGAATGTGAAAGACGGACAGAAAGTAACCAAGGGAGAAGTAATTTGCACATGGGATCCATTTAATAATGTGATCGTTTCTGAAATTGTCGGTTCATTGAAATTTGAAGCGGTGATTGAAGGCGTTACGGTTCGTGAAGAAGCGGATGAGCAAACTGGTCACAAAGAGAAAGTAGTAATTGAAACAAAAGATAAAACCAAATTGCCTTCTATTATTATTGAAGGTAGTAAGGATACAAAATCTTACAACTTACCTGTTGGAAGTCATATTGTTTTAGAAGAAGGTGATTCTGTAAGAGCTGGTCAGGTATTGGTTAAGATTCCAAGAGTATTAAGCAAATTGAAAGATATCACTGGAGGTTTACCTCGTGTAACTGAATTGTTTGAAGCAAGAAATCCAGGTAACCCTGCGGTGGTTTGCGAAATTGATGGGGTGGTTACTTTTGGTAATATCAAACGTGGTAACAGAGAGATCATAGTTGAGGCTAAGGATGGTGTGGTAAGAAAATATCTTGTTCCTCTAACTCGTCAGATTCTAGTTCAAGATGGTGACTTCGTAAAAGCGGGTGCTGCTTTAAGTGATGGTCAAACTGCTCCTGCAGATATTTTATCAATTAAAGGACCATTTGCAGTACAAGAATACGTTGTAAATGAGATTCAGGAAGTTTACCGTTTACAAGGTGTGCGTATCAATGATAAGCATGTGGAGGTAATCGTTCGTCAGATGATGCGTAAAGTAAGCATTGAAGATGCTGGAGACACTATATTCTTAGAAGGAGATACAGAAGATAAATTGGACTTTAATACTGAGAATGACAACATCTTTGATAAAAAGGTAGTTACAGATGCGGGTGAAAGTACCAATTTGAAAACTGGTCAAATTACCACGCTTCGTGATGTTAGAGAAGAGAATTCAATTTTACGTAGAGCAGATAAAAAACTAGTTGAATTCCGTGATGCAAAACCTGCAACTTCTTCACCGTTGTTACAGGGAATTACAAAAGCTTCATTGGGTACACAAAGTTGGATTTCTGCAGCTTCCTTCCAAGAGACTACTAAAGTGTTGAGTAGTGCCGCTATTAATGGTAAACTTGATTTGATGTTAGGTCTTAAGGAGAATGTTATCACTGGTCATCCAATTCCTGCAGGTACAGGCTTGCGTGAGTTTGAAAACATGATCGTTGGTAGTAAAGAAGAGTACGAATTACTGATGACTACCAAGGAAGCAATGAGCTTTGATGATGAAGAATAAATTAACTAAAAAGTTAAGAACATAAATTAGAAGGAGTAAGATGAAAGTCTTGCTCCTTTTTTATTTTTAATAAATTCTTTCTATTACATATGCTTGTATACTTTTAAGAAGTTAAATGCGATAATTTTTATTCGATCCTTTGTTTGACGCCCTCGAATAAAAAGTGCTAGAAATTTGAATTATCAGCCGTTAAAAAATCAATCCGCCGCGGCGGATTGATTTTTTTTGTTACTTTTTTGCATCAAGGCAAAAAAGTAAAAGCACTCTATTTCCGAGGAAATCCCAAGCCTATCTACTTAACTTTTATTTTACTAAAAAGCAATAAGAAATTATTATTCATTTAACTTATTACCTGATAGTCCTTTATCGAATAGGCGCTTACTACTTTTTGATAGTCGACTAATTAAGTAAATGAGACAATACTTAAAACTATACTGACAAAAAAAATAAGTAACAATAGACAACATCTTTGTATTTACTTTAAGATTAACTTAGCGTATTGTTTTTAGATAGGAAAAATAAATAATTGTCAACATGCCGTATTTAGATCATGTATTACAGCCTCCTTCTTATGGATGGGCAGATGTTAATGGAAAGCTTGTAAAGCCTAGTGTTGTTCAGATTTTAAAGGAGTTTTTTTCTAGACTCAATGTTGTCTCTAATAGAAAAAATTGGTTACCATTTTTTAGCTGGCTAAAAGTATTTTGTCTATTGCCTTTCTTTTTTATTTTTATATTTAATTTTCTACATACTTGGACTTTTCTTGCAGCCTTTGTTTACAGCATGATCATTATGGGAACTCATGGTACAATCTGGCATCATCGATATTGCACGCATGGAGCATATACATTTAGAAATGCATTTTGGCGTGTTTTTACTCAAAACCTTACTATCAATGTGATCCCTGAAGAAATCTATGTTATTTCACATCATGTTCATCATGCAAAATCAGATCAACCTGGTGATCCTTATAATGCCCAAGCGGGTTTTTTATATTGTTTTTTAGCAGATGTAAATCATCAACCCATTGCAAAAGATTTAAGTAGTGCAGATTACAATCGCATTGGATTATTAATGAAGCATACTGGTGTAAAAGGTAATACTTATGAGCAATACCAGCGTTGGGGTTCTTATGTAACTCCTGTTGGTGCTGTTACATCATGGATTCTTAACTGGTCATTTTGGTATCTTACTTTTTATTTAATAGGTGGTCATGCTTTGGCGTGTAGTATGTTTGGTGCTGCAGCATTTTGGGCAATAGGAGTAAGAACATTTAATTATGAAGGTCATGGTAAAGGTGAAGAGAAACAACGGGAAGGCATAGACTATAATCACAAAGACAATTCAGTGAATCAATTATGGCCTGGTATTGTTGCAGGTGAGTGGCATAATAATCATCATTTATTTCCAAAGAGTGCAAGAAGCGGATTTAAGCCTCATCAAGTTGATTTTGCCTGGTATTATATAAAATTAATGAGTTGGTTTGGTGCGGTAAGTCACTACAAAGATTTTAAAAAACAATTTTTAACACAATATCATCTTCCTTATCAACAAAAGAAAAGAGAAGAGGTTCAATTGTCATCTTCGACTTTCATTACTCAACATGAAAAAGCTAGTTGAGTTTAATAACTTATTATCGTTTATACCACAGCTAAGAGCAAATTAATAAATCCCACTTTTTATTTAAGTGTAATCTAAATAAATGTCTTAAGCACTGGCGTCTGCCATATCAGGGATGTCAGCAGCCTTGTATTCGCCAGCATCTAATTTCTTTTTAGTCGCTTCAAATGCTTTTAATGTCATATCGATATCCTCATCGGTATGAATAGCTGTAGGAATTAATCTATAAATAATATCTCCCTTGGGTATAACAGGGTACACTACAATAGAACAAAATACATGATAGTTTTCGCGAAGATCCATCACCATCTGAGTAGCTTCTGGTACATCACCTTTCATGTAGATAGGAGTTACAGGGGTATTGGTATTACCGATATCAAATCCTCTTTCTCTTAAACCATTTTGCAGGCGGTTAACATTGTACCATAATTTTTCTCTCAATTGCGGCATCGTAGTTACCATTTCCATTCTAGTAAGCATTCCTTCTACAATCATTAGTGGAAGGCTTTTTGCAAATATTTGTGATCGGGTATTGTAGCGTAAGTACTTCATTACAGCTTTCGGCCCACTAATAAATGCACCGATACTTCCCATACTTTTTACAAATGTGCTGAAATACAAATCTACTCCAGCTTGGCATCCTTGTGCTTCATCAGCACCAGCACCAGTTGGGCCCATATAACCAAAACCATGTGCATCATCGATTAATAAGCGAAACTGATATTTTTGTTTAGTAGCTACTATTTCTTTTATAATTCCTTGTTCACCATCCATTCCAAATACGCCTTCTGTAATGACTAAAATTCCGCCTCCTGATTTTTCAATCATTTTTTCGGCGCGCTGCATTTGTTTCTCAAAATCTTCAATATTGTTATGCTTAAATGCATAGGTATGACCCATGTGTAAGCGAATGCCATCAATGATACATGCATGGGCCTCGGCATCATAAACAATCACATCTCTACGATTTACTAGTGCATCAATACAACTCATGATACCTTGGTATCCAAAGTTTAATAACATCGTATCTTCTCGATTAACAAAACTGCTAATCACTTTTTCGAGTTCTTCATGCTTTGCAGTATTGCCACTCATCATTCGTGCTCCCATGGGATTTCCCATTCCGTATTTTGCAGCTGCTTGAGCATCCACTTCTCTAACGCGTGGATCATTCACCAATCCTAAATAATTATTCAAGCTCCAAACAATCATTTCCTTTCCACGAAACTGCATCCTGGTACCTAATTCACCTTCCAATTTTGGAAATGCAAAATAGCCATGAGCTCTATCCATATGCTGTCCAATTGGACCCCCATCTTTTACTAGTTTTTCAAAAACATCTGCCATGATTAAAATAGGTTGTTGGTTAGTGACATTTATAGTACCAATAAGCACATCGTTTGCCTTATAAATATTATAAAAGTCTATCTTATTTTATGCTACAAATTTAAGGTATTACAAGCAAATTGAAACAAATTGAAGCAATAATGAAACATATAAGACCCCCTCATTATCTTTGCAAAAAAAATATTGTATGCTTAAAAAGGCTGTTACTTTTGGTACTTGTTTATTATTGTTATCTTTTAATTCTACAGCACAAAGTGCCGTTAAAGAATTAAATGCTCTTCGTCAGCCTTTGGTTAAGCAGGTTAATTCTTTAAATAGAGGGCCTAAATTAGTAATAGGTATTGTAATTGATCAAATGCGTTGGGATTATTTATACCGTTTTAGCGAGCTTTATAGTTCTAATGGTTTTAATCGATTATTAAGACAGGGCTTTAGTTGTGATAATACTTTGATTCCATACATGCCATCTTATACGGCTCCTGGCCATACTTGCATTTACACAGGTTCTGTGCCTGCGATACATGGTATAGTAGGAAATAATTGGTATGATAAAGTAACCAATAGAAATATTTATTGTGCTGAAGACCTTACTGCAAAAACGGTTGGAAGTGAGTCTACTGCTGGAAAGATGAGTCCTCGAAATATGTGGACTACTTCAATAACGGATGAACTAAAGTTGAGTAATAATTTCCAAAGTAAAGTAATAGGAATAGCGTTAAAGGATAGGGGGGCTATTTTTCCTGCTGGTCACAGTGCAAATGCGGCTTATTGGTATGATAACGGAAAATGGATTACAAGTAATTATTACATGAATGATTTACCCAATTGGGTGAAACAGCAAAATGCCAAAGATCTTCCCTCTCTATACATGAGTAAAGATTGGAATACGCTTTTGCCTATTGCAAACTATGGTCTAAGCACTTCTGATGATCAGCCTTATGAAACGGCAATAAAGGGAGAAAAAACGGTCACCTTTCCTCATATGACTTCACAGATGACCACAGATAAATATGAGTCCTTTAAATATACTCCTTATGCTGCTTCGTATACATTTGACTTTGCAAAATCTGCAATTGAAAATGAAAAATTGGGAGCTGGTAAAGTAACTGATTTTCTTGCGATTAGTATTTCATCTACTGATTATATTGGACATAGTTTTGGACCTAATTCGATTGAAGCAGAAGATGCTTATTTGCGATTAGATAATGACATTGCTGGCTTTTTGCAGTATTTGGATAATACTTTAGGCAAGGATAGTTACCTTGTTTTTTTGACTGCAGATCACGGTGTGACACAGGTTCCGGCATTTTTAAATCAACATAAAATTCCAGGGGGGACCTTTTTAGATCTAGCTATTTTCAATGAGTTAAACCAATCGATAGAAGTTGAATTTGGGATTAAAAAATCAGTATTGTCTGTGCAAAACTATCAGGTGTATTTAAATAAGGATGAAATTATTCTTCAACAAAAAAATGTGGAAGATATCATTCAAAAAATTATTTCTCTCCTTAAAAATAAACTGTATATCAATAACGCTGTTAAAACTGAAGCAATAGAATTAGCGTCCTTACCTGAGATCCAAAAGAAAATGTTTATTAATGGATTTAATCCTAAAAGGAGTGGTGATATAGTTTTTACAACATTGTCTGGCTTTCTGGAAGGATCCAACAAAGGCACTTCTCATGGAGCATGGAATCCTTATGATTCGCATATCCCTTTATTGTTTTTTGGATGGAATGTTCAGCAAGGAAATACGCATAGAGAAACTTATATGACAGATATTTCTACAACTATAGCAGCGATGTTAAAAATACAAATGCCTAGTGGAAATGTTGGAAAAGTAATCACAGAAGCGATGAAGGTTAGAAAACATAATTGATGCAAATAGTGGTAACTCATTAATCCATTCTTATAAAATTAGCATTCAAATATTTTATCCATTTATTTTATAAGCCTTAACTTTCCAATTGAAATTTAAATAATTTAGTTGTACAAAGAAGTATAGATATGAGATATTTGAAAATTCTTTATGTTCAAGTAATTATAGGTATTTCACTTGGGATACTAGTTGGGTGGCTGTTTCCTTCTTTTGCTCCGATGGGTAAATTGATTAGTGAAAAGTTTATTGATCTAATAAAAATGATTATTGCTCCAATCATTTTCTTTACCATCGTTTTGGGGATTGCTGGAGCAGGTGATTTGAAAAAAGTAGGTAGGGTAGGAGGAAAAGGGCTCTTGTATTTTGAAGTGGTAACTACCCTTGCTTTGATCATTGGATTAGTGGTGGCTCATTTGGTTCATCCAGGTGTAGGAGTTACTACCAGTAATTTACAGTCTGAAAAAGTTGTTAAAATTGCAACTCAAGCCAACGAATTAAATTGGTTAGATTTTTTTACCCATATACTCCCTGATAATATATTTAAGTCCTTTGCACAGGGAGATATTTTACAAATATTATTTTTTAGTATTTTATTTGGTGCTGCACTCAGCAAGTTAGGAAGTCATGGAACTAGTTTGATTGCTAGTTTTGAGAAAATTAATAAAGTGATTTTCAATATCATGAAATTTATAATGCACCTAGCGCCAATTGGAGCATTTGGTGGCATGGCTTATACCATCGGTCAATTTGGTTTTGGGACTTTGTTACTTCTGGGAAAGCTGATGCTTAGCTTTTACATTACCGTGTTTTTATTTGTTTTTGTTGTACTTAATTTAATATGTAAGTACAATGGATTTAGTTTATGGAATTTATTGAAATATATTAAAGAAGAATTACTGATCACATTAGGAGCTAGTAGTAGTGAGCCTGCTTTACCTAATATCATGCTCAAATTGGAAGCGGCTGGATGTGATAAATCAGTAGTCGGATTACTAATACCTGCAGGGTATAGTTTCAATCTAGATGGAACTACTATTTATTTGAGTATGTGTATTATATTTTTGGCACAAGTTTTTAATATTGATCTTTCTTTAATGCAGCAGTTAACAATTATCGGTATTTTAATGATTACAAGTAAGGGCGCTGCAGGAGTTACTGGAAGTGGATTCATTGTGTTGGCTTCTACACTTGCTGCTATTAAAGTGATACCTGTAGAGGGGCTAGCGCTATTATTAGGAGTAGATCGATTTATGAGTGAAGCAAGGGCAATCACTAATATTATTGGAAACACGGTGGCTACCGTAGTAATAGCTAAAAGTGAAAATGCAATCAATGAACCATTATATCAATCAGTAGTAGAAAATAAATCAATCACACTTACTGCTGGAATTTGATATTTTAAAAAATTAGACACTTTCTTAATTCTGAAAAAATAACTGATGTCTGCTAGTGATAATGCTATTCAACTATTCAATACTGCAGTAGCTGCTGTTCAGCCTCAAAAATTGATTCCTAATCATTTGTTCATCGATGAGTTTCAGCAGCTTCATATTTTAGATCAATCATTTAGCCTTAATGAAGTTCCAAAAATTTACTTAATTGGTTCAGGAAAAGCCAGCGCTGCCATGGCTAAGGTGGTGCAAGATATATTGGGTGATTTAATAACAGCAGGGCTGGTAGTTACAAAATATGGCCATTCAATTTCTCTTGAAAATATTATTTGTCTTGAAGCGGCTCATCCAGTTCCTGATCAGCAGGGGCTAGAAGCTATGAATGCAACTATTCAATTACTTAAACGAGCTAAAAAAAATGACATAGTTATATGTCTAGTTAGTGGTGGAGCATCTTCACTTTGGGTGGATGTTCCTACTGGTTTGTCTCTCGCTGATATTCAGCAAACTTTTCAGTTGCTCCTAAATAGCGGAGCTTCTATTGATGAAGTAAATACTATTCGTAAGCATTTATCAGTTGTAAAAGGTGGACAATTATTGCAATATGCTCCAGAATCGTATTGGTTTTCTTTTATTATTTCTGATGTACCTGAAGATGATTTGGCGGTAATTGCTAGTGGCCCAACGGTTCCGGACAATACTACTTTTAATGATTGCCTTACTATCATTACTGAGTATAGTCTAGCTAACAAACTCCCTGCTGCTGTTTATCAGCGAATTATTGATGGGTGTAAAGGAATAATCGACGACACTTTTAAGAAGGGGAATTCTCTTTTTAAAAGAGTAAACAATCAAATTATCGGTAATAATTTGATTGCATTAAAGGCTGCTGAATCAAAGGCAATTCAACTTGGTTATCATATCTCTAAAGTAGCTACTACTCTTACCGGAGATGCCGAACAAGTAGGTCGTTCGTTGATTGATTTCTGTAACAGCTATCAGGGCCTTAAACCAGCTTGTGTATTACTAGGAGGAGAAACAACAGTGAAGGTTACTGGAATAGGAATTGGTGGTCGCAATCAACACATGGCACTCAGTGCTCTTCAAGAATTAACCTTTGCTAATCAAAACAATTTTTCAAATAAAATTACTTTTTTATCTGCTGGTACAGATGGCACTGATGGTCCAACTGATGCAGCTGGTGCTGTTGTGGATCTTGATACTATTACTAAGGCCAATGATTTAAAGCTAGATATAGCAAACTATCTTTTAAACAATGATTCGTATACTTTTTTTGATCAATCAGGTGGACTTTTAAAAGTAGGTGCCACTCATACCAATGTGATGGACCTAGTTGTAATATTAATTGATTAGAGGATTTTTATAACAACCAATTTCTTTAAAGATATTTATCAATGGTTTCGGATATATCCAAAAAAATGGATGACTAAAGAAGTCATCCATTTTTGAAAATCATTTTATTAATTCTTTTTTACTTAGTATCATAGTTTACACATTCCTTTAATTCTCTTTCGCTGTAAGCTAAATTGTGTTCCTTTAAAACATCATCTGGTACTCCATTCCATTGATTGGGCACATTGCCCATATAACCAACATCTTTTACTCCCATTTCTGAAGTGTAAAATCCAGTAGTAGTAAGATTACGCATTAAGTTAAAAAAAGCTACCCCTTGTTTCATAGATGCTTTTGCTTTTTTGGGATATGCAATTTCATCTATGATTTCAATTCGTTGTTTTTCAGAAATGGCGGTAAATGAATTACCAAATCTTTTAAGAGAGATCATTTCTAACCAGCGCAATCCTCCTCTCATAGGTGTCTGGTGTTCTGGCATATCTTTTACAATGAACTCAATAAACTCAGGCACTTTTGCTTCAGAAGCACTTCCACTTACAGCGTCTTTAGGGATAATAATATCTCCTAAAATCTTGATGGTTGCCATTTCAGTGGGTGTGAAAAATATTTCATCACGCAATTTTTTGTTGGCAATTTTTTCTTCAGCCATCCGATCCTCTTCATTTAGTCCTTTGGTAGAAGTTGTAGAATTATTTTTAACTGAAGTATCACAAGATTCGATTAAAACCGATGCTACAGCGGTTCCTACTAATAGTGTTTTGATTGATTTACGTCTGTCCATATAATTATTTTTATCTTAAAGCTTCTTAAAATAGAAGACTAGCTTTATTAAATGATAGTTTAAATATTATTTTTTTTCAGTTGATCAATTATATATTCTGAGGTTCTCATTGATAAAGCTAAAATTGTCCAAGTGATATTTTTATCTGCTTGTGAAACAAACTGACCGCCATCTACATTGAATAAATTTTTGCATTCATGGGCTTGACTCCATTTGTTTAGGGCAGATTTTTTAGGATCATTTCCCATTCTAATAGTTCCGGCCTCATGAATAATATTCCCTGGGTTAGCAAGGCCATAATCATTTTTAGGACCATCAGTGTCTCCCCAGGTAATCACTGCACCCATGTTGTGCATAATTTCTCTGAAAGTTTCTTTCATATGTTTGGCCTGCTTAATCTCGTAATCGCTATTTTTAGTATTGAATCGAAGTACGGGAATTCCATATTTATCTACTACAGAAGGATCAATTTCACAGTAGTTAGTTTCAACAGCAATACTTTCACCACGCCCAGCCATTCCAACACCAGCGCCGAACAAATAGCGGACATCTTCTTTTAATGAAGCACCGTATCCACCTGCTTCTTTTGTTTTTCCATTGATAGGAAACATGCTGTTTTGTGATTCCATGTCAAAACCAAATCCATAAGATGGTTGGGTCATACCACCCCAATATTCAATATGGTATCCACGAGGGAAATCTAGTTTTTTATTATCCAACCACCAAGGTGAATAAACATGCATTCCACCTACGCCATCTTCATTGTATCTTTTTCTTCCAATTAAGTTAGGTAAAACTCCTCCCATCGCTGCACCAGTAGAATCGTGTAGGTATTTTCCCACCACATTACTTGAGTTAGAAATACCATTTGGATGCTGATCGGATTTTGAATTTAACATTAAACGTGCACTTTCACAAGCGCTGGCTGCAAGTATTACCACTTTTCCTTCTACTTGATATTCCTGCATGTCTTCTTTATTGACATAAGAAATACCTGTAGCTTTCCCTTCTTTGTTAGTGAGTACTTCTCTTGCCATTGCATTGGTGATAAGGTCAACATTTCCTGTTTCAATAGCAGGTTTAATTAATACAGAAGAGGACGAGAAATCTGCATATACTTTACAAGATCTTCCGCATTGTGCACAATAAAAACAGGCACCCCTTTCTTTATTAATTTGTTTGGTAAGAATGGATAAACGCGATGGGATTACAGGAACACCTCCACCGATTGCTGCTTTCTTGATGTATAATTCATGAAGGCGCGGTTTGGGTGCTGGTAAAAATATACCATCGGGATCATTGGGCAATCCTTCATTGCTTCCAAAAACTCCAATCAGTTTATCTATTTTGTCATAGTAAGGTTTCACATCATCATAACCAATTGGCCAATCATCACCTAGGCCGTCAATACTTTTACGTTTGAAATCTTTAGGTCCAAAGCGTAAAGAAATTCTACCCCAATGGTTGGTTCTTCCACCTACCATTCTTGCACGCCACCATTCCCACTTAGTTCCAGGGGCATGGGTATAGGGTTCTCCATCAATTTCCCATCCCCAATAACAACCATCAAAATCGCCAAATGGCCTATATTTTGTGCTAGCACCTCTTCGTGGTGACTCCCATGGATTTTTTAATTGAGATGAGTTTTTAGCTGGATCATAATCAGGCCCAGCTTCTAGCAGACAAACTTTTAACCCTGCATTTGCTAATACGTATGCCGACATGCCACCGCCTGCACCCGAACCAACTATTACTACATCGTATTTTTTTGTTTGTTTTTTAATTTGGAGTGTGTCTGCCATAAATAAAGTTTTTAGATAGTCTAAAAAAAATTGAATTGTAAATATAATCAATCGAAATACGTTTTAAAAAACATTTATCAAAGCTTTTACATTTTATAAATTATTAACCTTAAATTTACTTTCAATCATGAACGGTATAAGTTTATTATCGGATATCTTTCATGTGCTTAAAAACAATCTTCACTATAAAACGATTCATAATATGAAAAAATTCTTATTTTTATTATCCTACACGATTCTTTTTTCTGCTCAACAAAGTTTTTGTCAAAAGCCTGATCCGGCTGCTACCGAAATTTGGAAACCAGAACCTAAAATTGTAACTACTTCAGAAGTAAATCAAGCACCTTCAGATGCTGTCATTTTATTTGATGGAAAAAATCTGAGTGAATGGGTATCTGTACAAGATAATTCACCTGCTAAATGGGAGGTAAATAACGGTGTGTTTACAGTAAAAAAAGGAACTGGTAATATTCAAACAAAAAAATCTTTTACTGACTACCAGTTGCATTTAGAGTGGCAAATACCAGCTAACATTACAGGAACTGGACAAGGTAGGGGTAACAGTGGATTGTTTTTAGCCTCCACCGGAAAAGGTGATGATGGTTATGAAATTCAAATTTTAGATTGCTTTGAAAATAAGACTTATGTTAATGGTCAAGTAGGTAGCATCTACAAGCAAGCTATACCTTTAGCCAATGCTAGCAGAAAACCAGGCCAATGGCAGACTTATGATGTAATCTGGACTGCTCCTCGTTTTAATGACGCAGGTGATCTTTTATCGCCGGCAAGTGTTACATTGATTCACAACGGAATTTTGGTTCAAAACCATACTATTTTAACGGGAGGAACTGTTTATGTTGGTCAACCCACTTATAAAAAGCATGGCGCTACTCCAATTAAATTACAAGCTCATGGAGACAAAAGTGAACCAATTAGCTTCCGTAATATTTGGGTGAGAGAACTTTAATAAATATTTTTTCAAGATTTAATTTAAGATAAAATAAAATTCACTAGACTAACCCATTAAAAAAGCCAATGAATAATTATTCATTGGCTTTTTTAATGGGTTAGTTTTATAATACTATTTTTTTAGTGCGTATTTAATTCCTCCTAATAAATGTTGAAGAAATAAAGGTTCTGCATAGGTTTCGTTGGTATGACCTAGTTCAGTATAAAATGCTCTTCCACCGTCATAAGCATGATACCAAGCCATAGGATGATTGTCACCATTTTTACCACCTTCATAAGAAGTTTCATCTATTTTTAAAAGTACGTGTACATCTGGATTCAAATTTTTAAAATTGTACCACTCATCTTTTCTTTCCCATACATCAGGTAAATGTTTGGTAGCAATGAATTTTTTATCCGTTACCATTAATTTAGCCATTTGTTGTTTGGGGTGAGACAGAAAGCTAGCGCCAACCATTTTTACGTACCATGCCCAATCATACTCACAATCTGTAGCAGCATGAACTCCAACAAATCCACCCCCTTTTTGAATATAGTTTTCTAAGGCTTTTTGTTGTTCTTCACCTAATACATTTCCTGTGGTGCAAAGAAAAATTACTGTTTTGTATTTTGATAAGTTTTCAGTCGTAAAAGCTAGTGAATCCTCTGTTGCATCTACTAAGAAATGATTTTCTAATCCAAGCTGTTTAATTGCTTTTATTCCATAGGGGATGCTTCCATGTCTAAAGGCACCTGTTTTTGAGAAAACCAAAACACTAGGGTCTTTCTTTTTAAAAGCAAATAAAACACCGATCAGCAATAGGAGAGGGAGAGTGGTTTTTAAAATTCGTTTTGTATTCATGATAGCAGTTTTTAATTAAATTGATTGTTTAATGTTTAGAGGAAAATTAATGAATAATGGTAAGAAGTATTTTACTTAATTAAATTTTATTCGTTAATTAATAATCTGAATAGGAAGTAGGATGTAGGAAAACTTGCTCATTTTTTGAAACATTACCCTGGTATTCTTGCAAAGCAGAAAGTACTTTCCATTCTGGGGCAGTCATGAAACTTTTCCAGTGCTCATCTCTGTCCGCTTTGTTTTCATAACTGGTCATGTACATCAAATTGGGCATACGGCTTCCTGAAATTACGGAAGCATAAAATACAGAATTAAAATTTAGTCTTTTAAATAATGGAATTTCTCCACCTTCATTGAACATCTTCACTTTACTTTTAAAGTAGGTTTCTGAAGGACTTTCGTAGCTCCTTAGTTCAAAAAACCTTTCAGTTTTTGGGGAAGAAAGTTTTGGTAGGTTCATGAATGGCGCTAAATGAAAAGCTTTTAAAAGAATATTCTCCATTCTACTGTAAGCTGGTTTTTTGGAGGGAGCTTCTAAGTAAGCTTTTCCATTTAATTGATACGCTTCATCCTTATCAAGATTTTCATTAATGGTAAGCACTTGTTGCAATGACTGAATGGGTATAATTACATATATTCTCTTATCTACAGCAGTATCATTTGCAATACTTGTAAATACACCTATATTTTTTATTTTTTGTTTGTGTAAAGCAGGCAAATAGGCATCTTTAAGGTATTGCTCAATAAGTTCTTGTTGGGCAGTGTTGGCGAAATGATAAACAGTGATTTGATAAAATTCACCACCTTTCACTTGCGGATTAGCAATACAAAAAACAGGAGCAATTAAAGCAATTAATAATAAAATTTTCGGAAGCAATTTTTTCATTTTATTTTTTTTATTTGGTAACTAGCCTTATTGAATTAATTAGTTTTTTAGAATTTCACATTGGCTAAATAGATGAAATTGATTTTCGATATCTGAAGATAGGTTATTAACTAGAAAAAATGAATGGCATTTTTACTAATTAAAACACTGCTTTTTAAACTAATAAAAATCAGGTGATAAAGCAATCGCTCCAATCACCTGATTTGATAATTTAAAGTGTTTGGTAATGAGTTTTAATTAGATACCTAAAAGATCTCTATTAAATTGCTCATTGTTTCCTGCACTTGCGAAATCGTCAAATGCTTTTTCTGTTACTTTGATAATATGATCTCTAATAAATGGAGCTCCTTCGGTTGCGCCATCTTCTGAATTTTTTATTGCACATTCCCATTCAAGCACTGCCCATCCTTTGTAGTCATATGCAGAAAGTTTACTGAAGATGGATTTGAAATCAACCTGCCCATCACCTAAAGAGCGGAAGCGGCCAGCACGGTTTACCCAACTTTGGTATCCGCCATAAACTCCTTGTTTTCCAGTTGGATTAAATTCAGCATCTTTTACGTGAAAAGCTTTGATACGTTCATGGTAGTGATCAATGTAGGCAAGATAATCTAGGCCCTGTAAAACAAAGTGAGAAGGGTCGTAGAGTAAACATGCGCGAGGATGATTGTTTACTTTTTCCAAAAACATTTCATAAGAAATACCATCATGTAAATCTTCTCCAGGATGAATTTCGTAGCAAAGATCTACACCACATTCGTCGAAAACATTTAATATTGGTAACCATCTATTAGCTAATTCTGTAAAACAAGTTTCTACTAATCCTGCAGGTCTTTGCGGCCAAGGATAAACAAATTGCCACAATAGGGCACCGCTGAAAGATCCATGAGAACTTAAGCCTAAATTTTGGGAGGCTTTTGCTGCGTATTTTACTTGTTGTATCGCCCATTCAGTTCTAGCTTTTGGATTGCCTTTTACAGCATCTGGTGCAAAGGCATCGAATAGATCATTATAGGCTGGATTTACAGCAACTAATTGACCTTGTAAATGGGAAGATAATTCAGTTATTTGTAGACCTGCTTGTTGTACAATCCCATTGATTTCATCCGCATAGGTTTTACTTTGCGCAGCCTTCTCCAAATCAATAAATCTTTTGTCCCAAGATGGAATTTGAATACCTACGTATCCTTTGTCGCTTGCCCATTTACAAATACTGGGTAGCGAATTGTAGGGAGCAGCATCTCCAGCAAATTGAGCTATAAAAATACCAGGACCTTTTATTGTTTGCATAAAAATTATTTGTTAAATGATGAATGATTTTTTAGAATTTATTTATTTAAAATCACAAGGTATTAAACAACAAATTCAGTCCATTTTTTATCAGATTGACCTGAGAGAACCACATTGTCAATAAATGCCATCCCTCTTATTCCGTCTTCAACTGAAGGAAAGTCTTGGGCTTCTTTACTAGCTACGGTACCTTCTAATTTAGCAGATAAGGTAGTTGCAAAATTTTTGTAAATATTTGCAAATGCTTCTAAGTACCCTTCAGGATGACCTCCAGGAGTTCTACAATTACTAGTAGCATAAGAAGAGAGACGATCACCATAGTTAGATCCTGCACGAAGTATTTGAGTAGGCGCATCATACCATTTTACTAATAAAGTATTGGGTTCTTGTTGTGCCCATTCGATGCCTCCTTTTTCTCCATAAACTCTTATTTTTAAAGCATTCTCTTCACCAGCTGCTACTTGAGATGCCATCAGTACACCCGCTGCACCATTATTAAATTTAAGCAAAACATTTCCATCATCATCCAAAGCTCTACCATCTACTAAAATATTTAAATCAGCACAGAGGTGAGTAATTTTTAAACCAGTAACATATTCCGATAAATGAGCAGCATGCGTTCCAATATCACCCATGCAACCACTCTTTCCACTTTTTTTAGGATCGGTTCTCCAAGCAGCTTGTTGATTGCCTTCTCTCTCTGATAATTTAGTCAACCAACCTTGTGGATATTCAACCAATACTTTTCTTACTTTACCTAAAACTCCATCGTTAATCATTGCTTTTGCCTGCTTCACTAATGGATAACCTGAATAGGTATGCGTTAGGCAAAGCACTAGTCCTGTTTGTTCTACTAATTTTTTTAATTCTTTTGCTTCTTCTAATGAAAAAGTGATTGGCTTTTCAATTACTACATTGAAACCATTTTCCAATGCCATTTTTGCAGGGGCAAAATGAGCAAAATTTGGAGTTACGATGGTTACAAAATCCATTCTTTTATCTGCAGGTTGCTTACTTTCCTTTTCTATCATTTCTTGATAGGTCAGGTAAATTCTGTCTTCAGGAAGAAACAAAGATTGACCAGAATCTTTAGCAATCTCGGGGTTAATACTTAATGCACCACATACCAATTCAACTAAACCATCCATATTGGAAGCATAGCGATGAATTGAACCGATAAATGCATCCTTACCTCCTCCAATCATACCCATTCGTAATTTTCTTTTCATACTAGTAAATTTTAAGTTTTATTCTATAAATTAAGATGTATTTTTTTACAATTTTACGGATAAATTCTAATAAACCTTTAATAAAATATTCTAGGCAGCTAGCCCCCAAATTTTTATTCAAGATATCAGTTCTTGGTAATATTTATCCACAATTAATTCTTATTTCTTATTACTAAATATACCGATATTACTTTGGTTGAAGAAAATAGTATGATTTAGAGGGCAATAGGTATGAATAAGCTGTTTAAAAAAATAGTGGTTGAATCAATCATTTTAAAATAAAAATCAATAATATTACACTTATCTTATTTATGTCCTTTTTTTAAACCTCTTTAAAATTAACGATTATGCTAGCCAATGTTCAAAAAAAACAATTATTTGTAGCCAGTTGCTTGGCACTTTTGGTAACCTCTCTTTCTTTTGGAATTCGTGCCGGCATTTTGGGCCGTCTAGGAGTTCAATTTGAATTAAATACCCAGCAACTTGGAACAATTGCAGCTACTGCATTCTGGGGATTCCCGCTTGCTATAGTAATAGGAGGCATGGTAGTGGATGCAATAGGTATGAAAAAATTATTGGTTGCAGCTTTTGTATTTCATTTAATTGGAATAGTACTTACCATTTTCGCAACAGGCTACTGGAGTTTGTTCATTTCAACTTTATTAATTGGAATTGCTAATGGTACGGTAGAAGCAGCCTGTAACCCATTGGTGGCTACTATCTATAGCGATAATAAAACTACTAAATTAAATCACTTCCATTTATGGTTTCCAGGGGGCATAGTAATTGGAACACTTCTGGTATTCTTTTTAGATAAAGTAGGCATTGGATGGCAAGTACAGGTTGGCTTGATGGTTATTCCAACAGTTATTTATGGTTATTTATTTAGTAAACTAGATTTTCCAGTAACTGAAAGAGTAGCCAGTGGAGTTTCTAGTGCAGAAATGTATAAATCTTTGCTCAATCCATTGTTTCTACTTTTTATCATTTTAATGTTTGGCACTGCTATTACTGAATTATTTACTGGTCAATGGATTGATGTATTATTAAAGAATGTTACTGATAATGCCATTTTGTTATTAACATTAGAAACTGGCGTAATGGTTATTGGACGTGCTTTTGCTGGTCCAGTTGTTCATAAATTCTCTCCTCTTGGTGTATTATTAATATCATCGATTTTGGCTGCTGCAGGGTTATATCTTCTAGGTCATACTTCTGGAAACATGCTTTTCGCGGGCGCTATTTTATTTGGTATGGGCGTATGTTATTTCTGGCCAACCATGTTGGGTTTTGTATCTGAAAATTTACCAAAAACTGGAGCTGTGGGTATGAACTTAATGGGTGCTGCCGGTATGTTTGCAGTATCTGTTTACATGATTTTCATGGGTGGATATTATGATAAATTAATAGATTCTCATATGGAAAATGGATTGGAAGAAGCTAAAAAAGCGGCTGGTCCAGAAATTATAAATGTTACGTTGATTATTCCAATTGTATTGATTGTTGCATTTGCAACTTTGTTTTTGTTTATGAAATCAAAAAAATCAGCACCTGCAGCATAATCGAACATTTTTAATCGTCTAATAATTTAACCATGACTGATAATCAAAATAGGCGTAAGGCCATCAAAAATATATTGGTTGGTTCAGCTGCGCTTGGGTCATCTTCTATGTTAAGTTCTTTCAAAGAGAAGGAAAACTTAAATGAAGCCCAACTGAAATTGAAAGGAAATATAAATCATTCAGTTTGTGCATGGTGCTACAGCAAAATGAGCATTGAAGAATTATGTTTGGGAGTAAAGAAAATTGGTTTTTCAGCAATTGATTTGGTGGGACCTAAAGATTGGCCCACATTGAAACAACATGGAATATTTTCTTCTATGTGTAATGGGGCAGAAACTGGTTTAAACAATGGGTTCGCTGAAAAAAAATTCCATGAAAAGCTAATCCAGAATTATACAGAAATGATTCCTTTGGTGGCTAAGGCAGGGTATAAAAACCTCATTTGTTTTAGCGGCAACCGAAGGGGTATGGATGATGAAACTGGTTTAGTTAATTCAACTGAAGGGTTGAAGAAAATCATAGGTTTAGCCGAACAGCATGGTGTTATTCTTCATATGGAATTACTCAACAGTAAAGTAAATCACAAAGATTACATGTGTGATAAATCTAATTGGGGAGTTGAATTGTGTAAAAGAGTAGGTTCTGAAAACTTCAAATTACTCTATGATATTTATCATATGCAAATTGATGAAGGAGATGTAATTGCAACGATTAGAGCGAATCATCAATACTTCGGTCATTACCATACGGGTGGTGTACCTGGAAGAAATGAAATTGATGATACTCAAGAATTATATTATCCAGCAATCATGAAAGCGATCCTAGCAACAGGGTTTAAAAATTATGTTGCACAAGAATTTATCCCTGCAAAGGAGGATAAAATGCAATCGTTGAAAGAAGCAATCAAAATTTGCGATGTATAAAACTCTTTAGATTATTTTAATATTTTCAAAAGATTTAAAAAATAAGAAATGGCTGAAAATAAGTATGACGCAATTGTAGTAGGCTCTGGAATCAGTGGTGGATGGGCAGCGAAGGAATTGACTGAAAAAGGATTGAAAGTATTAATGCTAGAAAGAGGTAGAAATATCGAGCATATAAAAGACTATACGAGTGCAGCTAAAGCTCCATGGGAATTTGCTCATGCTGGTGGTAGAACTCAAAAAATGATTGATGATTATCCAGTTTTGAAAAGAGATTATCCTCTCAATGAAATGAATCTTGATTTTTGGGTAAAAGATAGTGAGAGTCCTTATACCGAAGTAAAACGCTTTGATTGGTTTAGAGGATATCATGTAGGAGGGCGTTCATTAATGTGGGGTCGTCAAAGTTATCGTTGGAGTGATTTCGATTTCGAGGCCAATTCAAAAGATGGCTTTGGAGTAGATTGGCCTATTCGCTACAAGGATATTGCTCCTTGGTATGAGTATGCAGAAAAATTTGCTGGTATCAGCGGTTCAATAGAAAATTTACCTCAATTGCCAGATGGGCATTTTATGCCTGCCATGGAATTAAATTGCGTGGAAAAGGATGTGGCGGCTAGACTTAAAAAGCATTACAATAATGTCCGTACTATGATTATTGGACGTACAGCCAATATTACTGTACCTCATGAGGGTAGAACGAATTGCCAGTATCAAAATAAATGTTGGTTAGGTTGTTCGTTTGGAGCTTACTTTAGTACGCAGTCTGCTACACTTCCTGCAGCAATGAAAACGGGTAATCTAACCGTTCGTCCATTTTCAATTGTTACTAAGCTTATTTATGATAAAGATTCTAAAAAAGCTAAAGGAGTAGAAGTATTGGATGCAGAAACCAATCAGACCTATGAGTTTTTTAGTAAGATTGTTTTTGTAAATGCTTCTGCATTAAACTCTACTTGGTTATTAATGAACTCTGCTACTGATATTTGGCCAGAGGGCTTAGGTAGTAGCAGCAATGCACTAGGACATAATTTAATGGATCATCATTTAGGAGTTGGTGCTAGTGGAGATGTAGAAGGTTATGAAGATAAATATATTTATGGACGTCGCGCTAATGGTGTTTATATTCCACGATATAGAAATCTTTTTGGAAATAAAAGTGATTATTTACGTGGTTTTGGTTACCAAGGTGGTGCAAGTCGTGATGGATGGAAAAGACAGATTGCTGAATTATCAATTGGTGCAGATTTTAAAGATGCCTTATCAGAGCCTGGTTCATGGAAAATGGGCATTGGTGGTTTCGGCGAAATTCTTCCTTATTCTGAAAACAAAGTAACACTAGATAAAACTAAAAAAGATAAGTGGGGACTCAACGTGTTGGCTATTGATTGTGAGTTGAAGGAAAATGAGTTGAAAATGCGAAAAGATATGATCAGTGATGCAGTTGAAATGCTGGAAGCCGCTGGGATTAAAAATGTTAAAGGACGTGATGGTGATGGAACACCTGGTAGAGGTATTCATGAAATGGGAACCGCTAGAATGGGTAAAGATCCTAAGACATCTGTATTGAATGGTAATAACCAAGTTTGGGATGCAAAAAATGTTTTTGTTACCGATGGTGCTTGCATGACTTCTGCGTCTTGCGTTAATCCATCACTTACTTACATGGCTTTAACCGCAAGAGCTGCTAGTTTTGCAGTAGATGAATTAAAGAAAGGAAATTTATAATAATCATTAATAATTTATAAGATGAATATGAATAGAAGAGATCTCCTTCAAAATGTAGCAATTTTACTTGGAGGTTCTATCGTTGGAGGTTCAGTTTTTAGTATCTCCGGTTGCAATTCAAATGACAAAGTAGTGAATGCTTTGTTTAGTCAAAGTCAAGTCGATTTTATGAATGAAATTGCTGATACTATTTTACCGACTACTTCAAGTCCTGGTGCTAAAACAGCTAACGTGGGTAAATTTATGTCAGTGATGGTATTTGATTGTTATGAACCATCCAATCAAAAAATATTTATGGAGGGGCTGAAAAAAATTGATGAATTAAGTGAAAAGAAATTCGGTAACTCATTCGTTAAAGCTACTGCTGCTCAAAGAAAAGAATTATTACAAGTATTAGATAAAGAACAAAAAGAATACCAAGCAACTAAAACAAAAGAAGCTCCCTCTCATTATTTTAGAATGATGAAAGAGCTTTCTGTTTTGGGTTATTTTAGTTCCAAAGAAGGGGCTACACAGGCTTTGCGCTATTTGCCTATACCTGGTAAATATGATGGATCCTATCCTTATAAAAAAGGGGATAAGGCTTGGGCAATTTAAATAGCGTTTAAATAAAAAGACTTTCTGCTTTATAATACTTACCCTTTTTATGGGATTAGCATTATAAAGCAGTTTGTATAATAGGCAAACCACTCTATATCAATTCCCTATTGAAGCAGTAAATAATAAAAGTTTCTTTGGTTTTGATAGAGTGTATTTTTTGAATTTATTATAGATTATTTTTTTGAGTAAATTTTTAATATATGAATGATCGTCGCAGTTTTTTAAAAAATTCAGCATCACTAGTTGGAAGTAGTTTATTGCTTTCAGCTTTTGATAGTAATGCTTTTACTATTTTTAATAATGGCATTGCTCCAAGTGATCAAGTAAATATTGGAGTGATTGGTGCAAATGGAATGGGTTGGAACAATGTGTTGGCTGCATTAAAAGTGCCAGGAGTTAATCTGGTAGCTATTTGCGACGTCGATAAAAATGTTATTGATAAAAGATTAAAGGAATTGGATTTGCTAAATGGAAAGGCCTCCAAGGTGAAGGCTTTTGGTCATTACAAGGAATTATTAGATCAGACAAATATTGATGCAGTAATTATTGGTACACCCGATCATTGGCACGCATTAATGATGATTGATGCAATGGCCTCGGGAAAGAATGTGTATGTTGAAAAGCCGGTTGGTAATTCAATTGGAGAATGTAGAGCAATGGTGAGTGCACAACAAAAATACAATAAGGTAGTTCAGTGTGGTCAGTGGCAAAGAAGTCAACAACACTTTAAAGATGCGATTGATTTTGTTCATAGTGGTAAATTAGGAAATATTAGAACAGTAAAAGTTTGGTGTTATTTGGATTGGAAACAACCTATACCAGTAATGCCAGATACTGCTGTGCCAGCAGGAGTGGATTATAAGCAATGGCTGGGTCCTGCTAAAACGCATACTTTTAATATCAATCGGTTCCATTTTAATTTCAGGTGGTTTTGGGATTATGCTGGTGGCTTAATGACTGATTGGGGAGTTCATTTATTGGATTATGCTTTTTTAGGAATGAAGGCCAAGACTCCTAATTCAATCGTTTCTGTAGGGGGTAAGTATGCTGCTCCAGATTCAGCTTATGAAACACCTGATACTTTAATGGCACTCTATGAGTTCGATAATTTTAATATTATTTGGGATCACGCTGTGGGTATAGGAAATGGAAATTATGGTCGTGATCATGGAATTGCATTTATAGGAAATAATGGCACATTGGTTTTAAGCCGTTCTGGATGGGAAGTGATAGAAGAAAAAAAGAATATCGGAAAGGTGTTGATGCCATTTGCAAAATCCGTTGACAATGGACTTGAAAAGCATTGGATTAATTTTATTGAAGGGGTAAAATCTAATAGTACTGCTAAATTGCATTGTCCCATTCAAGAGGGTGCACAGGTAGCTACATTAGCTCAAATGGGTAATATTGCTTATCGCAGTAAACAGAAATTATTTTGGGATTTACAAAAAAATCAATTCACTGACTCTGCTATTAATAAAAAATACCTTATGAATGAATATCATAATGGGTATAAATTACCGAGTTTTTAAAAACAGCTATTTGTAAAAAGATTCAACTAATTGTTAATTCATTGTAAAGTTTAAAAAAAAATATATGAAAAGTAAATGTGTATTGGTGATGGTAGTATTGCTAGGATGTTCTACATTAAAACTATCTGCTCAAGGAAATGAGAAAGCCCAGTGGGTAAATCTTTTTAATGGCAAAGATTTAAAGGGATGGAAACAACTGAATGGGAAAGCTCGTTATGAAGTAAAAAATGGTGAGATTATTGGTACAACGGTGCTGAATGAACCGAATAGTTTTTTAGCAACAGAAAAAATATATGGTGATTTTATTTTTGAGGTTGAATTTTTGGTGAGTGGTGATATGAATTCAGGTATTCAATTTAGAAGTGAAATAAATAATGCCGATGACAAATGCAATGTTACCGATAAAAAAACACCCCTAAGAGTTCATGGATACCAGATGGAAATTGATCCCTCTTCTCGTGCATGGAGCGGTGGTATTTATGATGAGGCTCGACGTGGCTGGCTTTATTCGTTAGAAAACAATCCATCTGCTAAACCTGCCTTTAAAAAGGGAGCTTGGAATCGTTATAGAATTGAGTGTATTGGAAATAGTATTCGTACATGGGTAAATGGAGTTGCTTGTGCTCATCTCATAGATGAAATGACTACTAGTGGATTCATTGCATTGCAAGTTCATGGAATCAAAGATGCCGCTCAGGTTGGTAAACAAATCCGTTGGAGAAATGTAAGAATTCAAACTGATCATTTAAAACCTTCTCCAGCAGATAATATTTTTGTTATTAATACCATCCCTAATAATATTTCTGAGGATGAAAAAAAATCGGGTCTTCGATTGTTGTGGGATGGTAAAACCACCAATGGATGGAGAGGTGCTTACAAAAATTATTTTCCTGATAATGTTTGGTATATAGAAAATGGCACTTTAAATGTAAAGGGAAATAATGGGGCAGAATCTGCTAATGGAGGAGATATCGTAACCAAGGATGAATTCTCTGCATTTGATTTGCAGTTTGAATTTCAAATAACTGATACGGCTAATAGTGGAGTGAAATATTTTGTGACTGAAAAAGAGCAGAACAGTGGTTCTGCTATAGGACTTGAATTTCAAATACTCGATGATGACAAGCATCCTGATGGTAAATTGGGTTCCATTGGTAATAGAACAATGGCTTCTTTATATGATTTGATTCCTTCCTTAAAGATAACACAAAGTAGAAGAGAGAAATTACCTATTGGTGAGTGGAACAGAGGAAGAGTGATTGTATTTCCTGATGGAAGAGTGGAGCATTGGATTAATGGATGGAAGGTAGTTGAATATCAGCGAGGCACACAGTATTTTTATGCGTTAGTAGCCAGAAGTAAATATGAGAAATGGCAAAATTTTGGGATGGCACCTAAGGGTCATATACTATTACAAGAGCATGGCACCAAGGTTTCTTTTAGAAGTATAAAAATTAAGGAGCTTTAGGTTTAAAGGACAATTTTTAATCTTACCTAAAAAAATACCTGCCTTTTTTATTGGCAGGTATTTTTTTAGGTAAGATTTATATTTTAAGATTTAATTTTACCGAGAATCATCAATTAAAAAGAGGGAATGTTTTCAAGGTGTTTTTTTATTATTATTTTTGGGTGCTTATTTTTTGCTGCAGATGCACAAATGACTCGTTTTTCATTTACTGAATCAAAAATGGGAGCTCCTTTTACTATTACCTTCTATTCAAGAGATAGTGTTGAGGCGGCTAACATCGCTAAGCGTTGTTTTATTTTAGTAGACTCCTTTAATTTCATTTTTAGTGATTATATAGACACAAGCGAATTAAGTAAGTTAAGTAAAACAGCAGGTGTAAATTCATTGCCAGTAAGTCTATCACCAGCGATGTATGATATTTTAATTCAATCTAAGAAAGCATATGAGTTGAGTGAGGGTGCTTTTGACATAACCATGGGACCACTTTCTAAATTGTGGAGAAAGGCTAGAAGGCAGCATCAATTTCCAACTGATTCAACGGTAAGGAGTATCCAAAATTTGATAGGGTTCAATAAATTAGTTTTTGACACTTCAAATAAAACAGTGAGATTAACTCAGCCTGGAATGCAATTAGATCTTGGAGGCATAGCCCAAGGATATGTAGCTCAGAAAGTAATTGATTTTTTACTTACTCAAGGTATTAGCAATGCATTAGTAAATGCAAGTGGAGATATTGTTGTGAGTGGTGCGCCAAATGGTAAGGAAGGTTGGGTGGTAGGAGTGAACGTTCCAGAAAAAACGGATGAACTTCTAAATCAAAAATTAATCCTTAAAAATCGTGCGGTTACCACCTCTGGAGATGCCTATCAGTATATTGAAAAAGATGGAATAAGGTATTCACATATCATTAACCCTGTTTCAGGATATGGGGTTACTTTTCAACGAAACGTTACTGTCATTGCTGCAGATGGAACTACGGCAGATTGGCTGGCTACAGCTTGCAGTATATTGTCATTAAAAAAAGCTAAGAAACTTGCCTCCTTGCTGGGAGCAGAAGTGCTTATTGCAGAAATAAAAAGGGGCAGGCTACTATTAAATTCGACTAAGGAATTTAGATTTTTCTGGAAACAAGAATAACGGTAATATTTGTTTTAATTATTTGCTTATCTTTCAGCTTCAATTATTTATTTTATTGTGAAGCATTTTTTGTTATTATTTTCTATTGTTTTTTCATTTGAATGGCTAACTGCTCAGAACTCTCCAGTTCCATTTTCAACTTATCAATTTAATGTACCTGGTTCTCAAGTTCAGTGCAAGATGGTTCCAATTAAGGCGGGTAGTTTTTTAATGGGAAGTGCAGTCTCAGAAAAAGGTAGAGAAACTGATGAAGGTCCTCAGCGAAAAGTAACAATTGCTGCTTTTTGGATGGGTGCTTATGAATTGAGTAGAGATGAGTTTGATGTTTTTTATAAGGATGAAAATACAAGTGATAATTCCACTGTAGATGCTATTACTAAACCCACGCCTCAATATATTGATTTAACTTGGGGTATGGGTAAAGAGGGGGGCTATCCAGTAAATAGCATGTCACAGTATGCAGCGTTAATGTATTGTAGATGGCTGTATAATAAGACAGGTGATTTCTATAGACTTCCTACAGAAGCTGAATGGGAATATGCTTGTAGAGCAGGATCAACCACTCGATTTTATTTTGGTAATGATGAAAAACAGCTGGGAAAATATGCGTGGTTTAAGGATAACAGTGAAGAAAAATATCAAAAGGCAGGAATGAAGTTGCCTAATGCTTGGGGGCTATACGATATGCTGGGTAATGTTAGCGAATGGACGCTTGACCATTACGATGAAAAAAGAATGGCTGGTATGGGGCCGCTTACTGATAATCCTTTTGTAGAGCCTCAAAAAGCTCGTTATCCAAAAGTGATAAGGGGTGGTGGATATACAGAAGAAGCGAATGAACTTAGAACAGCTAATCGATCTAAGTCGGACCCGTTGATGAATCGTCGAGATCCTCAAATTCCTAAAAGTAAATGGTGGTTAACTGACGCACCATCTGTTGGATTTCGAATTGTTCGTCCATTGGTTCAGCCAAGTGCTGAAGAAATCAATGAATTTTTTAAAAAATATTTAGGGAAATAATTTTCTTTTAAAATGAAAAATATTTTATTTCAAATTGTAAAACGATCATAAATTTTTTACTCAATTTTTAATTATACATTGACCATTTAAATTAATTATTATGAAAAACGATGCTTTAAAACTTAGTAATCCTAACCGTAGAGAATTCCTACGTCAGGGTTCAATGCTAGCTGGCGGATTAATTGCAGCTCCTCTTATTACCAATGCCAATTATTTTTCTGGTGCTGACGATGTAATTAAGATCGCCTTAGTTGGTTGTGGTGGTCGGGGAACTGGTGCTGCTTCTCAAGCATTGCTTAGTAAGCAAAATGTTAGAATTGTTGCAATGGCAGATGCCTTTAGAGATAATTTGGATGCTTGCTACTTATCACTAACGAGTGATGAAATGGCTGAATCTATTGGTGGCAAAGCTATTTTAAAAACTAGGGTGGATGTTCCAGAGGAAAGAAAATTCACTGGTTTCGACGCTTATCTAAAAGCATTTGAATTTGCTGATGTAGTGCTATTGGCAACTCCTCCAGGATTTAGGCCTATACATTTCGCAGAAGCAATCAAACAAAATAAGCATGTATTTATGGAGAAGCCAGTTGCAACCGATCCGGCTGGTATTCAAAGTGTATTGGCAACTGCTGCAATCGCTAAACAAAAGAAATTAAATGTAGTGGTTGGCTTGCAACGTCACTACCAAAATTCTTATCGTGAACTTTTTAAAAGAAAGGAACTAATTGGTGATATCACTTCTATGCAAGCATGGTGGAACAATGATGGTGTATGGGTTAGACCAAGAAAGGCTGGTCAAACAGAAATGGAATATCAAATGCGTAACTGGTATTACTTTAACTGGTTGTGTGGAGATCATATTACCGAACAGCATGTACATAATCTAGATGCCGTTAACTGGTTTAAGGGAGGATATCCTGTGAGAGCTCAAGGAATGGGTGGTAGACAAGTGAGAAAAGGAAAAGAGCATGGAGAAATCTTTGATCATCATTATGTAGAATATACTTATGCTGATGGAAGTATTCTAAATAGCCAGTGTCGTCATATACCTGGTACAACTAGTAAGGTGGATGAATTGTTTATAGGAACAAAAGGTAAAATTCAGGCAGGTGCTGCTAATATCCTTGATCACAGTGGTAAAGTATTATATCAATTTGATAAAAAAACTGAAAATAATCCTTATCAAGCTGAGCACGTTGAGTTGTTTGCTGCTATCGCAAAAGGAGAATACAAATTTGCGGATGCAGAAAATGGAGCTAAAAGCACTATGACTTCAATTCTTGGTAGAATGGCTACTTATACTGGACAAAGGATCGAGTGGGAAAAAGCCATTAATTGTGGACTTGATATTCATCCAAAAGTATATAGTTTTGATGCGATGCCTCCATTGCTTCCAAATGCAGATGGATTTTATCCAATTGCTGTGCCTGGAGTAACCAAGTATACAATGTAATTGGGATAATTTAGTTTATAAATTTTTAACACCCTATTGCTGGCTAATTTAGCTTACAGTGATAGGGTGTTTTTAACTTTTCGATATTCATTATAAATAGAGATGTAAAAAAAACTTTTGGATAGTTTACTTAAAAAAAGTTTTTATAATTGTAAAAAAATAAATCAAAATATTGTGCAGATAGTTATTACAGATGGATATACGCTTAATCCAGGAGATCTTAGTTGGGATGCTTTCAATGCATTAGGTGAGGTGGTTTATTATGACCGAACTGCTAGCAATCAGATGGTGGAAAGATGCAAAAATGCGCAGGTAATCATTACTAATAAAACACCTGTCAATGCAGAGGTAATAGAAGCTGCAAAGGAGCTACGTTTAATTGCAGTTACTGCTACTGGTTATAATATGGTTGATGTGGCAGTTGCAAAAAAAAGAGGTATTCTTGTTTGTAATGTACCCGATTATGGAACCTATTCTGTAGCTCAACAAACCTTTTCAATGTTGCTTGAACTTACCAACCAAGTAGGTCTACATGCGGCCTCTGTAAAGGCTGGAGATTGGTCCCGATCAGCAGATTGGTGTTATACCAAAGGTCCAATTAAAGAGTTAAAGGACAATACTATCGGGATAATTGGATTGGGTAAAATAGGTATTCAAATGGCGAAAATAGCAATGGCATTTGGAATGAAAGTAATTTATCACCGCGGTAAAAAAGGAGATGAAAATTTTACGGAGGTAAGTCTAATCGAATTATTTGCTCAGTCTGACTTTATTTCTATTCATTGTCCTCTTAAACCAGATAATCATGGACTAGTAAATAAAGAATTGTTGGCTTTAATGAAACCAACTGCCTATTTAATCAATGCATCTAGGGGACAATTAATTGTTGAGCATGATTTAGCAGATGCTTTATTGCAAAATAAAATTGCAGGTGCTGCGCTCGATGTTTTAAGTTCAGAACCTCCCTCTCCCGACAATCCATTAATTGGTCTGGCTAATTGTATTATTACTCCTCACAACGCCTGGATAAGCTTTGAAGCTAGGAATCGATTAATGAAAGCTACCATTGAAAACGTTTCAGCAATGATCAATGGTAATCCAATAAATATGGTATAATTGAATTAATTTTAAACGGTCAAATTTTAGTTTGCTTTTCTAACAGAACCATGCTTCTAATTACTTGACTAATCACTTATTTAAAACCAACCAATGAAAAAAATTATTTCTTTCTTTTTACTTTTATCAATTTCATCGATTGCAATTTCTCAGGGTAAAACCATGGAAAGTTTAACTATACATAGTAAGGTTTTAGGTAAAGATGTGAGGTACTCAATGTATCTTCCTTCGGATTATGAAACTTCGCAAAGAAAATATCCAGTATTGTATTTATTGCATGGTTATTCTGATGATGAAACTGGCTGGGCTCAATTTGGTGAGGTTCAAAAAATTGCTAACGAAACCATTTCAAAAGGGGATGCAACTCAAATGATCATTGTTATGCCCGACGCAGGTGTTTCTTGGTATATTAATGATGCAGCAGGAAAAGTTAAATATGAAGATTTTTTTATCAATGAATTTATTCCATTCATTGATTCTGTTTATAAAACAAGAAATAAAAAACAGTACAGAGCAGTCGCAGGACTTTCAATGGGAGGGTATGGATCTTTTATTTATGCAATGAAACATCCTGATCTTTTTTCAGCTGCTGCTCCATTAAGTGCTGCTATACATAGTGATTATGAAATTACAGAAATGCCTGACAATCTTAAAAATTATAAATTCATTGAGTTGTTTGGAATTGATTTGGCAGTAAAAAATCGTTTGACAGAAACCTGGAACAAAAATTCAGTTCTTAAGTTAGCCGCTACTGTTGCGGTAGAAAAATTAAACCAGGTTCATTATTACATTGACTGTGGGGATGATGATAGGTTAGTAAAAGCAAATATGGAACTGCATTCAATTTTTTTAGATAGAAAAGTTAGACATGAATTCAGGGTGAGAGACGGTGCGCATAACTGGCCTTACTGGAGATCAGCACTTCCAGAGGTGCTAAAGTTTATAAGCGAAAGTTTTCACCGATAATATATTAATCGATAATGAACTTTTTTAAACTTTATTTTTTTAAAAATCCATTGTATTTTAGCAATCTATAAATCTTAATCATGCTTTTATTAGGTATTGATATCGGTACATCGTCTATTAAAGTTTCCATCGTTGATGCGCAAACGCAAAATTGTGTCGCTACCGCACAATATCCAGATACTGAGACGGGAATTACATCCCATCAAAAAGGTTGGGCTGAGCAAAGTCCTGACATGTGGTGGGAAAATGTTCAGCAAGCAATCCTTAAAGCGAATGCTACAAAAAAATACAACCCAGCAGATATAAAAGCTATTGGAATTGCTTATCAAATGCATGGATTGGTTTGCGTAGATAAGCAGCAGCGTGTTTTGCGAGATAGCATTATCTGGTGTGATAGTAGGGCAGTTGAAATTGGTAATCGTGCTTTTGATACCATTGGCCATGAACGCTCATTAAAACACTTATTGAATTCACCCGGAAATTTTACTGCTGCTAAGCTTGCATGGGTAAAAGAAAACGAACCTGCTACTTTCGCATTAATTGATAAAATAATGTTGCCGGGTGATTTTATTGCCATGAAACTTACTGGCGATATTACCACTAGTGTTGCTGCATTGAGTGAAGGTGTATTCTGGGATTTCAAAGAACAGGAACTTTCAAAAGATGTTTTTAATTATTTTGGATTTGATCAATCGATCATTCCAGAAATAAAAGAAGTATTTACTACTCATGGAAATATTTCAACCTCTGTTGCCAATCAATTATCATTGCAACCAGGCATACCCGTTACTTACAAAGCTGGTGATCAGCCTAACAATGCATTGTCCTTAAATGTACTAGAGCCAGGCGAAGTAGCAGCTACTGCAGGAACTTCTGGTGTTATCTATGGAGTAACTGATCAGTTGGTTTTCGATCAGCAATCAAGGATAAATAGTTTTGCACATGTTAATTATGTAGAGAAACAAAAAAGAATTGGTGTGCTGCTTTGTATTAATGGAACAGGTATTTTAAATAGTTGGATAAAAAAGGTAACTGGTAATATTTATTCTTATCAACAGATGAATGACGCTGCTGCTACTGTTGCTGCAGGAAGTGATGGATTAAGGATGCTGCCATTTGGTAATGGAGTAGAAAGAATGTTGGGTAACCAACTACTACAAAGTCATATTCATCAGATAGATTTTAATATTCATGGTCCAGCTCATTTATTTAGAGCTGCTCAAGAAGGAATTGCTTTTGCATTTCGATATGGGGTAGATATTATGCGAGATAATGGAATGCAACCTTCTGTTATTCGTGCAGGCAAAGCTAATATGTTTTTAAGCGATGTATTTACAAATTGTTTTGTAAATGCTACTAATATTCCAGTAGAACTCCATGACTGTGATGGTAGTGTGGGAGCAGCAAAGGGAGCTGGGATAGGTGTTGGTTTTTATATTTCACCAAAGGATGCATTTAGCAATGCAGTTCCAATTGATTTGGTAGAACCATCGCAAAGTAAATTATATGATCAATTGTATAATGAGTGGAAGGAGTTGATTTGATAAAATTATTATCAGCAATAAATTAAATAACTATTTTTTAAAATAAATTTCTAAACATCTTTATCTAAATTTTATTGGATAGGGGCAAATAAAAACATATGTCAGTAGTAATCGGAAACAAAGAGTTTTTTAAAGGTATCTCTCAAGTTAAGTTTGAGGGTGTAGGAAGTGATAATCCTTTAGCGTATAGATGGTATGATGAAAATAAGATAGTGGCAGGTAAGCCTATGAAAGATTACTTGCGTTTTGCTTGTGCCTATTGGCATTCATTTGTTGGTAATGGTGCAGATCCATTTGGAGAAGCTACTCATTTGCATCCATGGAATGAAAAATCAGATGCAGTTGAAAGAGCAAAGGATAAAGCAGATGCAGCTTTTGAATTTATTACCAAATTAGGACTTCCTTATTATTGTTTTCATGATGTAGATGTGGTTGATTATACCAACGATGTATTGGATAATGAAAAGAGATTACAATCGGTGACAGCTTATCTAAAGCAAAAACAGGCGGATAGTGGGGTTAAATTATTGTGGGGTACTGCTAATTTATTTTCGAATAGAAGGTATATGAATGGCGCTTCTACCAATCCTAATTTTCATGTATTGGCTCACGCGGGTGCTCAGGTAAAAGCTGCATTGGATGCAACCATCGAATTAAAAGGAGAGAACTATGTTTTTTGGGGAGGCCGCGAAGGGTATATGAGTTTATTGAATACAAACATGAAAAGGGAAAAAGAGCATCTTGCGAAGTTTCTTCATGTTGCAAAAGATTATGCTCGTAAGAATGGATTTAAAGGTACTTTTTTTATTGAACCAAAACCTTGTGAGCCTAGTAAGCACCAGTATGATTATGATTGCGAAACGGTGATAGGATTTTTGCGTCAATATGATTTGCTGAATGATTTTAAAATCAATATTGAAGTAAATCATGCAACTTTGGCTGGACATACTTTTCAGCACGAATTGCAGGTAGCTGCTGATGCGGGCATGTTAGGAAGTATGGATGCCAACAGAGGGGATTATCAAAACGGATGGGATACAGATCAGTTTCCAAATAATATCAATGAATTAGTAGAGTCTATGTTGGTGATTCTTGAAGCGGGAGGATTTGCAGGCGGTGGTATCAACTTTGATGCTAAGATTAGAAGGAATTCAACCGATGCAGCTGATTTATTTCATGCACATATTGGCGGAATAGATTCTTTTGCTAGAGCATTGATTATAGCAGATAATATTCTTAATAATAGTGACTATAAAAAGTTGCGTATCGACCGTTATGCAAGTTATGATGCTGGAAAAGGGAAATCTTTTGAAGAAGGTAAATTAACCTTAGAAGATCTTAGGTCTTTTGCACTTGAAAGTGGTGAGCCAGCAACAATAAGTGGCAGACAAGAATATTTTGAAAATATTATTAATCGATTTATTTAGTGAATGGTGGATGGTGAATAGTCAATTGTGAATGGTCAATGGTGAATGGTCAATGGTCAATGGTGAATGGTCAATGGTCAATGGTGAATAGTCAATTGTGAATGGTCAATGGTGAATGGTCAATGGTGAATAGTAATTCATTCATTCATTCATTCATTCATTGTTTCTAACTAAAATTTCTGTTCGCAGTTTTTTCAAATTTTTGTAAAATTGAACTGGGTAATTACTGTGTGAAATACCTTATTTAAAATGAATGTATAATATCCAATCATATTTATAATGCAATCCTCTACTGCTTTTTTATTTGATTTAAATGGGACCATGGTAGATGATATGCATTATCATATCAAAGCCTGGCATACAATTCTTACAGACCTAGGTTCAAATTTAACCTTGCAACAAATGAAGGAAGAATGCTATGGCAAAAATGACGAATTGCTAGAGAGAATTTTCCCTCGTCGTTTTTCTATGGAAGAAAAATTGGCTATGTCTATTCAAAAGGAAACTACTTATCAAAAAGTGTATCTACCTGAACTTGCTTTAATCAAAGGGTTGGATACTTTTTTAAATTCTGCTAGTGCTAATGGGATTCAAATGGCGATTGGATCTGCTGCTATTCAGATGAACATTAATTTTGTAATTGATGGATTAAATATCCGTCCTTTTTTTAAATCAATCGTAAGTGCAGACGATGTTGTTTACAGTAAACCCCACCCTGAAACTTATTTAAAATGTTCGGATCAATTGAAAGTTGATCCTCAAAATTGCATTGTGTTTGAAGATGCTATAAAGGGAGTAGCAGCTGCTCAAAATGCAGGTATGCAGACAGTAGTTTTAACTACAATGCATGCTAAGAAAGAGTTTAGCGAATTCAATAACATTCTTTGCTTTGTCAATGATTATACAGATCCACAATTGAATCGCTTTTTCTAGATGTTTAAAATTCAATAGTATTTTTTATAAATTTTGACAATTATGATTTATAGCGGTACTAACTTTTAACAGTTAAAATTTTTATATGAATGCTTTAAAAACTCCTGACTATCTTGTTTTTCTAATTTACTTTTTCATTGTAGCTGGATATGGCTATATGGTTTATTACAAAAAAAAGAAGGCAACCACTAGTGAATCTCATGATTATTTTTTAGCAGAAGGCTCTCTTACTTGGTGGGCAATAGGTGCATCTCTTATTGCTAGTAATATAAGTGCAGAACAGTTTATCGGGATGAGTGGAAATGGTTTTCAAATGGGATTAGCTATCTCTACTTACGAATGGATGGCTGCTGCGACATTACTAATTGTAGCTATTTTCTTTATTCCAGTTTATTTGAAGAACAAAATTTATACCATGCCTCAGTTTTTAAATCAACGCTACAATTCAACTGTAGCAATGATCATGGCTGTTTTTTGGTTGTTATTATATGTGGTTGTAAATCTTACTTCTATTTTGTACTTAGGCGCTTTAGCCATTAGTAGTATTTCAGGTATTAATTTATATGTGTGTATGTATGGTCTTGCAATTTTTTCCATAGTCATTACGCTAGGAGGAATGAAAGTGATTGGATATACCGATGTTATTCAGGTATTCTTTTTAATATTAGGAGGTTTGGTAACTACTTACATAGCGCTTACCATGGTGGCAGATCATTACCATACAAGTGGAGTAGTGAATGGTTTTAAAATGATGATGGAAAAGTCAGATGATCATTTCCACATGATTTTTAAAAGTGATAACGCAAATTATCCAAGCTTGCCTGGATTAACGGTATTAATTGGTGGTATGTGGATAGTGAATTTGAATTACTGGGGATGTAATCAATATATTACCCAACGTGCTTTAGGTGCTGATCTTAAAACTGCTCGATCTGGTATTTTGTTTGCAGCTTTTTTGAAATTATTAATGCCCGTCATTGTTGTTCTACCTGGTATTGCTGCTTATGTTTTATATCAAGAAGGTTATTTTCAAACCGAAATGATGGTGAATGGTGAATTGGTTCAGGATAAAGCGTACCCTGTTTTATTAAATCTTTTACCTACTGGTTTAAAAGGACTTGCCTTTGCTGCATTGACTGCGGCCATTGTAGCTTCATTGGCGGGTAAAGCCAATAGTATTTCTACTATTTTTACTTTGGATATTTATAAGAAAAAAATCAATACAAATGCTTCTGAAAGTCAATTGGTAAAAACGGGTAAGATTGCAGTATTGGTTGCCATGTTGATTGCTTGTCTTTTATCTCCATTTATGGGAATTGATAAAAAAGGAGGCTTTGAATTTATTCAAGAGTATACTGGATTTGTTAGTCCGGGTATTTTTGCCATGTTTATATTGGGTTTCTTTTGGAAAAAAACTACTTCCAATGCAGCGTTGTTTGCTACAGTAGGTGGTTTTGTTTTGTCTGTAATTTTTAAATTTATTCCATCCATCGTAAATCTTTCATTCCTAAAGCCTTTAGGTTTTGCAACGCTTGTAAAGCAGTCTGATGGAACCATGCTCTATGAAATTCCATTTATAGATAGAATGGGTTTTGTATTTGCGATATGTGTTATTGTTATGTATGTCATAAGTAAAATTGATAATAAGAGAGGTGTATTAACCAATGGTTTGGAAGTAGATCGACCTATGTTTAAATTAAATAATTCATTTGCAGTGGGTGCATTAATTATAGCAGGAATAATAGTTGCTCTATATTCCTTCTTTTGGTAGACTTTATTTTTGTAAATAATTGTAGGGTAGGTAGTTCTAAGAATTACCTACCTTTTTTTAATAATCAATTGAATATTTTATAAATTGAGGAAGTATTATATAATAATTCATGAAAGAAATCAGATCAATTATTACTGCTTATGATGCACTTGATAAGCAAGTTACTAGTGCTGCATTAGCAACGGTCGTAAGAGTAGAAGGGTCATCCTATCGCCGAACAGGTGCTAGGATGTTAGTAATGGACAATGGTAATTGGGTGGGTGGTATAAGTGGGGGATGCTTAGAAGGGGATGCTCTTAAACGAGCTAGAATGGCCATTGCAAACTCTGTGTCAACATTAGTTACTTATGATACTACAGAGGATGACAGTCATCAAATTGGTGTTGGGCTTGGATGTAATGGAGTAATTGATGTGCTTTTTACGCCATTAATTTTTTCAGATAAAAATAATCCAGTTGAGACATTAAAATCCTGTTTACTAGAAGATAGAAAATCTCATGTTTTAATATCAATTACTCAATTGGAAGGTGATTGGGAGAAATTAAAAGCGGGAGACATTATTCATTATCAAGACCATTCGAGTCTCTCCATTTTTTTAAATCAATCTTTGATTGAAGAAATTCTAAATTCTATTAATCAGCAAATTGCTGAAAATAAATCATCGAATATTTCTTTTTCAACTGATAACCAAAAGAAAATTGAATTGTTTGTTGAAATAGTGAATCCTGAAATCAGTGTAATTATTATGGGTCATCAATATGATATTTATCCTCTTTGTAATTTATTGAAACAAATTGGTTGGCGGATAATTGTTATTGCAGATCCTCAGAAATTAAAAGGTGAAATTTTTAATATCGCCGATAAAGTGACAACTATTGACCAAGTTTCAACTCTTCCTATTGATGAATTTTCTGCTATTATTTTAATGTCACACGATTATAAGACGGATAAAAATAATTTACCAATTGCGTTGGCAACTTCTGCCTTCTATATAGGAATGTTGGGTCCTAGGATTCGTTCAGAAAAAATATGGAAGGAATTGGCGGATGAGGGAAACCCAATAAAGGAAAATGTCTTGGATCGGATTCACGCACCTATTGGTTTGGATATAGGGGCTATCACACCGGATGAAATTGCTTTGTCTTTGGTTTCGGAAATAAGAGCTTCACTTTCTGGAAGAGAGGGAGGTTTTCTTCGACTTCGAAAAACTAGTATTCATGAGCGTAAATAAGTCGATTCTGAAATTTATTGAGAAATTTTTATGCTATCATAAACAAGGATATTAAACCTGCATTTTATTTCTAGCTTAAAAGTAATTTATCTTTGTCCTTTCATTACAACTTAATCAATCAAATGTACAAAGCGGTTTTTATAGATATGGATGGTACCTTATTAAAAAAGGATCATTCAATTAGTGAAGCAAATAAAAATGCCATTCAACGACTATTAGACAATGAAATTTTGGTGATACCAATTTCAGCAAGACCGCTGCATGGAATATTACCCATTACTCAAAAGGTATTGCCTGATTCAATACCTGTAGTAAGTTTAAATGGAAGTTATATCTTTCATAAGGATGAAATTATATCGCAGATTGATATTAGTTTAACTGAGGTGAATTCCGTTCATGAACAATTAATCTTACATGATCTGTCTGTTATGTATTACAGTCAGATGAAATGGTTTTCTACCCAACTTACTCCAGCTATCGAAAAAGAACAAAGAATCACAGATATTGCTATCCAAATTCTTCCTTTTGAAAAAATAGTGTCGATATGGAAGGAGGAAAATACTGGCCCCAATAAGATTTTAGTTGCAGGAGATGAGGATTTAATATTAGAAGTGGAACAGCATCTAATTAGTCAATTTAGTGGAAAACTAAATGTCTTTAAATCTCAGCCTAAATATTTGGAATTGATGCATATTGAAGCATCGAAGACAAAGGCAATCCAATTTTTAATGAATCAATATGGTATACTTCAGCAGGAAGTGATTGCAATAGGAGACAATTACAATGACAAGGAAATGATTGAATTTGCAGGAGTAGGAGTTGCTATGGGCAATGCACCTGAAGAAATAAAGATGGTAGCCGATTTTGTTACAGATACCAATAACGATGATGGGGTTGCCAAAGCATTGGCTCACTTTTTTCCACAGAATTAGTTATCTCTTAAAAAAGATTGCTAGGGCACCTAAAAAAGTAAGTAAAATTACTACTTTTCGGTAGTTATCTTCCTTTATTTTAGAAACTATTTTAACGCCTATCCAAAAACCAATTACTACAGAGGGTAAAAGAAATAAGTCGGTATAGAGTGATTCAGGGGTGATATTTTTCCAGAAAAAAATTTGAAAGGGCAGCTTAAAAAGATTGATTACTAAAAATACCCAGGATGCGGTGCCAATAAAATCATTCTTAGGCATCCTCATTGCTAGAAAATATATATTTGAAAAAGCACCCGCAAGATTTCCTAGCATAGTGGTAAAGCCAGCTGCTAGTCCCATATTAGCTACGAAAAATTTATTGGTAGGGATGACTTGATTTTTTCTGATTTCTAGGGCAACCATTATAAATACAGTGGTAATAATTATGATGGCCATTATTTTTCTAAATAAACCTTCATTCATATCTTTTCCAACATATACTCCTACAAGAATACCAATTGCCATCCAGGGAATTAATTTCCAAAAATGATTCCATTGTGCATGACGATGGTAATAGATAACCGCGATAATATCTGCCACACAAAGCAATGGCAGCACAATTCCTGTTGATGCCTTACTGCCAAATACAATTGCCATGATGGTTACATTCATCATATCAATCCCTCTTAAACCTGCCTTAGATAGACCGATGAAAAAGGCAGACAATAAAATTAATCCCCAGTTGAAATTTGAAAATACAAATAGGAGTTGCATATTCTTTTAGAAATTATATTCTTAGTTTATTTATTCCACCAATAGGTAATTTTAACTACTAGTGCTCGGTTGCGAACAAACAATGGGTCGGTATAATAATTATCTGTGTAAACAATAAAGAAATCACTCGCTGGTTTATACCGCCATTGTAATCTAGTATTTAAGTTCAAATTTTTTTGCTGTTCGTTGTATTGTATAAAAGTGGTAAAGAAGAATGTGTTAGTTAAAGTAACGTCTATGCGAGGGCCCACCAACCAGAACCTTGTTTGACCCCAAGGTTTTGGTAAATTAATGTGATTGTAATTAGCATTGAGAGTAATGTTTACAAAAGGTTGAAATCGGTATCCTAAATCTGCAGATAAAAACAATCGGTTTCCATTGGCATAATAGCCTCCATATCTAGAGGCGAAGGCATAGGTAAATAGTTTTTGTGGTTTTGAAGTGTAGCTTGCACCCCAGGCATTCCATTTATGTTGAGTACCAGTAGCGAGCCTTGCATTTCCTGAATTGGTAGGGTCAAAAGGTCTTAGTAATTCTACATAATCATGCGCTACCCAGGTGTCTATGATTGCTTGGGTTCTTAAATTAAATTTATAGACAAGTACGACTTCATTGTCTGTTCGATTAAAATTTTTATTAAAGAAAAAAGTAGAAATAAATACAGGACCGTGACTTAAAACTTTACTTTTTTTAGGGAAAAATAAATGACTGATTTGAGGATTGAGTTTAATATAATTATTGCGAGGTACATATCCAACCTCGGCTTGATAATTTTTCCCTACCATTTCATGTTGCCAAGAGATGATCCATTTTTTATTAGTGTATTGAAGATTGGCTGCATGTACAAAATCTCCGTCAACTTTACCTGGACTAAAAGATTTAAGTACCATTGCTTTTCCTGTCAAGAAATTATTTGCAGAGGCTAGATTGTATTCTAGTCCAAGATTTCGGTTGTATAGAGAATAAGTTGGTTTGGTAGAATCTTTTTTTGGATCATATTGCAATGATTGTTTATTAACAAACATTAGTCGAATATTAGAGCGAGCAAATAAACGTCTCTGCAATGCTACAACTGTAAAATTTTGATCAGGCAACCCTATTTTTGGATCAGCTTTCGTTTTCATATCCATTATTCCTATACGCCAGTTTTTGTCAAGGTTACCACTCACTCTTGCGCCAAAGTTGATTGGAACACCTAGCCCAATTCGGCGAGAAAAAAAAGGCCGAATATTCGTATAACCGAAATTGGCAAAAAGGTCAGCATTCTCTAAGAAAAATTGCCTTCTTTCTGGAAATAATAATTCAAATCTATCAAGATTAGTAACCTGTTTATCTACTTCTACCTGAGAAAAATCAGGATTGATTGTCATATCCAAATTGAGTGAAGAGGTTAGTGCAATCTTTGCATCTGCTCCAATATCTTTTCGATATTTGGAAGGAGTTGAACGGTCATAATCTTTTGAAACACCCGTTAATGCGTAGGGAATAATTGAAATATTGCCACCAGATTCTGGAGGGGCTTCATCCCATACCAATGTACCAGTATAGGCAAGAGATGAAGTGGTGAATTGTCTTGGAATAGGAGTCCAACTTGATTTTTCAGCCACCTTGATATCCATTCTACTAAAATTGATACCCCATTTGGTGATACCTTTTTTATAGCGCAAGGAAGTAAAAGGAATGGCAGCTTCAAATATCCATTTGTCAGAATAACTTTTTACTTTCGATACCCATTTATTGTCCCAGCTTAGGTCTACTACCGATCCATTGTATTCACTTCCATCCCATTGAGCACCTGCTGCATTTGCCCCAAATGTAAATCCATTGGTAAGGTCATCAAATGAATCAATGAAAAAAATAAAATTATCATTTTTAGTAAAATTGAAATCTCTTCTCAGTGACTCAACCATATAAGGTCCTGGATTTTTTAAGTAGCAGGTTGCAAGGATGTAAATTTTTTTATTATCATAAGCCATCCTTACTGTTGTCTTCACTCTTGCTCTGCTAGTGTCCATGGGTATTACCATAAAGAAATCAGCTGCTGAGTCAGTATTCTTCCACGCTAATTCATTCATTTCTCCATCTATCTGAATGGGGGAGGTGGTTTTCTTAATATGTAATTGATAAGAACTGTTTATTTTTTGAGCAAATGAACACAAGCTGAATAAAAAAATGGGAAGCAATAATAAATTTTTCAAAAAAGAATTTTTAAGGAGTTGGAATTTTTTAAAAACTAAGAGATAGAGAATTTAAATTTTCAAGATTAATTCAAAATAATTTCCATTAATTCTTTCATAGTGTATTTTGTATGGACAGTCATTGAAGACCCTCCGCTATTGATATGTATTTTGGCTGTACCATTTTGAAGGGTTAAGTTCGTAATGTACTTCGTGAAAATTACATGGGTAGCTCCAGCAAAATCTTGAATAGTAATAAATTCATTCATAAAAACTAATAAGTTGATTGACTGTTTAACTTACTCTTCAAAGATAAGGACGATTAATAAACAATACCTATATTTTCCAACTTTGATTACCTAAATGATTAAAAGAATTTACACCCTGATTCAAATTTGCATTGATCTGAGTTTCTTATTAAGTATTTCATTAATGAAAGACGTCGCTTTATTTAATGATTGCTTGTAATTTAGATGAGGAGGTTTATTTTACAAATTTTAGTTAATTGAAATGTATCCAAGGAATTAGCAAAACTTAGTCAGATCTTTGGTTAATATATATAAATTTATATTAATATATATGTGCAAAACATTTTCCTCTGCGTTGATAAGTCCTAGGTGAATTCAACTCCATTTCTTACCCCATTCTCCTATATTTACTGACTTATATTGACATTTATAAATGTGGCGGTTAGTCTATTTAATTAACAATTCTGATCATTTACGGGTAACTTTTCAACAGCGTAACTAAATCAGGCATTTTTATGTAGGTTTGCCGTCCTACTAAATTATTGAATCGTGCGTTTAAAGAGTCTTGAAATTAAAGGATTTAAAAGTTTTGCCGATAAAACTGTTCTTCATTTTGATGAGGGAATTACGGGTGTAATTGGACCCAATGGATGTGGTAAAAGTAATATCATTGACAGTATCCGTTGGGTAATTGGAGAGCATAAAATTAGCAACCTTCGAAGTGAAAATTTGGAAAGTCTAGTTTTTAATGGCAGTAAAAGTCGTTCTGCATCAGGTTTGGCTGAGGTGAGCCTTACATTTGAAAATACTAAGAATTTACTTCCCACAGAATTTAATATGGTAACGGTTACCCGTAAGTATTATAAAAATGGGGAAAGCGAATATCGTCTCAATGATGTAGCCTGCAGACTAAAGGATATTCATAACTTGTTTATGGATACTGGCGTAAGTACCGACAGCTATGCTATCATTGAGTTAGGTATGGTGGATGATATTATTAAAGACAAGGAAAACAGTCGCCGTAAAATGTTAGAGCAGGCTGCGGGAATTACAATTTATAAAACGCGAAAAAAAGAGGCTAAGCTAAAGTTGGATGCTACTGAACAGGATTTAGCGCGTATCGAAGATTTGCTTTTTGAGATCAATAATCAATTGAAGAGTTTGGAGAGCCAAGCTAAAAAAGCAGAAAAGTATTTTGAAATAAAGAAGGAATATAAAGACGTCACTATAGAATTGGCAAAGGCTTCGCTAGAAGGATTTAATGTAACCTACCGCGATCTTAATCAGCAGCAGCAAGAGGAAGTAGATAAGCGAATTGAATTGGAAACAGCTATCGCTGTTGAAGATGCTGCCATGGAGCAAGAGAAATTGAGCTTTATATCTCAAGAAAAAGCACTTCAGGAATTGCAACATGCATTTAATGATTTACTCGCTGCTCTACGAAGTAAAGAGAGTGATAAAAGTCTCACTGCTCAGCGCTTACAATATTTAAAAGAAAGAGAGACTAGTCTGAACGAATTCTTGCTTAAAGCGGGGGGACAATTGAAAGGATTGGATGAAAGTATTCAATTTACTAGCATACAAATAAAAGAAGATGAGCTTAAGCTCGAAGAGTTAGAAGCCAAGTTGGATGAATTAAAAAATGCGGTTGAAGATAAACGCAAAATTTTTGATGAAAAACGAAGCAGCATCGATAGTTTGCGTAGGGAAAATCAAGCAATACAAAGAAATCAGTTTGAGGCAGAAAAAAAAGTAGCTGTAGCAGACACGAGTATTCAAAATGTTCAAAGAACTGTTGCTCAAATTCAAGACGAAAAGACTCAGCGTCAGAGTCAATTGCAACAATTGGAGCAGGAGCGCAAAGAGAAATCTGAGGAATTGGACCAGAAAAAGATAGAGCTTCAGCAATTGCAAGATCACCACGAGTTTACCAAAGAACAGATATTCCAAACGCAAAGTATGCTCGAAGGACTTCGGTCAGAATTAGCTGAAGAAAGTCGTAAACTAGATAGTAAGAAGAATGAATATGCTTTATTGAAAAGTCTAGTTGATTCTATGGAGGGATATCCAGAAAGTGTAAAATTTTTACATAAGAATCCTGATTGGAATCATGAAGCTCCTTTGTTAAGTGACATCATGTACGTGAAGCCCGAATATAGGGCTGCAGTTGAAAACGTATTGGAGCCTTATCTTAATTATTATGTCGTTAATAATTTAGAAGAAGGTTTGCAAGCTATCCACTTGCTAGACAATAATCAAAAGGGGAAAGCAAATTTCTTTTTACAAGATCAATTTACAGGTTTCGAAAATAGCACTCAGCCAAATGGTACTATACCTGCACTAAGTGTGGTGGAAGTAGATGCTAAATATAGCCATCTGGCTAAGCATTTATTGGGGAATGTTTTTATTGCTGAAAATGAGGAAGCAATAAAAAATAGCAATGGTGCGGTTGTATTAGAAAAAACAGGAAAATATGTAAAAGGTAAATATTCAATTACTGGAGGTAGTGTGGGCTTGTTTGAGGGAAAGAAAATTGGCCGTGCAAAAAACTTAGAAAAGTTAGTGGAAGAAATAACTGCTCAAGAAATTATTGTGAATGAATTAAAAGCTACTATTGCAATTCGCCACAATGAAGTCATTGCTTTCAATGAACAGTTGAAAGAAAATGCAATCAAGCAGACTCAACAAGATATAAATAATTTCACCAATTTAGTTTTCAGTCTCCAAAATAAAATTGAGAATCTTCATCATCTTGAGCAAAGTAGCTCTCAAAGAATTGAAGAACTTCAACAACAATTGGAAGAAAGCCATGATGCCATAGCTAGTACCAGGGAAGAATTAGAAAAACTGAATACACAGTTAGAGGAATTGACCGACAGGGTACAGGCAGTGGAACAGGATTATGCTTTGGCTGAGCAAGAATATAATTTTTCAACTGCTACTTTTAATGAGGGGAACCTACAGTTTACTAGACAACAAAGCAAATTAGTTTCTTTAAAGCAGGAATTTGATTTTAAGAGTGATCAGTTGAATGATTTGAAAGTTCAAATGGAAAATAGCTCACTCCAATTGACGGAGGCCGCTAGTAGCATTAATGAAACGGCTACCGCATTGGCTGATTTGGATGTATTGCTAGTATCGATGTTGCAAAATAAAGAGGTGGAAGAGAAAAAATTAAATGAGGCGGATCAGGCTTATTACAACTTGCGTAGTGTGTTGACAGCTAAGGAAACTGAACTTCGTCAAAAGCAAAAATCGAAAGAAATTATTGATACTTTATTGAATGAGATAAAGGATAAATTGACTGATCTTAAGTTACAACTAGCAGGTATGAAGGAAAGGCTGCAGGTGGAATTTAAGATTGATTTAGACGTAATTATCAATGAGCCTAGAGCTGGCGATCAACCACTAGAAGAGTTGCAGGAGAAGAATGATCGTATGAGAAAGCGATTGGAAAATATTGGTGAAATTAATCCTACGGCTATTGAGGCTTACACCGAAATGAAAAAGCGCTATGAGTTTATCATGGAGCAAAAAAATGATTTGGTAACTGCTAAGGATAGTTTAATGCAGACTATTCAAGAAGTAGAAGCAACGGCTAATCAACAGTTCCTTGATACCTTCAATAAAGTAAGAGAAAATTTTCAGAAAGTATTCCAAGCATTGTTTACAGAAGATGATACAGCTGATATGGTTTTGGTAGATCCTACCAATTTGGCAGATACTGGAATTGATATTGTTGCTAAACCAAAAGGAAAACGGCCTTCTTCTATCGGTCAGTTGAGTGGTGGAGAAAAAACATTAACAGCCACTGCATTGTTATTTGCAATCTATCTTATCAAACCTGCTCCTTTCTGTATTTTGGATGAGGTAGATGCACCATTGGATGATGCGAATGTGGGTAAATTTACTAAAATGATTAAGCAGTTTAGTGAAAATAGTCAGTTCATTATTGTAACCCACAATAAGCAAACCATGAGTGCGGTAGATGTTATATATGGAGTTACTATGCAGGAGCCTGGAGTAAGCAAATTGGTGCCAGTAGATTTTAGGTCTTTAAATTAATTGGATGCTAATTTTAGTCTTTACATCAATAAAAAATAAATTCAAATATTTCATTATAAACCCAGCTTTTGCTGGGTTTTTTAATGAATCCATTTTTTAATGAGGGGGTAAGCTTTATAATTATTTCAGAGCTTATTTTTTGTATTTTTGAATTCTTATGTCTGTAGAAAAAATTATAGGAGATTGGAAAAAGAAACTTTTCAAACCCATCTACTGGTTGGAAGGTGAAGAAGATTATTATATTGATCTACTAATGAATTATGCAGAGCATAAAATATTACCTGAAAGTGAAGCTGGGTTTAATCTTTCGGTTTTTTATGGAAAAGATGCCAATTGGACTGAGGTTGTGAACGCATGTATGCGTTATCCTATGTTTGCAGAAAAACAAGTGGTGCTATTGAAAGAAGCTCAGCACATGAAGGATCTTGAAAAGCTTGAAAATTATATAAAGGCACCGCTTGCCTCTACTGTTTTTATTATCAGCCATAAGGAAAAAACGATTAATAAAACAACCAAATTAGGCAAGTATATTAAAAAGGAATCTGAACTTTTTACTTCTGATAAAATAAGGGACTATAAGTTAGTAGAATGGGTGACTGATTATTTAAAGTCGCAAGATTTTACCATGTCTTCGAAAGCAATTCTATTGTTGACAGAACATTTAGGCAACGATCTTAGCAGGATAGTCAATGAACTCGAGAAATTAACGCTCAATATTGGTCAGAGAAAAAGTATCACTGAAGATGATATTGAAAAATATGTAGGGGTTAGTAAAGAATACAATGCTTTTGAATTGCAGGCTGCAATGAGTAAAAAAGATTTGGTAAAAGCATTGCAAATTATTCAATATTTTGAGAGTAATCCTAAAGCAGCGCCTATCCAATTGGTGCTTCCCGCATTGTATGGTTTTTTTAGTAAACTGTATGTTATTTTTGGGATGCCAGATAAAAGTGAAGCAGCATTGAGACCTCTTTTTTATAATAATCCTTATGCGGTAAAAGAAGCAATGGCAACAATAAAAATGTATGGATATGAAGGAATAGAAAGATCACTACTATTGCTACATGACTATAATTTAAAAAGCATAGGAGTTAATAGTAACGGTACTTCTGATGCATCTTTATTGAAAGAAATGGTAGTAAAAATGATGGGATGATTTATTAAGGTAGATTAGCTAGCTAGATTAATATATTTATTTATCAATATTTTTTAGTGAATTCAAAGCTGCCTGCTTATCTTTTTCTAGCTGAACTTTCAATTTGTCTAGTCCTGAAAATTTCTCTTCGCTACGTAAGTACTTTTTCAATGTTATAGTAAGCGTTTCATCATAGATACTTTGATCGAAATTAAACAGATTCACTTCAATGGTTCTTTTATTTCCATCTACCGTAGGCCGATAACCAATATTCATCATGCCGCCGAGTTGATTGATTTTTATTTTTTCATTGCTTACTAAAACAGAATAAACTCCATTGCTTGGGATCAATTTATTATCATCCATTATTTGGATATTCGCAGTCGGATATCCAATAGTTCTGCCGAGTTGATTTCCTTTCTCTACTTTTCCTGTAAAGAAATAATCGTAGCTTAATAAATCATGTGCTTTTTCAATATCACCGTTTAAAAGAGCTTCTCTTATTTTGGTAGAACTTATAGTAATATCATTGAGCATATAACCTGGAATTTCTTTTACTTGATAGCCAAACTCAAGTGCTTTATCTTCCAACAATTGAAAGTCTCCAGTACGATCTTTACCAAAACGGTGGTCATGACCTATGATGATCGTATGAGGATGAAAGGTGTTTACTAAAAAATTAGCGATATAGTCTTCCGCAGTCTGTTGGGCAAATTTTTCTGTAAAAGGAATAATTACTAGGTGGTCTATTCCATATTTTTCTAGTAAATTGATCTTTTCATCAAGGGTATTAAGTAGGTAAATAGGTGCTTTATTTGCTCCAATAATTTTACGAGGGTGGGGGTGAAAAGTTATGATAACCGTTTCCCCATTTACTTTTTTTGCAGCTGATTTCAGTAACGCTAGGATCTGCTGGTGTCCAAAATGTACCCCATCAAAAGTGCCGATAGTGATCACTGCATTAACGAAAATGGGTAATTCTTGTATGTTGTTGTAAACAGTCATATTTATTTGTGCAAAACTACCTGAAAATTAATTAATGGATTATTGATAATTGAAATATAGTTTTGCAGTACAATTAATAACATGAGTCTTTATAATAAAAGAGGAGTTTCAGCCCAAAAGGAAGAAGTCCATGCAGCCACTAAGCATCTAGATCAGGGGCTTTATCCTAATGCTTTTTGTAAAATTTATCCTGATTATTTGGGTGGTGACGATGATTATGTAAGTGTGATGCATGCAGATGGTGCAGGAACCAAGAGTATTCTTGCCTATTTATATTGGAAAGAAACTGGTGACATAAGCATTTGGAAGGGGATTGCTCAGGATGCTATTGTGATGAATCTAGACGATTTGCTTTGTGTGGGCGTGTATGATACAATTGTTTTTAATTCTACCATCGATCGAAATAAAACAATTATTCCTGGTGAAGTTTTGTCTCAGATAATCAATGGATCCCAGCAATTATTTGATGAACTTAAAAACTATGGGGTTAATATTCATTATTTAGGCGGCGAAACAGCTGATGTAGGTGATGTAGTTCGAACCATTGCTGTTAACGGAACCATGACTTGCCGTTTTCTAAAAAGTAAAGTAATAAGTAACGATAAAATAAAAGCTGGTGATGTAATTGTAGGACTTGCAAGTTTTGGTCAAGCTAGTTATGAGCAGCAATATAATAGTGGAATAGGTAGTAATGGCCTTACCAGTGCAAGGCATGATGTATTGAGTAAATTTTATGCTGATAATTATAAGGAAAGTTATAATACTAGTTTACCCGAAGAAGTAGTCTATATCGGAACAAACAAACTGTCTGATTCGGTTTCAATTAATGAGGAGGGTAAAACTTTTACTACTACTATTGGTAAATTGATTCTTTCTCCTACTCGCACTTATGCGCCAGTTGTAAAGCAATTGTTGGAAAATCATTTTGATAAAATCCATGGGTTAATTCATTGTAGCGGAGGGGGACAAACAAAGTGTATGAAATATCTTCCAGAAAATTTCAGGGTTGTAAAAGATAATTTATTTGAAGCACCAGAGATTTTTAAAATAATTCAGCAAAGTAGTGGAAGTAATAACAAAGAAATGTATGAGGTTTTTAATATGGGCTGTCGACTAGAAATATATTGTTCAGCAGAAGATGCCGAAATTATGATAGCAACTGCTCAATCATTTAATATTGCAGCACAAGTAATTGGTAGAGTAGAGCCCAATGATAAAAAAGAATTGATCATTCAATTAAAAGGAGAAGAAATCGTTTATTAAAAGATTACCTTTCTTAGTATTTAAATACCTAAAAGCTATTCATTATGTCTCAAGCAATCGTAGAATTAAAAAATGCAAATATTTACCAAAGTAGTAATCTCATTTTAAGTGAGGTTAATATTTCAATCGATAAAGGAGAGTTTGTTTACTTGGTTGGTAAAACTGGAACCGGGAAAAGCAGTCTTTTGAAAACATTGTATGGTGATCTTACTTTGACAGAAGGGGAGGGTAGCGTGGTTGGATATGACTTACGAGAATTGGATTGGAAGAAAGTGCCTTTTCTTCGACGCAGTTTGGGGGTAGTTTTCCAAGATTTTCAATTGTTAACCGATCGCAATGTAAATGAAAATTTAAAATTTGTTTTAAAGGCCACTGGCTGGAAAGATGAAAGTTTGATGAATGAAAAAATTGCTGATGTATTGAACAAAGTTGGATTAAAAACCAAGGGTTTTAAGATGCCTTTCGAAATGAGCGGAGGTGAACAACAACGCGTTGATATTGCTAGGGCATTGTTGAATTCTCCTCGTTTGATTTTAGCAGATGAGCCTACTGGCAATCTGGATCCTCAAACTAGCGATGAAATTATGCAGCTACTTTTTCATATTTCAAAAGATTATGGAACAGCAATTGTAATGGCAACCCACGACTATATGGTGATTAATAAGTTTCCCGCAAGAACTATTAAAACAGAAATGGGGAAGGTTTTTGATAATGCGAGTATAGCCCAATAATCATATTTTTGATCTAAAATAACAGCCTTTTTCTGCAGGGGTAACAAATAACTTCAATAGTTACTTGTATATATTAAAAAATTTCATTATACTTAAGGTATAATTCATTTTTTATGTTTCAATTAACGAGTCTTACACCTAGTGATCTAACTCATCGTCCTTTACTTTTACCCATTTTATGCCTGCTAACTTTCTTTGGAAGTGTCACTGGGCTTGTATTTAACAGTTTAGGGTATTTTAATGCGGAAACTTTAGTGAATAGGATTGCTTCCGAAGGTTCCAATAGTCGGCTCAAGGTGTTGGATTATTCAAATGGTGACTTAACGAATCCAAGTATTCGCATTGGAAATATTAACGTGGAAAATTATAAGAAATTTTATATTGGAGGTGCGGTTTCTTGTATACTTTGCTTAGTAGGTTCTGTACTTATGTTTAGGGGGAAAAGAAATGGATTTTATTCATTGGTCCTAGGAATTTTTTTTTACTTGATATCTCATTTTCTCCTCTTCGGTGACAATTTTGGGGCCATGGGCCTTTCCATGTTGGCGACCTTATTGGGTCTTGTTATGGTTGTTTTATTCTCCTTAAACTTAAAATACCTAGAAGATGAATAGTTGATTTTGTCTCAGAAAAGTTTGCTCTAATTAAGTTCCCCAAAGGTATTTTTTGGGAACTAATTTTATCATCTAATACGCAAATTCTCCCTCTAACGTCCATTTTATATGAATTTTTGACATCTCTTTCCTACAATTGGATAATTTTTCCTACTTTTGCCAGCTAGAAAAAAGATAAATTAACAAAGACGTTATTAAAAACAAAGAAATGCCGTATTTAACAATCGAGAAAAAAGCGAAAATTTTTGCAGAATTTGGTGGCAAAGCCTCCAACACAGGATCAATTGAGGGTCAAATTGCCTTATTGACTGAGCGTATTAATCATATTTCAAATCACCTTAAGGTGAACAAACATGATTTTTCTTCACAAAGAGGGTTAATGATGATGGTTGGTCAAAGAAAACGCCTACTTACTTATCTTAGCAAACATAATTTAACTGGCTACAGAGCATTGATTGAGAAATTAGGTCTCCGTAAATAAGTTTACCTCCATGTTTAAATAATAAAATTCCCAACTATTTTTTCAACAGTTGGGAATTATTTTTTATTAAATTATTATCATGGAGTCAATGCATCTTTTCAAAATATACAATTTAAAATATTATGAGTTTTAATATTCAATCAGAAACATTTGATATTGGTGGTGGCCGGATGGTAACCATTGAGACAGGCAAAATGGCTCGCCAAGCGGATGGAGCTATTACATTACAACAAGGCAATTGTATTTTGCTAGCCACTGTAGTTGCTAATAAAGAACCTAAAGAAGGTCAAAATTTTTTCCCTTTATCAGTAGATTATCAAGAGAAATTTTCTTCTGCAGGTCGCGTGCCTGGTTCATTTTTTAAGAGAGAAGCGCGTTTGAATGATTACGAAATTTTAACGAGTCGTTTAATTGATAGAGCATTGCGTCCATTATTTCCAGAAGATTATTTATGTGATGTTCAAGTATTAATTAGTTTGATATCTAGTGATGCTGAAGTGATACCGGATGCCCTTGCTTGCTTAGCTGCTTCTGCAGCATTGGCGGTTTCTGATATTCCAATCCAAGAAATTATTTCTGAGGTACGTATTGGAAGAAAAAATGGTCAGTTTATTGTCAATCCAACTCGAATAGAATTAGCTGAATGTGATCTTGAATTTATCATTGCAGCTACTGAAAATAATATAATGATGGTTGAGGGTGAGGCGAATGAATGTTCTGAGGAAGATTTGGTGAAAGCGATTGAACTAGGACATGAAGCTATCAAAATTCAAATTAAAGCACAGCAGCGTTTAAGAGACAAAGTGGGAAGTGCAACAAAAAGGAATTATACTAAACCTTATCGCAATGAAGAGTTGAACGAAAAAATCATTGCATTTGCTGAAGCTAAAACACTTGCCATTGCATCATCCGCTTCTGCAAAGCATGAAAGAAGTGATGCGTTTGATGCATTAAAGAAAGAAGTGAAAGAATTTTTAGGAGAGGAACTTCCCCCAGAAGATAAGTCCTTAATCGGTCATTATTTTGGCGAGTTGCAGTATAATGTAGTAAGGGATATGATTCTTAAACAAAGAAAACGTTTGGATGGAAGAGGTACTGAAGATATTCGTGCCCTTTCTATGGAGACTAATATTTTACCTACACCTCATGGTTCCTCTTTATTTACAAGGGGTGAAACTCAATCATTAACCACTATTACATTCGGAACACCATTGGATGAGTTGTTAGTTGAATCTGCCTTTAAATCAGACTATACCAAATTTATTTTACATTATAATTTTCCACCTTTTTCAACTGGTGAAGTAAAAATGATGCGCGGTGTGGGTCGTCGTGAAGTGGGGCATGGTAATCTAGCGATGCGTTCTCTTAAAAAAATGATGCCAGGATCTGAATATCCTTACACTGTTAGGGTGGTAAGTGATATTTTAGAAAGTAATGGTTCATCCTCAATGGCTACTGTATGTGCCGGTTCACTTGCATTAATGGATGCAGGTGTGCCCATTAAAAAGCATGTAAGTGGTGTGGCAATGGGACTTATCAAAAAAGAAGATCAATTTGCTGTATTAACAGATATTTTGGGTGATGAAGATCATTTGGGTGATATGGACTTTAAAGTAACTGGAACTCGTGATGGAATTTGTGGCGTGCAGATGGATATTAAAGTGGATGGTTTAAGTATGGATATTATGCGTCAGGCATTAGAACAAGCTCGTAAAGGCCGTTTACATATCCTTGATGCGATGTATTCTTGTATTCCGGCTCATAGAGATGATGTGAAACCACATGCTCCAAGGATGGTTAAATTAACGATCGATAAAGAATATATCGGAGCAGTTATAGGACCCGGTGGTAAAGTGATTCAAGAAATGCAGCGTGAAACTGGAGCAACTATCAATATCGAAGAGGTAAACAATGTAGGTGAGGTAAGTGTGTTCTCCGCTTCAAAAGAAAGTTTGGATAAAGCAGTTAATTGGATTAAAGGATTAATTGCTGTACCAGTTGTAGGAGACACTTATGAGGGAACCGTTAAGAGCATTAAAGAATTTGGTGCTTTTGTTGAATTTTTACCTAAAAAAGAAGGGTTGTTGCATATCAGTGAAATTAGCTGGAAGCGTTTGGAAACAATGGATGGAATCTTTAAAGAAGGAGATCGTGTGAAAGTGAAATTGTTGGAAGTTGACCAACGTACGGGTAAATTTAAATTGAGTCGAAAAGCATTGATGCCAAAGCCTGAGCCACAAGACAAACCTTAAATTCATTTGTTAAATTATATACTCCGGAGATTTTTCTTCGGAGTTTTTTGTAGCCATAACTTTTTAAGAACGGCTACTTTTATTCAAATATTTAAAAAATTGGCATGAACTATCTTCAATTTGATTTTGAAATTCTAGATACTGATCAATCTGAGAAATTAGTAGCACTTTTATCTGAGAAAGGTTTTGAAGGATTTGAGGAGGAACCAACAATATTAAAAGCTTTTATTGCTGAAAAAGATTTTAAACAAGATGATTTTTTGGATGTGATCGAATTGTTTGAAAAACTTGTCTATCAAAAATATACTGTTGAAAATATCAATTGGAATAAGAAATGGGAAGAAGACTTTCAACCAGTCCTCGTAAATGATTTTGTAGGAATAAGGGCTACATTTCATGCTCCTCTTGAAAAGGTGCTTCACGAAATTATTATAACTCCTAAGATGAGCTTTGGCACGGGACACCATGCTACTACTTTTTTGATGATTCAACAGATGAAGGAGATTGATTTTGTTGGTAAAACAGTGTTGGATTTTGGAACAGGGACTGGAATATTGGCTATTTTGGCTACTAAATTAGGGGCTTCCAATATTTTGGCTATTGACTACGACGAGTGGAGTATCACCAATACAATTGAAAATATTGAGCAAAATGGTTGTTCAAATATTCGTGTTGTACAATTATCAACAATTCCTTCTGCTGAAAAATTTGATATTATTTTGGCTAATATCAATCTTAATGTGATATTAATAAGTTTAAAAGAAATCGTATCTTCTTCAATTTCAGGAACTTATATATTGTTAAGTGGATTTTTATTGGAGAATGAAACTGCTATCATTAGCTCTATTACTGATAATGGATTAGAATATATTTCTACTTCACAACGAGGCGATTGGATTTTAGTGTTGGCAAAAATGCCCTAATTATTAAAACTTTAGGGTGGTTAAACTATTATGGAAAACAAATTTTTATTATATTTGTGTTTGAACCCGCTTAGGAAATAATGAACGAACTTTTATTAATAGTATTAGCCTATTTTATTGGATCAATTCCCACTGCTTTAATCATTAGCAAAGCTTTTTTTCAAATAGACATTAGAGATTTTGGCAGTGGAAACATGGGAGCTACCAATACTTTTCGTGTATTGGGTTCTAGGTATGGCACTATTGTGATGATTTGCGATATTTTAAAAGGTGTTTTTGCTGTAGGGTTATATGTTTTTTTACCTCATTATCTTACCGACGAGTGGGATAGAACCAATTTGATGGTAGGGCTTGGTCTAGCGGCGGTAATAGGGCATATATTCCCCATTTTTGCTCAATTCAGGGGTGGAAAGGGAGTTGCTACCTTATTTGGTATGATTTTAACAGTTCAGCCCATTATAGCAGCAAGTTGTGTAGGGGTCTTTATACTGGTTTTATTACTTACTAGGTATGTTTCATTGAGTTCTATTCTTGCAGGTATAGCACTGCCCATTTGCGTACTTTGGATATGGAACGATGATGTGACGCTTTACAGAGTTTTTGCCGTATTAGTTGCCATCATGATCATACTTACCCATCAAAAAAATATTGTCAAAATTTTGAGAGGGAATGAAAGTAGAGTTCCTATTTTTAAGGCAAGGGATAAAAGAAAACTCAATCGCAAATAATTTCCCTTAAAAAAATCTTACCATTTTATTAGGTTTTCAAATTCCTTAGAATATTAGTTTGTTGGTAATTTTGAAATATCAACTGATAGGCCAAATTTTATTCTTTAAACTTCAATTTGTTTTATAATCCCCCCTTATTCATGCTCAAAATCAAATTTTCAGTTTACAATAAATAGTAATAAAAATGAGAAAGCTAATTCTAGTCTTAATGTTTTTTCCTCTTTTTTATTGTTCCTGTAGTACCAATGCGGTTACCGGAAGAAAGCAATTGAGTATTTTACCCGAAGGTCAACTACAGTAAATGGCCCTTACTGAGTATAAAACATTCTTATCTCAGAGTAAGGTGGTTGCTAAAGATGCAAGTAAGGATGCAGAGATGGTGCGAAGAGTAGGAACTAGAATAAGTAATGCAATTACCCAGTATTATTCAAGTAAAGGAAAGTCTAAAATATTGGAGGGCTACAAATGGGAATTTAATTTAGTAGATAATAAAGAAGTTAATGCCTGGTGTATGCCTGGTGGAAAAGTGGTAGTTTATACAGGGTTGTTGCCGGTTAGTCAAAATGAATCAGCACTGGCGATAGTGCTAGGGCATGAAATTGCCCATGCGGTTGCTAGTCATGGTAACGAGCGTATGAGTCAAGCCCTTATAACCCAAGGGGTTGGTATTGCCGGTGATGTACTTACGTCCAATAATGGAAAGGTAAATAGCATTTTCAATGGAATATTTGGACCGGGAAGCCAAATTGGTTTCCTCTTGCCTAATTCAAGATTACAGGAGTATGAAGCCGATCATTTTGGCTTGATATTCGCCGCGATGGCAGGTTATAATCCCAATGAGGCAATTCCATTTTGGAAAAGAATGTCAGAAGCTAGTGGCAACAAGAATACACCTGAATTTTTAACTACCCACCCATCAGATGAAAATAGGATCTCCCGTTTACAGGGATACATGAGCGAGGCTTTAAGATATTATAAGCCTCAATAAGATAATTTTACCTTTATTTTCAAGCTAAATCATTGTATTTAAGCACTTTTATGGCGGTATGTTAAAAATTAAAATTAAATTTGTGTTACTTTTTTAATCTCATTCTTGGTTAATAAACGAAGTTTTAAGCAAAACTATGTTCCTTAACCATGATTCGATCATGTTTTTATATTTAAATTGGTTTTTAAATGGAAGAAGTATTAGCTCCGTCGCAGACATTGTTAGAGAAGTTGCAATTGAAGGATGAAAAGAATGTATTAATTCAAGGTTTACCCTCAACGGTTGAGAAGCAATTTGTAAAGATATCTTTTGCCAAAAATGTTACCCCCTTGCTAAAAGTCAGAAAAATTGATTTCGCTTTGGTATTTGCTATTAGTCATAAACAACTTAAAGATATTTTATACGATGTAGTCCCTGCATTGCATGATGAAACAAAACTTTGGGTAGCTTATCCTAAAGCTGCCTCTAAGATTGTAAGCGATTTGACGAGAGATTGTAATTGGGAGTGTATTGCTTATTTTGGCTATGAAGAAGTTGAATTTATCACCTTAGATAGTATTTGGACAGCGATGCGGTTTAAAAAATCAAATACTGGTGTTAATAATTCAGTTATTATTGAAAATAAAATAAAAGAAATTAAAGACAAGTCCATTACCACGCCCCCTGCATTGGAATTGTTGTTTACCAAAAATAAAGCAGCAAAATCTTTTTATGAAACCCTTTCATTTTCTAATAAAAATGAATATATCACCTGGATAGCAGGGGCTAAAAAAGAAACTACTAAATTAGCGCGACTAGAAGCTACCATCACTAAGTTAAACTACCTTAAAAGAAGTCCTTCTGAAAAATAGTTTTATTTGCTCAATGCTGGAAAAGAAATGCGTTTGGATAACCAACTCTCTTTTACAGGGATAATCCAATTTTTCAGCAACTCAATTTTAGTGAGTACTGTATTATTAAAATACAAACTGTCTGCCTTTATAAATTCATTCTCAGCAGCATATCCTAGTTGAGACAACGGTAGTAATTGAATCTTATCTTTTACAAAAAAAGCTAAAGTTTGCCTATCAAAAAGTTGAACTTTAAATTTTTGTTCAATTTCTTTCACTAATCTTACTGAGCTATCTGTACTGCATCCACTAACGCCAGTCGCAGTTTCATCAGCCATTAATATAATAAATTGTCCAAAAAATAAATTAGCATACCCCATTACTGTATCACCATGACTCTTCCACTCGGATACAAATTGTTCCAATATAGTTTCTATTTCTAAGGCTTCACTCATTAAAAACAAACGACTGCTTTGGTAGATCCATACTTTAGATGAATCATTAAATTCTGCTGGTATTTGATCTTGAAATTGAAGATTCATATTATTTTATTAAATGGATTGTGCTATTAATTCTGCAATATCTAGAACCTGAATTTCTTCCTCCTTATTGCTATTTTTCACTCCATCGGTTAGCATGGTATTACAAAATGGACAAGCAGCTGCAATAATTGAGGCACCTGTTTGTATGGCTTCATTGCTTCTTTCGAAATTAACTCTTGTAGTTCCTTTTTCTTCTTCTTTAAACATTTGTGCACCTCCTGCACCACAACACAAACCATTGCTTTTACATCGTTTCATCTCTACTAGTTCTGTGTCTAATGCCTCCAATACTTTACGAGGGGCCTCATAAATATTATTGGCTCTGCCTAAATAACAACTGTCGTGGTAAGTGATTTTCTTTCCTTTAAAACCACCTTCTTCTTTCATGATAATTTTCCCTTCATCAATAAGTTGTTGAATAAAACTCGCATGGTGGATTACCTCATAATTACCTCCCAATTCAGGGTATTCGTTTTTTAATGTATTAAAACAATGCGGACAGGCTGTAACTATTTTTTTTATTCCATATCCGTTTAAAATTTGGATATTTTGGTAAGCCATCATTTGAAACATAAACTCATTGCCAGCCCTTCTAGCAGGATCGCCTGTACACAATTCCTCTTTACCTAAAATGGCATACCTAATACCTATTTTGTGTAAGATGGTAGCAAAAGCCTTTGTTATTTTTTGTGCTCTCTGGTCATAGCTTCCTGCACAACCTACCCAAAACAATATATCCGGATTTTCGCCATTCGCTGCCATTTCAGCCATTGTTGGAATATGCATAATTTGTTTTGTTTCAGATATGTAAAGGTAGCAAAATGTTGGTGGTTTATTAATCTTAGTAGTCTTTAGTAAATTTTAAAATTTTACTGGATTTCTGGAGTAGGAGTTTATGTAAAACGGAATTAAAAATGGTTAGAAAGTAGTCCAACTATCGGTGATATAAATAAGTATCCCCTCCAATTATTGCATCTAAGGTGTTATTTTTGTATTTCAATGAAAAAAATACAACTACTCCTTTCTACTATTAAAAATTGGGAGGCTTGGCCTTTTAAACTGCTCTATGCGCCTATTTCTATTTTTTGGATATGGTACACTATTAAATCAGGACATGTTTGGTTTTTTACCTCCAGTAATCCCAAAATTACATTTGGTGGAATGGAAGGGGAGCCTAAAAAAGAGATGTATGATTTATTACCCTCTCATCTTTATCCTGCTACCTGTAATGTAATACCCCAAGAAGATTTTTCAATTTTACAGGAACGTTTGGTAAAATCTCAAATCGTATATCCTTTTATTGTAAAACCTGAAGTTGGTTGTCAGGGTATTTTGTTAAGAAAAATTGATAATGAGGAAGCATTTCGTAATTATCATTCTCAAATGCCTTGGGAATATGTTGCACAAAATTTGGTTACTTATCCAATGGAGGTAAGTGTGTTTTATATTCGCCATCCTAAATCAACCAAAGGAATGGTGACTGGGTTTTTACATAAAATTCCTTTGCAAGTTGTTGGTGATGGCAAACAAAGTTTGTCTTCTCTAATTGAGCAACACAATAAGGGAGCTGGTAGGATAGATGAACTTTTTGCTAAGCACAAGGACAATTGGTATAAGGTACTGCCTGCTGGTGAAAAATACATGTTGAGTTATGCGGCCAATCACAATAGGGGAGCTCATTTTATCAATCTCAAGGATCATATTGATGATCAATTGGTAACAATATTTGATGAAATTAGTATAGGAATCAATGATTTTTTCTATGGCCGGTATGATATAATGTGTAATAGTGTTGCTGATTTTAAGGAAGGTAAGAATTTTACTATTTTAGAATTCAATGGTTGTGGGGCAGAACCGAATCATTTTTATGATACTGGTTATACTTTAATAGGTGCTTATCAAGAAATATTAAAACATTGGAAAGCCTTGTTCGAAATAAGTAAATACAATCGTCAGCAAGGGATTTTGCCTTGGCCATTTTTGAAAGGTAAAATTTTTCTAAAATCTGCTCGTGAACAAATTTTAGAGATGAAAAAATTTGATCTAGCCATCGATTAGTTATTATTTTTAGTAGAATAGTTTTTAAAATGAAAAAAATATTAATCTTTTTGATTTGTCTAATGCCAATTGTAATGATGGCACAGTATCAAATTAAAATTAAAGCAATTAAAACTATAGACAGCCTAGCTTATTTTAGAGGAGCAGTGTTTGATGATAAAAACTTTCTGGCAAAAGATACCATTCCATTATACAAGGGCAATTTTACTATTAAATATGCGAAGTCTATTGTAGGCGGAGTCTACTACTTGTATTTTCCAAAGTCCAAGCAAAAGATTTTTTTTATAATAGAAGATAGAGATAGTATTCAGTTTGAGTTAAGAGGTTCCAATTATTTAGACTCTATCTCAACCAATCTTTCAAAAAATAAAATTCTTTTAGATTACCAGCGACTTGAAAATCGGTTATCAAAGATTGACTCAATGTACAATGTAGAATTGCAAATAGGAAGGAAGTTTTCAATCGCTCAAAAAGTGCTTTACTTTAAAGATAAAACTGATGAATTAACCAACTTTAGACAAACGGCGCTTAAAAAGCTAAAGCCACTAGATGCATTGTCCGTGTATTTTACTGCACTTAATTTAAAGGATAATCAGGTTCCTAACTTTAAGGATTTTGAAGGCAGAAATAGTTTTTTGAAAAAGTTCAATATTGCCAATCCAAAGTTATTATTCACTCCAATAATGAAGGATCTTATTTTGAATTATTTGACTTATTTTCCTAAAAGGGCTGATTCAGTTTGCAAGGGGATTGATTCGATTATAGCAAAAGTGGATTGTAAATCTAAGGCCTATCCATATGTAATGGATCTTTTTACTAAAGTATTAAAAAGTAGGAATTTAGCTAACAATACTGAAGGCTATGAATATTTTATAGAAAAATACATCCAAAAATCTAAGTGTAAATTTCTATCAGCAGAGGCTGAAAAAAAAATGTTAGCTGAATTAGAAGTAATTAAAGCACTCAAGTTAAACGATACCTGTATAAATATTTTGCTCCCAGATAGTTTAGGTGTTGTCAAAGATTTGCATGAAATATCAAAGGGATATGATTGCACAGTGATCATATTTTACGATCCTCAATGTGAGCATTGTAAAGTGGAGGTGCCCAAAATGGATAGTGTCATTCATTTATTGGCTCAGCAGTTAAATAAGCGTATTGGTGTGTATGCTATTTGTAATACTCCTGATATATCCAATAATGAATGGAAAAAGTTTATTTATGACTATCAATTAATCAATCAATATACGCATGTAAAAATGTCCTCCAATTCTTCAGTACGTAAAGCCTATGATGCTTATTCTAATCCTATATTTTTTCTAATTGATCGGGAGGCAAAAATGATTGCGAAAAAAATAAGTCCTTCTACATTGAGAAGAATATTAGTAACTCAAGTTCAATTGGGAAAGTAAGAAATCGTATTTTATTGGAGAATATTTTAAATTAATTTAGAAATGATTTAATTTAACGGGTTTATTTCCCTGAATTTGATTTCTATCACTTTATAACATTCTTCTTTTAAAGTTTTATAACTAATATCTTTTGGTGTTTTACCTATTAAGGGAACTGGTATTTTTTGTTTTGTAAAGTCATATAAACTTTATCTTTGTTAGGTGATTAAATTCTTTCGTATTTTTTTATGGGGCTTGCTCATCAGTTTCCTTGGTTCATTGCCTTTGGGCACTTTGAACGTAGCTGCTATGCAAATTGGCATTCAGGAAACTATACAAAATGCTATCTGGTTTTCAGTAGGCTCTTTACTAGTGGAAATGATTTATGTGCGCATTTCATTGGTTGGAATTGATTGGGTTAGAAAACAACAGCGCTTGATGAGAGTAATGGAATGGATCACCTTGTTTATTATTATAGCATTGGCTGCGGGTAGTTTTACTGCGGCACTTACGTCGGGCGAAAACAATAAAAATGTAATCTTAAATTTTAATCTGCATCGTTTTTATTTAGGTATGTTTATGTGCGCTATCAATCCTGTTCAGATTCCATTTTGGTTTGGGTGGAGTACCGTTTTGTTTACAAAAAAAATATTACATCCCACTACATTCGATTACAATAGCTATATTATTGGTATAGGAATTGGCACTTTATTAGGTAATTGTGTTTTTATCTTCGGTGGCAAATGGGTAATTCAAAGAATTGCTAATAGTCAGTATTACCTCAATTGGATTATAGGAGCAATATTTTCAGTGACGGCCTTTATTCAGTTGGTAATGATTCTTAGAAAAAAAAATGCAGTATCCAAGTTCACAGAGGTTAAATAATACTTTACTAAAAAAAATTTTCTAATTGTTAGCTTTCTTTATTTAATTCTTCCGTCCATTTATCTCGATCCTCTGGACTAAACTTCCAAGGTGCAAAATTATTTTCAATATTACTAAACATGCTATTCCATTCTTGGGGTGCATTACTGTCTTCCATAATCAGTGAACGTCTTAATTCCAAAATGATATCAAGCGGATTAATACTTATTGGACATTCTTCTACGCAGGCATTACAAGTAGTACAGGCTCTCAATTCTTCTACTGTAATATAATTATGTAGTAGAGTCTTCTCATCCTGTTGAAAGCTTTTATTAATATTTATGTTTTTGCCTACTTCCTGTAGTCTATCTCTGGTATCCATCATTATTTTTCTCGGACTCAAAAGTTTATCCGTTTGGTTAGCAGGGCATACCGAACTGCATCTTCCACATTCAGTACAACTATAAGCATCTAGTAAATTTTTCCAACTAAGATCTAAAACATCTTTAGCACCAAATTGCATTGCCGGAGATTCTCCAGATGGTGCAAGTGCTGGTTCCATCATATATTTTACCTCATTTTGTACAAGGGGCATATTGTCCATTTTACCATTGGAATATAGCCTAGCATAATAGGCGTTAGGAAATGCAAGGATTATATGAAGGTGTTTACTATAAGGTAAATAATTTAGAAATGTAAAAATTCCAATAATATGCAGCCACCAGCTTGTTCTTTCAATTGTAAATAGGGTGTTGCTGGTAAAATTGCTAAAGATGGGGACTAGTAAATTTGAAATTATAAAATCCCCTGTATTTTTATAATGTCCATTTCCTTGAATTTGCAAGGATCGGTCTGAAGCATTCATAATTAGAAACAAACTCATTAATATAATTTCAGCGATTAATACATAATTCGCATCTGAACGGGGCCAACCAGTTAAGTCCTTACTAATGAATCGCTTTAATTTTAGGATGTTTCGTCTTATAAAAAAAATTATACAAACTAAGATTACACCGATGGCTAATATTTCGAAAAAGTTAATTAAATAGGAGTAGTAGTTACGTAGCATTCCAAGAAATAGTCGGTGGGTACCCAATAAACCATCCAATACAATTTCTAAAACTTCCAAATTAATAATGATGAATCCTACATAAATTATCAAGTGCATCACAGCAACGAGCTTGTTTTTAAACATCTTTTTTTGTCCCAATGCAAGTAAAAGGACGTTTTTCCATCTTTTGTAAGGTTCATCACTCAGGTCTTCAGACTTTCCTAAAAATATATTGCGTCGAATCTGAATCAAATTTTTTGAAAACAACCCTATAGCAATACAGGCAAGGGCTAAGAAAATAATTTGTGGTAAAAATTGCATATAGGTTTAATAAAGAGCTAAGTTAATTATCTAAGTTCAATTTTCAGAATTATGTACAATTATTGAATAGTTGCTATAAATTCGTGTAAATACTTATAATTTTAGTGTAATGGCAGAAAAAAAATACATTTTAACGAAAGAAATAGCTGATAAAAAACTTCGGCGAATGGCTTTGCAGGTAGCAGAACAAAACTGTGATACTGATCAGCTCATACTGATTGGTATCAAGGAAAATGGAATCGTTATTGCTCATAAAATTCGTAACTACTTAGAAGGTGTATTCAGCGGAGAAGTATTGGTGGTAGAACTTTCTATAGATAAGAAGAAGCCTACAATGGTGATTTTAGATTCCGCAATAGATTTTAATGAAAAATCTATCATATTAATAGATGATGTAGCCAACAGTGGCAGAACGATGTTATATGCTTTAAAGCCTTTGCTAGAAACTTATCCTAAAAAAATTCAAACCTTGGTCATGGTAGAACGAACGCATAAATCTTTTCCTATTGATGTAGATTATGTAGGACTTTCAATATCTACCTCCCTAGATGAACATATTACTTTAGAAGTGGACGGAGATGAAGTAGGGGGAGCTTGGTTACAATAGGTATTTTTTCTTTTATTTAATTAAAATAGGTTCTACCTAAGTTCATCCATCATTAAATTATTTTTTAATTAATTGGATAAAAAAATGATAGGAAAAATTGCTGGATTATTATTTAGAAACAACGACTTGCTTCCTTGAAAAATCAATACTAATTTAATATTGAATAGATTTTATTAATCTAAATAATTATTTTTGAAGATGTAAAATAAAAATATGGATCAGATTATTCAACAAAAAATTGACCAGTGGATTTCAGGTAATTACGAACAGTCCGTAAAAGATGAAATTTTGCGATTACAAAAAGATCATCCAGATGATTTAGTTGATGCTTTTTATAAAAATTTAGAATTTGGGACTGGAGGTTTGAGAGGAATTATGGGGGTAGGAACCAATCGTATTAATAAGTATACTATTGGAATGGCTACGCAAGGATATGCTAATTATTTAAAAAAATGTTTTGGTGAAAATGTAAAGGTTGCGGTTGCACATGATTGTAGAAATAACAGTCGTTTTTTCGCAGAAACAACCGCTAACGTTTTTGCTGCAAATGGTATTAAAGTATTTTTATTTGAATCACTTCGTCCTACCCCAGAACTAAGTTATGCAATTCGTTACTTGCAATGTCAGGGTGGAGTAGTTTGTACTGCCTCTCATAATCCCAAGGAATACAATGGATACAAAGCCTATTGGGATGATGGTGCTCAAATGGTTGCTCCTCACGATGAAAATGTAATCAAGGAAGTTGAGAAAATAGCTACTGTAGACGATGTAAAGTGGAGTGGAGGGGAAGCTAATATTGTGATTATTGGAAAAGATTTTGATGAGGGCTATTTGGATATGGTAGCAGGATTAAGTGTATATCCCGAAATATGCAAGGTTCAGCATGATCTTAAAATTGTTTATACATCAATCCATGGAACTGGAATCACACTAGTACCTCAGGTATTAGCAAAATTTGGATTTGATAATGTCCATATTGTTGATGAACAAAGAGTACCAGACGGTAATTTCCCAACAGTAATTTATCCTAATCCAGAGGAAAAAGAAGCCATGAGTATTGGACTTAAAATGGCAAAGCAACTAGACGCAGACATTTTACTTGGTACCGATCCTGATAGTGATCGTGTAGCCATTGGTGTTAAAAATAATGAGGGTGAGTGGGTTTTAATGAATGGTAATCAGACAGCAGTTCTTGCATTTAATTACCTCATAGAAGCTCGCAAGGCAAAGGGTATTGCTATGCCTACTGATATGGTGGTAAAGACAATAGTAACTACTGAAATGATTGATACGATTGCTAAATCGAATGAAGTGGCTTGTTATAATGTACTTACAGGTTTTAAATGGATTGCTGCTTTAATTAAACAAAAAGAAGGCAAGGAAAATTATATCATTGGAGGAGAGGAAAGTTTTGGATTAATGATAGGTGATCAGGTAAGAGATAAAGATGCAATTAGTGCGGTAGCATTGTTATGTGAAATGGCAGCTTACGAAAAAAATAAAGGTAGAAGTTTGTATGCAAAAATGATCGATTTATATGTGCAGTATGGTATGTTCAAGGAAGAACTAATTAGCATCACTAAAAAAGGAATGAATGGAGCTGCCGAAATTTCACAAATGATGCAAGGCTATAGAGAAAATCCTCCTTCAACAATTGATGGAGTTGAAGTAACTGAATTACTAGATTATGAATTACAGATAGGTAAAAATTTACAAACTGGTAAAAGTTGGAAAATTAATCTACCCAAAAGTAATGTGCTACAATTTATATTAAGTGATCGTTCTAAAATTTCTGCAAGACCAAGTGGGACAGAACCTAAAATAAAATTTTATTTTAGTGTAAATACTAAACTTGAAAGCAAAGATGATTTTTCGGTTGCAGAAAAACTTTGTGATGATAAGATTGCTAGAATCATCAGTGAAATGGATTTGAAATAAATAATAAAATGATTGAATTGATTTATTATAAATTTTATTTAATGCCTCAAATATTTTTAGTAATAAGATAAGATAAATAATGATGGTTTTTTTAAATTAGTATTGAGGTGATCATATGATAAAATACGAAGATACTTACCGGCATAAGGGACTAAGAAAAAAATTGATAGATCTACTTAGAGAAAAGGGAATTACTGATGAAGCAGTACTTGCTGCGATGAACAATATCCCTCGACACTTTTTTTTAGATAGTGCATTTGATGAGATTGCTTACGAGGATCGCTCATTTCCAATAAGCGAAGGGCAAACTATTTCGCACCCCTACACCGTAGCTTATCAAACACAGTTGTTGCAAATTAGACCTTATGATAAAATTTTAGAGATAGGCACCGGTAGTATATATCAGGCAACTGTTTTGGCAGAAATGGGAGCTAAAATTTTTACAATTGAACGTCATAAATTATTATTTGATAAAACAAAAGAGTTTATTTTCAAAACAAAATATCCTAATCTTAAATTTTTTTATGGAGATGGATTTGAAGGACTACCTACTTATGCCCCTTTCGATAAGGTGATCATTACTGCAGCTGCTCCTGTAATTCCTCCTAAATTGATTGAACAACTGAAAGTGGGTGGTAAAATGGTGATACCTGTTGATGAAGGGGAACAGCAAAGGATGCTAAGAATTACGAAAAATGAAGATGGATCTATTAGTGAGGAGGCATTTGAACAGTTTTCCTTTGTTCCAATGTTGACAGGCAGAAATGGCTAAATAGTAGAAAAATTTTTGAATATCGGATGATTCTTTTAATTGATATTTTGTCGTCAGATTAGCTAAAGCGTTTTAATTCCAATCAACTGAAGTATGAAATTTTTTTCTAAAATCACCTTTATTTGCAATCTTGGATTTTTAGTATTTATCGTACTTCGTTTTGTAGATTTTACTGGTAAAAAGCCTTCTACCGCAAACGGCATTTTACCCTTATCTTTTATTACAGGCAACTTAGTTATTTTGGGGCAATTTGCTATTTTTTTAAACTTAATTTTTTGTCTTATAATCGGAGTATTATTTTTTTTAAAAAAAACACCCACTGTTGCTTCGTGGTTGCTAATAGTTAATTTCCTATTTTTATTAACTCAATTATATTATTTTTTAATTTATTAATAGTAAAATGGTACATAATATTTTAAAGGACAAACCTACCAAATTGTTTATTTTTTTTACTGCATTCTTTGTAGCAAATGCACTCATTGCAGAATGTATAGGAGGTAAAATTTTTTCTCTTGAAAGATTACTAGGTTGGGTTCCATCAAATTTTACTTTATTTGGTCAAAAAAACTTGGCGTTTAACCTTACTTGTGGAGTTCTGTTATGGCCATTAGAGTTTGTAGTTACTGATATTGTGAACGAGTATTTTGGGCCCAAGGCAGTAAAGAGAATCTCCTACACGGCAATAGCCTTAATTGCTTACGGATTTATTATGTTTTATTTTGCAATGGCAGTACCTCCAGCAGATTTTTGGTATAGTACTGGAGTAGCAGATGGTATTCCTGATATGAGTAAGGCCTTCAATGGTATTTTTGGACAGGGAATGTGGATTATATTCGGAAGTTTATTTGCCTTTTTGGTAAGCCAGCTGGTTGATGTAACTGTATTTCATAAAATAAAAAAGTATACTGGCGAAAAGAAAGTGTGGCTAAGGGCAACTGGCTCTACCTTGATTTCTCAGCTAGTTGATAGTTTTATAGTACTTTTTATTGCCTTTAAAATTGGGAAGGGTTGGAGCTGGCAATTAGTATTGGCTTTCTGTTTATTAAATTATACTTATAAATTCACAATGGCTATTTTACTTACCCCTTTAATTTATTTAGTAGAAAAGAGAATTGAAAAATATTTAGGTCCAGAAACTGCTCATAAAATGAAGCAGGCTGCAATGGGAAAAGTCAATGAATAGATTACACCTCAATCCAAGTGTGATCTGCTAGTAGTTTTACGGGCGCTATAAATTTCTTGTAAGGACCAGCCCCTCCTCCATATTCTTTGGCACTTATCATTGAAAGTACATGGGTAGAATCAGTTTTTTCGTATAGGAAATAAGTATGTCCAATTACAGGTACAAAGCTAAGCTTGGCACCATAAATAATCATGCTCAGTTCTTTACGCATCTGAATTTCCTGAGCTTGAATAGCTAATAATTCAATTTGTTTTCTAATTTGGTTAAGCTGCATATTGGTTTGCTCTTCCATCGCAGTAAGCGCCTTGTGACGAATTACACCTTCTTCAGTGGCTTTAATTACAGCTCCACTTACCGAAGTTGAATAGGGCATTACACTTAACTGCTTGTGGTAAATTTCAGTATTGGAATAAGCGGTTCCATCTGACCTGTTACCCTTTTGTGTCACTTTTAAATACCCATTCGGTAGCAATTCATTTGCAACAATCAGCGTAGATTCTCCATTTCTTAAAAAATGAATTTCAAAATTTAAAGCGTCAATAAAAATTGCTTTTACTTCTTCGGCAATAGTTTTATCTTCAAATGGGTTAGGTTCTCCATCTGAAAGTAGCGTGTAGGAAGATGTAAATGCATTGTTTTCAAGGGTTACCCAATTGATACTAATGGCAAATTCCTTTTTATTGGAAGTTTGTTCAATTTTGTAGATACCAGATTTAGGCCTTTCGCCATATTCATAGGTCCCTTTTTCCGGAAACAACTGCCAAGAAGCGATGAAATTATATAATTGAATCATAATAATTAAGTGAATAGAATGATTGTATTACAAATAGGCAATCATTTTGTTTGGCCATTAACAAGGCATTCTGCAAAGTTAAGCCCATCATTTATTCATTTTTGAAATTTTAAACAGTGAATTTTCTGATTTATATTAAAATAATTCCTACTTTTTGGATTAAATATTCGAGATTAAATGTGTAAAATCTTCAAATATTGTTGCTGTAATTTAGATTGTTAAGGAAAATATTTTTGAATTTCGTATTTTTGCATTGAATTACGAACTCTTTATCCCCTTCCTTAAGGTTGTCTATTTCATTAAATAATTTGCAATTATATTCTATCCAAAGTTACTAGTGATCCTAATGACTTTGGATGAAGGAGATTTTTACTTTGGAAGCTATATTAAATTCTAATATCTAATAGAAAATATTTAAAAAATGCTTACTCGATTCACCGATTCTTTATTTCAATTGATTCAGTCGCTTGAAAAAGCTGAAAAAAGGAATTTTAAACTTTTTATTAAAAGAAGTTCGGGTAATGAAAATTTAAAAATTGTTGAACTATTTGATGCCCTTGATAAATTGCATGAATACGACGAAGCTATTTTGCTTAAAAAGCTTTCTTCCATTCGAAAGCCTCAGTTATCCAATATCAAAGTTCATCTCTATAAACAATTATTGGCTAGTTTACGTATTTTAAAAAGTGCTGACAGTATAGATATGCAGCTCAATGAACAATTGGATCATGCTAGAATTTTGTACAATAAGGGATTGTATTTACAAAGTCTAAAGATTTTAGAAAAATTAAAAGAAACTGCTAAGCATCACAATAAATTTAATTTTTTAACACAAGTAATTTCTTGGGAAAAGAAAATTGAATCATTACATATTTCAAGATCAATGCAGGATAGGGGAGAGCTTCTATCCTTAGAAGCGGTAGAGGTTAACGCAAGAGTAGATATGGTGGCTAGGCTTTCAAATTTAGCTCTGCAACTCTATAGTTGGTACATTAAAAATGGACATGCTAGAAATGAAAAAGATGAAATTGGGGTAAAAAAGTTTTTAAAAATTAATCTGCCTATTAATGCACATGAGCAAACTGGTTTCTATGAAAGAATGTATTTGTATCAGAGTTACTGTTGGTATGCATTTATTCGACAAGACTTTTTAATGTACTATCGGTATGCTCAAAAATGGGTAAATATTTTTTATGATCATCCTTTAATGATAAGGGTTGAAACAGGCTATTATATTAAAGGGCTTCATAATTTACTAAATGCTCATTTTGATTTGAAGAATTATCAGAAATTTGAAATAGATCTTCAAAATTTTAAAAAATTTGCTAAGACTTCGGTAGCTGTGCAACATGATAATCATCGAATACAAACTTTTGTATACATTAGTAGTGCCTTAATCAATCAACATATTATGTTGGGTACCTTTGCACGGGGGTTAAAGGAAGTGCCATTGATTGAATCTAAATTGAAAGAGTATTCATTATTTCTTGATGGCCATCGTATATTAGTTTTCAACTATAAAATTGCCTCTTTGTATTTTGGAAATGGTGACTTTGATATTTCGATTGACTATCTTCAAAAAATCATTTATGGCAATGATTCCATGCGTGATGATTTACAATGCTATGCTCGATTGATGCATTTGATGGCACATTATGAATTAGGAAATTTTGAAATTATAGATTCTCTTATCCGATCGGTCTATCGTTTTATGTCAAAGAAGGAGAATCTTACAATTGTGGAGCAGGAAATGTTTAAGTTTTTGAGGAATTCTTTTCATGTTCATCGCCAAAAGTTAAAACCTGCGTTTAAAGAATTACTGGTCAGTCTAAAAAAATTGGAAAAAAATCGCTTTCAAACCCGATCTTTTGCCTATTTAGATATTATTTCTTGGATAGAAAGTAAATTATCAGATAAACCAATGAGTGTGGTTATTAATGAAAAGTATCTACAACATAAAAAAAGGATTTATTAGTTCTTCGCCCCATAGTATTATTTACAATACTTTTTTCAAAAAAAACTTCTTATTAAATAGACATAAGCTAAATCATGCCATTTAATTATTAAGCAATATTTTTGCTTTATAAATTGAATCATTTGAGTGCTACCGTTTTTTTTATAACCCCTCCTTTTACACAGCTGAATACACCCTATCCGGCATCTGCTTATTTAAAGGGTTTCCTAAATACGAAGGGTATTTCTTCTTTTCAGTCTGATCTTGGCATCGAAGTAATGATGGCAATTTTATCCAAAAAAGGTTTGACGGATCTGTTTGAATCTATTAGACCATCTGAAGAAAAGAAGTTTTCAGAAAATGCACTTAGAATAATAGCTCTTCAAAATGATTATATACAATCCATTGATTCGGTTATTGTTTTTTTACAAGGGAAAAATCCAACCCTAGCGCACTTGATTTCTAAAAGAAATTACCTACCTGAAGCCAGTCGTTTTGCCCAATTGGATGATTTGGTATGGGCATTTGGTAGTATGGGTGTTCAGGATCGTGCGAAGCACTTAGCCACTATGTATCTGGAAGATTTATCTGACTTGATTAAAGAATGCATAGATCCACATTTCGGTTTTAGTAGATATGCTGAAAGATTAGGAAGATCAGCCAATAGTTTTGATGAATTATATGATGCTATGCTACAACCCTATAGCTACATCGATGAGGCACTTTTAAAAATTTTAAAAGCTAGATTAGAAAATGTAAATCCATTATTAGTAGCTATTTCAGTTCCTTTTCCAGGTAATTTATATGCTTCCTTGCGTTGTGCACAATGGATTAAAAAAAATCATCCTTCCATTAAAGTAGCAATGGGAGGAGGTTTTGCAAATACAGAATTAAGGTCTTTATCTGATGTTCGTGTTTTCGAATTTTTCGATTTCATTACTTTGGATGACGGAGAAGCACCCATCGAAAATTTAATCCATTATCTACAACAGAAAATACCTGTAACTTCTTTGAAAAGGTGTTTTACAATGGTAGAAGGCAAATTGCTTTATATCAATAACGCCGATTGTATTGATTACAAGCAGGGGCAAGTAGGAACTCCAGATTACAGTGATTTTTTGCTTGATCAATATATTTCTGCCATTGAAATTGTAAATCCAATGCATAGTCTTTGGAGTAACGGAAGGTGGAATAAATTGACAATGGCGCATGGTTGCTATTGGGGTAAATGTACTTTTTGTGATATCTCTCTTGATTATATAAAATTATATGAACCCATTACAGCTTCTTTGCTTTGCGATAGAATAGAGGAAATGATAGCACAGACAGGCGAGAATGGATTTCATTTTGTTGATGAAGCAGCACCTCCAGCAATCATGCGCGCACTTGCTTTAGAAATTATTAAGAGAAAATTAATAGTAGTCTGGTGGACTAATATTCGTTTTGAAAAAAGTTTTACCCGTGATCTATGTTTATTATTAAAAGCTGCTGGTTGTATTGGTGTATCCGGTGGATTAGAAGTGGCTTCTGATAGATTGTTGGAGCTCATTCAAAAAGGCATTACTGTAAAACAAGTGGCTGGTGTAAATAAAAATTTTACGGAGGCTGGTATTATGGTTCATGCCTATCTCATGTATGGCTTTCCTACCCAAACTGCTCAAGAAACCATTGATTCATTGGAAATGGTGAGACAATTATTTGAAGCTGGTATCTTGCAGTCGGGCTTCTGGCATCAATTTGCTATGACCGCACATAGCCCAGTTGGAATGAATCCAGAAAAATACAAGGTTAAAAAGCAAACAACTTCGATAGGTAGTTTTGCTAATAATGATATTGTACATACTGATCCAACAGGGGCAGATCATGATAGTTTTAGTTTTGGGCTAAAAAAATCATTGCTTAATTTTATGCATGGTGCTTGTTTGGATCATCCGCTACAACAATGGTTTGATTTTAAAGTGCCTAAGACTTTAGTGCCATCTGACTACATTATTCAAGCAATACAAGAAGAGGGATTGAGTAGTAACAAGCCAAGTTCCAAAATCGTTTATTTGGGTAATCAGCCCGTAGTAGAAATTTATACTAAATCTAAAAAGGGGGTTCAGTGGGAAATGTGCTCCCTTACTTTTCAAGGAAAGCGAGAAACTCTTACAATTAAAGTAAATAAAGATCAGGGACAATGGTTGTCTAAAATGCTTAGCCAATTAACCGTTGATGCCAGCAAATTGTATAGTTTGCATGAGGTGAAAACTGACTATGAAGCTGCAGGTATGGATGATTTTGAATTATTTTGGGATAACAAACCTGTAAATACGCTCTATAAATTGGGTTTATTACACTTGTCATAAACCTTCCGTACTCTACCCTGTCATTAATTATTATTTATTGTTGTTTTAATTCTTCTTCGATGATTTCACTAAAACTGTTTTCATTTTCCAAAATCCATTTGGGTAAGGGTATTTCTATTATTTTCCAGCCATTATCAATTTTTTTAATATTGAAAAATACCCTAGAGTCACGCTCATCTACTACATCAACAGTAAATAGATTGTCCTTTTGATCGTTTATTTTTAGAAAATTAAATTCTTTTAATTTTCCATTTGCCTTTATAAGCTTTGAAAATTGAATATTTTTAGTAAATGTTTTTTGCATAGTAGTTAATATTATTAAAATCATATAGCAATAACCATACTGAAATTTTAAAAATGGTCATTTCTATCTGTTAAAATTGTTATGAAAATTGTATTTCCCTATTAAGTGATTTATTTAGTCGACCATCAAAAAGTTATAAGGGGCCAATCGGTAATACCCTTAATCAAAGTAAACCCATAAAGAACTTCCAGATAATCAATATAATGATTAATAACCTTACAATTCGTTTTGCTTTTAGTAGAATAAAAATTAGCTATTTAGTTCTGAGATTTCCTTTGGAATAGAGTGCTTTTACTTTTTTGCCTTGATGCAAAAAAGTAACAAAAAAAATCAATCCGCCGCGGCGGATTGATTTTTTAACGGCTGATAATTCAAATTTCTAGCACTTTTTATTCAAGGGCGTTTAAACAACTATTATTTCAAATTTTCTTATCCGACTTTTTGAGGGCCGACTATTTAAGGAGATGGGAAAGAATTTTGAACTGAATAATTACATATTATAATAAAACAAATGTAAATAAAATATATTCAGATTAAAAGTTATTTATTCTGTTTAATACATTTGTTCTAAATGATTTTATATGCTTCCAAAAGAAGGAAATTGATATTAGCTTATGTAAGAAGTTAGCGGATATTTTGGTAGGTTCAATCAGAAATATCCCTTAATTTTGGCACATGACAATTGAACATTTGAAGGATATGAGAGACCGTGTGTTGGTCTTGAGGAGGTTTCTTTGACGTCGCTAATAGAGAAATAAAAATCAATAGCGATAAGCAACTCTCGCTTTCACCGGGTTTCTGGGATGATAATGCCCGGGCTACTTCCATTTTAAAAGATACCAAAGTAAACGAGTATTGGGTAAATATGTATCACGATGTAACGTCGATGGTAGAGGATTTTGCTGTGCTATTTGAATTTTGGAAAGAAGGGGAAGCTTCTGAAGAGGAAGTAAGGGAGGCTTATAATTTGGCAAATACTTCCATCGATGAGGCCGAATTTAAGAGTACCCTCAATGAGCCCACTGATGCATTACCAGCCGTTTTACAAATTAATAGTGGTGCTGGTGGAACAGAGAGTCAAGACTGGGCTGAAATGCTTGCTAGAATGTACAGAATGTATGGAGAAAAGCAGGGCTGGACGGTAACAGAACTTGATTGGCAGTGGGGAGATGGTGCTGGTATTAAGACCTGTACCTTTCAATTTGATGGACCATTTTCTTATGGTTTTTTAAAGGCAGAAAGCGGTGTTCACCGACTGGTTCGAATTAGTCCTTTTGACAGCAATGCAAGGAGGCATACCTCTTTTGCAAGTGTTTACGTATATCCCCTGATTGATGATACTATAGAAATTTCAGTAAATCCAGCTGACGTGGAGTGGGCATTTTTTAGAAGTGGTGGTAGTGGCGGCCAGAATGTAAATAAGGTAGAAACTGCTGTGCGGCTTACCCATAAGCCAAGTGGATTTATAGTAGAGTGTCAACAAGCACGTACCCAAGGCGAAAACAGAGAAAAAGCGATGGCTATGTTAAAAAGTCGTTTGTATGAAGAAGAAATGCGTAAGCGCCAGGCAGCCTTAGATGCTACTAATTCATCTAAAAAGAAAATTGAATGGGGTAGCCAAATTCGTTCCTATGTTTTCCATCCCTACAAAATGATCAAGGACCATCGTACCGATTTTGAAGTCGGAAATGTAGGTCCAGTCATGGATGGGGAATTGGATGGATTTATAAAAGCATACTTAATGAGTGAAAAAGAAGCTGCTGCTTCTTAATATTATAATAGTATTAAATCATTGATATTCAATATCTAAAATTATATTATCTAAATTTTTAGTTAAGAAAAAAAGTATTATTAAGTTGAATTTCATTGGACTTAATTTATCTAGCTTAATTTGAATTTGCTGAAAGAAGGAGGATAATATTATTCAAAGAAATAAGTAGCTTTATTGGTGAAATCATTTTTTAGACTAAAGTATTTATATTGAAAATACATAGATTCGAAAATTAGCAAACTATCCTAATTGGATATTTTATCAATTAAAAATGTAATTGGATGCAATACGGAGATTTTTATTATCCAATGCCGGTCAATGAACCTGTATTGAATTATGCCCCTGGAAGTAAGGAGAAACTGGCATTGAAAAAAGTCCTCAAAAAATTAAAATTGGAGAAGGTCGATGTTCCGATGTATATCGGTAGTAAAGAGGTGAGGACTGGAGTTAAAAAATCAATGCATCCTCCACATGAACATAGCCATTTGCTTGGTAATTATCATGAAGGAAATGCAAGCCATGTTAAAAATGCCATTCAAGCAGCTTTAGAAGCTAAAACCAAATGGGCCTCATTAAACTGGGAAAATAGGGCAAATATATTTTTAAAGGCGGCTGATTTATTGGCTACCAAATACCGTCCACATATTGTTGGGGCAACCATGCTTGGACAAAGTAAAAATGTTTATCAGGCAGAAATTGATGCAGCCTGTGAACTAATAGATTTTTTGAGATTCAACGTACATTTTCTTAGTGAAATTTATCGCGAACAGCCAATCAGTGGGGCTGGCATGAATAATAGGCTTGAGTATAGACCATTAGAGGGATTTGTTTTGGCAGTTTCTCCTTTTAATTTTACGGCCATTGGCGGCAATCTACCTACCAGCGCAGCAATGTGTGGCAATGTGGTGGTATGGAAATGTGCTCCTACACAAGTGTACAGTGCTCAGTTATTCATGCGTATTTTAAAAGAGGCAGGATTACCTGATGGCGTGATTAATTTAATTTATGTGGATGGTCCAATATTAGGGGAAGTATGCTTTCATCATCCAGATTTTGCAGGAGTTCATTTTACGGGTAGTACCAGCGTTTTTAATTTTATGTGGAAAACAATTGGCGCTAATACTAATATCTATAAGTCATACCCTCGAGTAGTGGGTGAAACAGGTGGTAAAGATTTTGTGATTGCTCATAAAAGTGCTGATCCCGATGTGGTGGTGGCAGCATTAGCCAGAGGAGCATTTGAATACCAAGGCCAAAAATGTTCTGCTGCATCTAGGGCATATATTCCCTCTAACCTCGCTGCAGAAATAAAGAAAAAGTTGGTGGCTGAAGTAAAGACCATGAAAATGGGGACGGTAGAGGACTTCACCAATTTTATTAATGCCGTGATAGATCAGAAGAGTTTTCTTAAACTTGAATCCTATATCAAACTCGCTAAAAAGCGGGAGAGTAATGTAAAAATATTAGTAGGTGGTAAATGTGATAAATCCAAAGGATATTTTATTGAGCCCACTATAATTGAAACAATGGACCCGCAATATGTAACCATGTGCGAAGAGCTTTTTGGTCCAGTACTAACTCTATATGTTTACGATGAAAATAAATTTGAGGATGCTTTAAAATTAGTAGATAATACCTCTTCTTATGCGCTCACTGGTGCAATCATTGCACAAGACCGTTATGCAGTTGAACTAGCAACTCAACAACTGAGGTATAGTGCAGGTAATTTTTATATTAATGACAAACCGACTGGAGCAGTAGTGGGACAGCAGCCATTTGGCGGTGCAAGGGCAAGCGGAACAAATGATAAGGCGGGCAGTCTTTTGAATCTTTATCGTTGGCTTAGTGCTCGAACGATTAAGGAAGTATTTACACCTGTTACAGATTATAGGTATCCATTTTTATTAGAAAAATAATTTGCCATTATTAAATTTAATGATGAGTGATTATTTCAAATTCTTTTTAATTCAAACAATATCAGATAAATTCGCTCTTTAAAGTTTTAATTTGAAAACAATACTAGACAAGCGTCAGCTACATCTTACAATTCTGCGTCTGGCTCACCAGTTGCTTGAAAATCACCAAAATTTAGATGAGGTGGTTTTTATTGGACTGCAGCCTAGAGGAGTACAAATTAGTAAGCGTATAGTAGATACTATTCGTAGCCTTTGTATAGGTCAAAATATTCGATATGGCATATTGGATATTACTTTTTATAGAGATGATGTAAGAAAAGAATTACATATTGCAAATACTACTGATATACCTTTTTCTATTGAGGGGAAAGTGGTGATTTTAATTGACGATGTGTTATATACTGGTAGGACTATTAGGGCTGCATTGGATGCCCTTCAGGACTTTGGAAGGCCTAAAAAAATCGAATTGTGTGTTTTAGTAGACAGGAGATTTAATAGAGAATTACCAATTCAGCCTGACTATTGCGGTAAATCTATTGATACTGCTTATTCTCAAAAAGTAAAAGTTGAATGGGAGCGAGAAGAGGTTATTTTGTATTGAAATCACCTACTATAAACCAGCATTCTGAAAATTTGTTTTTATTTGAAGCATGAAATTCAAACAAATATATTAGCTTTGACACTTAATGCAACTATCTACCAAACATTTATTGGGCATTAAAGATCTTTCTTCGGAAGATATCTCTCTTATTTTAACTACCGCCTCTCAATTTAAAGAAGTTTTACAGCGTCCTGTTAAAAAAGTACCCTCCCTTCGTGACATTACCATCGTTAATTTATTTTACGAAAACAGTACTCGAACTAGGTTTTCTTTCGAACTGGCTGAAAAACGCTTAAGCGCTGATACTATTAATTTTTCTGCTTCAGCATCATCTGTTTCTAAGGGTGAGACTCTATTGGACACAGTAAATAATATTTTGAGCATGAAGGTAGATATGGTGGTAATGCGCCATAGTGCAAGCGGAGCACCTCATTTTTTAGCTAAACATATTCCTGCTGCAATTGTAAATGCCGGAGATGGTATCAATGAGCATCCTACACAAGCATTGTTGGATGCCTTTTCCATCCAAGAAAAAACGGGTAGTTTGGAAGGTAAAAAGGTTTTGCTAATTGGAGATATTATGCATTCAAGGGTAGCATTGAGTAATATATATTTATTAAAGAAAATGGGAGCTGAAGTAATGGTAGCAGGACCTCCAACTTTGATACCTACTTATATCGAACAAGCTTTACAAGTAAAAGTAGAATATAATTTAAAAAAAGCATTACAATGGTGTGATGTTGCCAACGTGTTGCGAATACAATTAGAACGTCAAAACCAAGTGCTTTTTTCATCACTTAGAGAATATAATTTAGCCTACGGAGTTAGTAAAAAGTTGCTGGACAGTTTACAAAAAGAAATTGTTATCATGCATCCTGGGCCTATCAATAGAGGAGTCGAAATAGATAGTGATGTAGCAGATAGTAGCCAGTCTATCATATTACAGCAAGTTGAAAATGGCGTAGCAGTAAGGATGGCAGTTTTGTATCTTTTGGCAGGCAAGAAAGCTGAATAATTTCAAGTTGATCTACTAAAATAACTTTCAGACAAATAAAATATGCAACGTATCTGTTTATTTCCCGGAACATTTGATCCTGTTACCATGGGGCATATCGATATTATCAATCGGGCAATGCCTTTGTTTGATAAACTAGTCATTGGTATTGGTAGAAATGCTAATAAAGCCCCGATGTTTAGCGAAGAAAAGCGTTTGAACTGGTTACAAGAAATTTATAAGGATGAGCCAAGGGTTTCAGCTGTTTTATATGATGGATTAACAGTTAATTGCTGTAAAAGTGTAGGGGCTAATTTTATACTAAGAGGTATTCGATATGTCAATGACTTTGAATATGAAAAGGCGATTGCAGATATGAATCGAAGCATCGATGGTCATATTGAAACCATTTTTTTAACCTGTTTGCCTCAGTATACTTCTGTGGCTTCTACACTGGTTAGGGATGTTTTGAAAAATGGGGGAGATGTGTCTCAGTTTTTACCTAAAGTGGTGAATGATTCTATTTTGAAAGGCGTTTAGTCGGGTTTCTAACAGGCTTGAGCGGTTATTTTGTAAAGCTTTTGATTAAAATTGATCGATCAAAAACTACCAGTTAATTTATTTCCTTACAATTCTTCTTGCTTATTTTAGGAGTTAGTAACATTAGTCTTGAATTTCCTTTCGGAATAGGGATGCTTTTACTTTTTTGCCTTGATGCAAAAAAGTAACAAAAAAAATCAATCCTGCGAATAAAAAGGCTGAAATTTGAAATATCAGCCTAAAATCAAGGAACTCGCGAAAAGAGTTTGTTTCTTTAAAGGAAGTGCTCGCTCAAACAGCCTTGATTTTTTAACGGCTGATATTTCAAATTTCTAGCACTTTTTATTCGAGGGCATCAAACAAAGAATCAAGTATATATTACTGCGAAATTAAAAGACTGTGCTACTTTAAACGAAGTGCCTCCGCTCGGGGATTAATTTTTTAACCGCTGACAATTCAAATTTCTAGCACTTTTTATTCGAGGGCGCTAAAACAACGGTTAAAAAAATTGCCTACTAACTAACCCGACTTTTTTAGGGTCAACTACTTAATTAATTGGCTTCCTAAATTTTTCAATTATATCTCTTATCGATGCGTAGGTGTTTTTAAGCGGTATATCTATTTCGTTTGAATTTAGCCATTTTAGCTCAGTTATGTTTTCTTCTATTTGCGGAACCAAGGTTTGAGTACCCTGACAGTTCATATGAAACCAATGGGTAGTTTTTAAAAAATTTTTCCCATAAGCCGAATAAGTATGATAAGTACAGCCAATTGGATTGATCAAATTCAGATTCTTTACTCCGGTTTCTTCTTCAACTTCTCTGATGGCGGCTTGTTCGTAATTTTCACCCTTTTCTACTTTTCCTTTTGGTAAGTCCCATTTGTTAAGTCGGAAAATGAAAAGTAGCTGTTCTTGTTCGTTTTGCACTATTCCTCCCGCAGCGTCAATGGTGTTAAATTGCTTAAAAAATTCCTTTTTAAGCTCATCTAAGTTAGGATGAACTAATACACCAGCATGAAAGACTTCTTTTTTAATTTCATGAAGCAAGGATTTGATGCCTGCGTTGGATATTTCATCTATAAAAATAGCATCCGGGTGGTGGAGTACCTCTTCAATTTCCTTATCAATTTCATTGCATAAATAGACTGGTTTGTCGTCAAAGTAAATTTTTAAGTACATATTAAACGAATTTAAAGTTTGACCTATGAATGCTAATTGGTAGCTTTTTGTTGGTTTTAAAAAAATTGCAAACCTGAAAAGCTAAAGTCCAATGGCTTTTTTGTTAATTTGCAGTATGATGAATGAAAAAGCTACTGCTGAAAAGCTACTACAAATTAATGCAATAAAATTGAGTCCGCAACAACCATTTACCTGGGCAAGTGGTTGGAAAAGTCCTATTTATTGCGATAATCGTAAAGTATTGTCATTTCCCTATAGTAGAGATTTTATAAAAAGTGAAATGTGTAATGTAGTATTCGAACAATTTCCAGGGGCAGACATTTTAGCTGGAGTTGGAACTGCAGGTATACCTTGGGGAGCAATGGTATCCGATCAGTTGAAATTACCCTATATCTACGTACGTCCAAAGCCAAAAGAACATGGAATGGGCAATCAAATTGAAGGGGTTTATGAAAAAGGGGCTAAAGTAGTGGTTATTGAGGATCTCATCTCTACCGGTAAAAGTAGCTTAGAAGTAGTGGATGTATTGCGCAAGGCAGGTGTGGAAGTTATCGGTATGGTAGCAATTTTTACTTATGGGTTCGATATTGCCGCTAAAGCCTTTTCTGCAGCAGGAGTTCCCTATATTACCCTTACCAATTACAATACTCTAATCGAATTGGCAGTAGAAAAAGGGATTGTAACTGCCGAACAAGAAAAAACTTTGTTAAACTGGCGCCAGGATCCTGCTAATTGGAACGCAATTTGATAACTTTAAGTAAATTATTCATTCAATCTAAATCACATGAAATCTATTAAATTGACAATGTTGGCATTGATAGGGTTTATTTCTATAACAACTGCTCAACAAAAAACAACCCAAAAAGTAGTAATTAACACCCCTTCAGTACAATGTGAAATGTGTAAGGATAGGATTGAAAAGTACATGAGCCGGGAACCAGGTATAGTTTCAGTGAAAGTGGATTATAAGAAAAAGACTACTACGGTGAGTTTTTTAACGGACAGAAACGATATTGAACAGGTAAAAACAGCGATTGCCAATATTGGTTATGATGCTGATGACGTAACTGCGGAGGAGGGTTCTTATGCAAAATTACCCAAATGTTGTAAAAAGCCGGTAGAGAAGAGCGCTACACCTAGCCAATTACCTTAATATTTGATATTAGAAATACTTAAAAAACACCCCGCTGGGGTGTTTTTTATGCCCTAGAATAGAGAAAAATTTTGCTTCATTTCATAGTTAACTGGAAAATTCCTAGAAATCTTTCCATTTCCAGCCCTAATAGTACCTACCACTTTCAGCGTGACTTCTTTACTGACAAGGGCATTAAATCCATTCTTTACTAAGTTTTTCATATCGACATCCATTTTTACCGGGATGGCAAATTCCGACTTTTTAGGGATAGAAACCAGTTGGTCATGGGTAGTATGTCCAAGGTAATTATTGTCTATAAAAACATCTAGGTCGAATTTTTTTAATTGCAATCCGAAGTTATTCGGGTTAAAAAAAACCAGATCAGTTTTCAATGTACTGGTCGCTAAACCTAACTTATCAACCTTGAAATTCCTGATCTCTCGGTACTCAAGTTCTTTTGGACTAGAGCAGGAGAGAAGCAATATTGTCAGTACAAAACAAAGACTAAAGTTGGCAATAGTAAAATGAGGTAGGTTCTTTTTCAAAGTGGAAGATTTTAAGCAAGGTAAGTAGATCTAGGCAAATTTGAAATTTATACATCATTAAATTCCTACTATTATATTTAGCAATTATCATTTGAGACCTAAAAAGACAGATTTTATTACAAACTATTTTTATTAGTAAAAAAATATTTATATAAATAATTGATAATAAATATTTTATAGATTTTTATTGAATTATATATTATGTATTTTCAGGTAATTTACACCTTTCAAACATTGTTTAAATACCAGAAAAGTATATTTAATAAATAATAATAAAAATACATGCTAATAATATGATTATTAAATATTTATGATTTTTATTTACACTTTAATATCGTATAAAATATTTATTAAATAAAATCCGATGTAAAGAGTAAACAAAATCTTAAAATTTGAATTATTTTGCTTCTTACCTACCATTCTGATCAATTTTTTTATAACTGGTTTTAAGAGCATTTAAATGGCCTTAGAATAAATATAGCTAATCTACTAATTTGGACTGTTATAATGACATGTATATATTGAGCCCCATATTTATAAAAAATGACCTTCAAAATGTGATCTCATCATTTTTTTCGATGCCCTAAATTTTCTTGAAAAGTTGGTTACCAAAAATAACAATGGTATTAAAATATACAATAATTTTTATATACATCATTTGTGTTTTTGGAATAGCCGGCAAATCCAAAAGGGAGATAAATGCTCTTGTAAGTCTCTAATTTGTTAGGACTCAAAAGTTGGGTAAGGAAATTTGCAATTATAGTTTATGAACGCAATTCGTCTTGCATTTTAGTAAAAGAAAATTAGGGGTATATGCTAGAAATTTCCACTGGAATAGAGTGCTTTTACTTTTTTGCCTTGATGCAAAAAAGTAACAAAAAAAATCAAGCCTGCGAATAAAAAGGCTGAAATTTGAATTAACAGCCTAAAATCAAGGAACTCGCCGGTAGAGTAAATTACTTCAATGTACATACCGGCTCAGACAGCCTTGATTTTTTAACGGCTGATAATTCAAATTTCTAGCACTTTTTATTCGAGGGCGAAAGGTGGTTATTAATTATTTGACTAATTATCTGGTAGTTCTCGATAAATGGGTTTTACAAAAAATCTACCTATTAGGAATTTAAAAACTCTTTGCTTTGATGGCTTGATGAGCAAATTATTGATTGATTTAATTCTTCTCAAACCCATCCATATTATAATCAATCCAACTATCAATGGCTTTAACAAACCTTGGTCTTAGTATTATTTTATTATTTTTATCTAACAAATAAATAGTAGGCGAACTAGAAACATAATAATCTTTGGCAGCTTGGGTATTCCATTGTTGGTAATCGCAGAAACTTATAAAGGGCATCACGTTGGTATAATTTTGAAAGGCAGTTTTATCCGTATCCAATGAAACAAAAACTACTTCCAATCCCTTTGCTTTCCATTTAGAATAAAGTGGAAACAATTGTACCATTTCTTCTGAGCAAGCTGTACACCAACTAGCTCCAAAAATAACCACCTTGTATTTAGCACTGATTTCGGATAATCGAGAAGGATTTTTAATCACCAAACCTTTTTCAAAAACATCTCCTGTAAAACTGATATCGGGTGCAGTCTTTCCAACCTTCATTGCCCGGTAGGACTCTAATTGATTGGCTAAATTAGTATTAAGAGTGCAACTATTTTGAGTAAGTGTTTTAATGGACAGGTACTCAGCAGACTGAAACAAACTGTGTTTTTCAAAGTAATCAAAAAGATACTTTGTTATTTCATTGTATAGTTGCTCATTTTTTGCAATGCTATTTAAAATAAAATCGGTAGATACATTCATGTCTTTATAAATAGTATCTAATGGCAGGCCTCTATTTTCTAATAACCAATATTGACTTTCCAATGCATCTTTGAGTAAGCCACTTTTGTACAAGCGCGGATCAGCATAATTTATTTTTCTAAAAGCTGCAATGGTAGCAGGGATTTCCTGGATTCTATACTGTGCTACTGTTGAAACCGAGCTAATCAATTTGCGAATAGGCAAATACCAATGAGCATAACTGGTACTTGGAAGTTTGGATAAAAAATCAAGGTCTTCTTTTCCGATACGCTTAATTTCTGAATTGATGGATTGTTGAACAGTTTTTTGATTTGAAAAAAGTGCATCTCCTTGGTATATCTTTTGCAAGTATTCCCAAGCACTCAGTGTTTGTTCTCGTTTAGCATGCGCAGTAGCATAGGTAGCAAATCCTTTATTTTCTTCACCCTTAATTATAGCAATACTTTCCGGCACAGATAAACTTTCACCTTTCAATTCAATGGCTTGTTTTTCCAATACCATAAAATAGGGTTTATTATCTGCTGCAGAAATGTAGCCCATTCCTATGTCCTTCGGCGAATATTGTAAAGTAAAACTTCCTGTTTCATTAACTAAGGTGCTATCAATGGCATAAGTACCCATGCCATTAAAACCTATTAATCGAACGGTTTGGTTTTTAAGTGAAGGAAATTTTCCAGAAATAGTTTGCTGACTATATCCTTGAAAAGAGATAAAAATTACCAATAAAAAAAAGCTACAAATTTTGTTTGTCATTTTATAACAGATTAAAAAAGCCTAGATATATCTAGGCTTTTAATAAGGTAAATCTCATTTTATGAGAAAATGAGAAGAAGTTATTTTGTAATCTCTTTCGAAGCACTTAATTTTTGTAAAGTCTCTATTTGAGCCTTTCTATTGGCTTCTATTTTGTCATGATGAATAACAGCGAGGGTAGGTGCTATAACCAAACTCACAATACTCATCAATTTGATTAAAATGTTCATAGAAGGGCCAGAGGTATCTTTAAATGGATCTCCTACAGTATCACCTGTAACAGAAGCTTTATGGGGTTCTGATTTCTTATAAAACATTTCACCATTGATTTCTACTCCTTTTTCAAATGATTTTTTTGCATTGTCCCAAGCTCCACCAGCATTGTTTTGGAACATTCCCATCAATACACCACTCACTGTAGCACCGGCTAAGAATCCGCCTAATACTTCTGGGCCGAAAATAAAACCAATAATTATTGGAGATAGTAAAGCAATGGCTCCTGGCATCATCATTTTACGAAGAGATGCTTGAGTTGAAATAGCTACACATTTATCATATTCTGGTTTACCAGTACCTTCCATAATACCTGGTATGGTGCGAAATTGTCTGCGTACTTCTTCTACCATTGCCATCGCCGCTTCTCCAACAGCACGAATAGCTAAGGATGAGAATATAAAAGGAATCATTCCACCTACAAATAAACCAGCTAATACATCTGCACGATAAATATCGATACCATCAATACCAGCAATACCCACAAATGCTGCAAATAGAGCAAGTGCTGTTAGTGCCGCAGAGGCAATAGCAAAGCCTTTTCCACTAGCTGCAGTCGTATTTCCTACTGCATCGAGAATATCAGTTTTTTCTCTAACATCAGCCGGTAATTCACTCATCTCTGCTATTCCACCTGCATTATCGGCAATTGGGCCAAATGCATCGATTGCCAATTGCATAGCAGTAGTAGCCATCATACCAGCTGCAGCAATCGCTACTCCATATAAACCAGCACATGCATAAGATCCGTAAATACCAGCCGCTAGTACCAATATAGGTAATAAAGTACTTTCCATACCTACTGCTAAACCTCCAATGATGTTAGTAGCATGGCCAGTAGCCGATTGCCTAATAATACTCATTACTGGGCGTTTACCCATGGCAGTATAATATTCTGTAATGATACTCATTAAAGTTCCTACCGCTAGGCCAACCATAATAGCACCAAATATTCCCATTTTAGTGAATTCATGTCCACGCAAAATCATGGTATCTGGCATTAACCAGTTTACCAGAAAATAAGAAGCAATAGCTGTTAAAACGATCGAGCCCCAGTTACCCATATTCAATGCTTTTTGAACAGCATCGGTACTTAGCCCAGCGTTTTCTGAGATGCGAACAAAGAAGGTTCCAATGATAGAAAATAGGATTCCCATGGATGCAATGAGCATCGGTAAAAGAATAGGGGACATGCCTCCAAAATGATCGGTAATGGCACTTGTTTCTCTACCCAATACCATTGTTGCTAGTACTGTAGCTACATAAGAACCAAATAAATCAGCCCCCATACCAGCCACATCACCCACATTGTCACCTACGTTATCGGCAATGGTTGCAGGGTTACGAGGATCATCCTCTGGAATTCCAGCCTCTACTTTTCCAACTAGATCAGCGCCTACATCAGCAGCTTTAGTATAAATTCCACCGCCTACTCTTGCAAATAAAGCGATCGATTCTGCACCCAAAGAAAAGCCAGTTAAGATTTCTAATGTCCTTTGCATTTCAACACTATCAACTGCTGCTTCAGGAGCAAAAACCATTTTTAAAATAATAAATAATCCACCTAATCCTAGTACTGCTAATCCAGCTACTCCCATACCCATTACCGACCCTCCGGTAAAGGAAACTAAAAGTGCCTTACTTAAACTAGTCCTAGCTGCTTGAGCAGTGCGAACATTGGCCTTGGTGGCTACTTTCATGCCAATAAATCCAGCAAGTGCACTAAAAAATGCGCCTAAAACGAAAGCCAGTGCAATACTCCAATGACTATTTTCATTGCTGTAACCCATTACACCTAATAAAATGGCGCCAATTACAACAAAATAAGCAAGAATTTTATACTCGGCTTGTAAAAAAGCCATCGCGCCTTCAGCTATGTAAGTGCTAATTTCTTTCATTCTTTCATTGCCTGCATCTTGTTTGGAAACCCAGGCAAACTTTACAAAAGTGTACAACAGGCCTACGATGCCCATTGCAGGAATAACATAGATCAATAATTTATCCATATAATAGTTCTAATTTTGGAGGGCAAAAATAGGTTAATTGATGCAAAAATTGGAATATTTTAATAGATTCTTAGCTGTGATAGGTAATTTATTTTTGTAATGTATTTTTCCTTGATATTCTTACTATTGGCTTATCTAAACAAAAATGATAGAAAGAAGGAATTTTTAGTAAAAAAAAAGGACCCTAAGTTAATTTAGGATCCATTTTTTTATAAAATTTATTTTAAACTAAATATCTATTGCTTCACCATAAGCCACTGCGGTAGCTTCTTTCAATCCTTCACTCATGGTAGGGTGTGGATGAACTGAATTCAATATTTCATGAGAAGTAGTTTCCAATTTACGAGCAGCAACTGCTTCTGCAATGTTTTCGGTAACGTTCATTCCAATCATATGGCATCCTAAAAATTCTCCATATTTAGCATCATAAATTACTTTTACAAATCCTTCTGTAGCACCAGCGGCACTAGCTTTTCCACTTGCCATATAAGGGAATTTGCCTACTTTAACTTCATAACCAGCATCTTTAGCAGCTTTTTCGGTATATCCCACAGAGGCGATTTCAGGTGAGCAGTAAGTACAACCTGGAATATTATTGTAATCAATTGGTTCTGGGTGATGTCCACTTAAATGCTCTGCTGCATTGATACCTTCTTTTGAAGCAACATGCGCAAGCGCCTGACCGGGTGTACAATCTCCTATCGCATAAATACCTGGTACATTCGTTTGTCCATGGGCGTCTACTATTATTTTTCCTTTCTCTGTTTTAATTCCTACTGTCTCCAAACCAATATTTTCGATATTGGCGAGAACGCCAACCGCACTTAAAACGATATCCGCCTCTAAAAAAACTTCTCCAGTAGGTGTTTTAACTTTTGCTTTTACCCCAGCACCTGAAGTATTAACACTCAAAACTTCACTATTGGTCATTACAGTAATGCCTTGTTTTTTGAATTGTTTTTCCAATTCCTTGCTAATATCTTCATCTTCTACTGGAACAATACGAGTCATAAATTCAACGATGGTTACTTTAGTTCCAAGTGCATTATAGAAGTAAGCAAATTCACAACCGATTGCTCCACTACCACAAATAATCATAGTTTTTGGTTGGGTTGCTAGAACCATTGCTTTTCTATACCCAATGATTTTTTCGTCATCGATAGGCAAATTAGGTAATTGGCGTGCCCTGCCACCAGTAGATATAATAATGTTTTTTGCTTCATGAATTTGTTTGGATCCGTCAGCTGCAGTTACTTCAATTTTGCCAGGAGCAGTCAGTTTACCAAAACCCATGATTACATCGATTTTGTTCTTTTTCATTAAAAACTGAACGCCTTTGCTCATTTTATCAGCAACACCACGGCTACGTTTAATCACATTTTCAAAATTTACAGTAGGGTTACTTAGGTCTATACCATATTCTGCTGCATGTTTTGCATATTCAAAAACCTGGGCACTTTTCATTAAGGCTTTGGTAGGAATACAACCCCAGTTGAGACAAACTCCACCTAGACTTTCTTTTTCAATGATTGCAACTTTTTTCCCTAATTGACTTGCCCTGATTGCTGCAGGGTATCCACCTGGGCCACTGCCTAAAACAATTACATCGTATGCCATGATTTAAAAATTTGTTGTTTGAATGATAGAACGCTTACCAGCTATTCATTATTATTTGAAATAGTCAATAATAGATAGGCAAAATTAGTTCGAAATGAGGGATTAGCCAAAAGCTAATTTAAACAATTCCAAAGACGACCATTTTTTGATTAATCTCAAGACTGAGTAGGAGATATTTTTTATTTACAATTTGAGAATGATTTATTCCGTTCGCTTTTTATTTTCTTCTATTTCTCTTTCCGTAGCTATGGATTTAAGGGATTTAATACTAACATTTAATTCAAAACCAATCAATAAAACCAGTGAATTAATATAAATGAGCGCCATGAAGACGATGATGGTTCCAATTGATCCATATAAGGCGTTGTATTTTCCAAAGGTGTCTACAAAATAGGAGAAGCCAAGGGTAGATAGTATGCTTAAAAAAGTACCCAAAATACTTCCTGGTGAAATCAATTTCCATCTTTTTTCAACTGCAGGGGCAAATTTATAAATAAAGGCAATAGAATAATAGACTAAGGTTACGATGAAAACCCATCTAACATAATAAATAATTTCTCTTACGTTAGCGCTTTGTATTCCAACCAATTTTAGTGCAGCTCCTTGGGTAATCAGTAAGATGAGGCAGCCTAATACCAAAAGGAATATTAGGGCAGTTAATTTAATCGCCATCCAGCGATTGAGAAGATCTTTTCTTTTTTCAAAACCAATATAATTTTTATTGAAAGACCTCATTAATCCCATCATAGCATTAGATGCAAAAAATAATGCTAATATCAAACCAAAAGATAATAAACCAATTTTAGAGTCATCCAAAAAAGAGTCTACAAATCTTATTAAATATTCATTGTGAACTTTTGCAGGAATGATATCAAGGATTAAACTATGGAGTTCTTTTTTAATACTTCTTTTAGAAATGAAAGGCAGATGAGGGACTAGGGTAAACAAAAAAAGAAAAGACGGAGGAATCGCCATAATAAAATTATAAGCAATTGCTGAAGCCCTTTCAGTAAGTCCGACCGTTTTAACTTGCTTGAGAAAAAATTTAATAACATCATACAATGGGACTCCTTCAAAACCTGGTAAGTATAAGTGTTTTGTTTTGCGTAAAAGAAACGCTATTGGAAATTGAGATAATATGATACGTTCCAGTTTTGTCATCAGTAACTTTTACAGTTGCTTGTAAAATACAGTAATTTTTAGTTTATTAATTTAAAATTTCCAATAAATAAGAATCCTTGTTTTGGGTTTACTTTAGATTTGATTTTAAATTCATGAAGCTATCTAATGCCTGCTGATATTGTTTAGCAAATTGCAAGTGTTCATTATAGGTAGTTGAAAAATTTGAAAATCCATTCAAATCAGGTTTTGCTACAAAAAAAAGATAGGAGGTAGAAGGTGAATTTAATACCGCGTCGATTGTTTTGGTAGATGGTGTACAAATCGGTCCTGGAGGCAGTCCTACCTGCTGATAGGTATTGTAAGGTGATTTAAATTCAAGGTGTTTAAAATAAATCCTTTTAAGACTAAAATCCTTCATTGCAAATTTGACAGTTGGGTCAGCAGCGAGTTTCATCCCAATTACCAACCGATTTAGATAGACGCTAGCAATTTTTCCTTTATCTAATTCTTTATTGGTTTCTTCTTCTACAATACTAGCTAGTATATATGCTTCAGTAGGGTTAAGATTTAATGACAAAGCTTTTTTTCTTCTTTCTTCATTCCAAAATATTTCCTTTTCATTGTAAAGCTTTTTTAAAATAACGGTTGCCGAGGTATTCCATAGAATTTGATAGGTATTAGGAATAATTGTGGTCATAGCAGTATTACTATCTAATTCAAATTTTCTAAGTGAATCTTCATTGGTCATTATAGCCATTACATCTGCTGAATCACATTCAAAGTTATCACCAATTTTTTTTGCAAAATCTTCCTTCGTCCTTAGTTTATTGATAACCAGATTAACTGCAGTTTGATTTCCTCTTCGAAGCTTTTTAAGAATTGAAAAGATATTGGATCCATTTTCTATCTGGTATTTTCCTGGGCGGATATTATCTTCGTATCCTGCTAATTTTGCAGCCCACTGAAAAACAATAGGACTTTTAATGACCCCCTCAGCAACTAGATTGTTAATGACTTGATTTAATTCACTGTTTGTTTTAATGTAGAAAAACTTTTTATTTTCTTTAAAATTAGTATCGCTGCTAAAAAAAGACACTGCTATTATCACTAGTATCAAACAAATTAAAAAGGGGATAATTTTTACTATTTTGTTATCTTTTGCCATATAGATAATTGGATTCAATAATTCCCAAAATTAAAATAAAAAACCTCGTCATATATTGACGAGGTTTGTAATTTACTATAAAATAATTTATGGTTTTTTAGAAGTATCAACCGCACCTGGTAATGGAGTAGTGGTAGGTTGTTGAGGTCCAGTAATTGGAGCCTTATTGATCAATTCGTCGTTCTGAGAAGACCCGCCTGCTGTTTTCGGTATAAAAATTGGTGAAATAACACATAAAATACCTACAACACCTGCAAATACCCAAGTACCTTTTTCAAGTACATCAGTAGTTTGTTTTACCCCCATCAACTGGTTACTAAATCCACCCAAACTTCCTGATAAACCTCCACCTTTAGGGTTCTGTATTAAAACGATTAAACCTAAGATAATAGAGGCTATAATAACTAATATTCCGAATAAAACTAACATATCAATGGTCTTTTAGTTGATTAATTTTGGCTGCAAAGTAAGCACTTTTGGAGGGATCGAGCAAACTTAATTTTTTATATACGTTTAGGGCTTTTTGTTTCTTTCCTTGCTGAATCAAAACTTCTGCCATAGCTTCTGTTTCCACTTCTATCTCCAAATTGGAAGCTTCAGCTAATTTTTGAATGGTTAAATCAGCCTGTTCACTTTGTAATGGTATTTGGTCAGGCTGTAACTTTTTCATTTCTTTTAACCAATCTGTGAAGCTTTTCATTTGTTTACCTAACTTATCAGAATGCAGCGCTTTATTATTCAATTTGATACCCAAACTTGCAAAGTAATCAGAAGTATGAAGGGGTTCAAAAGTGATTCTATCTTCTGTTATCTGGGAATTGTTTAGGTTAAATTTAAAATTGAAAGGGCTAATTCTCTGGTCAGAAAGGGAATCATCTTCTTGCTCGATGTCATTCACTAATGGGGTAATACCTTCATTAAAGTGGCTAGATGGTATAGGTGAATTAATTATCTCTAAACTTGGTTCTATATTGCTCTTTTCTATTTCAGCAGTTATTTCAGTTACCTCCTTTTCTAAATGGATAATTTCTGGAAAATCATTTTTCTCCACAATTGGTATTGTATTTACCAGTCCAATTTTTTCTGGAATAATAATATTAGAAAAGGAACTAATGCTTTCATTCATATTGGCTGAAAGCGCATCTCCCAGTTGAAATTGAAGCCAAAAAGGGTTATTAAAAAGCAGGGAAGTTTTGGCGGCTTGTTTTGAATAATTAGAAGATTCTTTATCTGTTTTTAGCAACAGATAAAATTGTGCTATCGAAAAATAGGGATACGCTTCAGCAATCTGGGCAAAATATGCTTTGTTATCCGAGTCAGATATTTTTCGTTTAAATATTGTTTCAAAAAGTAATTCACTGTTGCCCATAGTTCGAAGATAAATTTATTATAGCTTTTAAGAAAATTATAAACCTATTTATAATTTACCAATTAGAAAATATTTTATTAAACATCCCATCCACGGTATTTTTGACAATTTCAGAAAACAGAGCTGTTTGAGCCTGCTCAAAGCTTTGTGTGGCCGGGAAGTCAAAATTATTGGAAATATCCTCTTCAAAATTTTTCTTTTCATCTAAAGTGTTCTTGAAAATTATATGAAAGGAAACTGACAACCTGTTGGTACTAGCATTATTGCGTAAAATACCACTCGTACTTACATTGTATTCAGAAACATAACCGCTTATATCGTAATGGGCATTGTCATCATTTGTTTGGCGAAGTCGAGTACTGCCTATAATTTTTTGTTTCATTTTTTCAGTTAGTTGAGGTCCTAACTGTGGATTTACATATCGTGCTTTGTTTTCGAAATAATTAACGCGAAATGTTTTCACTTCCAATGGAATGGGGGAGGTATCTTTAAATGAGTATTTGCAGGTAGCGAAACTAAAAACAGCTACTAGCAATAAAGCTATTGGCAATATAAAAAAAGTATTTTTTATTTGTCTTTGGATTCTTTTGGAAGATAGATTTGTCTTACTATTAATCTTCAATATCATATTCTTTTAATTTTCTGTATAAAGTTCTTTCACTTATTCCAAGGTCAGACGAAGCGTCTTTTCGCTTTCCTTTATGTTTTTTAAGAGCTTTTACTATTAATTCTTTTTCCTTATCCATGATGCTCAAAGATTCTTCAATCGATTCATGGTGATGGATTTGTTCACCATTTGGATTAATAAATACAGCTTGACTCGTTTGGTTGAAGTTATTGTTTGATACAGTAGGTTTATTGTCGGGCATCATATTATCCAAATTATTATTGTACATCGGAATATTCTGAGCCATTCCTGGATTTTGTAAAATCTCAAAAAACATTTTCTTCAATTCATTCACATCTTTTTTCATGTCAAAAAATAACTTGTATAATATTTCTCTTTCATTCGCAAATTCTTGCTGACTGAGCGCCGCCTTGCCACCAACCAATACGGGTAGACGATTAAAGTTATTTTCTGGTAAAAAGGATTTTAGTTCTCTGGATGAAATGTTTTTTTCTTTTGATAATACTGAAATCTGTTCTGCAATATTTTTCAGCTCCCTTACATTTCCTGGCCATGGATAGGTCATTAGTAAACCTTTGGCTTCTTCATCTAACTGAATAGGGGCTCCCTTGTATCGATCGGAGAAGTCGGATGCAAATTTTCTAAATAATAAAGGAATATCTTCTTTTCGGTCTCTCAAAGAAGGAACCCTTATTGGAACCGTATTGAGCCGATAATAAAGATCTTCCCTAAACTTACCCGATTGAGTACTTTCTAGTAGCTCTTTATTGGTTGCTGCAACTACTCTTACATCCGTTTTTTGAACCTTACTGCTACCCACTCTGATATATTCTCCAGTTTCAAGCACGCGTAATAAACGAGCCTGAGTTCCCAGTGGAAGCTCTCCAATTTCGTCTAAAAAAATAGTCCCACCATTTACAGTTTCAAAATATCCTTTGCGACTATCCATTGCACCAGTAAAGGATCCTTTTTCATGCCCAAATAATTCAGAATCAATTGTTCCTTCAGGGATAGCACCACAGTTGACTGCAATAAAAGGATTGTGTTTTCTAGAACTTAATGCATGAATAATCTGAGAAAAAACTTCTTTACCAACACCACTTTCTCCATTAATGAGTACACTCAAATCTGTATTAGAAACCTGTGTTGCAACATTTAAAGCATAATTGAGTACAGGCGAATTTCCAATAATTCCAAATCGATTCTTGATTGATTGTAAGTCCATAATAAAATTTTCTTCGCTTCTTGTAAAGGAAAGGTGGATTTATTTAATAATTGTTTTCAAATCAATGTTTTAAAATATTGATTTGAAAAAGAATAATTATTCATCAAAACTAACTTCCTTAAGCATTTTTTTATTCACTGACAGCAGTTCCAATAAGGGTGCCTGCTGTACAGCTATTAATTTTCACCATTACATAATCTCCTTTTTCAAAATTACTTTTCGGAAACACCACTACTTTGTTATGGTCTGATCTTCCTTGTAATTCATCGGCTGATTTTTTTGAAACCCCTTCCACCAATACTTTACAGGTTTTACCAATATCTCTTTGCATACTTTGAAGGGAATGAATTCTATGTAGATCTACCATTTCCTGTAATCTTTTCTTTTTGATATCTTCTGTAACATCATCTTTAAATCTTCTTGCAGCTAGTGTTCCAGGTCGTTCACTGTAAAAATACATATAAGCCAAATCATATTTACAATATTCCATTAGGCTCATCGATAGCTCGTGATCTTCGTCCGTTTCAGTACAAAAACCTGTTATCATATCGGTCGATAATCCACAACCCGGAATAATTTCACGTATACGATTTACTTTAGCGATATACCATTCTCTAGAGTAAGTTCGGTTCATTAATTGCAAAATTCTGCTGCTGCCACTTTGGACTGGAAGATGGATGTAGTTACAAATGTTTTCATGCCTTGCAATGGTATGAAGTACCTCGTCAGTAATATCTTTTGGGTGAGAAGTACTAAATCGAACTCTAAGTAGAGGAGATATCAATGCTACTTTTTCCAATAATGCAGCAAAAGTTACTGCTTCCTCTTTGCTATCATTATTGAAAGGCTCCCAGTGATAACTATCAACATTTTGTCCTAATAAAGTAACTTCTTTAAATCCATCAGTAAAAAGATTTTTACATTCTTCAATGATACTATTAGCATCTCTACTCCTTTCTCTACCTCTTGTAAATGGAACTACGCAAAATGAACACATGTTATTGCAACCACGCATAATACTTACAAATGCATTTACACCATTACTGTTCAATCGAATCGGTGAAATGTCAGCATAGGTTTCATCCCTGTTTAAAAGAACATTGACTGCTTTTTGACCTGTTTCAGCTTCTTCGATAAGGTTGGGTAAGGTTCGGTATGCATCTGGACCTACTACTAAGTCGACTAAGCTTTCTTCTTGTAAAAATTTTTCTTTTAATCGCTCTGCCATGCATCCCAATACTCCAACGAGTATTCCCGGATTAAGTTTTTTAAGTTTCCTGAATTCAGTTAGTCTTTTACGAACAGTTGCTTCGGCTTTTTCTCTAATGGAGCATGTATTCAATAAAATAAGATCTGCTTCTTCACAATTTTTAGTTGCACCATACCCATTACTTTGTAAGATGGAAGCAACCACTTCACTATCGGCAAAATTCATGGCACATCCATAGCTTTCTACGTAAAATAGTTTTTTGAAGTTGGCTTGGCTTTCAATAATTGGACTATACGCCTCACCTTGACGGGACTCATCGTGCACTTTACTTTCTATTGTAAATAAACTACTCATTATTAAATTTAGGGATCAAAAATAAGGAATTATCTTGTTATTGTGTCAGATTGGCAGCGAAAAAAAGATTGTTTTAGGACTAAATCAGTCGTTCGTACTGTTAAAATTGCTTGATTTTTGAAATTAAACTATTTAAGACAATCACCCCATTGTGTAATATATAATCTTACTATTACAGAGCTCGTTTTAAAGAATCAGCCATTCTAACTTTTAAAGAAATAATGTTAAAGAGGTAGAGCGTAAGAAGCAAATCATTTGATTATTTTTTTTAATATTATCCGATAAATTAAGTGATTTGAGTAAAATGCATAGCAGAATTGATGCAATAAAATGGGATGTTTTATTTGAAACAATAAATCTCCAATTATCTAAATTATTGAACTTTAATCTTTAATTACCTCAACAGCACTTGGAAAACAATTTATAATTTTATTCCCTAATACAATTACAAGAACAACCTGGCTATTAATTGTGGTTACTCCTTCGATATATCCAACATCCCCAATATTCCAATTATTCCAATTATTCTTTCCAAATGACTCACTGCTATAATATTCACTGCTCCAACGTTTTGGCAACCTAATCATCCTAATTTTAGTCATTGATTTCATTATAATTATTTTTCAAAATTATTTATTCAATTAAAGTTGTATCAAACTCACTAATAAACTAAGTAATACTCTAGTACTAATTAAGAAGTTTAAAACCAGCCCAAACAGCCAAAATTCCTAGTAAAAAACTAGTTGCTGTATAGAATGCAGCCATTGCGAACTTTCCGTTTTGTATGAGTTGTAAATTTTCAAGAGAAAAGGTAGAAAAAGTAGTGAAGCCACCGCATAGTCCAACGGTTAAAAATAACTTCCAATTGGAAGAAAAGGATTCATTTTTGAGACAGTAAGCCGAAACCAATCCTATTATAAAGCTACCCGCCACATTAATTAAGAAAGTGGAAAGAGGAAAATTTTTGGCACCTATCCACCAGCCAATAAAAAATCTAAGAATACTGCCCATTGCACCCCCAAAACCAATCAGTAAAATATTTCGAATCATGTCAAGATTTTACAAGTTTCCTGAAAATGTATATTTTAAATCAACCATCCATTGTCCATTTATTCTAACCATTTTCAATTTATTAGTTTTATCTTTTTTAAATGAGTTGGAATAATTGATTATACTAACGGAATCGCTAATAGGAGAGATTTCATTGATAATGATATCTGCATTTTTAAAGCTTTCTAATTCTGACTTACTTTTAGATTCAAATTCCTTTTTGAATAATTCAAAAAATTGTTGATTGGTCTCTTCTTTTAAAACAAAAGTCTCGGCATCCTTAAAATTACTTTCCAGAATATCTTTTATAAATACCCTTGCCACTTCAATGTCAGTGTTGGGTGATTTTTTTTCGGTGTTGCATGAACTTATTGCTATACAACAAATCAATGAAAGTAGTAATGTTAATTTCATAGTTAAAGTTAAACTTATTTGTAGTACTTATAATAATATTTTAAGTACTATCATTTAATCAAAAATATTTTTTTTATAGTTATAGAGCAATCAAAATAAAAAAGAACCTAACCTTTACAGATAAGGTAGGTTCTTTTTAAAGTTCAATGCGGTATCAAACTATTTGCGATCATTATAAGAGTCATTTTCTTTATCCTTATCATATGCTTTAATGATGGCTTTTACTAATTTATGCCTTACTACATCTTCTTCATCTAATTCTATATGAGCTATGCCTTCTACATTTTTTAAAATACGCAATGCTTTGTCTATTCCACTGCGCATATTTTTTGGAAGATCTATCTGGGTGGGATCGCCGGTTATGATCGCTTTTGCATTGGCGCCAATTCTAGTAAGAAACATTTTTAATTGACCGTCATTGGTATTTTGGGCTTCATCTAAAATAATAAATGCATTATCCAAAGTTCGGCCTCTCATATAGGCTAGTGGTGCAATTTCAATGGTCCTGGTGGTCATAAAATAACCTAGCTTATCAGCAGGAATCATATCGTCCAATGCATCATAAAGTGGCCTTAAATAGGGGTCAATTTTTTCTTTCAAATCGCCTGGTAAAAAACCAAGATTTTCTCCTGCTTCAACTGCAGGTCGAGTTAAAATTATTTTTTTAACTGTTTTTGCTTTTAGTGCCCTTACTGCTAAGGCAACTGCTGTATAAGTTTTTCCAGTTCCAGCAGGTCCAATTGCAAAAACAATATCATTTTTATCCACTGCAGTAACCATTCTCTTTTGATTAGCCGTACGCGCCCTTACAGTTTTTCCGTTTGGACCAAAAACCAGTACATCATTGGGATTTCGGTCAACAAAATTATCTACAGCTTGAGCATCATCACCTCCTAAAATTTGATCGATATAATTTTCAGACATATGTCCATTGCGTTCTATGTATTGGATGATCAGGTTAATTTTTTCCTTAGCATCTACTACCTGTTCGGGCGCTCCAGTCAGTTTTATTTGTGTGCCTCGACTTAAAATTTTTAGAAGTGGAAATTTCTTTTTTAGAATATCAAGTTTGCCATTGTTAACACCAAAGAATTCAATAGGGTTAACGGTTTCAAGATTAATGATTGTTTCTGTCAAAATAAATTGGATTTAGGTAAGTTGAAGAATGATTGGTGTATCAAAGTGTCTATTTCAAATTTAACGAATTGCTTTTAAAATTCGTTAATAATATTTATACACAGTTTGTTAAAAAAAAATATAAATACAATTAATTAAGCAAGTAAAAGTCATAAAAAAATCCCGACTACTTGTGTAGGCGGGATTAATAAAATGTTAAGCTATTTAAGAATAAAAATTATCTTTCTAATAATTTAAAAAATTGGTCAAGCTGAGGCAAAATAACAATTCTCGTTCTGCGGTTTGACTCCCTTCCTTCTTTAGTTGTGTTATCTGCAACTGGTTTGTATTCTGATCTTCCTGCTGCAGTCATGTGAGTAGGATCTAGGCCATATTTAGTTTGTAAAATACGAACTACAGTAGTAGCTCTTTTTACACTTAGATCCCAGTTATCAAGAAGTACTGGGTTTTTAAAGGCTAAATTATCAGTATGACCCTCTACCATGAATTCAATAGTAGGTTGGTTTTTCAAAACAGTTGCTACTTTTCCAAGAACCTCTTTGGCTCTGTCTGTTACATCATAGCTACCGCTTTTAAACAATAATTTATCTGAAATGTCAATATATACTACTCCTTTTTCAACTTTGATATTGATATCTTTGTCATCCATATTTCCGATAGCACCTTTCAAATTAGTAACCAAAGCAAGATTTAATGAATCTTTTCTGTTAAGTGCTGATTGAAGACCTTGGATATAAGCATCTTTTGATCCGATATTTTCGAGGGATTTTTTTATACTTTCAGCTTGGGAACCAGAAATTACTGATAAGTTTTCCAATTGCTTCAAGGCCTGGTTGTTATTGTCTTTAAGAAAACCATTGTTTTCTTTAAGATAACCAATTTGCTTTTTAAGACTTTCTAACTCAGCTTCAAGAACTGCTCTTCTTCTGAGATTTTCGATGTTCGTATTATCACAGCTTTTTAAAGCTTCTTGTAAAGCTAAATGTTCTGTTTGCAATTGAACGTAACGAAATTGCTCTGCTTTTAATATTTTCTTACTTACACAAGATGAAAATAAAAGAGTACAGGAAATTCCAAATAGAATAATTTTTTTCATTTTAATTAGATTTAATTTGCTAATAGCGAAGTTATTCGAATACCATTAAAAAAACAAATGAATCAATTTTAACTCTTTTTTGGATTCCGAAAGGCATTTTTAACTTCTATTTATTTTTTTTAGATTTTAGGTAAGTGCAATATCAATTACTTGTTGCATTGTTTTTACGTAGTGAAATTTAATTCCTTTAATAAAAAGAGGATTAATGTCAATAACATCTTTTTCGTTTTGCCAACACATGATAATTTCTTTTAGACCGGCCCTTTTAGCTGCCAAAACCTTCTCCTTAATACCACCTACTGGTAATACTTGGCCTCTTAGTGTTATCTCTCCAGTCATTGCTAAATAGGGTTTTATCTTTCTTCCCGTAAATGCACTTGCTAACGCAGTCATCATGGTGATTCCTGCACTTGGTCCATCTTTTGGCACAGCTCCCTCCGGTACATGAATATGAATATTTTTAGTATTGAACATTTCTAGGTCAATATTCATCTTTTTTGCATTTACTTGAAGCCAGGTATAGGCAGTAGATGCACTCTCCTTCATTACATTTCCAAGGTTTCCAGTCATTTTTAAATCACCTTTACCCTCGCTCAAACTAATTTCGATAAATAAAATATCCCCCCCTACATAAGTCCAGGCAAGTCCAACGGCCACCCCTGCCATATTAGCTATTTTGTACATTTCGTTGCTAAATCGGGGCTTTCCTAAAATCTTTTCAAAATCTATCTGAGTAAGAGTAGATTTTAATTTCCCTTTGGTTGCATATTGTTTTGCAAGGTTTCTCATGATTGCTGCCAGCTGTCTATCTAAGTCTCTTACACCACTTTCTCTTGTATAGTCTTCTATGATTTTTTCTAGAATCTTATCACTCACTTTAATATTAACTTCTTTGAGACCATGAGCTTCCTTTTGTTTTGGCAAAAGATGTTGTCTGGCGATTTCAATTTTTTCTTCCACTGCGTAACCACTCAAATCAATGATTTCAAGTCGGTCCCTTAAAGCAGGTTGAATATTGTTGATATTATTGGCGGTTGCAATAAAGAGAACTTTACTTAAGTCATATTCAAGCTCTAAGTAATTATCATAAAAAGTATTGTTTTGTTCCGGATCAAGTACTTCCAGTAGGGCAGAGGAGGGGTCGCCACGCTGGTCATTACCTACTTTATCAATTTCATCCAAAATCATTACCGGGTTACTACTTTTTATCTTCCTGATAGATTGAATAATTCTTCCAGGCATTGCCCCAATATAGGTTTTACGGTGTCCCCTAATTTCACTTTCATCATGTAATCCGCCAAGACTCACTCTTACATATTTCCGAGCAATTGCATGTGCAATGCTTTTGCCTAAACTGGTTTTACCAATTCCCGGAGGGCCAACAAAACAAAGGATAGGACTTTTCATATCTCCTTTTAGCTTCAAAACAGCAAGGTATTCTAGTATGCGTTCTTTAATTTTATGCATACCATAATGATCATGGTCTAATATTTTTTTTGCTTTTTTAAGGTCGTAGGAGTCAGGAGTGTAATCTTCCCAGGGTAGATCTAGCATAAGATCTAGGTGATTGTAAACAACAGAATAATCTGGTGTACTCGGATGCATTCTTTCTAATTTTTCTGCTCCTTTATGGAACATTTCCATCGCTGGTTTAGGCCATTTTTTTCCTTCTGCTTTTTTAAGCATTTCTTTTACCTCTGCTACATTATCTCCACCCAATTCCTCTTTGATGGCCTTCATTTGCTGTTGCAAAAAATACTCTCTTTGTTGTTTGTCTAGCTCTGCACGGGTTTTGTTGGTCACCTTGTTTTTAAGTTCGGTGTACTGTAATTCCGTTTGCATTAAATTCATCAGTAATTCGGCTCTCTCCTTGATATTATTGATTACCAAAAGCCGTTGTTTATCCTTAATATCACTATTTAAATTGCTACTAACAAAATGAATAAGAAATACCGGATTTTCTATGTTCTTAAGAATAATTGCTGCCTCACTAGGAAGGTTGGGTGAAATTTGTACAATTTGACCAGCTAAATCTTTGATACTTCCTACCATTGCATTGAAATCCTTATCATTATTCAACACTTCTTCTTCTAGCGTCTGAATCTTAGCTTTGAAATAAGGATGCTCGCAGGTAATTTCATCTATTTTAAAACGTTTCTTTCCTTGGATGATGATGGTAGTTCCACCATCTGGCATTTTTATAAGTTTAGCAATTTTTGCAACAGTGCCAATTTCTTCTAAATCAGAAATGGTAGGTTCTTCTACGGTACTGTCTTTTTGTGCTATCACACCTATCAATTTGTCAGCCTTATAGGCATCATTTACTGCCTTAATACTCTTATCACGTCCTACAGTAATAGGTAAAACCACTCCAGGAAATAGAACCGTATTGCGTAAGGGTAGTAATGGTAACTCGTTTGGAATGACCAGTGTATCTGAATCTTCGCTGTCATCTTCATTTAGAGGTATGATCGGCATAAATTCCATCTCTTCTTCTGGGCCCTGCAAATAAATGTTTTTATTCATATTTTTTATAATATATAGTCAAAATGTCAAACTTCCAATTTTAGAAAGTTTGTTTTCATTTGGCGGGTATATTGGCAACATTAGTGCCGAAAGGATAAGTAATTACATTTCGGAAAATCATGAAGCCCAAAACTAGTGTTTTTGTATGATTAATTATAGCCATCAAATAAATTAGCTCACTGTTAGATATGGATCATAGGGCTTATTTTTGCAGCCTATGTACATCCATTGTTCGGATCAAGAATTGGTCTTATTAAAAAAGATTGCCGAGGCTTCAGAAGTCTTGGATGTCCCTTGTTATTTAATTGGTGGTTTTGTTAGAGATAAAATAATAGGAAGGCCAACAAAGGACATTGATATAGTTTGTTTGGGTGATGGAATTGAACTAGCGAATGAAGTCTCAAAGCATTTTAATCCAAAGCCAGCAGTCAGTTTTTTTAAAAACTTTGGTACGGCACAAATAAAATTAGCAGATATTGATATTGAATTTGTTGGGGCAAGAAAGGAAAGCTACCATGTTGATAGCCGAAACCCAATGGTTATAGCAGGAACATTGGAGGATGATCAAAATCGACGTGATTTTACTATTAATGCACTTGCCATTAGTTTAAACAAGGCTAATTATGGCGAGTTGATTGATCCTTTTAATGGAATCAATGACTTGGATAATAAAGTTTTACAAACACCTCTTGATCCCAATATCACCTTTAGTGACGATCCGCTTCGTATGATGAGGGCCATCCGATTTGCCACTCAATTAAATTTTGTAATTGAAGAAAAAACATTGGCTGCAATACATCAAAATGCAGAACGTATAAAAATTGTAAGTGGAGAAAGAATTGCGGATGAATTAAATAAAATTTTAAGCTCTAAAAAACCTTCTATAGGATTCGACCTTTTATATAAAAGCGGACTGCTAAAAATTATTTTCCCTCAAATGGTTGATTTGGCAGGGGCTGAATACATTGATGGAAAGGGGCACAAAGATAATTTCTATCATACTTTGCAGGTAGTAGATAATATTTGCGAGCTTACGGATGATCTTTGGTTGAGATGGGCTGCTGTTTTACATGATATTGCTAAACCAATAACTAAAAAATTTGAAGTTGGCCATGGTTGGACCTTTCATGGGCATGAGGTTTTGGGCGGTAGGATGGTGCCTAAGATTTTCAGTCAATTGAAATTACCTCAGAATGAAAAAATGAAGTTTGTTCGTAAATTAGTGGAACTGCATTTAAGGCCCATCAGTCTTACTAAAGACAATATTACCGACGCAGCTATTAGAAGATTGTTATTTGATGCGGGTGAAGATTTTGATGCGCTTATGATACTTTGTAGCGCTGATATTACCTCTAAAAACAAGCAAAAGGTAAAACGCTTTTTAGAAAATTTTGAAATGGTGAAAATAAGATGTGCCGAAGTGGAGGCGAATGATCAGTTAAGAAATTGGCAGCCACCAATTACTGGAGAAATGATTATGGAAAGATTTAACCTTCCACCAGGAAAAACTATTGGAGATTTAAAGAATGCAATTCGAGAGGCAATTTTGGATGGAATAATACCAAATAACTATGATGCAGCTCTTAGTTTTTTGCTTAAAAAAGCAGCTGAACTTGGATTGTAATGAATTATTTATTTTTTTGGAAGTTGCTGAGTAATTATAATTTATTTCATCATTCGAACAATTTATTCAGTACAAATTATCATTTCTTATTACTAAATTTGTAACATGGCTATTTTACGCTTTAGAGTTTATTGGGAAGAGGATGAGATTATTTATCGAGATGTGGTGATTAAGCATACCCAAAATTTTTCTGATTTGCACCATTGTATTTTAAAGGGTTATGAATTTGATAGTAAACACCAAGCTACTTTTTATCGTAGCAATGACAGTTGGTTAAGAGGAAGAGAAATTTCGCTTGAAAAATATGAAGACAAAGAATACAAGGTTGAACCCCTTTTAATGGCGGAGGTTACTTTAGGTTCTGAAATAAAGGACCCCAATCAAAAGTTCATTTATGTTTATGATTTTAATAAGGCATGGACTTTTATGGTGGAGCTGATTAATGTAGATAAAGAAGAGAATAAAAAGATATCCTATCCTGCTTGCATTCGATCTGAGGGCATCGCTCCCTCTCAATATGGAACCAAGGGTTTGGTAGATAGTCGATTGGCTGAGGTGGAAGAAAAATATGATTTAAATTCAGCTGCAATGTTAGAGGGATTCAGTGAAGAAGATGAGGATGGCAATGCTACTCAATCAGAGGAAGATTCATCAACAGAATTGACTTCAGATGAATATTAATTTCAAATAATTGATTTTTAAATATTTTCTGAAGATGATTCAACAAGAATCAGCGAATGCAATTAATTTCTCCCTTTTTTTTAACTATTAGTTTTCATTTAACCAATTATCAGTTAGTTAGGGGTGCGTTATGAATAAAACCTGTATTGTTATATCTGGCCCAACTGCAGTTGGCAAAACGCCTCTTGCTATTTCTGTAGCAAAATATTTTTCAACCCAAATCATCTCCTCGGATAGCCGACAATGTTATAAAGAATTGTCAATTGGAGTGGCGAAACCTTCTCAAGAAGAATTAACATCCGTTCCTCATTATTTTGTTAATTCACATACCATTCATGAAAGTGTAAATGCAGGAATATTTGAAAAATATGCTTTAGAAAAAGTACAAGAAATATTTTTAAAAAGTGATGTGGCTGTAATAGTGGGTGGGACTGGATTGTATACAAAAACTTTTTGTGAAGGTATTGATCAGCTGCCAATTGTTTCATCAAGCATCAGAGAAGATATCATTAGTAATTATGAAAAAGGGGGATTAGAATGGTTACAGATAGAAGTTAAAAAAAATGATCCTCTTTATTTTTCGAAAGGAGAGATCCATAATCCCCATCGGTTAATTCGTGCGTTAGAAGTAGTCATGTCATCAGGGAAATCTATTGTTGAGTTTCAAACTAAAAAAAGTCATACTAGAGATTTTAAAATCATACAAATTGGGTTGGAATTACCTAGAGAAGAACTTTATCAACGAATTAATGGTAGAGTGGATCAAATGATTCTAGAAGGATTGGAAGAGGAGGTAAAAAATTTAATTGCCTATCAAGAGTTGAATGCATTACAGACAGTAGGTTATAGAGAATTATTTGATTATTTTTCTGAAAAAATTTCTCTTCAAAAAGCTATAGAGTCTATTAAAATTAATACAAGACATTATGCCAAGCGACAGATGACTTGGTTTAAAAAGGATGGGAGTATTAAATGGACATCCCCAGATTTTGACAAAGTATTACATCTGATTTCAGAAAACTAAAAATGGTTTTAATTTTCAGAAATCAGTATTTAAAAATCGATTGGTTACAAAAAGTAGCTATTAAAATTTAAAACCAACACTTAAAATAATATTTCCTAGTTTGTTATCGATGGTTGCAAAAGTATTAGCTCTGTCTTGTAAACGGTAGGCAAAGTTTACATCTTTTTTCATCGAGTAAACATAGGTTAGGTCAATAAAAATTCCTTTGTGCCGATACCCAACTCCACCACTTATCAATGCTTGGTGAGCTTTTATTTCCTTGTCTTGATAGGGGTTAGTGTAATATGCAAAACCAAGCCTAGTCATCAATGTGTTAAATTTTAATTCACCACCCAATCGAAAATTAAAGTTTCCTTTATATTGATTCTTAATTACATTGTTGAGTGATTGGTAATAAGATTTATCATCGGTAGTAGGATTTTCATTTGCACTGTAAAAGTTGGATCCTTTGTGATTTACATATTCAATATCGGCGGTCAAAAATCCTTTTTGTTTTCTTACATCTTCTATTTCATTGAAAACGTAGCTTCCACTTACCATCATTTTTACAGGGGTTGTCATGCTGTATTTACTTTCCCCTGCTTGGTCATTCGTAAATTTAAGAGAGGATACTTTTTGAAGGCCTCCGTAATTTTCTGTGTTTGTGCTTAATGAGGTGGTTCTAGTATCTTTAAGGGAAACCATATAAGTAGGAGTGTGGATTGCAAAACCTAGTCGTACATGTTCAGTTGGTTTATAAATAATTCCAATTTTGGCATTGACTCCAGTACCACTAGTAGAATAATCATCAGTGTAAGTAAAGGAATCGAATTTATTTAATTTATTAGAAGAAGTATCATTTTCTTGAAAGGTGCTGTTACTACTATAATTCATCATAGGAATTCCCATACTAATTCCAAATAAAAATTTATCCTTTTTATTGACTGCATATCCTAATGCTAATTCATATTGCGCTCCTTTAGTATCCGAAGTACTTTGCTGTTTTAAAGCCTGGCCAGCATCGAGTATATTTTCTGGTAGGCCCCTTACTTGCAAATTTCCATTTACTCTAAAAGTGTCTACCAAATAGGTGTATAAGGCAGGGGCAGCTCCATAAGCATAGTTTGGACTATTTAGGACATTATCAATGCTTAAACCACTTTTTGCGACTTGCTCGGCCCATTTTTCGCTGTAGGAACTGTAATTGTTTAGTCCATTGTATTGAATGGAATTATTATAATTGGCAGTTTGGGTAAATGCTAAGCTGATGGCCTGGCTGGTAGCAGGTTGATAACGACTAGGAGTACCATAAACGAATCCAATTGGTCCCATACCAAAACTGGAACTATTATTATTGTTTCCGTTGGTTCTAAAATTTACTTTATTAGTATTCATTAGAAATCCAGGGGTAAAAACAAACTCTCCAGTTTTGTAATTGCCTAGGCCTGCGGGATTGACAAAATTAGCTGTGATATCTCCTCCCAATGAACCCATTGCCCCACCTATCGCCATATTTCGGGCAGTTCCATTTTGAGGGAAGAATGAATAGCGCAAGGCATCTTCAGGTATCTGGGAAAATAAAAAGGTGCTTATAAATAATGCCGGGAGCAGCAAAAATTTTTTCATTAATTGGTGTATTTAGCTTTGTAAGAACAGGATTTGAAATCCATCAATGTGATTAAATGGTTAATCATACCCACAATTAATTCCCTCCACTTCTTGCAGGTCTTGAAATAGCACCACCTGATGAAGAACTACTTCCGGAAGAACTACTGCTATTGCTGGAAGTGTTTGTTGGTGGTGTATAGGTTCTAGTATTATTATTGGAATTGTTGTTGGAATTACTATTGTTGATATAATTGCTACTATTGGAATTGTCAGGAGCAATAATCTGTCTGAGTATATTTCCAACCGCAGTTCCACTATTATTATTATTATATTTTAGCGGTTTTGTACTTTGCCCCATTTTGTTATTAGTCGAACTATAGTTCGTTACAGGGCTATAACCACCTAGATTTTCCATCCTTGGACTCGTATTTTTTGGAAGTACTGGAGAATAATAAATTGGGCTGTAAAGGGGTGAATAATAAGAATTATAATAAGGAGAATAGTAATTATCGTATTTACTACGGTAATTAAAAGTGTTATACCTGTAATCTTGATCGAAATTTCTCCAACGGGGATCATTGATACCCATTCTGATGACTCTATATTCTGGTTGGTAGATGACTTCCTCCTCCCTAGTGGTTTCTACATAGGTTTCTACATAAGGCCTGGTGGGCGAATAGTAGACATCATCAGGGGTTTGCCCAGTTTTATAGAGGGTAGTGCAACTATTTAAAGCAATTATTAAAAGGATGAGTTGGGAGATTTTTGTAGCCATGATAATTTGTTTAAAATTATTATAGAATGAAGTTACTACTTTTGTGCCGTTTTAGTTTATAAAGTATCCTACCAAATTCTATGCCATTGATTAGTAGTAGGGAGGCAGTTTAATTGATTTTAATCTAAAAAAACATTGAAATTACTGATGGTTATTATTTCTTTCGATGAAAGTAAATGGCCTAGATTTTAGTAAATTGAGTGTTAAGTGTTGATTATATTAAAATTTTAAAATATTTATTCATTTAAAAAATTACCCGAAGGGGTCTGAATATGAGCAAAGAGATTACAAGCATGCAGGAAGATTATTCCCAATGGTACAATGACCTAGTAATTAAAGCGGGTTTGGCGGATTATAGTGCAGTTAGAGGTTGTATGGTAATTAAGCCATATGGTTATGCTATTTGGGAGAACATGCAAAAGCAATTGGACAGTATGTTTAAGGAAACTGGTCATCAAAATGCCTACTTTCCTTTGTTTGTACCTAAGAGTTTATTTGAAGCAGAGGAAACCAATGCGGAAGGTTTTGCTAAGGAGTGCGCCATTGTAACCCATTATCGTTTAAAAGGTGATCCAGAAAATAAAGGTAAATTGATAGTGGACCCAGAGGCAAAATTAGAAGAAGAATTGATCGTTCGCCCAACCAGTGAGGCGATTATTTGGAATACCTACAAAGGTTGGATACAATCATATCGTGACTTACCCTTGTTAATTAATCAATGGGCCAATGTGGTTAGGTGGGAAATGAGGACGAGGTTGTTTTTGCGTACTACAGAATTTTTATGGCAGGAGGGCCATACTGCCCACGCTACAGAAAAAGAGGCAGTTGCTGAAACCGTTCAGATGTTAAATGTCTATGCTGATTTTGCAGAAAATCACATGGCATTACCGGTAATTAAAGGAGTAAAATCTGCTAATGAACGTTTTGCTGGTGCAGTAGATACTTATTGCATAGAAGCCTTAATGCAGGATGGAAAAGCCTTACAGGCAGGGACGTCTCATTTTCTTGGACAAAATTTTGCTAAAGCATTTGATGTAAAGTTTACTGACAAAGAAAATAAATTAGATTTTGTGTGGGCAACTAGTTGGGGAGTGAGTACTCGATTAATAGGCGCATTGGTAATGGCTCATAGTGATAACGAAGGGCTTGTTTTACCTCCTAAACTTGCACCAATACAGGTAGTGATTGTTCCGATTTTTAAAGGTGAGGAGCAAAAACAATTGATTGATGAAAAAGTGAACGTATTGATGCAACAATTAAAAGCTGCTGGAATATCTGTAAAGTATGATGACAATGATAATAATCGTCCAGGTTGGAAATTTGCTGAATATGAAATGAAGGGAATACCTGTTCGTATAGCCATTGGAGCGAGAGACCTTGCCAATAATGTAGTAGAAGTTGCTCGTAGAGACACAAAAGAAAAAATGAGTTTTAGTATGGATGGATTGAGTGATCGAATCATTGCATTGTTGGATGAAATTCAGCTGGCTATATTTAACAAGGCTAAAACTTTTAGAGATGACCGAATTACGCCAGCCGAAACTTGGGAGGAATTCTTGAAATTATTAGATGAAAAACCAGGTTTTATTTCAGCACATTGGGATGGTACGAGTGAAACTGAAGATAAGATTAAGGAGCTTGCCAAGGCTACGATACGTTGTATTCCATTGAACAATCAATTGGAAAATGGAAAATGTATTTTGACAGGAAAAGATAGTAGTCAGCGCGTTTTGTTTGCAAGGGCTTACTAATCATTGATTTCATTTTTCTAAATATAATCTGTGGCTCGAAAACAAACCTACCGGTCTAAATATATCAACCAGCAGGTTGAGGCAGGAAATGCGCCAGAAAATTTTGTTCGAAAAGAAAGGATTCCATTGGATCCTGTAATTCAATTGTCTTATTTGGAAGGAAAGGTTTTATTGATTGATAAGCCATTACATTGGACCTCTTTTGATATCGTTCGAAAAATGCGCAATTTAATACAGATAAAAAAAATTGGACATGCAGGAACGCTAGATCCTTTAGCAACTGGTTTGTTGATTGTATGTACTGGTAAATTCACCAAGAAAATCAATGAATACATGGCGCAGGAAAAGGAATACACTGGCCATATTACTCTGGGAGCGGTTACCCCTACTTATGATTTAGAAAGTGAGCCTGATCAAATAAAAGATTATGCTTATCTGACTCCAGAATTAATTCATGCAGCTACTGTTCCATTTACAGGTATTATCGATCAATTTCCTCCAATCTATTCAGCTATTAAAAAAGAAGGCGTTGCATTATATGAACTAGCAAGAAGAGGGGTAGAGGTTGAGTTAGCGGCAAGAAAAATAAATATCTATCATTTTGAAATTACCAATATTTCATTGCCAGTCATTGCGTTTAAAGTAGTTTGTTCCACTGGAACGTATATACGTAGTTTGGCCAATGATTTTGGCGCAGCATTGGGTTGTGGTGGATATTTAAGTAGCCTCAGAAGAACGCGAATAGGAGCGTTTGATGTTTCAGAAGCCTTTTCGATGGAACAGTTTGAAAGTAATCTTAAATAAAATTGCTTTTACTTTTTTGCCTTGATGCAAAAAAGTAACAAAAAAAATCAAGCCTGCGAATAAAAAGGCTGAAATTTTATTCGAGGGCATCACTGAATAAGCATCGACTTTCTATTAAGACCAAAGTAAAACACAGCGTTACTTTAAAGGACGTGATTTTTGGAAGGCTGACAATTCAAATTTCTAGCAATTTTTATTCGAGGGCATCACTGAATGAGCATCGACTTTCTGTTAAGGCCAAAGTAAAGCACAGCGTTACTTTAAAGGACGTGATTTTTGGAAGGCTGACAATTCAAATTTCTAGCAATTTTTATTCGAGGGCATTTGAACAACCATTACGTCAAATTCCATGGCCCAACTTTTTGAGGGGTAATTCAATAGTTGTACAGAATTATAAATTTGAAATGAATTATTCAAATTGAAAAAAATCAAAAGGGGTAACTCAATCCGATAGTGAAGTTAAAATTTTCGTATCTCCACAATTGATTACTGTATGCATAAACACCTGGGGAAGTTTCTATGCGTTCTCCTTTTTTAAATAAATTCCCTAAAGTGATATTGGGGATTTGCCATCCATCATTTTTGAGTATATCGGGTCTTTTGAAACGGAAGCCTAGATCAAATCGAATCAAGAAATAATTAAAATCAAATCGAAAGCCTGTCCCCGCAGTTACTCCTAATTGTTGGTAAAGTCTGCCAAAATTAAATTGCAAACTATCTGGTCCACCACCTACCCGCGTGTTTTTAAAGTTCCATACATTACCTGCATCTACAAAAAAGGCACCTTTTAATATTAATGAATTAGGAATAATGGGTACAATATCGTACCGGTATTCGCTATTTATTTCTAAACGAACATCTCCAGTACGATCATTTAATGAAAGCGAATTATAAGCTGCCAAAGGTTTTGCACCCGGACCAATTCCTCTTACAGGCCAGCCCCTCATACTATTTGCTCCTCCTGAAAAATATTGTTTAAAAAATGGAAGAGAAGTCTCTGATTGTCCAATTGGAATTCCTACACCAGCAAAAGCCCTGAATATCGAAGAATTTTTTTGATTATCTACTTTAAATGTATACTCCACATCCGTTTTAATAAATTGACGAAGTTCTTTTTTGAATAAACCTAATCGTCCAAATACTAACCCGGATTCTTCAATATTCCATCTGAAAATTCTTTGATGATTTAATTTTTTTGGATTTACATAAGTGGAGGAATAACTATAATTAAATATTCCCATTACCAAGGCTGTGTTGAAAGAATATCGCAGATAAGGATTTTGGGCTACTGTTTTTTTAAAACTATCAGATTGATTATATAAGTAAGAGTATTCAATATTGATAAATTTAAATAAATTTTTTCTATTGGGATGTAAAATAGTTACGAATTCATTTCCAAAAGCTGAGCTAGAGGATAGTTGATTAAATAGATCAATTCGATTTGAATAGGAAGGAACAAAATTTATAAATGTTTGTTGAGAAATGAATTTTTTATTCGGAAAAAAAAGGTTGATAGGTCCGAGAAGTCTTGGTAAAGAAATAGTATTGGTATAACTCAATTCATTCGAATTTAGTTTTCTATTAGAACCTTGCTGTCCATTTAGGTTGAGTTCAATTCCTGCTCGGATGGCATGCGTCATCTTTGTTCCGCTTTTTCCAACATTTCTATTTTGTAAGGATACGTTGGTAGACAATCCAAGCAGATTGCCTGCATTAGCAATACTAGCACTATTGGTATTACTATTGGCAGAATAACTCGCTTCTACATTTGCTTCAAATCCAAATTTCTTTGCAGGTAATAATTGTACAATCATATTTATTTTTCCTGAAGTATCCTTTCTCGGTTCTATTTGAATATTGGTATTTTGCCAAACACCTGATTTGGAAAAATTATTGAGTGTTTTATTATAATTTTCTTGGCTATAAACCTCACCAGAATTGAGGTTCATATTTCTTAGCATTAGACTATTATTAACTAATTTTTTGTGATAACGAATTAAAAATCCCCCTTTCATTTCTTCTTTGTATTCTATTGGATTGGTTACATCGGCAGCCGTATAGTCTGGATAAATTGTGATAGAGTCAATATAATATTTTTTTAATCTAGCAGAATCAGCAGTAGGATTTAAAATGAGGGCTAGTTTAACGGTGGGGTTATCCTTTTTTTGGCTTGCTTCTGCAAGTAATTGTAAGTTTTCAAATGGGTCATTTGAAATATTTGTTAATGCAGCAATGGTAGTATCACCTCTTAATTTTAAATCATTTGATGTAAACTGATAATATCCATTGTTTCGATATATTTCAACGAGTCTATTGATTTCAGAAAGTATCTCCATTCTTGAGATAGGATTGCCCTTTACAATTAAGGATTCATTACTATTTTCTAATGTTAATTGCTGTAGATCTGAATTTTTAAGTTGATATTGCAAGGTGTCAATAAGAGTGGCGTTTCCTGCATCTACTGTGTATTTTACAGAAATGCGTTGCTGTTTATCCTTTACGATAGTATCTACTTTATATCGAACGCTAGCTCCATAATAGCCTATGTGAATCATAGCAGCTTTCATACTATTTGCCGAAAGGATGGTATACTCGCTATCATATACAGGTGGGCGATTTATAAAATGAAATGCGAAAAGAAAGTCCTTGATTGTTACTTTTGCACTGTCATCAAGTTGGCCATAAAGCTTCTGTTTTAATGAAATTCTTTGATCTTTGTTAAAATTGCCTCCGTTTATTTCAATAGAATTTTTGTAGAGAAAAGCTTTATTCTTTTGATATTTGCGGGGAAATGTACAGGCAGAAAACAGTAAGGACAGGAAAAATAAATTCTTCAGACCTTTCAACACTATTATTTTAGGAGACACTATAAACAATATAAAAAATTTTAAAACTGAATGATTAGCAAAACGTATACCAAATATATTCAAAGTTTACACGAAAAGAAATTCAGGGATGTAGAAAATGCTTTTATTGCCGAAGGTAGTAAAGTAGTGATGGACTTGCTAACTTCATCTAAAATTGTTTGTGAAAAGTTATTAGCGACGCAGGTATGGATGAATGAAAATGAACAACAAATTAGGAAATATTCCCATGTTAAGCTAGAAGTCGTTGAAGACTTTGAATTAGATAAAATTTCTGCACTCAGTTCGCCTAATAAGGTACTAGGGGTTTTTAAAAAAATTATTGAGGGGCCAATCCAGCCTAAAGGAAATATTACTCTTGTGCTTGATACTATTCAGGATCCTGGAAATCTTGGAACTATCATACGTATTGCTGACTGGTTTGGTATTTCTGCAATTATTTGTTCTGAAAACTGTGCTGATCGATATAATCCTAAGGTTGTTCAAAGTACCATGGGAAGTCTGGCAAGGGTAGAATTAATCTATACCAATTTGGCAGATTGGCTGCTAAAAAATAATGATATTAAAATTTTTGCAACTGCCTTAAATGGGGTGGGTTTAGAAAATATAAAAGGCTTAAAAGAAGCAATCATTTTGATTGGTAATGAGTCAAAGGGGATCAGTGCTGAAATTTTAGAACTAGCCAATGAAAAAATAACCATTCCAAAATTAGGGGATGCTGAATCACTCAATGCTGCCGTTGCTACGGGTATTATTTTGTCGCATATGATTTAGAATTGTTTCAGCCGACTTATTGCTAATTTTCCATTGCGTTGCAAAATCCGATTTTTCATTATCTAAATTGTATCGCCTTTATTGGTTGAATTTTTTTGACTAACATGGTTGGGATAATTAATGTAGCAAAGCAGGTAACCAAAGTTATTAGGTCTACCAATATTACTTGCCACCAAATTACTTGTGCATGTGCTGATCGCATGTAATAAGCCTCTTCATCTAATTTTATGAATCCTGTTTTTTCTTGCAACCAGCAGATGGCGAGTCCAAAAATTGTCCCCAAAAAAATACCTGCAAAGGTTATTAAAGTAGTATTGTAAAGAAATATTTTTTGAATATCCCAATCACTTGCTCCGATGGCTTTTAATATTCCTGTCATTTTGGTCCTTTCCAAAACTATAATGAGTAAACAGGTGATTAAATTTACAATCGCTACTATCATCATTATACCAATTAATATTAATTTAATGTCATTTTGAAGACCTAGCCAGTCGAAAATATTGGGATAAATTGCTTGAATGGTTTTGCTATTCCATCCTTGGGGTGTTTCATTTTTTATAATTTTTGCAACTGAATCGGTTTGCGTATAGTCCTTTAAAAAAATTTCATATCCACCTATCTGGTCAGAGTTCCAGTCGTTCATTCTTCTAATTAGGTTGATATCGCAAATGCCAAACTGTTTGTCATACTCTTCGATGGAGGTTTTGAAAATTCCTGCTATTTTTAATTTTCTAGGTCGCCGGGTACCATCTTGTTGAATAAAAAAGGAGAGGAGGGTATCATTTAATTTAATATTCAACTGATTGGCGATATAAGATGAAATATTAATTTCTTTGCTATAACCGCTATCTGTAAAGGAAATCCATCTACCTTGTTGTAGAAAAGGAGCTAGCCTTGAATAGTCAAAAGTACTATCAACACCTTTTACCAAAATACTTTCAATATCTGTTCCATAGGTAAGCAGTACCGATTTAGTGGCATAGCGTTCAATAGATTTCACCTCTGGTAAAAGTCGAATAAATTTTTCTACGGTATCATTTTTTGCAATGGGGTATTCCTCGGCAATACTTACTCTATTTTCAATGTCCTGTTGTACGTGAATATGACCCCAAAAACTAAAGACTTTATTGCTAATAACTTGCTGAAAGCCATTTACAAAGCTGATAGTTACAATCATTACCGCTACACTAACGGTTGTAGCGCCAATCGCCAATCGAATGATGAATCGTGAAAAAGTATCTTGTCGGTTAAAGGCGATTCGTTTTGCTATAAATGCTGAAAAATTCAATCGGCATAATTTTAGTATCTTTCAAAAGTAAATATTTTCATCGCTAATGCATCTTTTTAAATCATTCTGTTTTTTTACGTTTTTATTGATATCGGTAAATTCTTCGCAAGCCCAGCTAAATCCTGAGGGTATTTTTAAGCCAAATATTAAGGCAGTTCGCTTTCATATTTATGGAGATCAAATGACGCTGCCAGTTTATAAACTCAATAGTGGTGACCGTTTGGAGCTACATTTTGATGACCTAGACGCGAATGTAAAAAGTTATTATTATACCTATCAATTATGTGATTTTAATTGGAAACCTTTGTTATTAAGCCCCTTTGACTACATTAAGGGGTTTACCCAGCAGCGTATTTCTAGTTACCGCTTTTCCTCTATTGCGTTTACTCGTTATACTCATTATCAGTTGATATTACCAGAGGCCAATACTGTCCCTACTAAAAGTGGAAATTATTTGTTAAAAGTTTTTCTGGATGGAGATACCTCAAAGCTTGCTTTTACAAGGAAGTTATTGATTTTGGACACAAAGTCATCAGTGATGGCTCAATTTGTTCAGCCTTTTACCCCCCAATTTTATAATACCCATCAAAGAATTAAGTTTTCAGTAAATCTAGAAGGGTTAAATGCATTTGATGCCAATCAACAGGTAAAAGTGATGATACTTCAAAATAATCGTTGGGACAATGCCCAAGGAAATATTCGACCAACCTTTATTAGGGGTAATACACTGGAATATAATAATGAGAATGATTATAGTTTTGCTGGAGGAAAGGAATGGAGGTGGCTTGATTTAAGAAGTTTTAGTTTACAAAGTGAAAGGGTAGAGAGGGCTGAATATTCTAAAACTGCAACTAAGATTTTTGTAAAGCCTGATATTGATCGCAGTAGTCAGCAATATGTTTATTACCGAGATTTTAATGGGCTATATCAGGTTACTACTTATGAATCAATTAATCCCTATTGGCAAGGAGATTTTGCTACCGTTCAATTCAGATATCGAACTCCCAATGGCTTGCCCTATGCAGATAAAGATTTGTATTTGACAGGACAGTTAACAGATTATAAGTTGAATCAGGATTCTAAAATGCAGTTCAATGCACAAACAGGCATGTATGAAGGAATCCAATTTTTAAAGCAGGGATATTACAGTTACGGTTATCTGATGGTTGATAAAAATGAGCCCTCTAAAAAGATAGAAATCGATGGTAATTATTGGGAAACTGAAAATACCTACACTATCTTAATTTATTATAAATCATTCACAGATCAGGCTGATCAGTTAATTGGTATTGGCAAAATAGCTACTAGAACAGATAGGCCAGGAATTAATTTATAGCATCAAATGTAGGCTGGCAGACTGAAGTAGCCGAGAAATTGGCATTCAATTTAATATTTATAAAAAAAAGTAACTAGTCTGACTTATATTTGCAACGGCAAGTCTTATACGACCAGCTCCTGTTGAACTCCCCCAGGACCGGAAGGTAGCAAGGGTAAATGGTTGAGCGGTGCGATGTAAGTAACTTGCCATTTTTATGTCTATTATTTTTTGATTTCTAAGTGTAAATCTGTTAAGGCCTCATTTGTTTTTTTCTTCTTTAAATTTTACTTTAAGCGTATTTTTTTTACTCCTTCATTAGTAATGATTACTGGCTTTATTAATCCATCTTTATCAAAATACATTCTGTCTACACAGGTAACTCTTGAATTAGCATTTGTTTCTCCCAAAGGTCTGCGATGGTATATAATATACCATTTGTCTTTGGAGGGTAATTTAATAACTGAGTGATGACCTGCACCAGTTGCGATGTCTGGGTTTTGTTTTAGTATTTTACCGATTCGTTTGAATGGGCCAAAGGGAGAATCGCCCATTGCGTAGGCTACACTATAGTTAGGGCCAGTCCAACCTCCTTCGGACCACATAAAATAGTATTTACCCTTTCTTACAAACATCATTGGACCTTCAACGTATTGTTCGGGAGTAATTTCTCTGAAAGTATTCCCATCTTCAAATGGGATGAATCCAGTAAAATTTTCATTTAGACGCGCTATATTACAATGGCGCCAACCTCCGTAAATAAGGTAATAGTCTCCATTAATATCCTTAAAAACAAATTGATCAATAGGTTGGGCTTTGTTATAAAAATCGTCAATCAAAGGCTTGCCTAGATAATCTTTGAAGGGTCCAGCTGGTTGATCAGCTATAGCAATGCCGATTCCTCCTTTTTGATTTCCATTTTGTATATCATTTGCACTGAAAAAGAAATAATATTTTCCATTTTTTTCGATGATTGCAGGCGCCCACATGGCTCGGTGAGCCCATTTAATGGAGGAAGTATCTAAAATATTAGGATGCTTAGTCCAACTTACTAAGTCTTTTGAAGAAAAAGCATCAAAATGAACTTGCTGGTTATAAGGTGCAGAAAAGGTGGGGTAAATCCAAAAAGTATTATTAAAAACTGCTCCTTCTGGATCTGCATACCAACCTTGGAATACAGGGTTTCCTGCATATTTCTTATTTATTTTATTTTGTGCTACTGCACAATTGCATAATAAAAGCAAAAAGTATAGCAATAATTGTGATATTTTCATGAATTGTTTTTAGAAAAATAATTTTATTTAGAAGGGTTTTATTAGGCAACGATGACAAATATAGGTAATTCGAATAATGGAATTTGATAGAGTGTTTTCGTAATTAATTAAGGATGCAAACTATTTTTACCAAATCATAAACATTTCAAATTGTAAGAAAGTATTAATTTTACTTTATTCAAATAGAAATCAAATGGAGGTTCCGATTAAAAAAAAGTACTCGTTTTTTAAAAAAATAGGTCTATTAGCTTTAATACTTTTTATAGTTGGAATAGCTTGGGTATTGTATGTTTTCAATGAAAAATATTCAGATACCACCAAAATTACTCCTGCCTATACATTGAATGCTTTGGATCTGATTCATGAGTTTGAAAGAAATGATAGTTTGGCGAATAAAAAGTATGTAGAGAAAATAATGGTACTAAATGGAGAGGTTTCAGAGGTGGAGGGAGTGGATAGTACTGTTAATATAAAGATGGCTGATTCAACTTCAGGTTCATATGTTATCTTTGCTTTTCAACAGCAAGATAAAGGACTTGCAGAGAAAATAAAGGTAGGTGAGAAAGTTTCAATAAAGGGGTCTTGTAGTGGAGGAGCTTTTAGTAAAATACTTGAAACTGAATTCATTACTTTCAAGCGATGTGCAATCAATAATTAAAATTTATAAAAACTAAAAAATGAAAAAAACAATTTTATTAATTGCTTTAGTTACCGTTACTGGTTCAATTTTTGCAAAACATTCAGTGTCTGTTTCTAAAAAAGAAAAATCAGCAATTCTTCCTGGCGCAAAGGCGGGTCCTAAAAAAACGACCACTTCGGGTACTATTTCTTTTAATGCAACTACCGCTAAGGATGCTAAGCCAAAGGGTGAAAACAAAACAGTGATAGCTTCTATTGATATTGTAAAAGGAACTGTTGCATTTGAAGTAATCGTTAAAAATTTCAGTTTTGAAAATCCAATGATGCAAGAGCATTTTAACAGTCCAGTTTGGATGGATTCTGAAAAATTCCCAACGGCTAATTTTAAGGGTAATATTGCTAATTTAAGTGCAATCAATTTTAAAAAGGATGGTACTTATGCAGCTCAAGTAAAAGGCGATCTTACTATGCATGGTGTTACTAAATCGGTTACTTCTGCTGGTTCTATTTCAGTTGTTGGAGGCACCATCAAAATAGCAAGTGATTTCAATGTTGCTTTAGCTGATTATGGAATTAATGGACCTGCAATTGCTGCAGGTAAAGTGGCGACTGAGTCAAAGGTTTCGGTTTCTGCAGAATTGAAGTAACTAGCATTTAATTATTTATAAAAAGCTTTTACCATTGGTAAAAGCTTTTTTTGTACCCCTAATAAATTGCATACTTAGAGTAATAATTTAAATGGAAATTTTTGATATAAAACATCTTTTTCTACTGATAATTATCAATTCTGTTTTTGATTGGTATCATTGTTTATTTTTGTCAAATAAGATTAATTTGTAATATTAAAAATAACCAGATATATTTTTTATTCAATTTAATTACAAATTCCAACTTTATGTTTTATGAATTCATTTTTATTTAATTCACTCAGTATAAAAAAGGCTAGGTCTGCGGTACTAATCTTGTTTGAGTCAGGGATGGGGACATAGTCTGAACTGGTTATAAAATCACCGGTGGGTTCTGAATCTATTATCTCTGGTGGGCAGACCATAGTCCAATCCAGCTGGGAAGTTTTTAGATATTGATAAGCTTTAAGATGTTCCCTACTGATGGGTAAAACTTTGGCTGGAAAGTCGGGAAGGTCCATTATTAAGCGGTCTTTGTCAGCATTGAGTATGCTCATTTCGCCTACAGCAATAATTCTTGTAACATAAGCTTTTTGCATTTGGCCAATGATATTTTTCATGCCCAGAGACCTTGTCATGTCTGATCCAGTTGAATCACCACCTAGTGAACATATAACAGCATCAGTCCCTAAAATTGCGTTATATACTTGTTTCTGATCAAATAGGGCCCCTTGAATGAGCTCTAGTTGGTCGTTTTTTGGTAGATCAGCCGTAAATACATTTCTACCAAATGCTCTCACATTGAGCCCATTATAAAGCGCCTGTTTAACCAGTTGAATGCCTACCATTCCCGAAGCACCAAAGATTATAATTCGCATAAACTTAATTTAACTACCTATATAATAATAAATACAATATTTGCCGGTTCAAAATAGTAGTTTAAAAATTGACTATTAAGGCTGACTCCAAATTTACTTAAATCTATTTAGCATTGATATAAATTGTAGTATAGTGGTTCTACCCCTTGAGTGCAATAGGTTAATATTGTAATTCCTAATTATCAAAAAAAAAGTTTTTTTTTTGATAATTAGGCCACATCTTTGCAGGAGAAATGAAAAATAATGTTTTAAATAGTAATAGTTGGTGGTGGCAGTCAATATTTTGATGTGTCGATACGCTATTGTATGTATAATATATTAAGGCCCCGACACAATGTGTTGGGGTTTTTTATTTCCTCCTAAACTTTTAAACCAAGATTTGATAAAGGTTAGTTGTAATAAAATTTTGATCATTTGCTCCTTCCCTTGGATCATTAAAAGGGTGTGGACTTTAAAGTAAAGGCCTTCATTGGCTGAGAAATATGAAAAAAATAACTATTAAAACCAATTACAAACAACTTCTGGCAGATGTTTACACTCCAGTAGGAATTTACTTGCGACTTAGGGATAGGTTTAGGGACACTATTTTACTGGAAAGTTCTGATTACCATGCAGGTGAAAATAGCTATACTTTTATTGGAATCAATGCAATTGCTGGAATAGAAATAAGAACTGCAAATACCATCGAATATAAACTTCCAGGACAAAGTCCTGAAAAGTCAAAAATTTCAAGTCCTTCTATTGTGCCCGAACTATTGTGGGATTTTATGCAGCGATTTGAAATAAGTTCGAAAGTCCCTAAACCCATTAATGTAGCCCAGGGGTTATTTGGCTATTGTACCTATGATGCGGTTCAATTTTTTGATTCTATAAAGTTAGAAAATGGAAATCAGCAGGCTGGTGTTGATATACCGCTTATGCGTTACCGTTTATATCAATACGTTATTGCTATCAATCATTTTAAAAATGAGCTATTTATTTGTGAAAATGCTATTGATGGGATAGATAGTGATATTGATTCAATTGAAAGTCTTATTAAAAGTAAAGACGTACCAACATTTCCATTTTCTTCCAAAGGAATAGAGCATTCTAATCTTACTGATGCTGCCTATATAGCAATGGTAAAAAAAGGAATTGCCAGTTGCCTAAGAGGGGATGTATTTCAGATAGTTTTGAGTCGAAGATTTCAGCAATCTTTTTCTGGAGATGAATTTAATGTGTATCGTGCCTTGAGGAGTATAAACCCAAGCCCTTATTTATTTTATTTTGATTATGGAGATTATAAACTGATGGGTTCATCACCAGAGAGTCAACTGATTGTTCAAAATGGCAAGGCTATTGTTCACCCCATTGCTGGTACATTTAAACGAACTGGTAATGATGAAACTGATAAGGCTTTAGCTATTCAGTTGGAAAATGATCCTAAGGAAAATGCAGAACATGTGATGCTAGTTGATCTGGCAAGAAATGATTTAAGCAGAATGTGCAGTGAGGTAGAAGTTACTCAATATAAAAAGGTAAATTATTATTCTCATGTTATTCATTTGGTAAGTGAGGTGGTAGGTAAAGTAGTCGCTGAAACCAATCCATTTAAGTTATTGGCAGTTAGTTTTCCAGCAGGTACTTTGAGCGGCGCTCCAAAGTTTAAGGCAATGCAATTAATTAATGAAAATGAACCAACTGGCAGAAGTTATTATGGAGGCGCTATTGGATATATGGGATTTGATGGAACTTGTAACCATGCTATAATGATCCGTACTTTTTTAAGTAATCAAAATACACTTTATTACCAGGCGGGTGCTGGTATTGTGGCTGCAAGTAATCCAGAAAGTGAGTTGCAGGAAGTAAATAACAAATTGAATGCTTTAAAACAAGCCATTGTAATGGCACAAAATATTTAATAATGAAAATATTAGTATTTGATAATTATGATTCGTTTACATATAATTTGGTGCATTTGGTTGAAAAAATTCTGCACCAAAAGGTGGATGTATTTCGAAATGACCAGATTTCTCTTGAAGAAGTGAAAGCTTATGATAAAATAATTCTTTCACCAGGACCAGGAATTCCAGAAGAGGCAGGTTTGTTATTGCCGCTTATAAAGGAATACGCTTCTAGTAAATCTATTTTGGGAGTTTGTTTGGGCCATCAAGCTATTGGTGAATCTTTTGGCGGAACCTTGGTTAATCTAGATAAAGTATATCATGGTATCGCAACTCCAATTACCATTACCAATCCTTCTTCTCAAATTTTGAAGGGAATGGGCAATTCAATTGAAGTGGGTCGCTATCATTCTTGGATCGTAAGTGAAAAAGATTTTCCTCAAGAACTTGAAGTTACTGCAATAGATTCCAATGGTTTCATTATGGGATTACAACATAAAAAATATGATGTTCAAGGTGTACAGTTTCATCCAGAAAGTGTGCTAACTGTTGATGGGGAAAAAATGATGCGCAATTGGCTTGGTTTGTAAGATCGAAACTTAGATATCATGAAGTAGTTAGGAGGTATTTATTTAAAAATTAATTTAAGTAGTAGGGATGAAAAAAATATTAAATTTTTTATTTGAGCACAAAACGCTTTCAAGGGAACAAGCAAAAGAAGTGCTTACCAACATTGCTCAGGGGGGGTACAATGAAAGTGAAATTACTTCATTTATAACTGTGTTTTTGATGCGAACAATTACTATTCAGGAGCTTCAAGGTTTTCGAGATGCACTCTTGGAATTGTGTGTTCGTGTAGACTTGAATGGAATGGAGGTATTGGATATTGTAGGTACTGGAGGTGATGGAAAAAATACTTTTAATATTTCAACACTAAGTTGTTTTATAGTAGCTGGTACTGGAAATAAAGTTGCTAAGCATGGTAATTATGGAGCATCTTCCATCAGTGGTTCAAGCAATGTAATGGAGCAGTTGGGATATCAGTTTACCAATGATGTGGCAATTTTACAAGATCAATTAACAACTGCGAATATTTGTTTTTTGCATGCACCTCTATTTCATCCTGCATTAAAAACAGTGGGTCCAATTCGAAAAAACTTGGGTATCCGTACTTTTTTCAATATGCTAGGACCAATGGTAAATCCTGCATTTCCAAAGCATCAACTAGTAGGAGTTTATAATTTAGAAATGGCAAGGATATATAATTATTTATTGCAACCAACTGGAAATAATTTCACTATCATCCACAGCCTTGATGGATATGATGAGATTTCATTAACAGGAGATACTAAAGTAATTACCAATGAAGGAGAAAGAATATACAGTGCGGAAGATTTAGGTAAAATGTTAGTAAATCCAGAAGATATTTATGGAGGAGATACTGTACAAGCAGCAGCTCAAATATTTATTAATATACTAGAAGGTAAGGGTAGTTTGGCACAAAATGCAGTGGTATTATCTAATTCGGCAATGGCATTGCAATGTACTGGACATTACAGTTCATACGATGAGTGTTACCAACTTGCATTAGATAGTCTAGAGAGTGGAAAGGCTTTGGGTGTTCTTAAAAAGCTTTGTAATTAATTATTTTAAAAAAATCGGAACTTATTTGTTTGCCCTTAATTATAAATTCTAAGTACTAGTATGAATATTTTAGATACCATTATTGCGAAAAAAAAAATAGAGGTTGCTAGTAATAAGGCTAGAGTGAGCATAGATGAATTAAAACAAAGTGATTTATTTATGCGACCCATCTTTTCATTAAAAGATTTTCTTCTTGATGAGACTAAAACAGGAATTATTGCTGAGTTTAAACGACAATCTCCTTCCAAAGGAATTATTAATGGCACGGCAGATGTGTTGGAAGTGACTCAGGCCTATACTTTGAATGGGGCAAGTTGTCTTTCTGTACTAACGGATGAACATTTTTTTGGAGGCTCTGAGCAAGATCTTCGAAAAGCTAGGGTGAATAATATTCCAATCCTTCGTAAAGATTTTATTATTGATGAATATCAAATAATAGAAGCTAGGTCGATGGGAGCAGATGTAATTTTATTAATTGCTGCTTGTTTAACACCAGAGAGAGTAAAAGAATTGGCCACTTTTGCAAAAAGTATTCAGTTGGAAGTATTATTAGAAATACATTCAGAGGAAGAGCTGCAACATATTTGTGATGAAACAGAGTTGGTAGGGGTAAATAATCGAGATCTAAAAACATTTACTGTAGATATTAATCGCTCAATTGAGTTAAGTAAAAAAATACCGGATAACAAAATTAAAATTGCTGAGAGCGGTATTAATGATATTGAAACTATTCGTATCTTTCGTGAAGCTGGATTTAAGGGTTTTTTAATTGGAGAAAACTTTATGAAGCAGCCAGACCCAACGATTGCTTTTGCCATTTTTGTTAAACAACTTAATGCAAAACAAACATGAGAGTAAAAGTGTGCGGCATCACTCAGGTAGAGCAATTATCAATCTTACCGGAACTAGGTGCGGCATTTGCAGGACTTATTTTTTATCCTAAGTCGCCCCGTTATGTGTTGCGTCATATGACTACTAGTCAGATTAAAAAAGAAGCGACTACCAACAAAGTGGGTGTTTTTGTAAATGCTTCCATTGAAGAGGTTTTGCAGATGGTGGATGAATGTAGACTTCATATGGTTCAACTGCATGGAGATGAAACGCCTAAGTATTGTGAAAAGCTAGCAGATTATATTTCAGTGATTAAAGCTTTCCGTATCAGCGAAACTGATAATGTAAACTGGCGAATTAGGGAATTTAGCGATGTGTGTGATATGTACATGTTTGATACAGAGGGTGCGGGTTATGGAGGAACTGGAAAGAAATTTAATTGGGATAAATTACAAGATGTGGTTGTGGGGAAACCTTATTTCTTAAGTGGGGGAATAGAGCCTACGGATGTAAATAAATTAAAAGAATTTCAAACAAAGCCAGAGGCTAAAGCGTTATTTGCTATTGATATCAATAGTAAATTTGAGTCTTTACCTGGTATAAAAGATATTGGACTAATTAAAAGTTTTACTGATCAATTATAATTATTTAAATAAATGTCAATGAATATAAAAGTATGTGGGATTACTCAGCTTAAGCAATTGCAACAGTTAGATGCTTTGAATGTTCCATTTGCAGGTTTGATATTTCATAAAGCTTCCCCTCGCTATGTGGTCGATAAAATTTCCAAGGATGAATTAAAGGGTAGTGATTTTGATTTAAAAAAAGTGGGTGTATTCGTAAATGCTGATTATGATGAAATTATGCAATCTATAGATGATTATGGTTTAGATGTAGTTCAATTGCATGGAGATGAAACACCCGAATTGTGTGAAGAATTGTCTGAAGAAGTAGAAGTCATTAAAGCATTTTCAATAAATGATAAAATCTCTTCGATTGATGATATGATTGTAGACTATGATGACGTTTGCGATTATTATTTATTTGATACCGCTTCTAAAAATGGACAAGCAGGGGGCACAGGAAAAAAATTTGATTGGAAGTTAGTTAAGAAGAGTAAAATTGAAAAACCTTTTTTTTTAAGTGGTGGAATTAGTTTGGATGATTTAGAAATAATTAAATCTTTTAAACATCCTGACTATTTTGGTATAGATGTAAATAGTAAGTTTGAAAAAAGTCCTGGAGTAAAAGACATGGCTTTATTGTTGCAGTTGAGGCAAGGAATTAAATAAATTCTAAATGATAGCATAGTAGTTTAGGTATTTAAAAATTATTTATGGTTACTGTAAGAAATGCAGTTGAAAAAGATCTGCCGTCAATGTTGGAAATTTATAATGAAATTATCCTTAATACGATGGCCGTATGGCATGAGGAAGCTCATACTATTGAAATGAGGGAAGAATGGTTTTCATTAAAAAAAGAACAAGGCTTCCCAGTTTTGGTAGCTGAAACGCAGGGTATAATTGTTGGGTTTAGTACAATATCTACCTTTCGACCTTGGTCGGGATTTAGATTTACGGTGGAGAATTCAGTGTATGTTCGTCCTGAAAATAGAGGACAGGGTGTTGCAAAATTATTATTACCCGCATTGATTGATGCAGCTAGGCAATTAAATATTCATACAATAGTAGCAGGAATAGAAGCCACCAATGATATCAGTATAGCATTGCATGAAAAATTTGGTTTTATTGAGGTAGCTCATTTTAAGGAGGTAGGATTTAAGTTTGGCAGATGGATGGATCTTAAATTTATGCAGTTGATACTTTAATTGATTTTAGTTGTAATCAATTGGCCTTGATAATTTTTTTGAAAAATATTTTTTTCCTTGTTTATTCTCTTAGATGAGGATATAATTTAAAAATGTAGATGATGACAGTTCAACAAAATAATTTTTCTGTAGATACCCATGGATATTATGGAGATTTCGGAGGTGCTTTTATCCCTGAAATGCTTTATCCAAATGTAAAGCAATTACAGGAGCAGTACCTACAGATTATGGGTGATCCTATTTTTCAGGAATCTTTTCAGCATTTATTAAAAGATTATGTGGGCCGACCAACTCCATTATTTTTTGCTGAAAGATTGAGTCAAAAACATGGTGCTTCTATTTATTTGAAAAGGGAAGACCTTTGCCATACGGGTGCGCATAAAATCAATAATACGATTGGACAAATATTACTAGCAGAAAGGTTAGGAAAAAAAAGAATCATTGCTGAAACAGGCGCTGGTCAACACGGAGTAGCCACTGCTACTGTATGTGCTCTTAAGGGGTTAGAATGTATTGTTTATATGGGTGAAAAGGATATTGAACGTCAGGCACCCAATGTTGCTCGTATGAAAATGTTAGGGGCAAAGGTGGTACCTGCGGTAAGTGGCAGTAAAACATTGAAGGACGCTACCAACGAAGCAATCAGAGATTGGATTAATAACCCAGTTGATACACATTATATTATAGGAAGTGTAGTGGGGCCGCATCCTTATCCTGATATGGTGGCCAGATTTCAAAGTGTAATAAGTGAAGAAATAAAAAAACAGTTAATTGAAAAAACGGGTAGTCCTTATCCTACGCATGTGATAGCTTGTGTGGGTGGTGGAAGTAATGCAGCTGGTGCATTCTATCATTTTTTAGATGACTTATCGGTTAAATTAGTAGCAGTGGAAGCAGCTGGTTGTGGTATAACTAGTGGAATGAGTGCTGCTACAACTCAACTGGGTAAACCAGGTATTTTACATGGTAGTAAGAGTTTATTAATGCAAACCAATGATGGTCAGGTGGTAGAACCGCACAGCATTTCAGCGGGATTGGATTACCCTGGAATTGGTCCGCTCCATGCCCATTTATTTAAAAGTGGTAGGGGTACTTTTATGAGTGCTACTGATGAAGAGGCGTTGCAGGCAGCTTTGGACATTAGCAGAACTGAGGGCATTATACCTGCCTTAGAAACTGCGCACGCTTTTTCAGTATTGAATGATATTCATTTTGAAAAAACAGATGTGGTAGTAATATGTTTGAGTGGAAGGGGCGATAAGGATTTAGATACTTATATGAAATATTTGTAGTTTTTATGTTGTTAAAAAATCATTCAAAATTCTGAAAGTATCAAAAAATTATGAATAGAATTGATTTGCTATTTAAGCAAAAAAAACAGTCGGTATTAAATGTGTATTGTACTGCTGGATATCCTCAGTTGAACAGCATGGTAGAAGTATTAAGTTCCTTACAAGAAAATGGTGCTGATATTATTGAAATTGGAATGCCCTACAGTGATCCATTAGCGGATGGACCCGTGATTCAGCAGAGTAATATGGTTGCCCTTGAGAATGGAATGAGTATTCCTGTTCTATTTGAGCAATTAAAAAATATTCGTTCAACTATTCATCTTCCCATTATTTTAATGGGTTACATGAATCCAATTTTGCAATTCGGACTTAAAAATTTCTGTGAAGCCGCCGCCGCGGTAGGAGTAGATGGGGTGATATTGCCCGATTTGCCTATGTTTGAATTCGAGAATGAATACCAACCACTGTTTAATAAACACGGACTAAAATTTATTTTTTTGGTAACACCTGAAACAGAAGAAGAAAGAATTCGAAAAATTGATGGCCTATGCAGTGGATTTTTATATGCGGTATCTTCTTCTTCAACTACTGGCAATAATAAAGTGATTGCTGACCAATCAGCTTATTTTAAGCGTTTGAAAGAGATGCAATTGAATAATCCTATTCTTGTTGGTTTTGGAATAAAAGATAAAGGAACTTTTCAATCTGCTTGTCAATATTCAAATGGAGCTATCATTGGAAGTGCCTATATTAAGGCCTTGGAAGGGTCTACGAATATTCAACTTTCTACTAAAGAATTCTTAAATAATGTGCTGGCTTAGGTCCATTTGATAAAAAAAATTAAATTGCGTTATTAAAATACTCAAAATGAAAATTTTCTCCCTTTTTATTCTATTGATACCCTCTTGGTTGACTGCTCAAAATCAGACAAACAAAAAGTCAACTTCAACTGCAAAAGTATCGCCTGCACCAAACAAGACTTTAACAAAAAAAAATACAGATGGATTTAGTATTTCAGGGATAATAAAAGGTTTTCCAGATGGTACGAATGTTTCATTATTGAATGGTCAAACAGGTGCACCAGAATCAGAAACAACCGTTACTAATAATACTTTTTCTTTTAAGGGCAAATTGGTTACCCCTGAATTTAAAATTATAATATTTGATAAAAAGCCTCCTTATATTACTTTGTTTTTGGATAATAGCAATGTTCAAATAAATGGAGTAAAAGATTCTTTGGAAACAGCGATGGTTACTGGATCTTCTGCCCATACTGATTTTATAAAACTAAATCAATTGTTGGCACCCTATCAAAAATTATTTTCTTCTAATAATTTAAATGATAGACAAGAGGTAGAGAGTGCAATGGCAGCGTTAGAAAATTTTGTAAAAAGAGAAAGCGGTTCTTTTGTAGCACCATTAGCTGTTATTAGATGTAGTCAATTAAGTCCTGAAATAGGTAAAACAGAAGAATTATTTAATCAGTTATCTACAGAAGTAAAGAATACTCCGATGGGTAATTATGTTGCTCAACAAATAGTTGAATCTAAAAGAAATGCCATTGGTACCATATTAGCAGATTTTACACAAGCTGATACTACTGGTAAACCTATTCAACTTTCTTCTTACCGTGGTAAGTATGTATTGGTCGATTTTTGGGCTAGTTGGTGTGGACCCTGCAGACAAGAGAATCCAAATGTTGTGGCCAACTATAATCGATTTAAAAGTAAAAACTTCACCGTATTGGGAGTTTCATTGGATAAAACTAAATCGGCTTGGGTAGATGCAATTACTATGGATGGACTTACTTGGGGTCATGTAAGTGATTTAAAGGGATGGACAAACGCAGTAGCACAGCAGTACCAAATTTCTAGTATTCCTCAAAATTTCTTAATAGGGCCTGATGGAAAAATTATTGCAAAAAACTTAAGGGGACCAGCGCTGGAGAGTAAACTAGAGTCAATTTTAAAATAATCAAAAAACTATATATTCACAGGCTATAAAAGATAAAACTGATTTTATCTTTTATAGCCTATTTATATTCTCCAAAAACTTTTCTTAGTTCATCTGAAATTTCTCCCAGCGTACAATAATTTTCTACTGCATCTAGTACAAAAGGCATAAGGTTACTATCACCTCTTGCTACCTGATTAATTTGCGATAAACAGTCCTGAACTTTTATATTATTTCTCCTAGCTTTTAATGAGGTAAGTTGGTCAATTTGAGTTTGACGGATACTATCATTGATTTTAAAACCATAAGTGGTATTGCTTTTTTCACTTTGGAATTTATTTACCCCCACTATAATTTTTCCACCACTTTCAATTTGACGCTGATATTCATAGGCGCTTTTAGCAATTTCATCTTGCATATAACCTTGTTCTATAGCAGCTACACTTCCTCCCATCGCATCAATTTTTTTGATGATATCCCATGCATTCGTTTCTATTTCATTGGTCAAACTTTCAATAAAAAAACTACCTGCTAATGGATCAACAGTATCGGGTACTCCACTTTCGTATGCTACAATTTGTTGGGTACCTAAAGCAATAGCTGCTGCTTCTTCACTCGGCAAATTAAGCGCTTCATCATAACTGTTAGTATGAAGGCTTTGAGTACCACCTAATACTGCAGAAAGCGTTTGAAGTGCAACACGTGTAATATTATTGAGTGGTTGTTGGGCAGTGAGGGTAGCACCTCCTGTTTGAGTATGAAAGCGAAGCATCATTGCTTTTGGATCAGTTGCGCCGAGGCTTTTCATGATTATAGCCCACATTTTTCTTGCCGCTCTAAATTTTGAAACTTCTTCGAATAAATTATTGTGTGCATTGAAAAAGAAGGAGAGGCGTTTGCCTAGTGTATTGATATCTATTCCTTTTTCCAAAGCAGCCTTTACATAGGCTTTTCCGTTACTTAAAGTAAATGCAATTTCCTGTATCGCGGTACTGCCTGCTTCTCTGATATGGTATCCAGAAATTGAAATAGTATTCCATTTTGGAATTTCTTTTTCACACCACTCAAATATGTCAGTGGTGATTCTCATAGAAGGTTGGGGAGGATAAATATAAGTTCCTCTCGCAGCGTATTCTTTTAAAATATCATTTTGAATGGTACCAGCTATTTTACTTAAATCTGCCCCTTGTTTTTTTGCTAATGCAATATAGAAAGCAAGTAAAATAAAACCCGTAGCATTGATAGTCATTGAAGTGGAAATTTCTTCCAATTTTATTCCTTTGAATAAGGCTTCCATATCTTCAAGAGAATCAATTGCAACACCTACTTTGCCCACTTCTCCTTCTGAAAGTTCATGATCACTGTCAAAACCAATTTGAGTAGGCAGGTCAAAAGCGATACTTAATCCATTAACACCTCTTGATAATAAATAATGATAACGTTGGTTACTTTCTTGTGCAGTACTAAATCCTGCATATTGCCGCATGGTCCATAGTTTACCACGATACATATCAGCTTGAATCCCCCTAGTAAAAGGAAATTTACCGGGTAATTCATCTGGAGGTAATCCTAAGTCAAAGTTGGTATACACTTCCTTTATTTCAATACCGTCGTCTGTAAACTTTTTTTTCATGAAAGATATTATAGAAATTAATTCGATACTTATAATAATTTTTTTACTTCAAATTGAATCGCATCTAATACTAATTGACTTAACTCAGCATTGTTATTAGAACAGTATTCTAAAATAATTTTGCTAAGTTCTATTGCATTGGCTTGAGGATCTAAAGTACCTGCCAGATGGTTGATGATGAAAATATTTTGTTCCTTTAAATTAGTGATTGCTTTCCAAACCTCTGTATTGATATAGATTTGTTGAGTGGTATTGTGTTCATATTCATTGCGAATATTTTCTATAAGCCCTGCTTGTAATTCAGCAGCTGTTAGGATGGTAGAATGCATCCTAGTAACGAGATTTTTTAGCGAAATCCTATCGGCCAATAAGGCTAATCTTTCATAGGCTTGAAGTATCAATGGCCCGTTGAGAGCTTTGACGGGCTGTTTTAAAGCGATTTCCCTTCTTACCGACCTAAGTTCAGTTAGCAAATAAAAAAGTAATCCAAAGATAAATACGATGGCTATTCCTTGTACTTCTATGATTCCAACTTCAAATAGTAGCATATTTTTTTTACAAAAATACAACAATAAGTTACTCATATTTTCCTTCTTTCGAAAATCTCAGATATCGATATTTTTTAAAATATTTGATACCTTTACATAAATAAAGTCAAATTTTATGGAAACAATGATAGCAGCTCCTGTAACACTAACACAAAGTGCAGTGGAAGAAGTTAAGCGCTTGATGAATGAAATTAGTTTCGATAAGAAAAATGTTCTGCGTGTTGGAGTTAAAGGTGGTGGTTGTAGCGGCATGACCTATGTATTAGGGTTTGATATTGCTACTGAAAAAGATGACCATTTTGAAATAGATTCTATTCCATGTATTATGGAACGCTCACATGGGATCTATTTAATGGGAATGGAAGTAGATTGGCAGGGCGGATTAAATTCACGGGGATTTACCTTTAAGAACCCCAATGCAAGTAATACTTGCGGTTGTGGCAACTCATTTGCCGTTTAATTATTAATAAAATTATAGGGTCAAAATTTCGATTGAAGATATTTGTGTCAATAAAAATGCCTGTTCATTGAACAGGCATTTTTATTGAATAAGTATAAATTTTAACTAAGCTTTCTTTGCTGTTGGTTTATCGCTACTAATTATTTCTGCTTCTCCTAAGGCCTTATCTTTTGCAAAATCAACCAATATTGGTGCTGCTACAAATATAGATGAGTAAGTACCTGTGATAACCCCAATTAACATGGCAAATGCAAAACCTCTTGTAACCTCTCCACCAAAGACAAATAAGATCAAAAGAGTTAAGAATACTGTCAAAGAAGTCATTACTGTCCTGCTAAGTGTATCGTTGATAGCACGATTAATAATATTACCCTTATCACTTGCCTTGGAGCCTTTGCTATATTCACGGATTCTATCAAATACAATCACCGTGTCATTCATACTAAAACCAATAACAGTCAAAATAGCTGCTATAAAATGCTGATCGATTTCCAATGGGAATGGAACAATATTTTTAAAGAATGAAAACACAGCTAACATTACCAGTACATCGTGTAATAGAGCTACAATCGTTCCAAAAGAATATCTCCAGTCACGGAAACGAATAAAGATGTAGAGGAAGATAGCCAATAGTCCAAAAATAATCGCCTTGATAGCACCTGCTTTCAAATCTGCAGAAATGGTAGGCTGAATGGTTTGTGAACTTTGAATACTGTTTTTAGAAAAGTCTTCATAACTGATATTAGGAAGTACTTTCTTTAAACCTTCATATAATTTAGTTTGTACTGCCTCATCCGCGTTGTCTTGGCCAATTAAATAGGATGTTGTAATGTTCAAGTGTTTATTATCACCTACGGTTTTAATGATAGGGAAATCGCCTTCTAAAGACTTTCTAAGGTCGTCTTGAACAGATTCATTCGAAACCGACTGAGGGAATTCGATGGTGTAACTACGGCCACCTTTAAATTCAACTCCATAATGGAAACTATTAAAATAAGACCCAATGCCCAATAAAAGTACAATGATTGAAATACCATAAGCTACTTTTCTGTACTCAATAAATTTGAATTTAGCATGTTTAAATACTCGTTTTGAAAGACCAGTAAAGTAATTAAAGTGACGATTTTTATTTGTCCAAAAATCAGTGATTAGTCTTGATACCAAAATTCCGCAGAATAAAGATAAAAGGATACCAATGATTTGAGTAGTTGCAAAACCTAATACAGGGCCTAATCCAAAATAAGCAAGGATGATGGCGGTTAATAGGGTAGTAACGTGCGCATCAATAACGGGAGCAAGCGAACGCTTATAACCATCATTAACAGCTTGTTCGTATGATTTCCCTTTTGTTAGTTCCTCTTTAATTCTTTCAAAAATAATTACGTTGGTATCCACCGCCATACCAATGGTTAAAACCAAACCGGCAATACCTGCAGCAGTAAGGGTAAATCCCATTGCACTCAACACACCTATTGTAAATAATAAGTTTAGAATAAGGGAGATATTAGCAACCCAACCACCACTATTATAGTACACTAGCATTAGGCCAAATATTACAAGAAATGCAATTCCAAAAGCCATGATACCACCATTTACAGCAGCTTTACCAAGGGTAGGACCTACAATTTGCTCAGCAACAATTTTTGCTGGAGCATTGGTTTTACCTGATTTTAGGATATTGGCAAGATCTTGTGCTTCTTCCGTTGTAAAACTTCCAGAAATTTCTGAACTTCCTCCTTCGATAGGACCATTTACATTGGGAGCAGAATAAACAATTTCATCCAAAACGATCGCAATAGGGCGGTTTGTATTGTCAGTGGTTAATCTCGCCCATGTTTTAGCACCTACCGCTGTCATTTGCATTTTGATAGAAGGACGACCTCTGTCATCAAAACCTTGACTTGACTCTTCAACACCTTCCCCTTCAAGTTTTGCTTTGTCAGTTCCAGGAACAGTTTTAATAGCATATAAAGGATAATAACGTAGACCACTTTTTTCAGCTTTTTCTTCTACACCTAAAAGGAATTTAACATCAGCAGGTAAACTGTTTTTAACTATTTCTAAATTCATATAGGAATTAAAAACACCTGTATCTTTTAATGAAATACTTCCAATAGCAGAACTATAAATCGGTCTTCCAGTTTTTGGATCCTGCTGACCATCAATAGGATTGATTACTTTGAAAAATGCATTTTGATTGGCTGCTTTTTTTACAGAGTCTACTACATTTTTATTAGAAGTATCTGAAGCATTTACTCCGCTTAAATAATCACTTACTGCCTTATCAGCATTTTGCAGTGAAGTAGCCAATTCACTGATATTATACACTTCCCAGAATTGAAGGTTGGCACTTGCTTGAAGCAATTTCCTAACTCTTTCTTTATCTGTAATACCCGCCAGCTCTACGTTGATAACACCTCTGTTTTCGTCGAGATTGATGGTAGGACTAGCCAAACCAAATTTATCAATACGTTTTAATAATATTTTATAAGTTTCTTGGATAGCACCTTTAGCGGTTATTCTAATCTGGTCAACTACTTTATCATCACTATCAGTTATTTTAACTTGCTTACCTGCACCTGCAAATAAGGAAGTAAGTTTTGCTCCTGGATTTTGTTCTTTGTATGCAGAAGTAAATAGTGTAATATAATCGGTATTGCTGCTTATTTTTTGAGCATTGGCCGTTTGAATAGCTTTAATAAGTGCAGGGTCTTTTGGATTGTTGCTCATTGACTTCAATAAACCTTCCAAACTAACGTCCATGGTTACACTCATTCCACCTTGTAAATCCAGACCAAGTTTTAATTCATTTTCTTTACACTTTTGGTAAGTGGTACCCACAATTGGGTAGATGCTTTTATCTCTTGTACTATCCAATAGACGCTGCATCCTACTTTTAACAAGCAAGTCTTTATCCTCACCCTTTACATCAGGGAATTGTGATTTTACAATTTTTTCAGCCTGTACTTTTATCTTTCCTTCGTAATTTTGTATCACCCATGTGTAGGATAGTTCCCAAAGGGAGATAAAAACTAGTGCAATGGCGAAAAACCAAACTAAGCCTTTCAATTTCATAATCGGTTACTTTTAATAGCTAAAATGTTAATTTTTTAGAAGTCCGCAAAGATAGGGGAAAAACTCTTTGAAGTAGTTGGCTGGTTATTTTAGATTTTTGATGAATTTTACACACAAATACTTACTATGGGACTAAATAAACCCTACCTTATCTTTTTACTTGCTAATATGTTGTTGGTAGTTTCTTGTTCGGTAACTAAAAAAACACTTCCTTTAGTGGTTGAAAAACCTGCCGTGGTTGTCCCAAAAATGGTTGTAAAGGAGGTGGTTAGAAAAGATACCTTTTTTGAAAATTTGCTAAGCCAATACCCTCAATTATTTGATCAAGTACTTGAAAATCGAAAGGTTTGGAACGTTCAAATCATTTACACGTCAGTTGATAGAACAAGTAATGGAAGTCCTATCCTTACGAATTATACTTTTAACTTGAATCCCGCCAGCTATTTTTATCCAGCCTCCACAGTAAAGCTGCCTATTTCATTATTGGCTTTGCAAAAGCTGAACGAATTAAAGATAAATGGATTGGATAAAAATACTACGATGCTCACTGATCAAGCTTATAGCGGCCAAACACCTGTATACAATGACCCAAGTACAAGGGATGGAAAGCCTAGCATTGCTCAATATATTAAAAAAATTCTTATAGTAAGTGATAATGATGCTTACAACCGCTTATATGAATTTTTAGGGCAAGATTATATCAATGAGCAGATGCAAAATAAAGGGTACAAAACTGCTCAAATATACCATCGTTTAGGTATTGCTCTGTCGGCTGATCAAAATAGGCATACCAACCCAGTCAAATTTTTATCTACTCAAGGGACTAGCCTTTATAGCCAATCGATGCAGTCAGCTATTCGTAAATTTTCACTTCGTAAGGATTCTATTGGCAAATCATTTTATAATGGAAGTAAATTAATCAATCAGCCAATGGATTTTTCCACCAAAAATAGGATTGGCTTAGAGGATTTACATACAATTTTAATTGGACTGGTTTTTCCTAATAGTGTAAGTCCGGCGCAGCGTTTTAATATTACAGCAGAGGATCGAACTTTTATGTTGAAAAATATGAGTCAATTGCCAACTGAAAGTATATTTCCTACCTATTCGGAAGATACTGCTACCTATTGGCCTGCTTACGGGAAATTTTTATTATTGGGGTCACAAAAAGGGTTGATACCAAAAAATATAAGAATTTTCAATAAGGAAGGAGATGCTTATGGTCAATTGACCGATGTAGCTTATATAGTAGATTTTGATAAAAAGATAGAATTCTTTTTATCAGCCACCATTTATTGTAATAAAGATGGCGTATTGAATGATGATCTTTATGATTACGAAACAATTGGTTATCCTTTTATGAAGAATCTAGGCCAGTTAATTTATAGATTTGAAACCAAACGCTCAAGAAAGATCATTCCAGATTTATCTCCATTTATTTTTGAATATGATAAATAAGATTTGTTTATCATAAATTTAGAAACAGATTTATTTTAAATGTAAGTTTAAGTTATTAGTGCAATTTTTTATAAATATTTACATCAATTAGATTATCAGTTATTAGTTTATAATTAGACCTTTTTAAAAGGATCCGATCCTCTAATGGTCCCAATTGTATGAAGGGGTATAAAACGTACAAACATATCTTCGCTGTACCAGTTTTCTTTTCTAGTTTTTTTGATTACCTCTTGGTGCTGGTGCATTTGGTAGGCAAATTTTTTCATTGACTCTTTACTTTCCCAAATGCTAAAGGTTGCTTGTTTGATAAAGGGCACTTCCCCAATTCCAATGGAAGTAATTAAACCTTCAGCACTGGCCATTTGTTGTGCTACACCATCTACGTTTTTCCAAAAAGCATTTAATTTAGATAATCTAATGGTTGCCCTGGTTAAAATAGCAATCGGACCATCATAGTCAGTAGACTTCTCAATTTTTCCAAAAGGATTGGTCCCATCCCAAGTACCATGACCTTCTATTGGGTTTAAAAAAATTGTCCAGGTTTCGCAGTTGAAAAATTTAAACCAGTGACTAATAAAACTGCCATACAATTCAGCAATCATTTTATCTTGATTGTTATTGATTGTTTCTTCAGGTGATTGATTGACGGTAAGAATGCCCCATTGTTGCCAATCTGGATTTTTATCAAAGGTTCCGTTTTTACCGCACCCCATTAATTTGAAAAATGAAATCTTTTTATTGAGCCACAACGGAAATCGGTGAATCGCCATTGCTAATAATGCGAAATAAATATTTTTTTTTTGGTATCGTATAATGGTAAGAGTAACCTGCATATTGCAACAATAACAAGAATTTATCTAATTATGTTGAGTTTTTGTTAATCATTTTTTGCTGCAGGATACATTGTGCTGTGGATTACAATTTTTTTTCATAAATATTCTTCTGTTTTTTGTATTTGCAGTAGTAATAATTTGATTTGCATCGATAAAGAATTTTTATTATATTACAATATATAGTTATATGAAAAATATTTCTTGTCAGCAGTTTTATCAATTATTATTAAATAAAAAAAATGCAAAAATTACTAACTGTTACCGTTAATGCAAAGCAATTAATTGAAGGTGTAAAATCTAATTTTAAAGTTGAAGAGGTTGAAGGGGTAAACGAATTGCTAGAACAAGGATGGCAAATTGAAGAATGGAATTTTCTAAAAGAAGAAGCTGGCAGTGGTTTGATTATTTTGATGGTCATTTTAAATGACTCTTCTGTGTTTATTGATGAAGAAGAATTGTCAGAAGACTTTTATATGGAGGAAGAATTAGATGAATTGGAAAAGGAATAATTGTTGTAATGTTTTTATTGTAAATGATTGTTTTACAATTCCGCAATTTTATAAGACTCTAATATATGAACCCCTGCTTGTTCAATATTCATGCAAGTAATCATTGCCTTTGCAACTTGCTTCGCTTGTATGGCTTTGTATTTTTTTGGAATTAAGAAAGAGAGCTTTGTAAAAAACGATTGAGCGATGCGTTCACCCGTTCTATGGGTTGATCGATTTCCTAAGAGCAATGCAGGGCGAAGAATAAATAGACTTTCATAACCAATTTTGGTAATAGCCTCTTCAATTTCACCCTTTGTTTTACTGTAAAATAGGGAGGATTTTGAATTAGCTCCTAGGGAAGAAACCAATGCGAATTTTTTAGCGCCATTTAAGTAAGCTCTTTTTGCAATGTCAAAAGGATATTCAAAATCTACCTTGTAAAAAGCTTTTTTAGAACCCGCTACTTTTATGGTTGTCCCTAGACAACAAAAAACCTCCTCTGCAATGATCAATTCATTTTTAGGATTATCATAATTAAATATTACTTGCGTTAGTCTTTCATTTTCAATAGGCAAAGCTTTTCTGACCAAAGCAATTATTGAGTAATTTTTGTCTTGCAGTAACAATTCAATTAATTGTTTTCCAACCAGCCCTGTACCACCTAATACCAATGCTTTTTTCATTATTTTTTTTAAATTAATTTATTATTTAGAGTTAATTTTTAATAGCTTAAAAAATAAATTTTCTTCTATTTCTTGAACTTCTCCGGGTGGTAGTGCTCCTAATAAAAGATCTTCTATTGAAATTCGTATCAATCTCTTGCAACGATGGTGGATAGCGCCCATCATTTTTCTTACTTGATGAAATTTACCTTCTGTTAATGTGATCATTAGCCAAGTATGTGGACCATAAGCCGAAGAATTTATAGCAAAGGGGTATATCTTTTCTGGATTATCTACAATACTTACTTCGCAAGGTGGTGTGATATATTGTTTTCCTTCTTTTATTTTTATGGTAACCCCTGTTTGAAGTAAGTGTACTGATTCAGCACTCACTATATTATTCACTTGCACTAAATAAGTTCTTTTATGCGGTGAGTCGCCCAGAAATAATAATCGGGTAATTTTTTTATTGGTAGTTAAAATAAGTAAACCTTCAGAATGATTATCTAATCTACCCACAGCATGAATTCCTTCAGGAAATTTAAAATCCAAATCGCCCAGTAAGCCAACTGAATGTGAGCTGATGAACTGTGAAACCATATTGTATGGCTTATTAATAATATAGTATCGGAACTTAAATTCGTTCATTGAGTCAACTAATTGTTGAAGTAAGATCCCTTTTTAATTCTAAAGTATTGTACGAATTGTATAAATAAATTATTCTGATAAACTTTCATTTTTGTTTTTCAATAATTTAAAGAATCGATAATTTAAAAAAACAGCACTAAAAGTGAGTCCGCTTACAAATCCTATCCACATGCCAGCTGCACCCATTTTAAAGGTGAATGCCATTAAGCAGCCAATTGGAATTCCTACCACCCAGTAAGCAATCAAAATATATAGCGTCGGTATTTTTACATCTTTTATACCTCTCAATAAACCCACTGCAGTTACTTGTGAAGCATCTGAAATTTGGAAAACAGCTGCGAATAACATTAAAACAGAAGCTAGCGCCATAACAGTAGGTTCATTATTAAAAGCTAGTGGTAAATAATTTCTGAAGGAAATAAAAAATGCAACACCTAGTATACCGTAAACTAAACTGCTTGCAAGTGTACTTTTTCCTATCAGATGGATGTCTCTCCAATTATTTCTACCTAATGCATTACTCACTCTAATTGAGCCTCCTTGCGCTAATCCCCAAGAAACCATAAAGGCAAGGGAAGCGCAACTAAGTGCTATTTGATGTGCGGCTAGTTGAATAGCCCCTAAGGTACCAATGATGATGCTTGAAACAGCAAATGCGCCAGATTCCATGGTAGCCTGCAGGCTACTAGGAATTCCGATATGCAATAATTCTTTGATAGTTTGTAATGTAATGATCCATTGTTTTTTTCTAACTGCTATGTATCTACTAAAAAAAGGATTGACAAATAAAACAACTATAAATATTAATAAGATTAAAATTCTGGTGAATAGAGTTCCATAACCTGCACCAGTTAATTCAAGTCTTGGAAATCCTAAATTTCCATATACTAAAAACCAGTTGATTAAAATATTTATCGGTAATGCTGCAATCGAAAGGAGCATGGCTGTTTTAGTTCTTTCCAATCCGTCTGCGAATTGTTTTAAACTAATAAACATCATCATCGGAATGATAGACCAGCCCATAATTTGAAGATAAGGAGCACCTAAAGTACTTACTTCAACATCTTGACCCAGATGAAACAAAATATTTTTACTGAAGTGTAAGGTGACAGCAATAATTACCGCCGCAATGGTACATAACCAGAATCCATTAAATAAATAATGGGATACTTTTGACTCGTCTTTTTGACCATTGGCCATAGAAACAGTTTGCGAAATTGACATGGTCATTCCAAACCCAAGCACAAAGGGAATATTGAGTACACTGTTTACCAGGGCTGCTGCAGCTAAATGTTGGTAGCTTATTTTACCTACCATAATACTGTCGATAATACCGAGTGCCATTTGAGTAAGCTCTCCTAAAATGATGGGGGCAGATAATTTCCAAGTTATAAAAGCGTCCTTCTTAAAGTTCATAAGGGTGCAAAGCTAATAAATTGTGGGAAGGGCTTATGGTATTTTCGAAACTGATCTAATAATCAATCTTTTATCAAGTAATTTTACTAAATGTATTCAAAGCAGGAAGCGTCGTTTTTAAATCAGAAATTTTGGACTTCTCTAGGCCAATATTTAGCACCTATTCCATCGTCAGAGGGAGAAAAAATAAATTGGATAAATTACAAAACAGGGGAGAAGGATATTCGATTTTTGATGGTTGCTGAAAATGATCAAGCTAAAATATCCATTACTCTTTCTCATAACGATATTGATTTGCAAAAACTTTATTTTGAAAAAATGGAGCAGCTTAAAAATAAGCTTTGTCAATTTTTATCAGAGAAATGGCATTGGAATTTGCATTGTTCTGACTCAAATGGTAAAGTAATAAGTGAAATATATACTTCACTTCAAAATGTGAGCATACTTAATCAGAATGAATGGCCATTGATGATTACATTTTTTAAAGAACGATTGATTGCATTGGATAAGTTTTGGTGTGAAAATAAATATGCTTTTGAGCGTTAGTTAGCTTTATTATATTTTTTTTCTATTTACTTTAAACTTTTGTAAGTTTATTATGTCCTATAGGGTGTGTAATTTTGGTTCTAGTTCAAAAGATTATATTTTTTTTCAATATAACCTTGCAAATATTTAAAATTGTATCAATTCTTATGAAAAAATGGTTCTTAGTGCTTTTGATCTTGTGCGCTTCATTTACCAGCTTTTCACAAGATTTTAGTAATAAAGGAAAGGATTTTTGGGTTGCCTACACTGGTCATATAGATGGAACTACCTCCAGGATGGCCTTATACATTACTTCTGATCAAGATGCGATAGTGACTATTGAAGTAAATGGAGTTGCCTCTGCACCAGTCACCGCTTATGCAAATAAAGTAACTACCATTCAAATTACGAGTTCTACTACACCAAGCAATTTGCTGGCTTATAATGCTCAATCTGAAGGAATTGGCACCAAAAAAGGTATTCATATTACTAGCACCCAGAACGTTGCTGTATATGCCCATATTTTAAATGCGGCAAGGTCGGGCTCCACCCTTGTAATCCCAACTGCTGTATTGGGAAGAGAGTATTATGCCGCTAGTTATCAATCAGTAGGTTCTGGAGCTGGCAATTATTCTGAATTTGCTATTGTAGCAACTGAGGATAGTACAACAGTGGATATAGTTCCTACGCAGCCTGATATATCAAATAAGCGAGCTGCTAATGTTTCTTTTCAGGTGAAACTCAATAAAGGGGATGTTTATCAATATCAGAGTAGCAATGATCTAACAGGGTCTTATATCAAATCAGTAGCTTCATCAACTGTTCCTTGTAAGCCAATTGCTGTTTTTTCTGGATCTACTAGGACTTTTATGGGATGTTCAAATGCTAGTTCTGGAGATAATTTATATCAGCAGATGTTTCCTTTTTCATCCTGGGGCAAAATTTATTATACTGCTCCATTTAAAAATAAATCCTACGATATATTTAGAATATTTGTTCAGGATCCATCAGAGGTAGTTTATGTAAATGGGGTTGCCTTAAATCAATCCTCCATAATTGGAAATCGATTTTACGAAATAAGTACTTCAGGAAATAACAAAGCCCAAGTAATAAGTTCCAACAAACCAATTTGTGTTTTGCAATATATAACTGCACAAAATTGTGACAATGTACCTAGTGATCCTGAGATGATTATATTAAATTCTATTGAGCAAACGCTAAGTGATATTACAGTCATGTCGGCAAGAAAGGATTTGACTCCACCCAATACACAAATCGACAATCACTATTTAAATATTATTTTCAAGACAAGCACTTTCAATTCTTTAAAAATTGATAATGCTCCTCCGATTGCAGTGCCTATTGCTATTGGTAGCACTGGTTATTCATATATTCAGGAAGATGTCACTTCTTCTACCAATGCTAATCCTAATCATCGAATTGTTTCAGATAGTGGTTTTATGTGTATTGCCTATGGTTATGGTTCAGTAGAATCTTATGGTTATAATGCAGGTACCAATGTGAAAGACCTTTATCAATATATTACTCTTCAAAGTCAATATGCTTCTATTAATTTTCCAGCAACCTGCAAAGGAACTCCAGTAAATTTATCTATCACCTTACCTTATTTGCCTACAAGTTTAGTTTGGGATTTTGCTAATAATTCTAGTGTTAGTCCTAATAAAAATGTAATAAACAATGCGCCTGTTCCCGATAGTGTATTTGTCAGAGATGGAAGAACTGTAAATGTTTTTAAATTACCTGGTCAGTATAATTTTACTGTTAAAGGAACAGTGCCCATCAAGGTAACTGCTAATAATCCCTCAACCGATGGATGCAGTGGATTACAAGAGATCAATTATGATGTACTGGTTTATGATTCACCCAAAGCAAATTTTACCATTACTCAAACTGGTTGTGTTACTGACGATCTAAAGTTTTTTGATGCTACCATTGGCAGTGGAAGACCTACTGTAAAATGGAATTGGGATTTTGGTGATGCTACAGTTGATAAGGTAAAGGATCCAGTGAAAAGATATGCTAATGCAGCACCGGGGTCCTTCGCTGTTAAAATGATTTCGATCAATGATATTGGATGTATTGCAGACACCACTATTCCAATAGCGATCAGTACTGTTCCCAAAGTTCAATTTTTGATGACGGATACCATTTGTACCAATAAAGTAATTGTGTTAACAGATTCAAGTTCAATTGAAGTAGGAACCATTGTTAAATGGTATTGGGATTATGGAGATGGAGTATTCGATACGCTTCTAACAAAATCGAATCGCTCTCATAGTTATAGTTCATCGGGTTCTAAAACAGTTACTTTGAAAGTGGTTTCGAATTCTGGTTGTAAAAGTTCTGTTGCCAGTAAAAATATAGTCATTCATCCAAATCCTGTCGCAGGATTTATTTCACCTGAGGTCTGTTTAAGTGATAGCTATGCAGAATTTAAAGATACCAGCTCAATAGCAACGAGCTCTATTGTAAGTTGGTTATGGAATTTTGGAGACCCAGTTTCAGGCACTTTAAATGTATCTAGTCTGCAAAATCCTAAACACAGTTATACAGTAGTAGGTCCCTATACTGTAAACTTAAAAGTAACTGGTAGTGGCGGATGTGCTAGTACAGTCACTCAAGATTTCATTGTTAATGCTAGTAATCCAAAGGCAGATTTTACGGTGGGTAATTCGGTTACTCTTTGCGCAAATGATTCTGTAAGTATTACCAATGTCTCTTCTGTATTTCCTGGTTCAGTAACCAAGGTAGAAATTTATTGGGATAATTCTGGGGCACCGAATTTATTTGAGCTAGATGATTTTCCTTTCATTGGAAAAATATACAAACATTTGTATTCTAATTTTCAAACACCACTTACAAAAAATTTCATCATTCGTTTAAGGGCTTATTCTGGAACAATATGTGTTGAAGATAAATTACAAACGATTACTGTTAATGCATCACCCAAGGTAAGTTTTGGAACTGTTCCTGCTCTATGTTTGGATGCATTGCCTTATCAAATTACTCAGGCTTCGGAGACTGGCGTTATACCTGGCACATTTAAATTCAATGGTCCAGGTGTTTCAAGTGCAGGAATTTTTAGTCCCATAATTACAGGAGCAGGTACCCATCGAATTTTATATACTTACACCTCTTCCGCTGGAGGCTGTATAGATACTGCCTCTCAGGTGATTACAGTAATGGCACCACCTACGGCAGATTTTACAAATGATCAACCTGCCTGCGAAACAAAAAATATATTTTTTAATAGCACTTCAGTTGCTTCGGTGGGACAGTTGACACAATTTACTTGGGATTTTGGTGATGGATTACCAGCGGTAATAAAAAATACTCCTCAATCATTTTCTCATGTTTATTCAAAAGCGGGTGATTATTCTGTTGCACTAAAAGTGTCCACTTCTAATGGTTGTGTGAGTTCTTTAAAGCAATTAAAGGTTTCCGTTAGGCCATTACCTAAACCAAATTTTTCGTTACCTGTATCTACCTGTTTACCAAACGCATCTGTACAATTCATTAACCAGACTACCATTGAAGATAGGACCGAAAATGCAATAACCTATAATTGGATTTTTGGTGACCCAATGAGTGGAGTTAATAATAATTCTGTTGCCAATACTCCCACTCATATTTATTCATCTATTGGCTCTTACAATATCTATTTAAAGGCTACCAGTGGCAATGGTTGTGTGAGTGATACTACGATTGTATTCAATTCTATACATTCACAGCCTAAGGCTATTATGAGCAGCGATTTACCCAATGTTTGTTTAGGCAATAAAGTTATTTTTTCATCAATGCTAAGTGGTATAGATACTGTTGCAACAGCATGGAGCTGGAATTTTGGAGATGGTCAAAGTGATCTTACCCACAGCCCAGAACATTTGTATAAAACTGCTAGTACTTTTGATGTAAGTCTGTCGATTAAAAATAATTTTGGATGTGTGAGTGATACGGTAAAAAAAGTATTTACAGTAAATCCAAATCCAACGGTTGATATTGGACCCGATAGAGTAGTTTTAGAAGGGGGTTCCATAGTATTGTCTTCTTTGGTAACTGGAACTGAAGTGCAATATTTATGGTCACCAGCGAGCTATTTAAATTCCGTAACCAATCCAAGTACAACTGTGGTAAACCCATTGACAGATATAGGTTACAAGTTGACTATAACGGCAAAGGGTGGTTGCAAATCTTCAGATAGTTTGTTTGTTAAGATCTTAGTAGGCATTAAAGTACCTAATCTATTTTCACCCAATGGGGATGGTATTAACGATCGATGGTTAATAAAATATTTAGATTCTTATCCAGATTGTAGTTTGCAGGTATTTACTAGAAGTGGACAGCTAGTATATGAAACAAGGAAATATACGGATGCTAGCGCCTGGGATGGGACTTTAAAGGGAAAGCAATTACCTTTTGATACCTATTATTATATTTTACAACCAGGAAGTGGTCGAAAGCCAATTACTGGATATGTCACTATTGTAAAATAGCAATAATTCAATCAAACAGCATCAATGAAAAATTTAATTATAATTTGGTTGTTTCTATTTTCATCTGGATTGATTTTTTCTCAATCCAAGCCATATTATTCGCAATATATTTTGAACAATTATATTCTTAATCCTGCAGTTGCTGGAATTGAAAATTATAAAGATGTAAAATTAAGTTACCGGAATCAATGGGCTGGTATCGATGGCGCACCTGTTACCACCTATTTTAGTATTCATGGTCCTATCGGAAAGACGGATTATAAAACTTCTGCTACCTCATTTGAAGTGCCTGGTGAAAATCCTCGCGGCAAGAAATTTTCTGATAATTACACTGCACCCGATGCCCACCATGGGCTAGGTATAACCGCATTGAATGATAAAACCGGTTTTATTAATCGCTGGACAACTTATGTATCTTATGCTTATCACCAACCATTAAGTATTGCCACTACTTTGTCTGCGGGAATAAACATGGGAGTTACAGGATTCAATTTAGATAGGACGAAAATTAATTTTGCAGATTTAGACCCTAATGATCCAGCCATCGGGTTTATAAATGGAGATGTAAAAGTTATCAAGCCTGAGCTAGGCGCAGGGTTGTGGCTATATGGTGCTGATTACTTTGCAGGACTTTCAGTACAAAATATTTTAGTGGGAACAGTAAAATTTAATTCAGGTGTTACTAATGGCAATTATTTTTCTCCTAATTATTTTTTAACTGGCGGCTATCGTTTTTTTCTAACTGATGAGGTAAGTGCTCTTCCTTCTGTGATGGTACAGTACATGCAACCTCAATTATATGGACTTCATACCAATGTAAAATTACAATACCTTGACAAGCTTTGGGTAGGAGGGAGCTATCACTATTCTGATTTAATCAGTGGCTATTCTGCTATGGCAGGTTTCAATTTGTCCAATACTTTCAATATCAGTTATGCCTATGAAACTAGCATGGGTTCTCAATACAGAATTTTTACAAAAAATACCCATGAAATTGTGCTAGGTTTTTTGTTGGGTAATAAATATGGTGATTTTTGTCCTAGAAATGTTTGGTAGGGGCAAAAAAAACAGTTAATCAAGTTTTAACTTAATCAACTGTTTTTTATTTCTAAATATTTTTTCGAATGCTGATCGATCGAGTTTATATAATCACTAATCAGTAAATCTATATTAGTTTGTTGGCCAATAGGTAGGTATTTTTTTACGTAAGAAGGCAACGCTTCTTTCTAATTGATCCATTCCATCTACACCATCTTCAATGCTGATCCAGCTATCAAAACCCACTCTTTTTAATTCAGTAAAAATAGCATCATAATCATTGAGTCCTTTTCCAATTTCACCATGACTTAATCTTTTTGCATAACCTGCAGCACCACCTTCTTCTTTTCTAAGGTCTTCTAAAGTACCTTCTTTTAAATAACGGTCACTTGCATGCATAGTTACTACTCGGTGGGACACGCGCTTAAGTAATTCAATAGGATCTTCACCTGCTAAATAAGTGTTACTTGGATCATAGTTTACTCCAAAAAATGGATGATCAATGCTATCAACTAGCTGACAGAATACATCCATTTGTTGAGCAAATTCAGGATAAGTCCAAAAATCATCCTTGTAATGGTTTTCTAGAATAAGCGTAATATTTCTTTCTTCAGCATAGGGAAGACATTCATAAATACAATCAGCTGCTAATTTAACCCCTTCATTAATGGATAATTCGGGTCTACGCTGACCAGATAAAACTCTACAATAGTTTCCTCCTAAAGTTTGAGTCATATCTATCCATTTTTTTTGCTTAGCAACTTCGATGTCACGAAATGCTTTATCTGGATGAGTAAAATCAGGCGAGCAGCACATCATCGGGATTGTTTTGCCATGATCTTCCACTTGTTTTCTAAAAGGAAGCCAATTTTTTTCGTCACTCATTTCTAAAAATCCTGCATACCATTCCAATCCTTCAATGTCAAGTTTACAGGCAAGTTCAATCCATTCAGAAACCTTCATCGTTCCATCTTTGCATAATTGTTGCATGAAGGCTTTTGGAAATACAGCTATTTTAGGCATAGTTTTTTATTTTATTTATTTACTGGAATAGTAGTCGCATCTTTAGGTGGATTACGACCGATAAATGGATGTTGCTCTAATTCTACCACTTGTCCACTGATAGGTCCACATTCATCAGCCAGCCAATAGATGGCAGCCGCAGCAATTTCCTTAGGCCATAGTATACGCCCTGCAGGAGCATATACTGATGGTAGATCTTTATACCAATCGTCTGCTAAGCCGTGTACCTTTTTTCTTTCACGTTCTGTTTCAGTTAAAATCCAGCCTGGATTAATTTGATTGACCCTCACATGGTTTTCACGATGAAGGGTATCGCCTAAATTACGAGTTAAGGTCATCAAAGCCCCTTTAGAAACACTATAAGCAAGTAGATTAGGTTCTCCACTATATGCATTTACTGAACCAATATTTAGAACACAACCCTTGTTAAGCGTAAGCTGAGTAAGCGCTGCTTTGATTAGTAAAAAAGGCGCAACCGTATTTACTTGAAAAATACGTTGTAAAAATTCACTGTCAGTAGTGTAAATATTGGAGGAAGCAACGATTGCTGCATTATTTACAATTGCATCTAATTTTCCAAAACTTTTTAAAGCAACATTTACTAAACGTTCTGCAGTTCCTGCTTCAGCTAAATTATCAATATGCAATACAGCATTTTCTTTTCCTAATTCGGCAACTACTTCTTCTCCCCATTTTTGTTCCAAGCCATGAATCACCACTTTTGCTCCTTCAGATACACATTTCAGCGCAATTGCTTTGCCAATACCAGTTGTGCTTCCGGTAATTATTATTACTTTATCTTTTAATCGCATTTATACAGGTTTTAAAACGCTTTTTACAACTTCCCCTTTATGCATTTTTTCAAATGCTTCATGCCAATCTGTAATTGCCCATACGCCACCAATGATAGGTTTTACATCTAACATTCCTGTAGAAAGTAATCGGATTACTTTTTCCCAAATTGGCCAGTTATGACTAAAGCTACCTTTTAAGGTTACATTTTTTTGTACAAGTGGATCCAAAGAAAAACCAAGTGGTTGAGGTCCCCATCCAACTTTAGTAATATGTCCATTAGGTCTTACCAATTGTATTGCAATCTTAAGTGTGATACTAGCACCGGCAGCATCGATAATGAAATCAGCTCCCAATCCATCTTTTTGTTTTGCCCATTCAGTGGCATCACCAACGATTACATCACAGCCATATTGTTTTGCAATATTAAGACGGTGACGGTCATTTTCTAGACCAACAATGGCTACTTCAGCACCACATAGTCTTGCCATCGCTGCACAAAGTATACCAATGGTACCAGGGCCAAGAACGATTACTCTGTCACCTGGCTTAATATGAGAGTTTTCAACTACTGCATTATAAGCTACACAACAAGGCTCGGTAAGACAAGCCTGTTCAAATGGAAGGTTATCAGGTACATTGTGTAAGCATCTAGCGGGTACTCTTACATATTTGGTCATAGCACCATTAACACCATATCCAAATCCTTTTCTATCTGGGTCTAGATTGTATAAACCTGTTCTTGTTAACGGGCTATTAGGATTGATAATAGCAGCTGTTTCGCTCACTACTCTGTCACCTTCTTTCCATCCAGTTACTCTGCTTCCAATTTCGGCAATATGGCCTCCAAATTCATGTCCAAGTACTACTGGATAATTTACTGGCCAACTATGGTCAGATGTCCATTGATGTAAATCACTTCCACATACTCCTACATTGGCCACTTCCAATAATATATCATCTTCACCAATGGTAGGTCTTTCGATTTCACGTATTTCAACTGACCCTTTTTCAGGGGAAAAGTTTACAACTGCAGCTGATGTATTTTTTGTTGACATATAAATTAATTTTAAAATATTTTAATCAATTTAGGCAATATCGCCATAAGCATGAATCTTTTCACAAATCAACCTTAAGGAGGCCTCTAGGTTACCATCTGCAGTTTTGAAAGCATCCGCATCAATAGTAAGCGGAGCTCCTAATACTACCAATGGCGCACCATAGGCAGGACATTGGATAGCCTGTTCTAGGGTCAATCCACCGACAGCTTGTACCGGTATTTTAACTGCATTCACTACTTCTCTTAATTGGTCTAATGGACTTGGCATACGTAAACCCTGAGCGGCGATACCTCTTCTTTCATCATAGCCAATATGATGAATAACATAATCACAGCCTAGGTCTTCTAACCATTTTGCCGCTTCCACCATATCAGGACAACCTAGGTTGTCACCCATTACTTTGGCGCCAAAATCTCTTCCTGCTTTTACTACACATTTAATAGTTTCAGCGTGTGCACGTGCCATTACTACTACATGTGTTGCTCCAGCTTTCGCCATCATTTCTGCTTCCAGATAACCGCCATCCATGGTTTTCAAATCTGCAACGATCGGAATACCAGGAAATGCTTCACGGAGTTTTTTCACTCCATGTAATCCTTCTGCTAAAATTAAAGGGGTACCCGCTTCTAGCCAGTCAACTCCTGCGCGCATAGCCATAGCAGCGGTTTCTAGCGCTTCATCAATATTTGTTAGGTCAAGTGATATTTGTACAATCGGCTTCATCTGAATAGTTTTAAGTTAAGTGCTTAAAATTAAGTTAAGAATCTTATGTAAAGCTATTTGTAACTGTTTTTTTTTTTGATATTTTTTTTGTATTAAAATTATCTTGAAAAGGTTCACAAGGGGTTATAGAATCCAATTATTCTTCTGTTTTCTATATTGAGTGCCAATCAAAATTTGGGAAATTTCCTTTTCATTGCATAAATTACTTTATCTATTATTTTAAACGAAGTAAAAAATAGGATTATGAAAATTTCCCGTAGCTACATTCTGCTTATTCTAGTGGCAACTATTGTTTTAGCAAGTGCTTTTAGTAGCAACCAGCATTCTTCTAAACATGCAGAAAAATGGATATCCTTATTTAATGGAAAAGATCTTACTGGTTGGACTTCAAGAGGGGTGGTGAATTGGAAAGTCATTAACGGGGTAATCACAGGATCGGGAGGATTAGGTCATCTTTATGCAGATCCGGTGGTGACTGATTTTGAAGCAAGGGGTGAATTTCGTATTACTGATTTGGGCAATGGAGCAAATAGCGGTTTTTATTTTAGGTCTAATGAATCTAAAGATAATCCGAACGGATTTCCAAGAGGGTACGAAGCTCAAATTTGTAATAGCCAAGATGCTTATACAGGATGGCTTTGGAAACCTGGCACTCCAACAGGAAAAGCATCTGCTCTGCTAACAAAGAATGGTGAATGGTTTACCATGCGAGTAAAAGCAGTTGGATCCCATATTCAAATTTGGGTTAAAGATTCATTGGTTACCACGCACGATGATGCTGACTATTCGCAAGGCCATTTTGCTTTACAATGTCACAATGATAAAATGTTAGCAGAAGCGCGCAATTTGTATTATAGAGTTATAAAATAGAATTCAGCAACTGCATCAGCAGATTGATATTTTTTAAGATGCTTTTTTGAATTATTTGCCAACTAACTTATGCCCTTTAATTGCATAAAATAGAATAACTAAATAGCAAGGAATCACCATCCAATAAGCTTGATGTGGAGAAAAGTGATCAGCTATTCGTCCATAAATTAATGGCAGAATCGCTCCGCCACCGATTGCCATGATTAAAAGAGATGAACCAATTTTAGTAAATGATCCCAGTCCATTTAGAGCGAGGGGCCAAATGGAAGGGTAGATAAGTGCATTTGCCAATCCAAGTAAAGCAATAAAAGTAAGCGATATCTTTCCGTTGGTTGCCAGCGCAAGAAGGCAAAATACGATTCCTAAAATGGCAGATATTTTCAATGCCTTTTCCTGCGATAAAAATTTTGGAATAGCAATAATGCCAATCAGATAGCCTATCAGCATTCCTGAAAGAGTAAAGCTGGTGAAAAATTTCGCTGTTGATAGGGCGATACCTTGAGAAGCTCCGTACAAAATGATACTATCTCCTGCAATTACTTCTACCCCTACATACAAGAACAGCGAAACTACTCCCATCATTAAATGGGGGAATTGGAAAATACTATTTTTGTTTAAATCATTTTTTATGGTAGTATCTTCTTCTTTTTCAGGGTCAATTTCTGGAAGTCCAGAGCGATAAATAAAAATAGCAATCAATAATAATAGAATCGTCATAAAAGCATATGGAGCGATCACTTTATTGGCGATTTGTTGCAGCACAATTGATTTTTTTTCTAAGTCTGCAGCATATTGATTGAGATTGGTTTGGTCTGAATCGTTTAAAATAATTGCACCTAATATGATGGGAGCTACGATGCCTGCAATACCATTGCAAATACCCATGATGCTAATTCTTTTGGCAGCACTTTTTCTGGGCCCTAACATTACCACATATGGGTTGGCGGCAGTTTGTAAAATTGCTAGTCCACTTCCTTGTATAAATTGACCTACAAGAAAAAGTGAAAACATTCTCGTTTTTGCTGCAGGAATAAAAAGTAAAGTACCTACTGAAATCAGTAACAACCCTAAAGCCATCCCATTTTTAAATCCTGTTTTTTTTAATAATGCTGCAGAGGGTAGGGCCAAAAGCAGATAAGAAATGTAAAAAGAAAATGCTACTAAATAAGAGGATATATTATTTAACTGGCAAGTTATTTTTAAATAAGGAATTAATACAGATCCTAGCCATGTTACAAAACCAAAAACAAAGAATAGTAATCCTATGATAAATAAATATTTGAGATTTGTTTTTTCATCTGTAGTAATTGGTTGGGACGAATGGATGGATGGTGTCATACTTTTCGGATAATATCAAGTGCTTTTTTTACACTGCCGTTGGTTAATAGTATTTCTTTTACTTGATCGTAATCTGAAAGACCAGATTTCTCCATTAGCATTTTTACTGCTCGGTCAGTAATTTTATCATTGATTAATTTTACATTAACCATCCTGTTATCTTCCACTCTTCCCAATCTAATCATGGTGGTGGTACTGATCATATCAAATAACATTTTTTGTGCCGTAGCACATTTCATTCTTGTACTACCGCAGATGAATTCGGGGCCAGTAATCACTTCCACAGGATAATTAGCTTTTGCTGCAATGGTTGAATCTGGATTGCTTACAATACAGCCGGTAGTAATATTATTTTTTTGACATTGGGTAAGTGCTGATAATACAAATGGAGTAGAACCACTTGCAGAAATACCTAGTACAATGTCTTTTTCAGAAATATTTTTTTCAACCAACATTTTCCAACCAGCTTCTGTATCATCTTCTTTTTCTTCCAGTGCTAATACTAAATTTTCTTTTCCACCTGCAAGAATCACATCTACTATTCCTGGTTCAATACCATAGGTAGTTGGTAGTTCAATTACATCTAAAACAGAGAGTCGACCTCCACTTCCTGCTCCGAGATAAAATAATCTTCCACCTGATTCGAGCTTGTTTGCAATTGCTTCAATTAACGAGTTTATCTTTGGTAATTCTTTTTCAATTGCTAGTGCAACTGTTTTATCTTCTGCATTAATGCTTGCTGTCAATTCTTGAATAGACTTTTTTTCTAAATCTCTATATTTGCCGGGCTGCTCAGTTATTTTTGTCATAAGATGAAACTGTGTTTATTATAATTGAACCAGTTAATTGGAAATTATAGCTTACAATTATAATGCTTCTAATATTTTTTAATTAGTTTTCTTTAAATTTTGAATTCGATTTATTTAAAATCAGTTGATGCTGGCGATTCAGTCACTAATTTTAAAGTTTCATTTACCAGTATATCTCCAGTCATTTCACCAAGACTAGTCCTACTTACATAATCATATCTTTTGAAACTTTGAAAATCTTCTTTTGTCAAAATATATCCAAAGGCATCATTGGTTAATCCGAAAAGGAAAGCTTGTTTAGTGTGCATTTTTCTTTTAAGATAGTAACCAATATTAGGTAAGGCCTCACCAGGAATGGTTACAATTTGTGCAGTGCCAATATTGATTAAATTCTGTTGGGTTGAAATGTTATTTCCTACTGCTTTATCAGATTTTAATTTTGAATTTGCCAAAATATATTTCATCAAAGGAGAGGTAATTGGGAATTTTAAAGTTCTAGCGGTGCAATATAATGTAGGGTCAACTTGAATCTTTGCTTTATTAATTATCCTTAAAGCTTCATCTGCTAGCAATTCCCCAATTCGTTTGCATTCATTCCAATCATTTGCTTCTTCGCCGTTTTTAACTCTGTTGTCTGCAGTTACCATACCACCTTGTGCTCCATTCATGAAAATGGCCATGCCGCCAGCTTTCTGCTCAATTCTTGAATACAAAGGACCACATAAATCTGGACTAAGAATTCCTCTTCTTGAACCAATCACTTCAGGATGGACTGCATAATTTACTAGCGTAAAAATTGGCTTATCTATATTAGCTCCTGAACTGGCTATTGCTTGAATTACTCCGCAACGTGGATCATACAATTGGTCTGCATAATAATTATATGCAATTTTCCCAATGGCTTCTTCAACATTGGTTTTAAGTGTGGCTGGTTCAAGTTTTGAAATGGCTTCATTTACTGCATCTGCAATCTGCTGTACACATAAATCAAGGTATTTAAAATCAGCTCCAGTATTTCCCTTTTCATCAGGAAAAGCATATGCATCGGGTGCACTATGCGTATGCGTTGCACCAATTAAAATATTTTCAGCAGCAATACCCTTGATGAGTTTTCTTGATCTGTCTCCTAATATGGAAGTCCAACCCAGATTGTCAACACTAACGATTGCAATTCGAGTTTTACCTTTTTCAATTACTACGGCTCTTACAAATAAATCTCCTTGTTTTTCTTTTGAAGGATTGGGTATTCCAACTCCTCCAGATATAGGTAATAGGGGATTGGGTGTTATTATTCTTAGCGCTGCACCTGCTTTGAATGTCTGAGCATTGGATAGGGTAGATAAAAATAAAAGACAAATAAAGAGGTTGATTTTAATAAAAAAGTATTTCATAAATGTTATTTAAAAGATATTATTTTTTAGAGGTAATAATTTTGGCAGGATCGATACAGACATATTTAATGGCCTCGCCAGTATTACCTAATTGATGAGAATAAGTAATTCTTATTAATCCATCGGCAGATTGAATCAAACAAGGATATGAAAAACTTCCTTTGCTAGGTTCTTCATTTTCCAAAACTGATTTCCAAGTCCAAGTACTTCCTTCATCATTCGAAATATATAAACTCAATCTATGGCGTCCTTTTTCCTGATCGTTGCTAATATAAGCCCAACGGCCATCTTGCAGTACCAAAGCTTCTACACTGCTTCCTGCATTGGGGATGTCGGTTTTGATTGCTGCAGTCCAAGTTTTACCCAAGTCAGCTGATTCACTTAATTGTAATCTTCCTGGATCATCTCCATTATCACGCATATAAGCCATGATATGTTGATCCTTTTTTTGAACCAAAGCGGGTTGTACACCTCCTCTGCTAATGATGGGTAAGCTGGGGTACCAACTTTCTCCATTATTATCTGAAATAGCAATTAAAGAAAAATTGAAACCATCAGAATAAAGAGGTAGTAATATCCTGCCGTTTTTTAATATTAAAGGCTTAATACGGGTCATCCATCCTATGGAACGTTTAGATAAATCTTTACTAGCTTCTATAATTGTCTGATCATATTTTTGAGCAAATTCTGACCAACCAGCTCCTGTTTTAGGTAATTGCTTGAATTTAGATTCAGTTTCGGTAGCAAATTTTTCATCTGGTTTTAGCAATATATTATCTTGCCACTGCCATACTGGAGCACCACTTTGATTATAATTAACTGAGGTTCTAAATTTTAAAATAGAGTACTGCCATTTATTAGCTTGTACTGCAATCCAAACTAAAAATAATTTACCCTCTCCATTTAAAAATAGTACAGGATTGCAATCGGGTAAATCAGGTGTATCCGCTAATAAAAATGGAGTAGACCAAATTTTTGATCCTTTTACTAGTCTTGCTCCCATAATTTTAACATCATCCGCAGTTCTTTCACCATGCCCTTGAAACCAGGCTGCTATTAGGTCTCCATTGGGTAGGCTCACTATACTGCTTCCATGAACATGTTCCTTTACAGGTTGAAAAATAAGTGTCTCGTAATTCGTAGGTGCCTTTTCAATAGCTTGTTGAGCATACAAGTAGCTAATTAAAATTAATCCAATTGACAGTAAAAGTATTTTTTTCATAAACTGAGCTTGTTATTTTTTGGTAACCTTAATTATTTATTAGGAGCACTAATTACTTGTAAGTATCTGCCCAACCAATAGGGAAATAACCAAATGTCACCAGCAGAATATTCGGATGATCCATTGGCATCGCCACCATCTAATGTAAATCGATTGGCATTGTGCCTTTCAATGGTCAACTCACTTGGAGGAAGCACTTCTTTGGTAGTCTGCTCTCTGAAATTGGGTGCGATAAGCTCTATATCACTTCGCTTGCTGTTGACCATTCTCCAATTAACTAAGTCTAATGGATATTTTTGTAAATACCAAATTGCTTCTTTTAAATCGAAATTTTTCTCACCTGTGATGGAAGTAAAAATATTCCATGCACCTTCTTTTTCGGGTCTTTCAATTTCCCAATGATCAATAATTGATTGTTTGAATTTCGCTTTTAAAGTATCATTAAAAGCGTATCTGTATAGTCCCCAGTACCCAAGGAAATACATTTCATCATCTGAGTGATTCCATGAGCTAGAAAGTAATTTACTTAAACCGTTTGCATCAGAGGGAGCTTCATTGATTATTTTCATTGACCGCATTAGATTTTCTAGGTAGCCTTGTTTATTTAAAAGCTCCATCGCTTTATCCTTGTATATTTTTTTTCCGGTAAAGCGATAAGCCGTTTGCAACATAGCCGTAATATTAGAAGCAGTTATTTTTCTGTCACCTACTTGAATAGGGAATGCATTCACATATTCTGGACTCCAACGGCCCCATAAGGTAGGCTTACCATGCCAGTCAATCAAGTAATATCCATGATCGATGATATGTGTCATTAGCGTATCGATTAATGTGATAGCTCTTTTTTTCAAATCTGCATCGTCTACTAATTCTGCAATTGCACCGAAGGCAAAAATATGTCCAATAGCTTCATCACTACTGGTAGTCGATTTCCAATCCCAATCTGGTTCTGCTGCTCTGCGCCAAGGTGTATCTCCGCGATTATATCCTGTACGTTCATATGAACGAGCGGGGAAACCTGGTATTTTGGTAATGGAATATAATCTTTCCAATGCTTCAAATGATTCACGACAATTTTGAAGTGCTTCTGGAGAACGAGTAACCGCGTATCTAAAAACTTCAGCTCCTAAATACATCGTAGTCCAAAGTCCATCATTGTCTGAATTTTCAAACCATCCAGTAGCAGGATCTCCATCTTTCATTCCAACTAAGGACGCATTGAATCCATTTCTTAAATGCCTTTCACGTACTTGCTTTTCATAAAACGCTGCTTTCTGTTCTAGCGTCATATTAGCTGAAATAATTTTACCTAAACCTTTATCTGTAAGGATAAGAATAGAATTATCTGCTCCCTTTGTAATATCTATCACTTGATTAGATGGTAACCAACGTTTTGATGCATAGTAATCATATTTCTTATCTTCTTTTAGTTTAAATGCACCCATTGAAGATCCAAACCAAATGTTTTTGCCAATCTCTTTAATAGCTGTAATATCATTGCTAGGTAGTTTTCTGTAAAAACCACCCTTTTGTTTTTTCGTATCTGCATCAATAATAAAATAGCCGTTGTGAGTACCAACAAATAATTCTGAATTAGCATGAGCCAATGCAAAACTTGTCAATGACTCTCCATTCAATACTGATTGAAGTATTTTATCTTTTACAGAAAAAGTGCTAATCGATTTAGAAGATAATATCCAGAATAAATTTCTTTTTTGATCAAAAGCAATGTCTTTTATTTGATCAGTCACTACTCCTTTCCAGGCGATGACAGAATCTTTTATAAATTGTAAATTAATACCATCGGATATAAGAAAACCAAAATTATTGTCTCCATCAATTAAATTAACTTCAGGTATAGAATGTTTAGAATTTAGTTTGCCTGCCCAGGCATTACTTAAAACTACCTTATCATCTGCATAGACGAATTGATTTCTATAAATATTAATTGCTTTAATATTTTTATCTTTCATAGGGCGAGAAGACATGTCAGGAACTAGCTTACCTGGATATAATAACTGAGCTGCTATAGGTTTAAGTATCCCTGTAGTAGAAAGAACTTGGATCACTCCATTTCTGTCACAAATAACTTTTTTTAATGGTGATGAGGGAAGATTTTTTCCAATTTCAAAATTATATTTTTCACTATATTCTTGTAGAAAAGGAAGGTCTTTGTGTTTACTTTGTGCTTTTGCAAACTGTAAAAAAGATTGCATAATAATTAGAAAAAACACAACTTGTTTCAATAGCCTAATAGTCATTTGGGTATAATTATTTTGTGAACAATAAATAGCTTTTTTAAGCAAAGTGAAGATATCATTTTTAGCTCAAAAATTTATCGAAAATTACAATAAAATTGATGGGTTTGCTTGTATTGTGGAAAACATCTTATTATCAAATAAAAATGCCAACTTTGAATCAGGTGATTGGACCAATTGATTGGATTAAATTGGGGATAAAATACTAGTATTAATGAGTATTTCAAGTCATTTATCTTTATTTTTATATATATAATTCTATTTTCAAAATTCTTATTTATGTCTAAAAAATATTTGAGTGAATTTTTAAGAAATATCAGCAATGATTTAGTTTTAAAATCATCATTTGTTAAATTATTTTTATCAATGAAATATAGCTACTTATTTATTGCATTTTTTTTATTATCAATTGTTAGCAAAGCCCAGCAAACTGATCTTATGCCCGTTCCTGCTTCTGTAGTAATGAATAAAACTAACTTTCGATTGTCTCCTAATTTTTCCATTGCAATAAATGGACAGGCAGATGAAAGATTATATAAAGAAGCTAGCCGATTTTTTCAACGTTTATCTGAAAGGACTGGACTATTTTTTAAAACTTGGAATGTTACCATTAAAAATGTAAATCCATTGGCTTCTCTACAGATTCATTCTAATAAAAAAGGGATTGTTCAAATCAATATGGAAGAATCTTATGAGCTTTTGGTGGATGATTCTAAAATATCAATAAAGGCGGAAACTGATATTGGTGCAATCAGGGGTTTAGAAACACTTTTACAATTGATCATTTCTGATGAGAAGGGATTTTATTTTAAAGGAGTCACTATTAAAGATTCACCTCGTTTTGCGTGGAGGGGATTATTGATTTCTCAACCTTACCATTTTATGCCAATGGATGTTGTGAAAAGAACACTCGATGCGATGGCAATGGTGAAAATGAATGTTTTGCATTTATATATTAGTGATGACCAGGGTTATACTATTGAATCAAAGGTTTTTCCAAAGCTTCATCAACAAGTTTCCGGAGGTAATTATTTTACTCAGGTACAAATTGCAGAGATTATTCAGTATGCTGATCAACGTGGAATAAGAGTAGTGCCTGAGATAGATTTACCTGGGCATTCTACTGCTATTCTCACCGCTTTTCCTGAATTGGCTTCTATTCCTAGGGCCTATCAATTACAAGACCATTGGGGAGTTTTTGATCCTACCGTAGATCCTACCAAAGAAAAAAATTATGTTTTTTTAGATACGTTGCTTACCGAAGTAGCTTCTTTATTTCCAGACCATTATTTCCATATTGGGGGTGATGAAAATACTGGAAGAGATTGGGCAAAAAGTATTCCTATTCAAGCCTTCATGAAAGAAAAGGGTCTTAATAGTACGGTGTCGCTTCAAAATTATTTTAACAAACATATTCAAAGTATACTGAAACGCTCTGGTAAAACTATTGTTGGTTGGGATGAAATTTTAATGAAAAAAATGGATGACTCAACAGCAAAGGCGCATTTTGAAAAAGGCGAATTTGAACAATTGATAGAGCAAGAGGTACCTAAGGATATTGTAGTTCAATCATGGCGAGGAATGGAAGCTCTTTTATCATCTGCTAAAAATGGGTATAAAAGTATTTTGTCAAAAGGTTATTATATTGATTTGGTTCAACCAACCTCTTATCATTATTTAAATGATCCAATTCCATTTAGAAATAAAGTAATCACTCCAGATAGTGAAGCCAACCTAAATAGGTTTGAATCTGAAATAATTAAGAAGATTCAGAATGGAGAAAAAATTCTCACATCAAAAGAGGAGGAGCTTATCATCGGTGGTGAGGCAACTATGTGGACTGAGCATGTATCAGCTGAAACATTTGATTCAAGGGTGTGGCCAAGGTCGGCTGCGATTGCAGAAAGATTATGGTCGCCTGCTACCGTTAGGGATGTGGATGATATGTACCGTAGATTAGATATTATTTCTCTTCAGTTGGAATGGGTTGGTTCTACCCATTTGAAAAATAAAGAAATGATGTTGAGGCGTATTGCGGGAGTTGAAAATATTCAAGTCTTGGAAAATGTTATTGACTTTATAGAACCTGTTAAGGGTTATAAAAGAAATGCGGCTAATAATTTTACTAAATATTCACCCTATTCACTTTTAGTAGACATCGCAGTACCTGATCCATCTCCATTGCGTGCATTTAATAAATTAGTAGATTCTCTGATCCAACAACCTACAGCGATTCAAATTAAAAGTTTATATCGACAATTGAATTTTTGGAAGAGTAACCATCAGCTGGTTCAAGCAATGGCTGTCAATAAACCTTTACTTGCTACTATTACAAAACATTCGGCTTCTCTTAATACAATTTCAAATTATACACTTAAATTTTTAGAAATGAAGGAGCGCCTTCAAATCCCTGCTCAGCAGTGGATGAAAGAATACATGCAGGTATTAAATGAATCGATGAGGCCTGCTGGTTATTGCGAATTATTGATAGGGGAGTCCTTGAAAAAAATGGTTACTAACTATAAATAAAAGGAGTTTGTTTAATATTAAAGTCTAATGGATTTTATTATTCATGATGTCCTAACCTCAAATGGTTAACTTATTTTTTCATAGTAAAATAAAATTAACAATATAGGCTTTGAATTCCATTTGGAATAGAGTGTTTTTACTTTTTTGCCTTGATGCAAAAAAGTAACAAAAAAAATCAATCCTGCGAATAAAAAGGCTGAAATTTTAAATATCAGCCTAAAATCAAGGAACTCGCCAGCAGAGTATTTTACTTCAATGGGCATACCGGCTCAAACAGCCTTGATTTTTTAACGGCTGATATTTAAAATTTCTAGCACTTTTTATTCGAGGGCGTCAAACAGAGGATCGACTATCTATTAATGAGAAATTAAAACACTTCGTTACTTTAAAGGGAATGCATCCGCCGCGGCAGATGCATTTTTTATTGAATAGAACTAAGGTCTATAGAGTTTAACTTTTTATAGTTAAACTCTTAGGAAGATTTTTTTGCGGTACATTAAATAAAGTACCGACCATTGAATCAATACATAACAAATAGCTAACACAACCATATCGTAAGGAGTACCTACTATTTGACCTAACCATTTGAAGGCACCAACTGTAGAATATTTCCAATCAATAAAATGTTCTGATATATAAATAAAGATCGAGTTCATTCCGATGATTCTAAAGAAAAAAGCCCATTTTTTGTAGCCTTTAACATCAATCAAATAATAAAATATGGATAACAAAATAAGGCTATAGCCACCTACATTCATTGCAAAAGAACTGGTCCATAAATTTTTATTGAAGGGTAATACTAGATTCCATAAATGAGCAATTGCAATAAAAATGAATCCAAGTACAGCCATTGACAATGATTTTTTAGAAGGATCCATTTTTCCATTCTTTAAAAAATTACCTGTTAGAATACCTAGTAATCCTGTTGAAATTGCAGGAATAGTAGATACCAATCCTTCGGGGTCATGAATTTTTAGATAAAGTCTACCTGGCATTATAGAACGATCTAGATAAGAAACTATATTTCCTTCCATAGTAAGATCTCCTGCAGGGAAACCTGGAGCTGAGCAAAATGCTAGTAGCATCCAATAACCAATTAATATAGCTGCAAACCAAATCATTTGTGCTCTTTCTTTTGCAAAGAGGTAAATGATATTAGCAAACATATAGCCAAGACCAATCCGACCTAGCACGCTGCCAAAACGAATTTCAGAAATGGGTTGTATTTCAAGTCCATTATTGTAGATGATACCAATCAAAACTAAAATCAATCCTCTTTTAATTACTCTAATTAATAAATCTTTTTTTGATGCGCCTTTCTCCATTTCTTTGCCTACAGAAAAAGGGGTAGCTGCTCCTGCCATAAATAGAAATAGAGGAAAAATTAGGTCATAAAAATTAAATCCATTCCATTCAGGATGCGTTAATTCACTAGAAATTGCTCCCCAAAATGGAGAACCAGAAGCTTTAAATAGTTGATGGAAAATTTCTTCGGCTCCCATAATCCAGAACATATCAAATCCGCGCAAGGCGTCTAATGAATAAAGCCGTTCAGGCTGATTGTTGATGGCTGTTGACATAATTTTGTTGTTAATATTTTAAATGCAGAAATATGAAAATTTTAAATTAACATTTATGATGTTTGAAGGTAAGCTGCAATAAGATAAAGAGTAATATTTTTTATCCACGATTTTATAATGATGAAACCTCTGATATTTTTGATGAATTGGAGGCTTTTCATAATTTGATAAAAGAGCCTTCTAATTATTTACTGTATGAGATCTTTTTTAGTACCTATCCAAAATGCAATATTCTTTCTTTGCCAGGTATAACATACAGCAACGGTATCTCCGAAGCTGATCAATCCTGGATAGGAAAATTCATCGTCCCCTTTCCCATTTTCAATGTTTAATTTATGAGGCCAAGTGATTCCATTATCAAAAGATACACCTAGTAACAATGGCGCTCGATCACCATCATTTCTGTTATCAGGATTATAGGCTAGCACTAAAACATTATTGGAAAGTTGGGTTACATCAATACCGCTATTTGGATTGGGTAAGCTTGTTTTGTAAATAGGCGCCCATGTTTTTCCATAGTCTTTTGAATCGCTTCTACAAATAATTCCAAGTTCACTTCTTATCAGCATATGAACATAGCCAGGTTTTGATTCCCAAAGGGTTGGCTGGATTAATTCTTTATTTTTCAAACTAGTATCCGCTAATTTTAAGTAGGGGGCTGCTGTCCAAGTTTTTCCTTTATCATCACTACGATCTGTAAATACATGATAGCCCTGGTATTCATGCGATGAACCAGCAAGCCAGGTTCCGTTAGATAAAACAATGGGTTTACTTCGGACAGGTCCTCGACCTCCTTTATCTCCTTTTACCAATTCATAAGCCTCCGACCAGCTGTCGCCATTGTCATCAGAGGTTTTTACCCATGTTTCCCAATGTTCAATTTCTTTACCTACTTTAAAAAATAAAAATATTTTTCCTTCTGGAGATTGAAATAAAACTGGATTCCAATGTGCATCATTTCTAATTTTTGCAATTTGCTTTGGCTCAGACCAATGATGCGGCTTACCTTTTACCATCCAAATTCCTACATTGTTATTTTTTTCTTTTTCACCAGCAAACCAAGCAACCAAAAAATCATCGTCTTTTAATTTAACTAGGGTAGAGGCATGGCATTCCTTAAAGGGAGGATTGGGTCCAGCAACAAAATCTTTTATAGGTAAACTGTCGTTTGCGATAATTTTGGTTGGTGAATTATCTTTTTTTGATGCTACATTACTATTGCAATTGGAAAGAAAAAAAATTAGTAGCATGGATAATACGCAATAAGTCTTATTCATATTTGGTTGTTTTTACTAGGGCCAATTAATTAACCTTAAGCTTTGATTGAAGTAATACAAAGCTATATTAAATAAAGAAGCCCTGTCAATTAACCAAAAGTTATTGTGACAAGGCTTCAATAATTTAAGAATATATTTTATTGATACAATGAAGTATCAATAAAATACTACCAAGGTTTTCCAGTTCCTTGAAGCAACCAGAACTTAGACCAAGGGCTATTTTTGCCATCCGATCCAATGTAGCTACTTTCTTCCAATTTATTAATTGCTGCAGTAGTACTGGCAACATTACTTTGGAGTTCAGTATTATTATAAGCGAATCTTAGAGGAATTGCAGCACGCTTAGCAGCGTATCCAACGTTTAAAGTAGGTAATCCTGTTCTTCTCCAATCCATATAAGATTCAACAGAAGCTTGCCATGAAGCAATCCATTTTTGCTCTATAATTCTACTAAGTGTACTGTTGTATGCAACACTAGATTGTGCAAGATAAGCATCAGCAGATTTAACACAACCTGCATAACCATTTACAGAAGATTGGTAAGAACTAAATACAGTCCATAGATCAAAAGAAGACTTAACTCCTTTGTTATACCAAGTTTCAGCTGTTCCGCCAACACTCCATCCTTTTAGAGCAGCTTCTGCAAGATCAAAACAAACCTCATTGTAAGAAGCAAGACGTTGTTTTAATAAATTGCCGCTATTCTTAGAATAAATATCCACACGCAGGTAGGATACAAAATCATTATTAGAGTTTGCTTGACCACCGGTACCATTTAAATTATAGTTAAAGGTCTCACCGAAATAGCTAATCGGAATACCGACATAAACAGGAGTGGTATCATAAAAGCTTTTAACAGCATCAATTGGTTTAGCCCAACCTCTATCAGCAGAGTAGGTGCTTTGATTGAACTGAGTTATATTGGCAGCTGCAGCAGCAGTAGGATTGATATAACGAATACCACCCACTACCATTGATATTTTTGCAGCATCTGCAGCAGCAGTAAATTTGCTTGCGTCAACTATTGAGCGAATTACAATTGGCTCTGCCATGATAACTAAACGTGGATCTTTAAGATCAATCAATTTTGTAACCAAGGTAGCAGACATTTTGTTTCTTTTAAAGTTGGATGCACCACCAAAAGCAGTATTTTTCTGGTAAGAAGTATTTCCATCTATACCAGGAAATGACATGGTAAAATCATCTCCATTGCTAGTTAATACTTTACTAGCGATCGCTTCAACATCAGCTTTTACATCTCTTTTAGCAGATATCCTTAGGTAATAGCGTAACAAAAGTGAATTAGCTAATCTTGCCCATTTTTCATTATCTCCTTTGTAGAATACATCTGAACTTTGAGTTGCAGGAGTAATTTCAGGGTGACTAGATGCTGTTCCAGCAAACAATGGTACAGCTGCTTTTAAATCTGCAATAACCCCATTGTAAATGGTCTCTTGTGAGTCAAAAGCAGGGTATTGATTAGCAGCACCATCTAAGTCTCCTTTAAGTGCAGCTGTGTAAGGTGCATCACCCCAGAAATCTGCGATGTATCCAAAATTAAATGCTCTCATCACTAAGGCAACACCTTGTTGGAATTTCAAATTGTTGGCTTGTGCTTTTTGAAGTAACACTTGATTATTTCTTAGTCTACCATAAATACCACTCCAATCAGAAGTGCCCCAATCATAGTTGCTATAGGTACTTGACCATGCATCTTGTGCAGAGTGTTGTACAGCTCCAGATATAATGCCAGAACCAAGATTGCCATAATCCATCGCTGTACTAGTTAATACACTTGCCATCAAATAATCAGGCGCAGCATCAGAAGGATTTAAGTTATTGGGGTCTTTATTTAAAACCTCAAACTTCTGACAAGAAAAAGTTAACAATGCTAACATTAGCATTCCAACCCATATCCTATTAAAATTTTTCATCTTATAAAATTTTAGAATTAATTATTATTTATGACTAGAAACGAACGTTTAATTTAATGCCTGCTGGAATAGTCCATGGAGTAACATTATATCGTTCGATACCTTGTCTGAATTGTGAACCATTCCCTTGAGCACCTGCTTGAAGGTAGAATGCATTTTCAGGATCTATACCGCACTTAGCTTTTGTCCAGAGAATAATATTTCTGGTATAAACTCCAAAAGAAGCACCTTGTATTTTAGACTTACCAAACCATTGTTTTGGGAGATCAAAAGACAAGTTAAGTTCACGTAATTTAATGTAAGATGCATCAAACATATTCTGTTTAGCGAAGTTCCAATTGGCAGTTACTGCATCAGTATAAAAACTGTAGTGAGTAGTATTTGGATCACCCAAATTTTCTACATATCCACCATTTCCATCTGAGTAAACTCCAGGGAAGAAAACCCCATCATAACTAATTTCTCCATTGTCCTCATATTCAAATCCACCCAATGCTTTGGTTGGTCCTCCTACAAGATGTGCAGATTGGAAACCAGACATTTTAATGTAGGCATCAGCATTAGCTTTTAAGTAAGCTGGGATGTTGTTTTTGTAGGCATCAGGAATTTTAATTCCCATGTTCATTTGTCTAGCCAACACCGCATCAGATCCTATATACCTGTAGGTTTGAGAGAAAAATTCACCACCTAATCTTGTATCTATACTGGCACTAAGGGTAAATCTTTTATAAGATACAGTAGTTTGAAAGCCTAACAATAATTTCGGATTGAAATTACCAACTACTTCCTTAGCATTAAAGGCTCCACCTTTATATTTCTGTTGTCCGCCACCTCCATCTAGTAAAGGCCATCCATAATATTTAGAAGTTTTATCTTCTACTGTCAATAATTTATTATCCCAGATTTGTCCAATTTTACCATCACTGATCAATGGAGATCCATCTGCATTGAAATTATTAGGGATTACTTGACCTTTTGCATAAGTCCAAGATCCACTAGGTCCATCTCCCCAGAATTGATAATAAGGTACCCCATCAGCAAGAGAAATAACGTACGAATTGTTTTTGGTATAGTTTACACTAATATCCCAATTCCAATCTTTGTTGGTTAAAACTGTTCCTGCCAATTGTAATTCTATACCTTGACTGCGCACCAAACCAGCATTGATTTGACGGCTAGTATATCCAGAAGATGGAGGAGTACTAATACCTAAAACTTGATTTTTGTTGTCTGATTGATAAACTGTTCCTTCAAATCTTAAACGATTTTTAAGGAAAGCAAGATCGATACCAAGCTCTGAAGAAGTGGCTTGCTCAGGCTTTAAAGCAGGGTTCTTTAAAGAACCTGGAACTGACTGAAGGATGGTAGAACCAAAACTTCCAAATCCAAGTGTTCCAAACAAATTGTATGGATCTGTATCCTTACCTACATTAGCATAACCACCACGAACTTTTACTAAATCCACCGAAGAACCAAAGTTGATCATTTTGTTTACGATCAAACTTAAAGAAGCTGATGGATAAAAGTAGCTATTCGCATTGGATGGAAGAGTACTAGACCAGTCGTTTCTTCCAGTTACATCTAAATAGGCCATATCCTTATAACCGACAGTTGCAGTACCATAAACACTGTAAATTGCTTTTTGAGAAGAATATCCATTTGCTCTGATACCTGTAGAACTAACGTTCGACAAATTGAAAAGCTCTGGTGCAATAACACCCACTCCTGATTGAGAATAGCTCTGTTGATTAGAACCATACACATATTGAAGGTTACCACCACCAGAAGCAGATAGAGTGAAATCGTTAAAGTTGTTTTTATAGTTCAACAAGAAGTCTGTATTGCTCTCGGTATTAAACAGATTTTGTAATCCGTAATAGCCATTTCTTTCTGCTTTTAAGGATTTTGAGATTTTTGTTTCACGTCTTTCGTTCAACATGTCCTGAGAATATCTAACGAATGCAGTTAAATGCTTACTAATTTGATAGTCTAATTTTAGGTTACCAAATAAACGGTTACGAAGAAAACTATTTTTCACTTGATTTAATGTGAAATAGGGATTGTTAAAATCGTAAGAAGATGCACTTTGTATTCCAAGATCAACTGGAGGAATTGCAGCTCTTTGTTGAATTCCAGGAGTTAACCAATAGTTCTGCATTTGTCTAACATCCACACTAGGAGATAGATAAAGGATATCTTGATAAACACCACCACGATCACCCGCTGCTATATTGTCAGCATATGAACGAGTATAGTTAAGTGAGGTAGTCAATTTGAATTTATCATTTATTTTATGTTCAACATTCAAGCCTACGTTATTACGAGAAAGTCCAGTATTTGGAAGAATACCTGTATTAGCAGTATTGCTAAAAGAGAAACGGTAATTATCCCTATCATTTGAATTTTCAATAGATAAACTATTAACTGAGGTCATTCCGTTTTGAACAAAGTTTTTAAGGTTATTGTATCCTTTCATTTCTGTAGGAATATAGTTTCCAGCAGCATCCTTTACGCTATTCCATTGTATGGCTTTAATTCCAACATTCAATGGAGTACCAAAGCGATAAGTATCAGTACCTACCAAATCTACAATATTGGTTCCATCCAAACTGTTACTTGAATTTGGAGTAGTGTATGGGTGATATCCTACAGTATAGGCTTGGTTGGTTTCAAAAAACTTGTAAGGAGAGGCAATTTCATTATTGCTACTGAAAGTAACCCCTAATCCTTTTGCTTTTTTACCAGACTTAGTGGTAATAATAATTACCCCATTACCCGCACGCGATCCATATAATGCAGCAGCACTTGGTCCTTTCAATACAGTAAGACTTTCGATATCATTAGGATTCAAATCAGATATTGCGTTACCGTAATCAATGGTGTTATCACCACCAGTATTGGAACTCACGTTGTTTAATGAATTTTTTACAGGAACTCCATCCACTACAAATAGCGGTTGGTTATCGGTATTTAATGATCGAATACCGCGAATCACCACACTCACTGAAGCAGTAGCTGCGCCACCTGTAGAGCTGATATTAACACCGGCTACTTTACCTGCCATAGAATTCACTAAGTTGGTTTGAACAACTTTGTTCATGTCCTCACCCTTAATTTCTCCTACAGAGTAACCCAATGATTTTTTTGCTCTCGTAATACCCAATGCGGTTACCACTACGTCTGAAAGTTTTCCGTCAGAACTTTGCAATGTTTCATCAACAATAGCCTTTCCGTTAACTTTTACTTCAGTAGAAGCATATCCTACAAAGGAAAATACTAAGGTAGCATTTGGACCAGAAGTACTTAAAGTATACTGTCCAGCTGCATTGGTAAGGGTTTGTTTGGAGGTTCCTTTTTCGCTAACGGTAGCGCCTTGTAAAGGACCATTCGCATCTTTAACTGTTCCCTTTACAACAAAGTCAAAGTTTTTTGTAGACTCTAAAATTGAGTAGATTTTTTTCGAAGGATTGCTAGCGTTGTTATGCGCAGTAGCAAATAGTCCTCCTGAAAAGAAAAACAGTAGAAACATTGGCATTATTAGCCTATGTAACACAATTAAACACGGACTTTTTCTTTTTTTCATAATGGTTGTTTTGATAATAAAAAATAATATTTAGAATTTTTTCTAAACAAAAAGATTACTTAACTATGACAATCGTTTTTATAAATTATCATAAAAAAAGTTTATAACTTTTATTAAACAAATTTATGATAATTTAATTACAAAAACTATCGATTTACGTAAAAAAATCTTCAATTTGCGCAATAATTAAAATTATTTAAAAGGGTAACGTTTTACGCTGTGCATTGGATGAATAATACTCACTGGCTTTTTTTCCTCTTTGAGCGATGTTTTAGCAAGCTCACGGCTCACTGTAGAAGGATCAATTCCAATGTTAGCTGCTATCATTTTTTGTTTCATTCCGGCCTTAACTAGGGCCTCATTCTGATATCTTTGTATCTAATTGGGTTGAGTGTAATTTTTTGTCATAGTAACCAAAGGGTCGAACTACTCGGTCAAATAGGAAAATGCCCTTAAAAGCATTTTTCCCATTGGTTTCTAAAAATTACACTTATCAGTTGAACTCAGCGTCGAAATAAATTCGTTACTTTTTCTTTTTTTGTTTTATCAAAAAATAAACTAAAAATAAACCGAGAAAGATAAGAAATAATTTTCCCTGCCCACCTAAAAGAGTAGCTCCATAAACTGAATAGGCTTCCAGAAGGAGTGCTGGAATTTTGCCCAATGAACTAGCGATAAAAAAATATGTAAATGAGACATTGCCAATAGCGGCAGCAAAAGTTATTAAACCTGATGGTACATAAGGTATTAATCGGAGAGAAAAGATAAGTTGAAAAGCTTCTTTATTTTGAGCAGATAATAATTTTTTTAATTTTTCGTATTTAAGGAGCCTAGATTCCATCGCCTTTTTGAATCCTTTTCGGTAAAGTATAAATGCGATAGCAGCACCGATCGATTCTCCAATAAAAGAAATAAGGGTTCCATTCCAAAATCCAAAGAATAGTATATTGGTAGCTGTGATAAAAAAACTTGGTAATACCCCAATGACAGCGATGAGTATACTTAGAAAAATACTAATCATTACAGCTAGCTGAGGGTAATGATTTAAAAATTCAAAAAAATAATTTTGCAAAACTGTTCTAATTTCGTTTGATTAGTTGGTTAAATATTTACGTACACTACCAACCGACTAAACTTAAAAATGTAATTTTTATCGGTTGAAAGTATTGGTTTTGTTGAATTGTTAATTTATTTTAATAGTCGACCCCCATGTTCATTTTGGAAAAAGGGATGGCAATACAAGGTTATTTTTTACTTTAACCCA
>CAMCMP010000002.1 GCA_945876095.1 Chitinophaga pinensis
TTGCTAAAACCAATATTTTTAGTAGCTTGTACCCTGAAGTTTACTACTTCATACTTATTAACTAACCATAAATTCTACAAAATGTCAAAAATGTTAACAGCTTATTGCATGAAAACAAAGGAAAAAAACGTTCCAATGCAGGATGCAGTAATAACCAAAACAGCCCGTGGCGGATACATGGCACAGGGTAATGATGGAAAAGGGAATAAAATGACCACCATGCTTGCTGAAGCAACTGCTTTAGAGGCAGTTAAAAATGGCGTAGCTAAAAAAGGCTGGTAATTTTAATCACTCAATTTATTCGAGCCATTCGCTAATAGCGGATGGCTTTTTTTATATTCAATTGGTTACATTGTCTATTGTAAATTCGAAACCAGAGGGAGTATTTATTACAATTTGATAATACCAAGATACTTGGAATATTTTACTAGTAAATAAGTAAAAACAATCCCTCCAATCACATCAATAGAATAATGCACATGCTGAACAAGTACTAGTGAACCTACGAGAAGAGAGGTAAATAGAGCAAATAACTTATCTCTTTTTTTTTGCAGGCATAGGTAAAACATAAACAGGTTAGCAGTATGGCCTGAAAAAAAAAGATCCTTTGTAATAAATACACTACTACCTCCATAAGTAAGACTGGTTAAAGGATCTTTTAATACGATTAGACCGGTGGGAGGATCTAGCGGTATTATCGAAATAGTGATTATTCTGGATAGGGTGATTAGAATTAAAAAATATAGGGTCATCAAAAAAATTGCAGGTTGCTGTATACATCGGGTAAGTACTAGTAAAGAAGTAGACCATACCAATATAAAAATGAGTATAGAAAAATCCATTGAAGGGATACGTAACAATAGCCAGTCGTTCAATACAATTCCTTGTCTAGCTTCAATTTTAGAAAAAAAGTAAGGTAGTATAAGGAGTATAGAGGCAAATAAGAGTACGCCAATAATCACTTTTTTTCTAAATAAGCTACTAGCCCATGCTTCGCTCCAGCTGCTATTACTATAATATGGATAAGAAATAGATTTTTCCATTTTGTAAAATTAAAGGCTCTTTTTAAAAAAAGCCTTTTTTTTAGTTAAAATTTCAGATGATTAGACTTTCTTATCTATGAAGCTTTTCATTCGATGTAAAAATTTGAAAAGAGAAGTCATATCTGTAACTTCCTCCACTACAAGGATACCATTTTTCCCTACCTGTTTTAATTTAGCCTTGTTAGTTTCTTTTTGCAAAAATTGCAAAATACCATTGAAGATTTCACTTTGAAAATAGGGGGAATCAGGGTTGCTTACGAAGAAACATTTAAGTATATCGTTTTTAAGTATCATTTTTTCAAACCCTAATTCTACCGCAATTTTTCGACAACGTACTGTGATAAAAAGATCTTCTACAGATGCGGGTATTGGGCCAAATCGATCGGCCATTTCATCGTGAAATTCACTTAGGTTATTTTCAGATTCACAATTATCTAGGCGGCTGTATAAACTTAATCTTTCGGTGATGCTTTCAACGTAAGTGTCGGGAATTAATATTTCTAAATCCGTATCAATACTACAGTCTTTTACGAAATCATCTTGTTGCTGAATCTCTTCTTTAAAAAGTTCTTTAAATTCTGACCGTTTCAATTCTTTGATCGCTTCATCCAAAATTTTCTGATACATTTCAAAACCAATTTCTGCAATAAAACCACTTTGTTCACCACCCAGCATATTGCCGGCCCCACGAATATCTAAGTCTCTCATCGCTATCTGAAACCCACTACCTAGATCACTATATTGCTCTAATGTGCTCAATCTTTTTCTGCTATCAGTGGGCAAAGTACTCATAGGAGGAGCAAGCAAATAACAAAATGCTTTTTTATTACTTCTACCAACTCTTCCACGTAATTGATGCAAATCACTTAATCCAAATTGATGAGCATTATTTACAATAATGGTATTTACATTAGGAATGTCTACCCCACTTTCAACAATGTTGGTACAAACTAGCACATCGTATTTTTTATCCATAAAGTCCAAGATAGTATCTTCTAGTTGATCTCCATCCATTTGGCCATGCGCAAAGGCAATACTAATATCTGGACAAAGTCCTTGAATCAAGCCCTTCATTTCTGCTAGGCCATTAACTCGGTTGTGAATAAAAAAAACTTGTCCACCTCTTTCTGTTTCATAATAAATAATATCTCTTATGGCATCTTGGTTAAATACCATTACCTCCGTTTGTATCGGTTGTCTATTGGGTGGAGGTGTGTTGATAATACTTAAATCACGCGCACCCATTAAACTGAATTGCAGTGTTCTTGGTATAGGCGTTGCAGTGAGTGTTAGCGAATCAACAGTTGTTCTTAACTGTTTTAATTTTTCTTTTGCAGTAACACCAAATTTCTGCTCCTCATCAATTACCATTAAGCCTAAGTCTTTAAATTGAACGTCCTTGCTTAATAGTGCATGGGTACCAATGATAATATCAATTTTCCCTTCTGCAACTTTTTTAAGGGTTTCTTTTTTTTCTTTAGCTGATTTAAAACGATTGATAAAATCTACGGTAACTGGAAAATCTTTTAGCCGCTCACCGAAAGTTTTGAAATGTTGATAGGCTAAAATAGTAGTAGGGACTAATACTGCAGCCTGTTTACCATCGCAGCAAGTTTTAAAAGCAGCTCTGATGGCTACTTCTGTTTTACCAAATCCAACATCACCACATACCAAACGATCCATTGGAGCAGGTTTTTCCATATCTCTTTTTACATCATCCACCGCCTTGCCCTGGTCAGGGGTATCCTCGTATATAAAAGAAGCTTCTAGTTCAGTTTGCAAATAGTTATCAGGGCTGTGCATAAAACCAGCCTGACTCTTTCTTTGTGCATATAGTTTGATAAGATCAGTAGCAATATCTTTAACTTGTTTTTTTGTTTTCTCTTTTAATTTGTTCCAAACATCACTTCCTAGCTTATTCATTTTAGGTACACTGCCTTCCTTGCCACTGTATTTTCCAATTTTATGTAAGGATGAAATATTTACATACAATAGATCGCCATCTTTATATCGAATCCTAACTGATTCTTGCATTCTGCCATTCGCTTCAATTTTCTGGAGTCCACTGAATACTCCCACACCATGGTCTATATGAGTGACATAATCACCCGGTTGCAGTTCACGCAGCGTCTTTAAAGTGAGGGCTTTATTTTTACTAAAGGCCTGCTTAACTTTGTATTTATGATATCGTTGAAAAATCTCATGGTCGGTATAGCAAATCAATTTCAGATCTTCATCTATAAAACCTTCGTGAATAGAAGTGGGAATAGGGGTAACAGGAATTTCAGCATGTAAGTCGGTAAAAATTATATGTAGCCTTTCTAATTGTTTTGGATTGTCAGCGAAAAGAAAAATATTATAATGGTTGTTTTCAAATTCCTTTAAATTTTTTATCAACAGATCGAATTGTCTGTTGAAAGCCGGCTGTGATTGAATTGAATATTTCAATACACAAGATTGCTCCTTTGGATAGAGCGGAGTAAAATAACTTTTAGTTCCAAATTCTATTATGTGACGTTTTAAAATTTGTGTTTCAATAAATGTTGCATTGGTAAAGTCATTTTGAGTCACTTCCGCTTTTTCATTTATTTCATGATCGTCATCATTGGACAACTTTCGACTGTCAACATTCATGTCCATCACTGCCAAATATAGTTCGAGGTCTTCTTGCTGTTGTTCAATTTTTTCTTTAATAAATTGCCAGTCTGATGACCATACGACTGTGTTTTCAGGCAAAAATTCAAGTAGCGAAACTTTATTATCAGCATCGCTGCCAAAGGTTTTTGGAAGAGATTCTACATTTGGAATAATATTCACCTGTAGTAGCTTGCGTTCGCTTAACTGTGATTCTGGATCGAATATCCGAATGCTGTCGACCTCATTACCAAACAATTCTATTCGATAAGGTTTTTCATTTCCAAAGGAATAAATATCGAGTATACCTCCCCGTATGGCAAACTGTCCAGGTTCGTATACGAAATCGGTTCTTTCAAAGCCGTAATCTATAAATTTGGACAGTATGTTATTTATATCTAGTGATTCACTCTGCTTGATTGAAATGATATTTTGGATTAAAGTACTTGGTAAGACTACTTTTTCAAATAAGGCTTCTGGATAGGTGATAAATACCTTTTTGTTGCTGCCACCAGCTATTTTTGTTAATGCCTCTGTTCTTAGCATTACATGACTACTATTGAGTAGGCGATAATTTTTCTTGTTTTTAAAGGAAGAGGGGAAATAAAAAATATCTAAGGCCTGAGTAAGATTCTCGAATGTATTGTGAAAATAGGCCGCTTCTTCAGCATCTCTTAGAATAACTAGGTGATTGAGCTGGCTAGTGGAGGGATGGTTAAAAATAGCTGAAAGAACGAACTCGGTAGCACTGCCCCGAAGTCCAGAAAGATGAATTTGCTGCATTTTAGACAAAGTAATCCTATCCGCAATTTGAAAACAGCGGGGGTCTTTAGCATATTCTTTCAACAACAATTCCAAATTCATCCTTTGGCAAAGATAAGAATACAAGGGTGATTATGAAAAGTAAGATTGCTTTCATTGGATTGAATTGACCTATATTTTGGCCCAATGAGCCATTGGAGAGACTGTAAAATCTTTCCTACAATAAAAAGTATTAATCTTATTGGGTATATCCTCATTTTAAAACTGCAATTTTTTATAAATATTGATGGTACCAATTACATATTCAGTAAATTGTTGTTTCAAATTTTTAATATGGCAATACAACCTTGGCGAGTAGGAAAGGTTATCAAGATTGAAAATGAAACAACCGACACCAGAAGATTCTGGATTCAGGTACCTGAATTGGATTCTTTTGACTTTATACCTGGTCAGTTTGTTACACTCGATCTTCCGATACATGAAAAGCCTAACAAACGTTGGAGAAGTTATTCAATTGCCTCTTGCCCAGACGGCACCAATGTGTTTGAACTCGTAATTGTTTTGGATAATAAAGGTTTAGGAACGCCGTATCTTTTTAATGAAGTAGCTGTTGGATCTGAAATAACATTGCGTGGACCACAGGGTGTATTTACTTTAAAAGAGCCAATCGATGAAGACTTAGTTTTGATTTGCACCGGTACAGGCATTGCCCCATTTAGAAGTATGATTCAAAATATTAAAAACAAGCAGATTCCTCATAAAAATATCTATCTTGTTTTCGGGTGCCGTACAAAAAGCAGTCTATTGTATTTTGAAGAAATGAAAGCTCTTCAAAATGAACTAACCAATTTTCACTACATCCCTACATTATCTAGGGAGCAATGGGATGGCCATACGGGATATGTCCATTCAGCATATGAATTATTATGTGTTGATAAGCAACCTGCAAAATTTTTTCTATGCGGTTGGAAGGGGATGATTGATGAGGCTAGAAAGAAAATCGTTGATATGGGGTATGATAAAAAGGCAATTCACTTTGAAATTTATGGGTAAAGACTAAATCCAGTCAGATAAGGAATAGTTTTTTGCTTCCTTCGACTTGGATCTTATTCAGGAATAAATATATCGGGTGTTCATTTTTTGAGTGAATTTGTATTGTTGTTTTTGCTAACTTGTGTATCTAATTAATCATTCAATTAATTTGATTTTTTATGGGTGCTTCCTCTATGATTATCTTGATTATTGCTGCATTAACATTTTCTTCTATTGCTATATTAGTCTCCAAATTTGTAACTAAAGCGACTTCTAATCCTCAAAAAGGCCAGCCCTACGAATGTGGGATACCTACTAATGGTAAAACCTGGACACAGCTTAATGTAGGATATTATTTATTCGCTTTGATATTTTTAATTTTTGATGTAGAGCTTGTTTTTTTATTTCCTTGGGCCGTAGTGGTAAAAAAAGTAGGTTGGATGGCTTTAGTTGAAATCGTAATTTTCTTTTTCATTCTATTCATGGGGTTTTTATACGCTCACAAAAAAGGAGCATTGAAGTGGGTATAGGTCTACTTTTTATTAGGACTTATACGATCGAGGTTTGGATATTTAGATAATTTTTTTCAAATATTTTTTTAAAAGGAAGAATAATCATCGATAATAAAAACAATGGAAATTACTTCTAATCATTCTACTGACAAAGCAGTTTCTGCTGCCGGTGAAAATTCTTTTCCTGGTCAAATTCATGATACACCAGGTGGGGGAGTTGTGTTGAGTAAGCTAGATGATATAATCAATTGGGCAAGATCTAACTCTTTGTGGCCGCTTACATTTGCTACTAGCTGCTGTGGAATTGAAATGATGTCTGTTGCTGCTGCTAAATATGATTTTTCCCGATTTGGATTTGAGGTAGCAAGGGCCTCGCCCCGACAGGCGGATGTAATTATAATTGCAGGTACCATTGTAAATAAAATGGCTCCAGTTTTAAAAAGGTTATATGATCAAATGGCAGACCCTAAGTATGTAATTGCAATGGGAGCCTGCGCTATTAGTGGCGGTCCATTCTTTTACAATACCTATTCGGTAGTAAAAGGGGCAGATCATGTGATACCTGTAGATGTGTATGTTGCTGGTTGTCCGCCCCGACCTGAAGCACTTTTGCATGCGTTGATTAGTTTGCAAGAGAAAATAAAAAGTGGACAGACTAGAGAACAGATTCAAGTGCCTAAGCCTTTAGCTGGTGGAGATATATTGCACCAGCTTTAATCGATTTTATTTTATGACCATTGAAGCATTAAAGGAAAAAATTACAGCGCTATTCCCAGCAGTTACTTTCGAAGAAGGAAGCCAGTGGCCTACCGTTTTGGTTGAGCCCACTGATTGGCATAGGATGGCAGAAGTACTTCGTCAAAATGAGTCCTTTTGTTTTGATTACCTTTTTTGTCTTACCTGTATTGATTGGAAGACACATCTTACGATGGTGTATCATTTAGATTCTACTATTTATCGACATAATTTAGTAGTGAAAGTAAAGTTAGAAAAAGTGAATCCTGCTATTGAAACAGTAAGTGATATCTGGCAGACTGCCAATTTTCATGAAAGGGAAGTATATGAAATGTTTGGTGTAAATTTTTTAAATCATCCTGATTTGCGATTACTTATTTTGCCAGATGGTTGGGAAGGGAAGAACCCGTTGCTAAAAGATTTTGAAGATCCGATTAACATGATCAAATTGTAGTTTTTTAAAAAATCGAAACAAAGAAATTAGGTTGATCAAAATATTATAGATCTAAAAACAATATTTTATAACAAAACGTTCTCGTTGTTATTGAGTAAAAAATATGGTGGAAGAAATTGGTAGTACAGCCGACGGTAATATAATACTTAATGTAGGGCCTCAGCATCCTGCCACACATGGTGTATTGCATTTGGTTATAACAATTAATGGTGAAACTATTCAAAAAGTAGAACCACATCTTGGTTATATCCATCGCTCTATTGAAAAAATGTGCGAGAGCTTAACTTACCGTCAGTTTATTTATGTAACGAGTAGAATGGATTACTTGTCTTCACATATTAATAACCATGCTTGTGCTCTTTGTGTAGAAAAGGGTTTGCAAATTGAAGTTCCTCTAAGGGCTCAGGTAATTAGAGTTTTGATGGACGAGTTAACAAGAATTGCATCGCATGAACTATGGTGGGGAGCTATGGCAATGGATTTGGGGGCTTTCACACCTTTTTTTCATGCCTTTAGGGAAAGAGAAGCAATCAATGATATAATGGAGGAAACTTGTGGGGCAAGGCTTACAATGAACTATATGGTACCTGGTGGGGTGATGCAGGATATTCATCCCAATTTTCAAAAGAGGGTAAAGGAATTTATTGCCTTGTTTAAGTCTAAGGTGAGCGAATACAATGAACTTGTTACTGGTAATATTATTTTTCAAAATAGAATGAAGGGAGTTGGAAATTTGTCAGCTGCTGATGCTATTTCATTTGGCTGTACTGGCCCAACAGCAAGGGGGAGCGGTGTATCATGTGATATCAGAAAATTGTATCCCTACGAGATATATGATACGATAAATTTTGAGGAAATATTAGAAACTGAAGGTGATTCATTTGCTAGATATATGGTAAGAGTTCGAGAGATGAGTCAATCAATAAGTATCATTGAACAACTGATTGATAATATTCCTGAAGGTGATTTTCAAGCAAAAACAAAAGCAGTATTAAAATTACCCAAAGGAGAGTTTTATCAGCGTGTTGAAACAGCGAGAGGAGATTTTGGTGTTTACATTGTAAGTGAAGGCGGAACCACTCCGTATAGAATAAAATTTCGTTCGCCTGGATTTTCAAATCTGTCTGCACTTGATCATATGGCTAGAGGTAGTAAGTTAGGTGATCTAGTGGCAATGATGGGAACATTGGATTTGGTGATTCCAGATATTGACCGATAAAATGATATCGATTTTCATTAAAGCTGATAGCTGTTGTAAATGGAACTTTTAAGAATTTATAATAATTGTAAAAAAGAAAATGAGTACACTATAAAATGTGGAGCTTCTCTAAAATATCAAAACTAATAGATAGTTGGTTAAGTGTAAACTTTTCATCTACCTGGACAATGGTCATCGAAATGGTGATCGCTGGCATTGCTGTGATTACGCTATTTGCCTTACTAGGATTGGTATTGGTACTTATGGAAAGAAGGGTGGCGGCTTGGATACAAATTCGATTAGGACCCAATCGTGTAGGTCCGGGTGGAATGTTGCAATCGCTGGCCGATACACTCAAATTATTAGTAAAAGAAGGAATGACTCCTGATGGAGCGGATAAATTTTTATTTAATCTCGCACCTTTTATTGCAATGATAGTAGCCATGCTATTAATGGCACCCATTGCATTTGCCAGTGATTTTCAATTGTGGGATCTTAATATTGGCGTATTGTATGTAACTGCTATCTCATCGTTGATGGTGATCAGTATTTTAATGGCGGGTTGGGCAAGCAATAATAAATATTCTTTGATGGGAGCAATGCGAAGTGGCGCCCAAATAGTTAGTTATGAATTGTCAGCCGGCTTATCTATTATGTCGATTGTGGTATTGTCGGGTAGTTTAAATCTGAATGAAATTATTCAATCGCAGGCAGACGGCTGGTGGTTATTCAAAGGGCATATCCCTGTTGTGATTGCTTTTATTATTTTTATTATTGCAGTAACTGCTGAAACCAATAGAGCTCCATTTGATTTAGCAGAAGCGGAATCAGAACTTACGGCAGGCTTTCATACAGAGTATTCAGGAATGAAGTTCGCACTGTTTTTTCTTGCAGAATATATCAATGTGTTTATTGTGTGTGCTATTGGTGCTACCTTATTTCTGGGAGGCTGGATGCCCTTTCATATCGGTCACTGGCAAGCTTTTAATCATGTGATGGATTTTATTCCTTCAAGTATTTGGTTCTTTGGCAAAACATTTTTTCTGATATTTTTGATTATGTGGTTTAGGTGGACTTTCCCTAGATTGCGTATTGATCAGTTGTTGGATCTAGAATGGAAATATTTATTACCTATCAGTATGTTTAATATATTATTGATTACACTGATGGCTATTTTAGGATGGCATTTTTAGAAAAATTAAAAACACAAAAGCTTATTAAAGTCCTCGAATAAAAATTGAAAAATAATTTATGTTTATTTTAAAATATATCAAGGAGGTTTATAGCGGTCTAAAATCATTGGTCGTTGGACTTCGGCGTACTTTATATTATTTTTCTCACCACAAAGAAATAATTACTCAGCAATATCCTGATAATAGGGATACGTTGGTTTTTCCTGATCGATTCAAAGGAGAAGTAGTAATGGTGCACGATGATAAAAATGAGCATGCTTGTACAGGCTGCACAGCCTGTGAATTGGCTTGTCCTAATGCAACAATTAAGATTATTACAAAATTTGACATTACCCCTGAGGGAAAAAAGAAAAAAGCGATAGATAAATTTGTGTATCACTTAGAACTTTGCACGATGTGTAATCTTTGTGTGGTAGCTTGCCCAACGGATGCAATCAAAATGGCACAAACATTTGAACACAGTGTATATAATCGTGCTGAGCTTACCAAGATTTTAAATAAACCAGATTCTAAAATTAGGGATGGAGTAGAATAGTTTTTTGAATAGGTAAAGGGGAGATTAATAGATTATTTTTTTTTGTGACTAAATAGATTGTAATTTTTTAAAAGACAATTTTATATAACAACAATTCAATGAGCGGATCAACTATTATTTTTTACCTGCTGTCAATACTTACCCTGGTGAGCGGTATTCTTTCCGTTACTACTAGAAAAATATTTAGGGCAGCCATTTTTTTATTGTTTTCGCTAATTGGTATTGCAGGATTATACTTCTGGATGCAATATGAATTTATTGCAGCAGTTCAAATTACAGTATACGTGGGCGGGATTACGGTGCTTATTATTTTCTCCATTTTTTTAACCCAGCAGGCAGGGGAGTTATTGCCTAAGCAAAATAAAAATAGAGTTTTATTTGCTTTACTGGCTGCTTTTTGTGGTTTTGCTTTGACATTGTTACAGATAATTCAGCACTCATTTAATAAAACTTTAGAGTCTCCTATTTTACCTACTATGGAAAATATTGGTAATCAAATGTTGGGGATTGATGAAAATGGATTTTCCTTGCCGTTTGAAGTAGTTAGTATTTTGCTATTAGCTGCTATGATTGGTTGTATTGTAATTGCTTTACGTTCTAAACCGACTACTGTATGATGGAGCCAGGATTAAATCATGTATTGTTTGTTAGTACTGCCCTTTTTTTTATAGGGATATTCGGATTTCTTACTCGCCGAAATTTAATTACTATGTTAATGAGTATTGAGCTAGTACTAAACAGTGTTAATATAAATTTTATTGCATTCAATAAATATGTATGGCCTCATAAATTGGACGGTTTATTTTTTTCAATTTTTATTATTGCAATTGCTGCAGCAGAAGCAGCAGTAGCGATTGCAATCATAATCAATTTATACAGAAGTCATCAATCAATTGATGTTGAAAATACAGAAGATTTAAAATTCTAAAAGGTTCCTTTTTAGCTTGAATGCGATAGACCAACTATAATGTTATGAATGAATTTTTACAAATAAAATTGCTTGGGATTTTTTCTTTAGGAATGAATCTTGGGTGGGCATTATTGATGATCCCATTGTTGCCATTATTGGGGTTCCTTTCACTTGGTTTGTTTGGAAAAAAATATCTGAAGCAGTCTGCAGGTATTTTTGCAACTTTACTTTTAGCTGCTTCAGCTTTCTTATCGCTGCATATAGCCTATGGATATTTTTTTAAGTATGGTAAATTAGAGGGGGCATATCAAAAAATAATTCCTATTCAATTTACTTGGCTTCAGTTTTCTCCGGGCTTATCTATTGATTTAGGAATTCTTCTTGATCCTATTTCGGTCATGATGCTAGTAGTAGTTACGTTCATTTCTTTGATGGTTCATATTTATAGTTTGGCCTATATGAAAGGCGAAGAAAGATATCCTACCTATTATTCTTTTCTTGGCTTATTTACTTTTTCTATGCTTGGATTAGTGATGGCTTCTAATATTTTTCAACTCTATATTTTTTGGGAGCTAGTGGGGGTATCGTCTTTTCTTTTAATCGGCTATTATTATGATCGACCAAGTGCTGTGGCTGCATGTAAAAAAGCGTTTATTATAACACGTTTTGCTGATTTAGGTTTTTTGATTGGCATTTTGATATTATCCTTTTATGGTGGTACATTGGATTTTAATTCGTTGATTGAAAAATTAACTAGTACCAATTCAACAGAATTTAAAACTATTGCTTCAGCTTCTTTTGTTGGAATTTCCGCTCTCACTTGGGCACTCGTATTAGTGTTCATTGGTGGAGCGGGAAAAAGCGCTTTATTTCCCTTGCATGTATGGTTGCCCGATGCTATGGAAGGTCCTACACCTGTATCAGCATTGATTCATGCGGCAACGATGGTAGTGGCTGGGGTATTTTTAGTAGCAAGACTATTCCCTGTTTTTAGTATGTCGGAAGTAGCACTTAAAGTGGTAAGCATTATTGGAATTATTTCTGCTTTATTCGCTGCGGTTATTGCCTGTACCCAAACAGATATTAAAAGAGTATTGGCATATTCAACTATGTCACAAATAGGATTTATGATGTTTTCTTTGGGCGTATCTGGACAAGCTGGAGAAAGTGGACTAGGTTTTACTGCCGCAATGTTTCACTTGTTTACTCATGCTCTTTTCAAAGCATTGTTGTTTCTAGGAGCAGGATCAGTTATCCATTTTATTCATAGCAATGAAATGAAAGATATGGGAGGCTTAAGAAAGTACCTACCGATTACACATATTACTTTTTTAATTGCATGCCTCGCCATTTCTGGCATGCCACCTTTTGCTGGATTCTTTAGTAAAGAGGAAATATTGTTGGCTGCCTATCATCACAATGCAACTATTTATTGGATAGCGCTGGCCACTTCTGGATTGACTTCTTTTTATATGTTTCGTTTGTATTTTTCTATATTTTGGAACAAAGAATACATCGCTCATGGAGAAGTGCATGGAGAAGGTGGATTTGTAATGATGATGCCGCTGATATTGTTGTCATTAGGTGCTGCTGCAGCAGGGTTTATTCCATTTGGTCATTTTGTGACCGCAGATGGAAACCTTCTGGAGTCTGCATTTCATTTACAATTCTCTATTGCTCCAGTGGCTTTGGGTTTGTTAGGAATTTTTACAGCAATGTGGATGTACAAAAAACAAAATAATCGGCCAGATACTATCGCCCATTCAATGAATAGCTTTTACAAACTTGCTTATCACAAATTTTATCTGGATGAATTGTATTTATTTGTAACTAAGAAAATATTGTTCAATTTAATTGGAAAACCAGCAGCTTGGTTTGATAAAAATGTAGTGAATGGATTGGTTAATGCGACAGGAAATAGTACAGTTTTTATTTCAGAAAAAATGAAAGGTTTTCAATCAGGTAAGGTACAGCAATATGCTATTTACTTTTTGGCCGGGGTGATTGGGCTTGCAGTCTTGTTTATTTATATTTGGAAATAAACAAGACTGCAAGAAAATATTTTTAATTGATTCAACTTGAGCGCTAGAATAAAATTATTTTAACCAGTTTATTTAGAAACGATTACATGAATTTAACTTTATTAATATTACTTCCCTTGCTTACTGCAGTTGTAATTCTGTTGATGCGCAGTAGTGTGCAGGTGAAATGGAGTGCTTTAATTGGTGCTTCCGCACAATTTATTCTGGCCTTGATTTTATTTTTTACATTTCGTAAAGAAAGGGCATTGGGTAATGCGTCACAAATGCTCTTTGAAATTCAATATAAATGGTTTCCTTCTTGGCATATTAGTTTTCATTTAGGGGTAGATGGAATTTCAGTTGCAATGATATTGTTAACTGCATTTGTAGTAATAGCAGGGGTATTGGTTTCTTGGAATGTAGAAAAAATGACCAAGGAATTTTATTTGTTGCTAATCCTTTTAAGTTTAGGCGCCTACGGATTTTTTATATCTCTTGATCTGTTCATTCTTTTTTTCTTTCTAGAAATTGCGGTTATTCCAAAGTACTTGTTAATTGGAATATGGGGAAGCGGTAAAAAAGAATATGCCGCTAATAAACTTGCTTTGATGTTGATGGGAGGATCTGCGTTGGTCCTAGTTGGTTTGTTAGGTCTTTATTTTGGAGGTAATGAAAATACCTTCGACTTGTTATTGCTTTCAAAAATGAAGATTCCTATAATGGTTCAGAAAATTTGTTTTCCATTGTTGTTTGTTGGATTTGGAGTGTTTACTGCATTGTTTCCTTTTCATACATGGGTGCCTGATGGTCACTCATCTGCACCTACAGCTGGGTCTATGTTTTTGGCAGGTATCTCCATGAAACTCGGTGGCTATGGCTGCTTGAGGGTTGCTACTTATTTAATGCCTGAAGGAGCTAGGGAATATGCTAATATAATTATTGTTCTTTCGACTATTGCAATTTTATATGGGGCCTTTGCTACGATGATGCAGAAGGACTTGAAATATATAAATGCCTATTCCTCCGTTAGTCATTGTGGCTTTGTATTGTTAGGCATTGGTATGTTAACTAAAACTGCTATCGCTGGCGCCGTCATGCAAATGGTTTCTCATGGATTAATGACCGCTCTGTTCTTTGCCGTAATAGGAATGATCTATGAACGTACGCATACAAGAGAGGTGAATGAAATGGGTGGATTGATAAAAGTGATGCCTTTTATAACCACCGTTTTATTTATTGTGGGGCTTTGTTCTTTAGGTCTACCAGGCTTGAGTGGCTTTGTAGCGGAAATGACGGTATTTATGGGATCATGGCAAAATCCTGATCCATTTCATCGTGTTGCGACTATCGCAGCTTGTATGTCAATCGTAGTAACTGCAGTTTATATTTTGAGGGCTATAGGTCAAACAGCAATGGGGCCAATCAATGATCGTTATCTTTCATTGCAAGATGCTAAGTGGAACGAAAAATTGGCTGCAATAATTTTGATTGCAGGAATTATAGCAATTGGTATAGCACCATTTTGGCTGAATGACTTAGTAACACCAGCTGCAGAGGTGATCATGCAAAAAGTTGCTGGTAAATAATTTTATTAATTAGAATAGTGGAATTTAGCGGAGTGGCAATAAAAGGATTTTATGGTATTTCAAATTCCTAATCTGAAAATGTATGTTGAACGACTTTTTACTTTTAATGAAATCAGAGTTAGTACTTGCTTTTATTCTATTCTTGCTGCTAATTTTAAAAGTTGGCAAAGAGATAAGGAATGAACGTTTGTTGGCTCTAATTCAGATATTATTATTAGGAAATTTTATTTTTGGTTTCTTCTTCATTGAGAGTGGCAGCTTGTTTGGCGGCATGTTTGCTACCAATGGGCTGATAGCCTTTCAAAAAAGTATCATTGGTTTGGGTATTTATCTGATCTCTTTATTATTTTCAGATTGGCTCAAAAAAAGTGAGCATTTGCCTGAATTTTTTATTTTGCTTTTATCAGCAGTGTTGGGTATGTTCTTCTTAATTTCAAGTGGAAACTTACTGATGTTTTATTTATCATTAGAGTTAGCTACTATTCCAGTTGCTGCGATGGCTAATTTTGATTTAGATAAAAAAATATCTTCTGAGGCTTCCATGAAAATGATTCTATCCTCTGCTTTATCTTCGGGTGTTTTATTGTTTGGCATTTCATTGATATATGGTGTCACTGGCACGATGAGTTTTGATCAAATTGCAGCCTTATTGGATGGAAGCAGTCTACAAATACTCGCCTTTGTTTTTTTATTTACTGCTTTTGCATTTAAGTTATCTATCGTTCCTTTTCATTTGTGGACGGCAGATGTCTATGAGGGGGCACCTATTGCTGTTACTTCTTTTTTATCAGTAATTTCTAAAGGGACAATCGCATTTATTTTACTCACTATTTTATATAAAGTATTTGCGCCGATGTATGCCTTATGGTACAATATGGTAATGTTATTGTCAGTAATTACCATGGTGGTAGGCAATCTTTTTGCTTTAAGGCAACAAAATATTAAACGATTCCTTGCTTTTTCTTCTATCGCCCAGGTGGGTTTTATTTTATTGGGTATTAGTAGTTATTCGAATGAAGGAACTTCTTCTGTTGTTTATTTTGTATTGATTTATGTATTTTCTAATTTGGCTGCCTTTGGAGTTGCCGGTGCTATTTCACAGGCTGCTGGTAAAGAACGAATAGAAGATTACAAAGGTTTATATCAGACCAATCCATTTATTAGTTGGGTGCTTGCATTGTCATTGTTCTCCTTGGCGGGTATTCCACCTACTGCTGGCTTTTTTGGTAAATTATTTTTAATCACTGCGGGTGCTTCTAAAGGAAACTATTTTTTCATTGCGGTAGCAGCACTCAATATGATCATTTCTCTCTATTATTATCTCCGGATAGTTAGAGCGGTTTTTATGGATAAGAATGATCAACCTATTGCAAAAATAAATTTAGATCCTTCTACTAAATTGGGAATGATCATCTGCACAGCAGGAATTATTCTGATAGGTTTACTTAGTTGGGTGTATGATTATATTACTACACTTTCAATATAATAACGACGTATATGGCAATCAATAAAAATCACGAATTTGAAGAATTGGACGGAGTGAAATGTGCTATTGTAGAAAAAAATGTTTCCCAAGAAAGAGTTGATTTTTTAAAAAAATTACTTGAGTATAATAAATTTAAGGTTATAGTAATTACTTCACCTCCTCCGAAAATAGCACCTGCAATTGCAACCAGTGAGTCAGAGGAAGGTCAACCTACAGAATCACCAACCATTACAGTTCAAACTTTTACTGTAGGAGTAACAGATTATACATTCAATTCTGTGAATGCAATTTTTGGAAGATTGCTACATACCCCTGATGGCCATGTAGTAACACTTGCTTATTGGCAACAGAAAGAATTAGTAAGCCATGATGAAATTCCTTATTTCGAAATTGAACGCGGCTAGTCTAACTAATCTTTTCTAACACTAGTTTCTTCACTTCTGATAATGCGATTCTTTCCTGTGTCATAGAATCTCTGTAGCGAATGGTTACTGTATTATCTTCTTTTGTTTGGTGATCGATGGTTACACAAAAGGGGGTTCCAATGGCATCCATACGTCGATAACGTTTACCTATAGCATCTTTCTCTTCATAAAAACACATAAAGCTTCCTTTACAGTCATCCATTAATTCTCTTGCTATTTCAGGCAGCCCGTCTTTTTTAAGCAAAGGTAAAATGGCTAGTTTAGTAGGGGCTATTTTTGCTGGTATCCTCAACACTACTCGGCTATCTTCTGTACCATCTTCTTTTGTCCATTTTTCGTTGGCATAAGCAAGACTGATGATGGTTAAAAATAATCGGTCTAGACCTACTGATGTTTCTACTACATAAGGAATGTAATTTCCATAAGGTTTTCCTTCTTCGTTAAGGTCGTTATCAAAATATTGAATTTTCTTTTTACTGTAGGTTTGATGTTGTGTCAAATCAAAATCTGTACGACTATGAATCCCTTCTAGCTCTTTCCATCCAAATGGGAATTCAAATTCAATATCCAATGCAGCATCTGCATAATGAGCTAATTTGATATGATCGTGGAAACGTAATTTCTCAGAAGGTATACCGAGGCTCTCATGCCATTTTTTTCTTTCTGTTTTCCAGAAATTGTACCATTCCATTTGTGTGCCAGGTCGAACAAAAAATTGCATTTCCATCTGTTCAAATTCCCGCATTCTGAAAATAAATTGTCGAGCTACGATTTCATTTCTAAATGCTTTTCCTGTTTGGGCAATACCAAATGGAATTTTCATCCGACCTGTTTTTTGCACATTTAAAAAGTTTACAAAAATCCCTTGAGCTGTTTCAGGTCTTAGATAAATAGTATCACTTTCTCCCGCTACACTGCCAATCTGAGTATTAAACATTAAGTTAAACTCACGTATTTCAGTCCAGTTGCAAGTTTTACTGATGCCGCATTTAATTTTATTGTCTTCAATCAATTTTTTTAGACCAGCATAATCGCTTGCTGCAATCAGGGCGTCCATGGCAGCCAATATTTCATCGGCAAGTTTTTCATTGCCTGCTATTTTTTGCTCTTCTGCAAATCCTTCAATGAGGTGATCAACGCGATATCTTTTGTTGCTATCTTTATTATCAATCATTGGGTCGCTGAAATTATCAACGTGTCCACTTGCCTTCCAGGTAGTAGGGTGCATAAATATCGCAGCATCAATTCCAACGATATTGTCATGGAGTTGTGTCATGCTTTTCCACCAATAGTCGCGGATATTCTTTTTTAATTGAGCACCCATTTGTCCATAATCATATACTGCCGCTAGGCCGTCGTATATTTCGGAAGACTGGAAAATATAACCATACTCTTTACAGTGTGAAATTAGTTCGGGAAAATTATTTGATTCATTTGCCATAATGGTAGCAAAGTTAAGGTAGTAAAATTGTTTTTGAACCAGGACTAATAAATACTAATGGGTATTTAATAGAAATTTGAAATCTTTCGTTTAGGAGTTTTTATAATCGAACCAATTATTGAGGTGGATTTAACTTCGAATTTTCTTTGTGACGAAGCGCATCTCTCTTGTTTTTTTTCTCGAAATTTTTCTCTAGCGCTGTTGTTAAGTCAATCCCAGTTTGGTTCGCAAGGCATATCAGAACCCAAAGCACGTCGGCCATCTCGTCTGCTAATTCCTTGCTTTTATCTGATTCTTTGAAAGACTGCTCTCCGTAGGTCCTTACCATGATTCTTGATAATTCTCCTACCTCTTCCATCAAAATTCCAAGGTTGGTCATTTCACTAAAATATCGAACTCCTACTGTTTTTATCCATTCATCCACTTTACTTTGGGCTTCTTTTATTTCCATTTTTTTAGTTTAAATATTAGTTGAGATAAGTAGTAGTTAATCTCTATTTTTTGTATCAATCAAGATGGTAACTGGCCCATCATTTACTAATGTCACTTTCATATCTGCCCCAAATTTACCAGTAAATATTTTTTCCCCAAGATCCTTCTCTAGCTGTAAAATCATTTTCTCATAAAGGGGAATTGCATCTGCAGCCTTGCTAGCACGAGTATAAGATGGCCGGTTGCCTTTTTTTGTACTTGCTTGAAGTGTAAATTGACTTACCAATAAAAGATTTCCTTTCGAATCTTTCAATGAAATATTGGGCACCTTATCTTCGTCATCGAAAATGCGTAGATGGATTATTTTATTACTCAGCCAATGAATGTCTTCATCGTTATCTGCATCCTCTATACCTATAAAAACCAGTAGACCTTTATTTATTTCAGCATAGGATTCTCCATTAATTACAACTCCTGCATTAGTTACCCTTTGAATTACAGCTCTCATATAATAAAGATAATAAGCTTTACTGATCAACTTTTTTTAAAATAGAAAAAAATAAAGCCAATTGGCTTACCTTTTTTCACTCCTAGTAAAGTATACCGATAAGACTGATGTAAATTATTGAATTGAGGAAATAGAAAGCGGTATAGCTGGTAGCAAATCGCAATTAAAAAATCAACTTTTATTGTTTTCGTTTTGTTGCTTTTCTATTTTATTGACTCTCTGAGCTAGGGCATCTAAATTGCGAAAATGTACAAAAGATTTCCTGTACTTACTGGCTTCAAAAGCAGGAGAACCCATATAGACCTCGCCTGATTTGGTAATGCTTTTTGAAATACCCGATTGTGCGCTAATGATAGTATTATCTGCAATGGTCAAATGGCCAACGATACCTACCTGTCCACTAAACATGCAATTTTTACCAATTTTTGTTGATCCTGCTACTACACCACTGGCAGCGAAATAAGTATTTTCACCCACTTCCACATTGTGTGCTATGTGAATAAGGTTATCAAATTTTACTCCTTTGCGTAAGATAGTAGAACCAAGGGTAGCTCTGTCTATGGCACAATTTGCACCAATTTCTACATCGTCTTCAATGATTACATTTCCAATCTGAGCCACTTTCTTATGATTATTTTCAGGAGTAAATCCAAATCCATCACTGCCAATTACTGTTCCAGAATGTATGATGCAATTTTTTCCAATTTGGGTTTCGGAGTATATTTTAACTCCTGCAAAAAGGGTCGTATTATCACCAATAACTGCATTGTCTCCAATATAAACTTGAGGATAAATTTTAACATTGTTACCAATGGTTGCATTTTCGCCTACAAAAGAAAATTCACCTGCATAAATATCAGTTCCCACCTTTGCAGTCTCAGAAATAAAAGACAATTTAGAAATGCCTTTTTTATTCAGTTTTACTTCATTGTACATTTCTAGCAATTGGGCAAAAGCGATTGCTGCGTTTTCTACTCTTATTAAAGTAGTAGATACAGGCCCTGTCAGAACAAGAGAATTATTGACGATAACTACCGAAGCTTTCGTTCCATAAATGTATTGGGTATAGTGAGGGTTTGATAAAAAAGAAATTGAACCAGGAACACCCTCTTCTATTTTCGATAATTTATTTATTGATACATTGGCATCTCCTTCAATTTGACCTTTGAGCAGATTAGCTATTTGTATGGCAGTATATTCCATATTTTTTAGATTATTTTAGTTGTTATAGCCATTCGGTCTTTGTAATATTTATGTAGTACGATTTAGGAAAGTCCTTTTACTCCAATCATGCGATTGGTTTCTTGATCCCAAACTTTTAATTTAAAACATTCGCTGACTGACTTGGGGGAGAGCGATGTAGTTTTACAGTTTTGCAATTCGGCAATCTTTTTCATTGTTTCAGGCAAACGGTAAAAAGGGATTTTTGAATTCAGGTGATGAATATGATGGTAACCAATATTTCCAGTAAGCCATTCCATAATTGGATGCATTTTCATATAACTAGATGATTCAAGTGCAGCTTTTTCATATACCCAATTTCCATTTTCATAAAACTCTACCCCAGGAAAATTGTGTTGAGCATAAAATAAATAAGCTCCTATTCCTAAAGATATGAAAAACGGTAAAAAAAACATGAAAAACCAAGCCTGCCATCCAATAAAAATAAATAAGAGGGCTGCAACTGTAAAATGAACTACCAATGCAATCAGTGAGTCAAAGTGTTTACGAGGATTGCTAACAAATGACTTTATACACATACCTAAAATAAACATTGAAAAATATCCTAGTAAAATGGTAAGCGGATGACGAGTTGCCAGATAGGTGAATTTCTGATAACCAGTCATTTCTTGATATTTTTTTTTCGTAACGATTGGATAAGATCCTATACTGGCACTGAATAACTTTGAGTTGTGATTGTGATGGTGATCATGCGATCTTTTCCAAATGCTTGTAGGTGAAAGCATGTACATTCCAACTATAGTCATAATTACTTCAGCAGCTGGAGAATTGGTTAAGATGGAATGGTGTTGATGATCATGATACAAAATAAACATTCTAATTAATAATAAGCCAGCTAATACACTGCATACCAATTTCAAACCTAGTATTGGAAGTGCTAGGGTACTAGCAAGTAATATAATCAAAAGAATTAAAGTAGAAATAGTGTGAAACCAACTTCTATTTCTTATTTCTTTTGCAAATGGCTTAGTCGCTAATATTAGGTCTTTCCCAAGAAGCATTATTGGATATTTAATATGCAAGTTACTTTATTTTGCCTTTATTTTCGCTGGTGTTTCCATCTTTTATGAGTCCATAACCAAGTCTCTGGTTGCTCAATGATATCGGATTCAAGCTTTTTAGTGTGTTTCTCTGTTATTTCACCTTCAATCTTATTATAGGGAGGGTTTAGTAAACATTCAGCTAGTAAAGTGTAATAGCCTCTAGCCAATTTTTTTATAGAAACAAAAACAATTGGATATTGAAGCTTTTGGGCTATTTTCTCTGTACCAGTAAATACGGCAGTATCCTGGTTTAAAAAATTCGTCCAATGAGCATTCCTTGGATTGGGAGATTGGTCTGCTACGAAGGCTGTAGCAGTTAACAAATGATTATTTTTAATCATCTCTCTAAATGTCTCTTTCATCGGTATCAGCTTGCTTCCAAACCGTTCCCTCATTTTACAGATTAATTGATTGAAATATTTATTTTCCAATGGGTGATAAATCACGTGAAGTTGGTGTTCGCAACAAAGACTAAATGCATTTCCGCCCCATTCCCAATTGCCTTTATGACCCATTACTATGATGATACTTTTATTTTGTTCGGCTAGCTGTTTAAATAATTCCTCCGCCGAAGGGTCAAGTTTACAATGCCTTAGCATTTTTTTTCTGCTGATAGTTAGGGTCTTAAATGTTTCTAATAAAAGATCACAGAAATATTTTAAAAAATCTTTATGTATTCGATTTATTTCAGAGGGCTTTTTTTCTGGAAATGCATTGGTTAAGTTGGTAAGAATTACCTTTTTTCGGTAGCCGATTACATAAAACATGATCAGATAAAAAAAGTCCGATAAAATATATAGTAGGCGGAATGGCAATATCGATATTAGATAGATAAATGGTAACGATAAGTAATAAATAATTGCTGACAAGTAAGAAGAGGTTGATTTAACGTTACGAAAATAAATTATTTAGGCTATTTAATTTTTTAATTAACTAATATTTAATTCTAACAAATGGTTTATGCTATTCGCAAACCGTACAAACCTTTATTACAAAGCCTTTTAAATTAGTTCGATTTTTTAAATTTTCAGCCAGTTTAAGCTATTGATTGGTGTGTAGCGTAAATCGTTATCAATTGAAAATTACTAGGTCATTTTACACTATTGAGTATATTTGTTGCATGACATCTCAATTTTTCACTTATGACAAAGGTAAAGTATTACAAGCCCTACGCTATCATTTTATAAGTCGACAGGAAATTAAGATGATGATCATCATTGTAAATGTATTCTCTATAATTTCTGCTGGATTATTTTTTTTTAAAAAGGTTTCTCCTATGGCGTTTTTAGTAAGTTCAGTTTTATGGTTTACGATGATGATAGCTTTTTGGTTTTTATTACCCTTCACTATTTATAAGAAATCGTTGACTTTTAAGCAGCGATTGAAAGCCACTTTTGGTAAGGACGAATTTACTATTGAAAATGATAAAGGTAGTCGAGGCTGGGGTTGGAAGGAATTTAGCGCAACAATGGAAAGTCCACATTTTTTTCATTTGTACTTTGATACTAGATCTTTTTTTATTGTACCTAAAGAAGCTTTTCTGGATGAGGAAATAAACTTGATAAGGAAAGCCTTGGCCGAAAATATTAAAAAATAAGATTGGTCAATTTTGAGAACACAAGAAGCAGATAATTACTTACTTATCGTAAATTTTTTTTCATGACATGATGAGGGATATTGACTTCCAAAAATTCCTCTCCCTCTACTTTATAGTCGTATTTTTCATAAAATCCTAAGGCAGTATCACGTGCATGCATGGTTAGGGTTTGGAAGCCCTTGTCTCTTGCAATGTTTTCAGCAAATTGTATAATTGTTTCTCCTATTCCCTTACCCTGCATATTTTTCATTACAGCCATTTGCCGGAGCTTTACGCTGTTTTTGCTAACTTCAGAAAGAATACAGCAACCTGTCATTTCCTCTTCGTCAAAAGCACCAATTAAAATATCATTTTTTTCATCTTCCAATTCTTCTGGTGAAAAACTTAGTCCTAGGGGCTTTCTCAATATTTCATCACGAAGCCTAACCATTTGCTCGTATTCTTTGCTTCCATGATATATTTGTTTTAAGCCCATATCACAATATAGCGAAATCTTTTATTTAAATAAATTGAAGTAAGTAGTTGCTGAATACAAAAATGTCTTTATCATTCAGGCGAAGTATGCTTTTAAAGAATTTAGATCAATATTTCATCAAAATAGATATGTACATGTATTATTTTGCATTTAATGAAAAGACATAATTTTTATAAAAATAACGTATAATAAAAATAATTTATGAATATTTATTAATAGATATTTTTGCAATTTCAGATTGTAAATCCCTATTTTTGGAGCATCTTTGAGTGGGGATATTAGAATAAATTTCATTATGACTTATATTTCTTTGTATTTATCTCAAAAAGTATATTTTTGCATCAGATTAACTAAATATTATAATTATGTCAGACATTGCAACAAGAGTAAAGAAAATAATTGTTGACAAATTAGGTGTAGATGAAGCCGAGGTAACTCCAGAAGCTTCTTTTACTAATGATTTAGGTGCCGATAGCTTGGACACCGTAGAACTAATCATGGAATTTGAGAAAGAATTTAACATTTCTATTCCAGATGAACAAGCCGAAACCATTACAACTGTTGGTCAGGCTGTTACTTACCTTGAAGAACACGCTAAGTAGTCATCTCTGTATTAATCATCGCAGGCAAATTTATGGATCTAAAGAGAGTAGTTGTTACCGGATTGGGTGCCCTCACTCCATTAGGGAAAACCGTTGCTGAATATTGGCAGGCTTTAACTGATGGTGTAAATGGGTGTGATTATATTAAACAATTCGATGCATCTAAATTTAAAACCAGATTTGCCTGCGAGGTTAAAGATTTTGATCCCACCTTTTATTTAGACCGAAAAGAAGCTCGTAAAATTGATCGATTCACTCAGTTTGCAATCATTGCTAGTGATGAAGCTGTAAAAGATGCAGGCATTAATAAAGACAATGTAGATGTAGATAGGGTAGGTGTAATTTTTGCAAGTGGCATTGGTGGTTTAATAACATTCCAAGAAGAAGTACTCAATTTTGCTTCTGGTGACGGCACTCCTCGTTTCAATCCTTTCTTTATTCCCAAAATGATTCTTGATATTGCCGCTGGGCAAATTTCAATTCGTCATGGATTTAGGGGACCTAATTATGCTGTAGTGAGCGCTTGTGCTTCTTCTACCAATGCAATTATTGATGCTTTTGATAATATTAGAATCGGAAGAGCAGATATAATTCTTACTGGTGGAAGTGAGGCGGTTATTAATGCTGCAGGAGTAGGTGGTTTTAATGCCATGAAAGCTTTAAGTGAAAGAAATGATGATCCTGCAACTGCTAGTCGCCCTTTTGATAAAGATCGTGATGGTTTTGTAGTAGGTGAAGGGGCCGGGGCTCTTGTTTTGGAAAGCTTGGATCATGCCCTTGCAAGAGGAGCTAAAATATATTGCGAAATTGCTGGTGGTGGTGCTTCTGCTGATGCTCATCATATTACAGCCCCTCACCCAGAAGGATTAGGAGCTAAAAATGTAATGCATACTGCCCTGAAAGATGCTCGTTTGAAACCGGAAGATATTGATTACATCAATGTTCATGGTACCTCTACTCCCTTGGGCGATATCGCTGAGTCGAAAGCTATTTTAAATGTTTTTGGAAAACATGCCTATAATTTAAATATAAGTTCTACCAAAAGTATGACTGGTCATAGTCTAGGTGCAGCAGGTGCTATCGAAGCACTCGCCTGTATTATGGCAGTTACCAAAGACATTATCCCGCCTACTATTAATCACTTTACCGACGATCCGGAATTAGACCCTCAATTAAACTTTACTTTCAATAAAGCACAGCATAGAACCGTGAATGCAGCATTGAGTAATACATTTGGTTTTGGTGGTCACAACGCTTCGGTAATTGTGAAAAAATACCATCCTTAACAGACTTCTTTTCAGGTCATTCCTCAGTTTAATTCACGGTAGAAATTCTATTTTAGTTATTCCTGGTTGCTATTAAATTCAAATGCAATTCTCTACAGTATTTGTTATAATTGGACTATTATAAGATGTAAAAAGTCATTCCTAAGTTTTTATATTTTTTCATTGTATTCATTATCAGTAATTTCGGATAATAATTTTTTCAATTTTGCATTTATTAAAAAGCATATTTTACGGAGATAAAATAAAGAAAGAGTTTAAGAAACAACTCTCTAATGTTCTGGGATTTACTCCAGGAGAGCTTAATTTATATAGAACCGCATTAAGTCATCGTTCTGTAAGAGAGGGAGCAGATGAAAATAATGAGCGACTTGAATTTTTAGGGGATGCAGTACTAAGCTCAATTGTGGCTCATTATCTTTTTCGAAAGTATCCTTACCGAGGTGAAGGTTTTTTAACGGAAATGAGAAGTAAAATGGTCAATCGTCAGCAGCTCAATGATATTGGAATTAAAATGGGACTTAAAAAAATTACTATTTATAACAAGCATGATAGCTCTCTAAAAATATCTCAAATTTTTGGAAATACTTTGGAGGCTTTAATAGGAGCGGTTTACTTAGATAAAGGATATCCCAAAACTCAACACTGGGTAGAAAAAAATATTATTTCCACTCACTTGTTTATGGATGACTTGGAGGGTATTGAAATTAATATTAAAAATAAATTATACGGTTGGGCAAATAAAAATGGAAAATTGTTGGAATTTGATACGCTAGAAGAGAAATTTGAAAACGGAAGAAGGTTGTTTACAATTGGTGCTACAGTAGATGGAGAGCTGGTAGCAGAAGGAAAGGGGTACAATAAAAAAGATGCAAGCCAGGTGGCAGCACAACTAGCCGTTGATAAATTAGGATTATAGTTGACGGCTCAATTGAACTAAAAAATCTTTTTATTGACTAAATTTAAATTCTCCAACTAATTGTATCAATAAAAGACTTAAAGAAATAGCACTGAATTTCTTTCTCAATTATATTCTCTTTAACTAATTTTTAAGGCTTTTAATTAAAATATTTTTAATCAATATGACTTTTGGAATTTTGGGAAGTGGAAGTTGGGGAACAGCAATAGCAAAGATCTTGACTGATAATGGACATGTCATTCATTGGTGGAATAGAAGCGAGCAAGCGATCCATCAAATAATGGAAACAAAGCACAATCCACCTTATTTAAGTGCTACCTATTTTAATACGGATTTATTAAAACTTACTTCAGATCCTGGAGAGGTTATCAGAAAGTCTGATTGCATTGTTGTGGCGATTCCTTCAGCATATGTAAGCTCCATTTTATTGCCTTTGGATAAAAATATATTTGTTGAAAAAAAAATTGTCAGTGCCATCAAGGGTATTTTGCCAGAAAAAAATCTTTTGCTCAATGACTTTTTAAAAATCGAGTTTAATTTCCCTCTTGAAAATTATTTTTCTGTTCTGGGCCCCTGTCATGCGGAAGAAGTAGCCGAAGAAAAATTATCCTATCTTACTTTTTCTGGCATAGATAAAATGGTAGTACATGAGATTGCTAGCAAATTTAAAACCAGTTATCTCAATACGGTTGAAAATGAAGATATCTATGGAGTTCAATTTGCAGCTGTTTTAAAAAATATTTATGCTGTGGGTGCTGGGATAGCCCATGGTTTAAATTATGGTGATAATTTTTTAAGTGTATTGATCGCTAATAGCTCGAATGAAATGGCTGGCTTTTTAAAAAAAACGGGGATAAAAAATATAAAAGTTGGTCAACAGAACTCCTTGTCTCATCCTTCTATTAGTCCATCAAATAATTATAATGCATCGGTTTACTTAGGAGATTTATTAGTTACCTGTTACTCATTGTACAGTCGAAATCGCACCTTCGGTAAAATGATTGGAATGGGGCATGCAGTAAAATCTGCTCAGCTAGAAATGAGTATGGTTGCTGAGGGTTATCCTGCAAGTAAAAGCGTTTATCAGATTAATAAGGACATACTTGCGAATATGCCGATTGCTGAAACGGTTTATAAAATATTATGGGAAAATCTTTCTGCTACTGATGGCTTTACCCAAATTGAATCAATATTGGTTTAACTAAAACTGGTTAAAAAAAGAGATCTGCTGCAATGCCATCCGCAAATAACTTCCCCTCTTTGGTCAAAATCAGACTATGATTTTTATAAATAATTTTTTCTGATTGTATAAATTTTTGACAGGATACTAATAATTGGTCAATATAATTTACTCCAAAAACTGAACTTATTTTTTCAAGGTCGATACCTTCCAAAGTTCTTAGTGAAGTCATGATGTACTCATTGATCGATTGGGTTATAGTGAGTATCTCTTCTTCAAATGGAATCAAGTTTTTTTTCAATGACTGAATGTACAAGGCATTGTTGGAAATATTCCATTTCCTTATTTTTTCTTCATAACTATGGGCTGCAGGTCCAAATCCATAATATTTTTTTCCTTGCCAATAGCTACTATTATGCTTACTTCTCATTCCTGGTTTAGAAAAATTACTAATTTCATAATGCTCGTAACCAGCTTGTTCCATTTTATTCATCAATAACACAAATTGTTCAGCTTGTCTTTCGGGATCTATTGGTGCTTTTTTATTTTGTGCAATCATTTTGTCGAGGGCTGTATTGGGTTCTACAGTGAGTGCGTAGCAGGAGATATGAGGTATTTTTTTATTAATTACTGTATCAATCGTATTTGACCAATCTTGATTGTCTAATAAAGGGGAACCATAGATTAAATCAATTGAATAGTCGGAAAATCCTGCGTTTTTTATTTCATCAATACATCTTATTGAATCAGCTGATGAATGAGCCCTGTTCATCCAAATGAGTTCAGGATCCAAGAACGATTGCACCCCTACACTTAATCGATTAATCCCTATTTTTTTCCATAGTTGTAATTTTTCAGCAGTAATATCATCCGGGTTGGCTTCTAGCGTAATCTCTGCATCTTTTATAATTTCAAATTTAGAAAATAAGGCTTCTAAAATATTGTTCAGATCCTTTATTGATAATATGCTAGGGGTACCTCCACCAAAGTAGATGGTTTCACACAATTCTTTTTTGGAAGAATTATTGGTATTTTCAGAGCTAAGGTGAATCTCTTTTATCATTGCAGCAATCAGTTCATCTTTTAACTGCAGAGAGGTTGAGAAATGAAAATTACAATAATTGCAAGCCTGTTTGCAAAATGGAATATGAATATAAATACCTGCCAAATGGTTGCTTTTGTTTTAATATGCTTAAAATATTGAGTCTGGAATTAAAATGAAGTTAATTGCAAAGATAACATCTTTCATTTCCAGTTATTTTTTGGTCATCTACGATTCAATTAGGTAGTAATATTAAAATGGTTATTAAAGGGGAGCGCTATCTATGTGATTTATCAGCTCCATTAGATAGATTTAGATAATTTAATTATTCCTATGTAAAATCAGTATATTTTTGTTACAATTTATTACAAATTGAAGCAGATTATATTATTTGTAAATATTGTATTGTTGCCTGTTTTGCTTTTTGCTCAACAGTCAGACAGTAATTTGATAGGTAAAGATTCTGTTAATAAAACAAAGGATAGTCTTTCTTTATCTAAGAGTTTGCCGTTGTTGCTTGACTCTTCATTGGTAGTTGAAAATAAGGCCTACTCCTATAATGAGGCCTTTAATAAAATTCTGATAACCAATCAATTTCTAAACACTACTACTCAATCTGTAGCTTGGGTGATTCAAGAAAAGAAACGTCTTTCAAAGGATAGGCTATTTTATTTAGTTTCAATCATTGTCTTGCTTTTAGCCTTTTTAAGATTTGTTTATACCCGATACTTCAATAATCTATTTAGCTTTTTCTTTAATGCTTCTTTAAGACAGAGCCAGTTAATTGAGCAATTGTTACAGGCTAAATTGCAATCACTATTGTTCAACATCTTATTTATATTTTCGGGAGGCCTCTATATTTACTTGCTTTTAATGTATAAACATTGGATTGACTATTTCGATTTTTGGCAAATATTGGCTTATTGCAGCTTTGGATTAGCATTACTTTATTTAATAAAATTCTTTACTATAAAGTTTACTGGGTGGATAACTGGATTCAAAGAAGTTACTAATAACTATGTATTTATTGTTTTTTTATTCAATAAGATAATGGGTATTTTTTTACTTCCTTTTATTGTGATTATTGCATTTTCTATTCCAGTTTTAGTTAATTCAGCGGTTATTATTTCTCTTTTATTGATTGGTATTTTATTTTTATTAAGATTTTTAAGGTCCTATTCCCTGCTTCCAAATAAGCTAAAACTAAGCGGATTTCACTTTATTATGTATATAATAGGGGTAGAAATTATCCCTGTTTTGATAGTTTATAAGGTGTTGATCGTTTTATTAAGTAAAAATCTATAATTTTGCAACGAATATTAATTTATCCCGTACGGTTGTTCATATGAAACTAAAACCAGAATCTAAAAATAGCGTGATAAAAAAAGTTCTTATTACCCAGCCAAAACCAGATGGAGACAGATCTCCTTATTTTGATCTTGCAAAAAAACATAACTTAGAATTACATTTTTTCCCTTTCATTATAGTTGACAGTATCTCCTCCAAGGAATTCCGCAAACAAAAAATTGAGATTGTTAATTACACCGCCGTTATTTTTACAAGTCGTCATGCGATAGATAATTTTTTTCGTACTTGTGAAGAATTGAAGACTAATATTTCCCAAGACACAAAGTACTTTTGTATTACTGAAGCCGTTGCTCTTTATCTTCAAAAATTTATTTTATATAGAAAAAGAAAAGTGTTTTATGGTCCAGACGGAACAAATAAAAGTTTTTTTGAAGTAATTAATAAGCATAAGGATAATGAAAAGTTTCTTTACCCATGTTCAGAATCCTTTGATAGTGAGATTACCAATTGGCTCAAAGACCATCATTGCGAATATGCTACTCCTATAATGTATAGAATTATTAGCAATGATATAAAAGAAGTAATTGCTAAAAATTTTGACGTGATTTGTTTATTTACACCTGGAGGAGTAAAAAGTCTACTTGAAAATTTCCCAAAATTCAAGCAAAATGGTACTAAAATAGGTGCATTTGGTGTAAATACCTTTAAAGCTGCAGAAGATGCTGGTCTTACACTTCACATAAAAGCCCCCCAGCCCAAAGCACCCAGTATGGTAAGCGCTCTAGAACTTTACCTTTCTTCGATCAATCAGAAATAAAATTTCCATTCTTTTTTATCCCCTACTTTTTATTTTAGGGTACATTTTATAATTGCATTAAAAAGTAATAAAATTTATGCATTCAACTTTTACCAATCGATTGATTAATGAAACTAGTCCCTATTTGCTTCAACATGCCTATAACCCGGTAGAATGGTATCCTTGGGGAGAAGAGGCACTCCAAAAGGCAAAGGTAGAAGGTAAAATAATTTTGGTAAGTATAGGATATTCTGCTTGTCATTGGTGTCATGTTATGGAAAGGGAAAGTTTTGAAAATGAGTCTGTAGCCAATTTGATGAATGCTAATTTCGTAAATATAAAAGTAGATCGAGAGGAGCGTCCCGACTTGGATCATATTTACATGGATGCGGTTCAGGCTATCTCTGGAAGTGGTGGCTGGCCGTTGAATGTTTTTTTAACCCCTCAAGCAAAGCCTTTTTATGGGGGTACCTATTTTCCTCCTCAAAAAGCATATGGCAAATCTTCGTGGACGGATGTTTTAAATAGTATCATACAAGCATGGAATGAAAGGAAAAATGAAATTGAAGCTCAAGCAGAAAATCTAACAGACCATTTACTTAGAGCCAACAGTTTTGGTGCCATAGTGAATAAAATTGAACTCAATAATGAGCAGGAATTAACAACGATTGAGCAATGTGATCAAATGTTTAAAACCATTATGAACACCGCCGATACTCAATGGGGTGGTTTTGGAAAGGCTCCTAAATTTCCTCAAACATTTACCATTCAATATTTACTACGTTATCATTATTTTACAGGAAACAAGGAGGCTTTACAGCAGGCTTTACTTTCTATAGATAAAATGTTGATGGGTGGCATTTATGACCATATTGCCGGAGGGTTAGCTCGCTATAGTACCGATGAAGAATGGTTGGCACCGCATTTTGAAAAAATGCTTTATGATAATGCGTTACTTATAAATATTTTGTGCGATGCTTATCAACTCAGTACTGATAAAAAATACGCTGATGCAATACGTAAAACCATTTCTTTTGTTCAAAACGAGTTGTTGAGTTCCGAAGGTGGTTTTTATGCAGCTTTGGATGCTGATAGTGAGGGAGAAGAGGGAAAGTATTATGTTTGGCAAAAAAATGAAGTCGATGACATTTTAGGTGAAAATGCTGAATTGTTTTGTGCGTTTTTTGACATCAGTGAAAAGGGTAACTGGGAAGAAAAAAATATACTTCGAAATCTTCAGTCAATAAAAGATTTTGTGATACCAAGAGGGTTGGACCAAGAACAATTTGAAAAAACTATCCAACAATGTCTTCAAAAATTATCACTTCAAAGGAGCAATCGAATTAAACCTTCTCTAGATGACAAAATAATTTTAGGCTGGAATGCTTTGATGTTACAGTCGATTGCAAAAGCATCAGTAGTATTGCGAGAACCTGCTTTCAAGGAGATGGCGGCAACTAATTTTATTTTTTTAAAAAATAAATTCACCCATGCAGAGGCTTCATTACAACTTATGCATACTTATAAAAATGGGGTTAGCAAGTATAAAGCTTTTTTGGATGATTACGCTTATATTATTGCTGCATTACTTCAATTATACAAGACAAGTTTTTCGGAAAATTATTTGTTGATGGCTTTTGATTATTGCAATTATGTTATTGAAAATTTCAGTGATGAAGAATCTTGTTTTTTCTATTTTACTCATCAGGATCAAAAAGATGTAATTGTAAGAAAAAAAGAAATATATGACGGTGCCACAGCTTCAGGAAATTCGGTGATGGCTGAAAATCTTTTACAACTCTCCATTATTTTTGATAATGCACAATGGCGGGCTAGATCTAATCAAATGTTACAAGCTATTTCGAATTCAATTCTGAAATATCCAGGTTCTTTTGGAGTATGGGCTTCATTGTTACTTTTTCAGGTGATGGGAATAAATGAAGTTGTAGTGATAGGTGCAAATTATGCTAACCTATCAAATGATATTTTATTAAAATATGTACCCAATATAGTAATGATGTCCTCTGAAAATGGAAATGAAGCTTTTCCATTACTAGCGGCAAAACCTTCTGGTCAACCTGATTATATCTTTCTATGCAAGAACTATAGCTGTTTGGCGCCATTCACAACTACTAGCTCCTTATTTTTAGAAATTGAAAAAAGCAATAAAATTAAAACTAGATAGAACAATTTTTTGAAATCCGATTCGTTTCAATAGACGCTAGACTGTATTTAAATTAAAAAAAATTGGATAAATACTTTCTGAACTAAATAAAATTCAAAATAATCCTTACATTTGTCGAGCTTTTTAAAATTATATCAATGATAAATAGGGCTTTAGCTATTATAATTCTTTTCACATTTTCTGTTTTGTCTGGCTGTAAAATGCTTGGTAAAAATAAAAAAGGAAAGGCATTGCCATCCGATGGACAGCTATACGGAGTGGAGCCTTCAAGGAATTGGACGCTGCCTAAACCTCCAGGTATGGTCTACATTCCCCCTGGTACTTTTCACATGGGTCCTAGTGATGAGGATATGAATTTTGCCTACACCGCAAGAAACAAGCAGGTCTCTATAAATTCTTTTTGGATGGATGCGACCGAAATCACCAACAATGAATATCGGCAGTTTACCAATTGGGTGAGAGACTCAACTGCAGCCAAGCTAATGGGTTTTATTAAAGCTGGGACTGACGGTACTGAGACGATTGATTGGAAAAAAGCAAAAACTATCAAATGGGGAGATAAAGCAGTGATGGAGAAGGTGGATGCAATGATACTTACCCCTGATAACCGTATTTTTAATAAAAAGGAAATTGATCCTACTAAATTAGTTTTCCACTCTGAAATATTTGACTTTAAAGAGGCTGCTAAAAGCCCTAAGGGTGTTCAGCGCTCTAAGTTTATAGTTAAAAAGGATTTACAAATTTATCCAGACACACTCTGCTGGGTAAGAGATTTTGCGTATTCTTACAACGAGCCAATGGCTAAAAAATATTACAGTCATCCAGCGTTTGGAAATTATCCTGTGGTGGGTATTTCATGGAAACAGGCAACTGCGTTTTGTGAATGGAGAACACAATATTTAAATGGGTTTTTGGAATCAAAGAAGCGAATGACGGAATCTGATTTCAGACTACCAACTGAAGCTCAATGGGAATATGCAGCTCGTGGTGGTCGTTCACAAGCACCTTACCCTTGGGGAGGTCCTTATCTAAGAAACAGAAAGGGTTGTCTTTTAGCGAATTTCAAACCGGGTAGGGGTAATTACCCTGAAGACGGTGGTTTTTATACAGTTAGAGCAGATGCTTACTGGCCAAACGATTTTGGTTTATATAATATGTCTGGTAATGTTGCGGAATGGACTTCTTCTTTATTTTATGAAGGGAGTTATAGTTTTCAGCATGATATGAATCCTGAAGTAAGATGGAATGCAAAAGAATCTGACCCTCCTCGTATGAAACGAAAAGTAACACGTGGTGGAAGTTGGAAAGATGTAGGGTATTTTTTACAGACAAGTGCCCGTAATTATGAATACCAGGATACCTCCAAATCGTATATTGGATTTAGATGTATCATTGATCTTCCCCCATCAAATAAAAAGGGGAAATAATTAGGTTTTTAAAATTAATTACCGATCTTTCCTATAGATTATTATTTCCCTTTTTGTTTAAGGGTATAATAACAATTGAAAAAATAAATAAAATTTAACATTTAAAATTCAAAATTATGTCAGCCGCTGGTCAATCCCGTCCAATAGATCGTATACTAAATGTTTTTGTTTCTGCAGCAGCCGTTCCGGTTTTGCTGGGAGCACTTTTCAAAATTACCCACGCTCCTGGAGCGGACGTTTGGTTAAAAATTGGATTGTGGACTGAGTCTATCATCTTTTTGGGATATGCATTATTGTATGTTTTTTCTCCACCACCTGAAGGACCCGCAGTAGCGCCAGCCGCTCCAGTTGAAACTGGAAATCCTGCTTTGAAAAGCATGGATAAAATGTTGCAAGAGGCTGACATCACTCCTGAAAGTATGAAAAAATTAAGCGAAGGTTTTTCTAAATTGGGAACTACTGTAGGCAATTTTGCTGATATGGGTGAAACGGTAAAATCGACGAATGAACTAGGTGCAAAGGCAAAGGAAGCTACTTTTAATTTGGGATCAATGTCCACTGCATTTAGTAATAGTGCAACTGCTATGACTTCATTTAATACTGCCACTGAAAGTTCAAAAGCATTTCATGAGCAAGTGCAGGTTTTGACAAAGAATTTAGGTAGTTTGAATACTATTTATGAACTTGAATTGAAAGATAGTAATAACCATCTCAAAGCATTAAATAGTTTTTATGGTAAAATGGCTGAGGCTAGTACTGTAATGATGAGCAGCGTTGATGATGCTACGAAAGCAAAGGATCAAATTAATATATTAGCTGGAAATCTTAGCAGATTAAATTCTATTTATGGCAATATGTTGAGTGCTATGCAAATAAAAAATGCGTAAGCTTTAAAAGCTGATACACTTATCATATATACCCTAAACTATATTTTATTAGTTAGTCAGTTGAGATTTTAATAAATTAAATTTATAACAACCATAAATCCAAAATACTATGGCTTTACCAAAAGAGCCCCGGCAGAAGATGATTAACCTGATGTATTTAGTGTTAACAGCCTTGTTAGCAATGAATGTGTCGAGTGAGATATTGAATGCCTTTAAAGTGGTTGATTTGAGCTTACAAAATTCGAATGCTAACTTAACGGCAGCTAACGAAACTATGTATAAATCATTGGCTGAAAATTTAACGGATCCAAAGACAGCCGAAAAGGCAAAAATATGGGAACCTAAGGCTGAACAAGCTAAAAAGCTTTCGGATGAAATGAATGGTTATGTAGAAGGTTTGAAGAAAGCTTTAAAACAGGCATCAGGATTGGAAATAAGAAATGGCAAAGAAACCTTTAAAGAAGATAATTTGGATGCAGCTTCCCGCTTATTCGATACAGAAGGCAAAGGAAAAGAGTTAGAGGCGAAATTGAAAGCTTACAAATTGGCGATGCTCGAAATTGACGAAAAAATTAAAGAAAAATTCGATAAAACTTTACCTGTAGATGTAGAACCTCCTGTTGGTCAGGATGGAGAAAAAAAGGATTTTACTTATGCTTATTTCCATATGACACCTACTGTGGCAGGTTTGACCTTGTTGAGTAAGTTTCAGAATAACATTAAAAATGCTGAAAACCAAGTAGTTACTTTTTGCCATGAGCAAATTGGTGCAGTAAAGGTTAGGTTTGATAAGACAGGCGTATTAGTTGGACAGAGTTCTAATTATGTGATGCCAGGACAGGAAGTCGAAATAACTGCTGGTGTAGCAGCCTATAGTTCTGAGGCAGCCCCTCAGATCAATATTGGTGGGTCAAGTGTTGCAGCAGTAGAAGGTAAGGGTTCTTACAAAATGACAGCAAGCGGTGTTGGGGTTAAAAAAGTTCCAGTTGTTGTTAATTATTTAGATCAGGATGGAAATAAACAGACTAAAACGATCGATGTAGAATACACAGTAGGAACTCCAGGTGGCGCAGCTATTATGCTTGATAAAATGAATGTGTTTTATATTGGTGTAGACAATCCCATCACTATATCTTCTGGTACAGGTTGGGACAAAACAACTGTTACCATGACAGGAGGTACTTTGAGTGGTTCAAATGGCAATCGTGTTGCAAGAGTCACTGCTATTGGAAAGGCTAATATTACGGTAACTGCTGATGGTAAAACTACCCCATTTGATTTTAGAGTTAAGGAAATACCTAGTCCAATTTTTAAAGTTGGACCAGGAGGAACGAGAATGACTTCAGGTAGTTTTAAAGCACAGCAATATTGCCGTGCCGAATTAGAAAACTTTGATTTTGCAGCTAATTTTTCTGTTGTATCTGCAACTGTTTATTTTTCCGGAGCTAATTTTGCAAATGTGCAGATTGCAGAATTAAAAGGAAATAGCCTTGCGCCTATTGCATCTTATATGCAAAGAGCAGTACCAGGTACAAGTGTTACTTTCGATAATGTAAAAGTTCAGGGACCAGATGGAAGGCAGCGTGATATTCAAGGAGTTGGTGTAGTGTTGTACTAAAAATTATAAAAACAGGGCTATGTATAGGCATTCGTTAAAATTATTATTGTTGTTATTGAGCTTTATTGCTTTTACGAATTGTGTGGAAGCTCAAAAACCAAAGCCTAAAAAGAAGGCAGTCCAGAAAGCGCCCCCACCGCCTCCTGTAGCTACTGCTGTAGTAGATACGGTAAAACCCGCAGTAGTAATTGCTCCGCCCCCAGTTCCCAAAATTGATAGCTTACCAATACCGAAGTTAAAAAAATCGCTTCGTCCAGACAATGGAGCTGATACTGATATGGGGATTAAGGAAAGGTTTCCATTGCCCTATGAACATATCAGGGCTGATGATGCAATTTATCGCCATAAAATATGGCGTGAAATTGATGCTAGGGAAAAAGTCAATCTTCCTTTTATGTATACTGCCGATGAAGATAATGGCAATCAGCGTTTTTTATCCATTTTAATGAAAGCGATCCAAGATACTCTAGTGAGTGCTTTTGATGCTATTGATGATAGGTTCACCACTCCTATGACAATTTCACAGGTAGATCGTAAGATTCGTGATGCTCCTGAGATGGTTGAAAAATTTGATTCATTGGGCGTTAGTATTGGTAAATTTGAGCAACAAAGAGAAGTCAATTTAGATTCATTCTATAAATTCAGAATAAAGGAAGAGGTAATTTTTGATAAGGAAAGCTCTAGGCTTTTTTGGAGAATATTGGGTATCGCGCCGCTAAAACGGGTAATTACAACTACTGGAGTGGATTTGGGAGAATCTGAAATGTTCTGGGTGTATTATCCAGATTTAAGACCTATTTTGTCTAAATATGATGTTTATAATGGAAAGAATTTCGGCGCTAGAATGAGCTGGGAAGATTTGTTTGAAAGCAGGATGTTTAGTGGAAGAATTACTAAAACTACCATTGATAATCCATTTGACATTCCTATCAAACTCCAAAAAGGGTTATCTGATAACAGTGTTTTCCAGTTGTTAGAAGGAGAACGTCTTAAAGAGAAAATATTTACTTACGAACAGGATTTGTGGAAATACTAATCTTCTTAAAAAATATTCTCAAGGGCAATGGTTAATACTTGTTGCCCTTTTTTTATTGATTTAAAATTCTAGGAATTTTCAATCATTGTATTTAAAAATGTGTATTTTAAAATGTACAAATTAGCCCATGACCTTATTTTCTAAAATAATTAAAGGGGAAATACCTTGTTACAAGATTGCAGAGAGCGATCTTTTCTTTGCATTTTTAGATATTTTTCCGTTAGTAAAAGGGCATGTTTTAATAGTATCTAAGACGGAGAAAGATAAATTTTTTGATTTGCCAAATGATTACCTATCTGAAATATTATTATTTGCGAAGCCAATTGCTCGAGCTATAGAACAAATATTTGAATGTAATCGATGTGGTATTTCAGTAGTTGGTCTAGAAGTGCCTCATGCACATTTACATTTGGTGCCAATTTTTTCAGCAGATGATTTAAATTTCACGCGCGAAAAATTAAAATTATCTGTTGAAGAGTTTAAGGAAGTTCAGCAAAAAATTATTGATGCCATTCAATAGAAACTATCCACTCATTTATTGATAAAGAATTAGATTTTTACTTTTTTAATCTTGAAGGGTTTTTCTTTAAAAAATCCTCCCATCCATTTACTTTACTTCCTGATTTGGAAAGGACAGAGTTCTCCTGAAAATAATGACAAACGGCTACTGCCAGTGCATCAGATGCATCAAAATAAGCAGGATCATCCTTGAAATTCAATAAGCGCTGAAGCATTTTTAGAACTTGCTCCTTGCTAGCATTTCCATTGCCTGTAATAGATTGTTTTATTTTTTTTGGAGCATACTCAGTTACTTCTAGGCCATGGCTCATAGCTGCTGCTATGGCTACCCCTTGCGCACGACCAAGCTTTAACATGCTCTGTACATTTTTTCCAAAAAAGGGGGCTTCAATAGCGAAAACAGATGGTTTGAATTTGATAATTAATCCACTTACTGTATTGTAAATGAGTTGCAATTTTTTATAAGGATCATCTATCTTGCCAGGTTTTAAAACGTCCATCTCAACCAGCTGAATTGTACTTCCGCTTATTTCAATTAGACCATAGCCCATTACAACGGTACCAGGGTCGATTCCTAAAATTATTTTTGAACTCTTTTTCAATAAATTATTTCTTCGTTGATAAACTGATGTTTAAATTTTTTAAAAGCTAATTAAATTTCACTCTCTTGATTGAATAAAGTAAATTTTTAATTTTCATTGAGATAAAGATATCTATTAAAGCTATCTAATCCACTTAATTATGTTATTAATTAGGCTTATTATATATTCGGTTTTATAATAGCAAAATTAATGAAACATAAGGTTCTCTTTTCTACCTTTGTACCTAAGCCCCAAATAAATGAAAGCGCATTGAATAAGAAAGCTAAAATATTTATCAACTACTTCTTTGGGCCAGTATTTTTTTTATTATTTATGGGAAGTCTGTACAGGCAAATTTCTAATCAGCCAGACTTTTTCAATAAATGGGGGCAGATCAGTAAAGAATGGAATAACTGGAAATTTTGGATCGCAATCATTCTAGTTTTTGTTAACTGGCTGATTGAGTCCTTGAAATGGCAATTATTGGTCAAACAGCTTCAATATTTTTCATTTGAAAAATCAGTAAAATCTGTATTGTCTGGATGTGCAGTCACCTTGCTTACACCAAATCGTGTGGGTGAATTTGGAGGAAGAATTTTATATGTAAAATCAGCTCATCGCTTAAAGGCAATCTCTCTAAGTTTGGTTGGAAGTTTTAGTCAGCTCACGATTACAATGTTAATGGGCTGTTTAGGATTGGTTGTCGTAAATTATTTTCTACCATTTCATAATGGAGCATTAAATTTTTTACCAGTATTAATGAGGGATACTTTATTTTTTTTATCTGTTGTATTGGCTTTAACCTTTGTCTTATTCTATTTTCGTTTGAGTTGGGTTGTTGGTATTATAGAGCGATTACCTTTTTTACATAAGACAGTAAAACATATTAGGGTATTAAATGAATTTAGTTTTCAACTTTTATTTAAAATTTTATTTTTATCTTTTGTCCGTTATATTGTATTTATTTTGCAATATGTTTTATTGCTGCAAGTAATGCAAGTGGAGCTTGCAGGTTGGGTTTGCTTTAGTTTATTAACTGTGTTTTATATGGCCATGGCAATTATCCCTTCTTTGGGAATAGTTGAATTACCTATAAGACTAACTGCAGCATGGGTTATTTTTAAGATGTACAGTAGCAATGAACTGGGTATTGGAGCAGCCTCTTTGTGTATTTGGATGATCAATGTGGTGGTACCAGCTGTGATAGGAAGTTTGATAATGTTAAACCTTAAAATAGTAAAGGAAAAATGAGGATCGTTTTAAAATCGGCATTAATGTTGGTTATTTTTTCAGCATTTACTCAACAAAGTAAAGCGCCTTCGAATATATTTTGTGGTATAAAAAATACAGCATTTAAGGAGGGAGAAGTTATTACAATGAAGGTTTTTTATAATTCTTTGGGAATCTATATAGGAGCAGGGGAGGCAACTTTTACTTCAAGTTTAGAAAGATTTAATGGTAAAACGGTTTATCATTGTGTGGGGGAGGGTAAATCCTATTCCTTTTTTGATAATTTTTTTAAAGTAAGAGATCGCTATGAAACTTATATAGACACTGCCAATTTGTTTCCAATTAAATTTATCCGTAATGTGGATGAAGGAGGATATAAAATATATAACAATGTAACTTTTAATCATACTGCAGGTACAGCGGTTAGTACCAATGGAGTTTTTAAAACTCCCAACTGTATTCAAGATGTCATTAGTTCTATTTATTATGCACGCAATATAAATTTTGATCAGTATAAAGCAGGAGACAAAATACCTTTAGACATGTTTTTGGATGATGAGGTCTATCATTTATATATTCGATACATCGGTAAGGAAAATATAAAAACTCGTTATGGTAAATTTAGAGCGATTAAATTTAAACCGCTGCTCATAAAAGGGACCATGTTTGAAGGAGGTGAAAAAATGACTGTATGGGTAAGCGATGATCCTAATCATTTAGTACTAAGAGTAGAGAGTCCGATTGTTGTAGGAACTATAAAGGTAGATATGTATGGATATAAGAATCTGCGTTACCCACTTACTTCTTTATTAAGTTTAAGATAGCAATACAAACTTTAAATTGTTCTACTTCAAAGAACTTAATTCAAAATATTCTTTTGGTCTAATCCCTTTTTCGGTTAATTGCAAGTTGCAACATTCATTTTCAGGATCGTGCTCAAAAAATAAAATACTGTCATTTTTAAGTGCCCATTGTAAAAATATTTTCTTCTCTTCCAATGTAATTAAAGGAAACATGTCGTACGCCATTACATACGGTAAAGGTATGTGTGCACTTGATGGTAAAAGATCAGCCATATAAATGATTGATTTTCCATTCCATTTTATTACTGGAAGCATCATTGCAGTAGTGTGGCCGTTTACAATTATAAATGACAATTTTTCTAATATTCCAGACGGTTGAACATTAATGGATTGTGAATTACCTTCAATAGCGGCATTGTTTATATCAACCATTTTTAATTGACCGCTTTCCTTAATAGGTAAAATGTTTTCTTTCAAAAAGCTTGCTTTTTCTCGCTCATTAGGATTGGTAGCCCAATGCCAATGTTTTTCATTACTCCAATAAGTTGCATTTTTAAAAGCGGGTACAAGTTGATCGCCTACTCGTATTATACTTCCACCACAATGATCAAAGTGAAGGTGGGTTAATACTATATCTGTAATATCATCCTTAGTAAATCCATATTTTGCGAGTGAAGCATCTATTGTATCATTTCCATGCAGAAAGTAGTGTCCAAAAAATTTGGCATCTTGTTTATCTCCCATGCCTGTGTCGATTAAGATAAGTCGATTATCCTCTTCAATTAACAAAGATCTCAAAGCCCAGCTGCACATATTGTTTTCGTCGGCAGGGTTTAGTTTATTCCATATACTCTTTGGAACAACCCCGAACATGGCTCCACCATCTAATTTGAAATTCCCTAAATTGATTGAATACAAATTCATTTTAATTGGATTTTCGTTGCAATGACTTTTCTTTAATAGCGGTAGTCAATAAAAGGACAAACCCAATAACAAAAAATATAACCAACGATAAAATTGAATTACGAATACTACTGATTCCTTCAATGAAACCAAAAGTAAATAGTCCTATAACGATGGCTAGTTTTTCTGTTACGTCATAAAAGCTAAAAAAGGAAGCGGTATCTTTTGTTTCAGGCATTAATTTGCTATATGTAGATCTGCTGAGAGATTGTATGCCACCCATTACCAGTCCAACGAGTGAAGCGATAATATAAAAATGCATTTCTGTAGTAATGAAGTAGCCTGATATACAAACTCCAATCCAGAGCAAAACGGTTAATATTAAAATATTAAAATTACCAAATTTGGAAGATAACTTTGACATTCCAAGGGCACCTATTATAGCGACTATTTGAATAATAACTGCAGTAATGATCAATTGCTGGTCTGGTAATTTTAGTTCTTTAATTCCAAAGTCAATGGCAACTAACATGACGGTCTGCACACCCATACTATAAAAAAAGAAAGCAGTTAGAAAACGTTTTAGTATTGGTAAATGTACCATTTGCTCCCAAACAATTTTTAATTCATGAAAGCCATTTACCAAAACATGTCTCTTTGATTTTCTTTCACTTTTTGTAGAGATGGGTAATGCATTAAAAGTAATTTGTGCAAAACTAATCCACCAAACTCCTACTAGTAAAAAAGTTATTTTTATTGCCATTGTTTTATCATCCATTCCCATCACTAAACCAAACCCTATCAATTGCATTACTACACTGCCTAAATAGCCCATGCTAAATCCCTTTGCACTTACTCGATCGCGGTCTTCTTCAGCAGCAATTTCTGGTAGATAGGAGTTGTAAAAAACCTGGCTTCCGTAAAAGCCAATACCAGCTAGCATAAAACACATTAGACCAAGTAAAATATTGGATTGATCGAAAAAAAACAAAAGTGAACAACTGGCAGCACCTAGATAGCAAAAGAATCGCATAAAATTTTTCTTATTCCCTTTATAATCGGCTACAGAGGAGAGAATGGGAGATAAAAGGGCAATCAAAAGAAAACCTGTCGCAAGAACATAATCTTTTAATTCTGTATTGACAAAGTGTCTTCCTAAAAAAACAATTCCATCTGGAAAGTTTTTAAGACTAGTGATAGCAGCATAGTAGGCTGGGAAAAAGGTAGTTGTTATAACCAGGTTATAAACTGAGTTGGCCCAATCGTACATGGCCCATCCAGTAATAATTTTTTTAGAGGCAGTTTTCATATCGGTGCTCAATTATTTGATTTATAAAATGATTAGTCCTTATGAAAATAAGCATTTTATCAATTCAAAATTATACCAAACAGTGCTATTTAATTATTCCTAATAAGATTAGTACTAGCATGACAGCACCCACAACAATACGATATATTCCCCAAATACGAAATCCGTATTTTTTTAAAAATCCAATAAATAATTTAATAGCCAACAATGCTACAATGAAAGCGACCAAATTACCAATTGCCAACAGTTGAATTTCTTTTTCTGAGAATCCTCCCGTTTCTTTAAAAAATTTCAATAATTTATATCCTGTTGCTGCAAGCATAGTGGGAACTGCTAAAAAGAAAGAAAATTCTGCAGCTGCATTGCGGGTTAGCTTTTGTTGCATTCCCCCAATGATAGAGGCGGCACTTCTACTAACTCCTGGAATCATGGCAATACATTGCCAAAATCCGATAACAATAGCCTGTTTAAATCCAATTTCTTTTTCTGAATGAATGGATGGGGCTTTAAATAATTTTTCAATGAACAACAGGATAATGCCACCTACTAATAATGAAATTGCAACAGTGAGTGCACTTTCTAAGAGTAAATCTATCTTTTTTGAAAATAGAAATCCAAAAACTAGGGCAGGAATTACACCAGCAATTAGTTTTAAATAAAATTGCCAGTTTTTAAAATCAAAGAATTTTTTCCAATAAAGAACCACCACTGCTAGAATTGCACCCAATTGAATGGCAACAGTAAATACTTTTGTAAAATCGGTTGGCGGAATGGCTAGTAATTTTTCAGCAATAATCATATGGCCGGTTGAAGAAATAGGAAGAAACTCTGTTAGACCTTCTACAATAGCAATTAGGATAGATTCTAAAGTTGTCATTTTATGAAATTTACATATGATTGTTTTGCAAATTATGAACTTTCTATTTAAACAGTATTAGTCTATAATGAAAGATGCGATATTTCAATATCGCATCTTTCATTATTTTTATTTTATCATCATAAATAAAAAAGGGTTTAATTGGGCTACCTTTTTTTATTTTCAGGCTATTATTTTTGAGAATCGGCCGGCTTTTTCATGATCGCAAATATTTCGATTAAGAAGCCTGCAATGATCATAAGGGGGGCAATGGTTATTCTAGTTGTGCTGTAAACTCCATTGTCATTAAATATTTTCGGGTCAGCACTTTTACCGCCAGCCATCAAAAAAAATCCTAATGCTAATACAATCAATCCTGCTAACATCAGGAGATAGTTTTGTTTGTTAAACAATCCCTTACCAATAGCTTGTTTTTTATCTATGCTCATTTTTTATATTTTTAATTGTGCAAATAAAAGTAATATTTTTTAGTTATAACCTAGACTAATAAAGGTCATCTAGTTTCATTTGTAAATATTTTAATACTGATCGGTGCGTACTAAGCAATGAAATGGAAACACCCAATATTAAAATTCCGGTAATAATTATTGCCATATTACTAGCGTCTCTCAAAAGACGCAACCATGGCACAAAACTTTCAACCAATAAGATAAATCCAAAAACAGTTACAATGGCAATAAAAGCTGCAACTAAACCATTAATGACTGCCTTTATATTGAGTGGCTTAGCTATAAAACCTCTTGTAGCACCCACCATTTGCATGGTTTTAATCAAAAAACGATTGCTATACATTGCCAAACGGATAGTATTATCAATTGATATAATTACAATAATGGAAAGTATAATTGCAAATACTAATATACCAGCTGCAATGTATTTCGTGTAAGAACTAACATACCCTACTGTTTCTTTTGGATATTGAAATTCGGAAATGGTTCCAGTGAAATTTGTCTCAAGCAAATTACTTAATACACTCAAGCTATCTTTGTCCATGTAGTCAGATTTTACAAAAAAATCAATGCTTTCTGGTAAGGGATTATTAGAGATGAATTTTTTCCAGGAACTATCGTTTTCGGCATTCCATTTTTGTATTGCATTTTCCTTAGTTACATATTCAGATGATTTCACGTAAGGAAGAGAAGAGAGATAATTTTGGAGTGAATCCACTTGTTTTTTTGTGGCAGCGGGTGATATCCAAGCATGTACCTGAATATTTTCCCTGAACATCTCTCCTGATTTTTTTAGGTTTAAGAATAACCAACCAACTATGCCAAAAAGAAATAATACAAGCGCTACTCCAATGATAGCATATCCATAAGATGGTTTATTGCGCTTAGAGGTGGTTAACTTTCCAAATTGAGACATGGGTTAATTATATTTTTCTTACTATTTATACTTAAGTTTTGAGTAGAAAGGGCTTTATTATTTGGCTGAATGAAATTAAGTTGAAATTTCACTCAGTCTACTGAGCAAAAGTAACAAATTTTACCTGCTTTACTGTATTTTTGCCCCCTACAACATAATTACTATTAAACTTTTTAATTGACTCATTCTGTTGATCAGAAAAATTGGTCAAAAATTTCCCTTTTGCCTTTTAAAAGCTTCAGGGCTGAAAAATTAACAATCAATATACAAATCTTTAAGAATAAATGGAATACAGATTTAATGAAATAGAGCAAAAGTGGCAAGCCAATTGGAAGGAAAATAAAGTATATAGGGTTTCTAATGATTCTTCTAAACCTAAATATTATGTACTTGATATGTTTCCTTATCCGAGTGGGGCAGGGTTACACGTAGGTCATCCAATGGGATACATTGCAAGTGATATTTATAGCCGATATAAAAGACTGAAAGGGTTTAATGTTCTTCACCCGATGGGTTATGATAGCTTTGGACTTCCAGCTGAGCAATATGCTTTGGAAACTGGCCAGCATCCTTCAGTAACAACTGAAAAAAATATTACCACTTTTAGAAGTCAGCTGGATAAAATTGGATTTAGCTACGATTGGGATAGAGAAGTAAGAACAAGTGAGCCTGATTATTATAAATGGACACAGTGGATTTTTTTACAAATATTTGATAGCTGGTATAACCGCATTTCCAATAAAGCAGAACGCATTGCAGCACTCTTGGAAATTTTTGAATTAGAGGGAAATCAGCACCATGTTTGTCCAGGTGATAAAACGTATCAGTTTTCTGCAGAGCAATGGAAATTGTTTACTGATAATGAAAAGCAAGAAATATTAATGGAATATCGCTTGAGCTTTAGTGCTTATGGTGAGGTAAATTGGTGCGAAGCGCTGGGGACTGTTTTGGCAAATGATGAAGTAGTCAATGGTGTAAGCGAGCGGGGTGGGCATTTGGTAGAGAAAAAGAAAATGCGTCAGTGGTATTTGCGAATTACAGAATATGCTGATCGATTGCTAGAGGGATTAGAAAGGATTGAATTTAGTGATGCCATGAAGGAAATGCAAAAGAACTGGATCGGGAAGAGTCAGGGTGCTGAAATGGATTTTGCTATCAAAAATTTCCCTACTCCTTTAAGAGTTTATACCACCAGACCAGATACAATTTATGGTGTAGATTTTATGGTAGTAGCCCCAGAGCATGAATTGGTTAGTCAAATTACATCTGCAGATCAAAAAGAAGAAATAGAAAAATACTTAACCTATGTAAAAAGCAGAAGTGAACGGGAGCGTTTAGCCGAAGTAAAACAAATTACTGGATGTTTTACAGGAGCCTACGCAATCAACCCATTCGATGGCAGGGAAATTCCTATATGGATTGCAGAGTATGTTTTGGCAGGTTATGGAACAGGAGCTATTATGGCGGTGCCTTGTGGTGATCAGCGTGACTTTGGATTTGCGCGTCATTTTAATATACCTATTACTAATATTATTGGAGAGCATTTTACTGGGGAAGCTGCCAATCCAACCAAAGAAGCCATTTTACATCATTCTGGATTTTTGAATGGACTGATGATGAAGGATGCCATCGGCGCAGCGATTAATAAGTTGGAAGAGCTGGGTATTGGAACACGCAAAGTTAATTTCAGAATGCGAGATGCAGGGTTTAGCCGTCAACGTTATTGGGGTGAACCATTTCCCATCATTTGGACCGATGGTATTGCCTTGCCATTGGATGCAGCCGAATTGCCATTGGAATTACCTCATGTAGCTACTTACGGACCTGGCCCAGATGGAGAAGGTCCGCTGGCTAATATTACCGACTGGGTAAATCTTCAAGATAATAAATCCGCTAGACGTGAAACATCGACTATGCCTGGTTATGCTGGTTCATCTTGGTATTTCCTTCGTTACATGGATCCTAAAAATCAAAACGCTTTTTGCGATAAAAAGGCAAGTGATTATTGGGGGCAGGTAGATATTTATATTGGAGGTACTGAGCATGCTGTAGGGCATTTACTTTACAGTCGTATGTGGACAAAAATACTGTTTGACCTAGGTTATATTGGACATGACGAACCATTTAAAAAATTGCTTAACCAGGGAATGATTCAAGGCAGTAGTAGGTTTGTTTTCAGAGTAAGAAATACCAATATTTTTCTGTCATCCAATAGGATTGAAAGTGCAATCAGTGAGGATGAAAAATCATCTACTGGCTTAACTAGTTTATCCTGTGAAGTTGATCAAATACATGTGGATGTTAATATGGTGGATGGAGTAGAGTTGGATTTAGCGCAGTTTAAAAAATGGAAAAATGGAGAGTATGCTTCTGCTCAATTTATATTAGATGATGGTAAATATATCTGCGGTGTTGAAACAGAAAAAATGTCTAAGTCTAAATATAATACCGTTAATCCGGATGTATTAGTAGATAAATTTGGTGCCGATACATTCCGCATGTATGAAATGTTTTTGGGGCCGGTAGAGCAAAGTAAACCTTGGGATTCAAAGGGTATTGAAGGAGTTCATCGTTTTTTACGTAAACTATGGAGACTGTTTTTTGACGATCTAAAAGGGAAGGCTTGGAATGATGAAAAGCCTACGGATGCCGAATTAAAGGTGCTTCATCGAACGATTAAAAAAATTGAAGAAGATACAGAAAGATTTAGTTTTAATACAGCGGTGAGTAGTTTCATGATTTGCGTAAATGAACTAGCAGAAATGAAATGTCACAAAAAAGAAATTTTAGAACCCTTGTTATTATTATTATCTCCTTATGCTCCACACATCAGTGAAGAACTTTGTAGTTTAATAGGGTCAACAGTTTCACCAGCTTTGGGCGATACTGAGGTTTCAATTTATCCAGTTTTCAATCCTGCATTACTCGTAGAAAGTTCAAAAGAATATCCAGTATCTATTAATGGCAAGGTCCGAACTAATATTGTTATTGCTTTGGATGCTACACAAACGGATGTAGAGGAAATTATTTTGCAAAATGAAGTGATAAAAAAATGGCTAGAGGGCAATGCGCCCAAAAAAATAATCTATGTAAAGAATAAAATGGTGAACGTAGTAATTTAGTCAGTGGAAGAAAATTATTTAATTAGTCATTCAATCATTCTCTGATGAAGAAAAATATTTTTTCTTCATCAGAGAATTAAAAGAAATATCTATTTTTAGTTTGAAAATTCATTTCTATTAAATCTGTCATTACTGTTATATATTTGAGTTCTCTATTAATAAGCAGGAGATTTTTTTATGAATGAATTAAGTAGTTTATTACAAAAGCATCGGGATGAGTTTCATCAGGTGATTAATTTTTCTGCTACAGCTGATAAAATTTGCCGAATAGATTTATCGGTCGACAATTCTCTTTTGGCTAATGCTGGAATACAAGAAAGTCAAATTCTATCTAATTATATTCAGACTCAGCTGAATCAATCTGGTTCTAAATATGGGATTGGCGGATATGCAGAAAATAGAGCGATTTACAATGTAGATCATTTTTTAAATGGTAAGGAGCAAAGAACCCTTCATCTAGGAATAGACATTTGGGGTCCAGTAGGAACAGAAGTATTTGTACCCATCGGTGGAATGGTTCATAGTTTTGCTTTCAATGACTATTTGGGAGATTACGGAGCTACTATTATTTTGCAACATCAGTTGGAGACCATTGTATTTCATACTTTATATGGTCATGTAAGTCTGTCCGATCTAGCTAAGTTACATGAGGGACAATACATCAATCGAGGTGAAATCATTGCTCATATTGGAGATCTCAGTGAAAATGGAAACTGGCCACCTCATCTTCATTTTCAGGTAATTGGAGATATGAATTTGAAAAGAGGAGATTTTCCAGGTGTTTGTGCTTTTAATGAGCAGGAAAAATATCTTTCTAACTGTCCAAATCCAGATTTTATATTGAATATGCTTGAGCATAGTCAAAAGGCAGTCGACCTTTAAAAAGTTTTAAGCGCCCATTCGGCAGGTCCCTTTAATAGAATGAATCGATTTAGAACTAGTGGTTAATTAATCAAATGAATAATAATTTCGTATTACTTTTTAGTTAGATAAAGTCAGTTATATAGATCTGGAATTTCCTTTGGAATAGGGTGCTTTTACTTTTTTGCCTTGATGCAAAAAAGTAACAAAAAAAATCAATCCTGCGAATAAAAAGGCTGAAATTTTAAATGTCAGCCTAAAATCAATCCGCCGCGGCGGAGGGTGAGTAAGTTACTTTAAAGGGTTTGCTCGCTCAGACAGCCTTGATTTTTTAACGGCTGACATTTAAAATTTCTAGCACTTTTTATTCGAGAGCGTCAAAAAAATATTATGTCATATAGCCTGAGCCAACTTTTCAAGTGCCACCTAAGTCTTATGCATAGTTTTCTCTAGGACTTCTTTCAAGGAACTCGCCAGCAGAGCAAGTTAAATTAGAGAGCTTGCCTCCGCCGCTGCGGAGTGATTTTTTACGTCTGATATTTAAAATTTCTAGTACTTTTTATTCAAGGGTGTTCAAACTACTATTATGTTAAATTGACTAAGCCGTCTTTTTGAGGGTCTGTAGGCAGCAGGGCATTTTAAAAACCTTATTATTTGACATAATCATTTTTCAAAAAACTAAGTCGATAATGAACCTTTTTTTTAATAATTTGTACTGTATAAAGGCTAAAGTATCCAAAAGAGCTACCTTTACAGCGCAAATAAATCAGCATGGAAATTAAAGCAGGTAAATTATTAAGTAATATCGATAGCCCTGATGATTTAAAGAAAATCTCTAAGGAACAATTACATCAGGTTTGTGATGAATTGCGTCAATACATTATTGATGTAGTAAGTGTTCATGGTGGACACTTTGCTGCTAGCTTGGGTGTAGTAGAATTGAGTGTCGCACTTCATTATATTTTCAATACGCCTTATGATCAATTAGTTTGGGACGTTGGCCATCAGGCATACGGGCACAAAATTTTAACGGGCAGAAGAGATAGTTTTCCAAGCAATAGAAAATACAAAGGTTTGAGTGGATTCCCTAATCGCGCCGAAAGTGAATATGATACTTTTGGGGTGGGTCATTCTTCTACTTCTATCAGTGCTGCACTAGGGATGGCTATGGCGAGTTATAGTAAAGGTGAAAAAGATCGTCAGCATATAGCTGTCATTGGAGATGGTGCCATGACAGCAGGTCTTGCTTTTGAAGCAATGAATCATGCTGGTTCAACTAAGAGTAATATTTTAATTATACTGAATGACAACTGCATGAGCATTGATCCTAATGTGGGTGCATTAAAAGAATATTTGACAGATATTACAACCTCTCATACCTATAATAAAGTAAAGGATGATGTTTGGAAATTATTAGGAAAGTTGCCTGTTGGAAAACATTTTTCACGTTCAATGGCACAGAAATTAACTGATGGGTTAAAGGGGATGTTGAGTAGTAGTGCTAATTTGTTTGAAGCACTTAATCTTCGATATTTTGGTCCTATTGATGGGCATAATATTTCAAAGCTAGTTGATACGCTTCATGATCTAAAGAATATACCAGGCCCCAAAATTTTACATATTAAAACTGTTAAGGGTAAAGGATATGAGTTAGCTGAAAAAGACCAAACGAAATGGCATGCTCCCGGATTGTTTGATAAAATTACAGGTGAAATAGTAAAGAAAAAATTTGATATTCCCCAGCCTCCTAAGTATCAGGATGTGTTTGGATATACGATCATTGAATTGGCCGAAAAAAACGAATTGATTATGGGTGTTACACCGGCTATGCCGAGTGGATCTTCTTTGAAATATATGATGGAAAAAATGCCTGACCGTGCATTTGATGTAGGTATTTGTGAACAGCATGCTGTTACGCTCAGTGCAGGATTAGCTACTCAGGGAATGCGAGTGTTCTGCAATGTTTATTCCACCTTTATGCAAAGAGCCTACGACATGGTGATTCATGATGTAGCGATTCAAAATCTTCCGGTAGTTTTTTGTTTAGACAGAGCCGGCTTGGTCGGAGAAGATGGCGCTACCCATCATGGATGTTATGATATAGCCTATATGCGTTGTATACCTAACATGATCATAAGTGCTCCTATGAATGAAAGGGAGTTGAGGAATTTGATGTATACTGCTCAGTTATCTACAACTGTTAATCCTTTTGTAATACGTTATCCTCGAGGTGAGGGTGTAATGCCAGAATGGAAGACTCCATTTGAACCATTGGAAATTGGAAAAGGTAGAAAATTAAAAGATGGTCAGCATATAGCTATTCTATCATTTGGTCATCCTGGAAATTTTGCTGCTGCTGCAATTCGTGATGTAAAGGCTGAAGGAATCAATCCAGCTCATTATGATATGCGTTTTGTAAAACCAATTGATGAAGAACTGTTGCACGAAGTTTTTGCGAAGTTTAGTAAAATTATTACCATTGAAGATGGAACGGTAGTAGGAGGTTTTGGAACTGCTGTATTAGAATTTATGAATCAAAATGGTTATACCGCAGAGGTGAAAATAATGGGAATTCCTGATCGTTTAGTAGATCATGGAACACCTAGAGAATTATACAATGAAATTGGACTTAACTCTCAAGCTGTTGCTGAAGTATTGAGGCAATGGATGAAGGAAATGAAAATAGTTACTACTCAATTTCAATAATACTTCCTTTTAATTTTATATTTCATTGCATTTTAGAAGTTAAATCTAAATGAATTATTTCATCGGAATCTCGATAGCTAATAATTCTGCATCTTCAGTTGCTCTAATATCAAAATTATCTATTTCTGAAATTCCCAGTGCGTCCCTTTTACTCAGAGAAACTCCATTTACATCAACTGAACCATTAATTACAACTAAGTAAACTCCATTATCTTTAAATGCATTGTTATAAGACAATGTATTACCAACTGTTAAGTTAGCTAGAGAAAAACGTGCATCTTGATTAATCCATAAAGCATTATCATCTTCTTTTGGAGAAACTACCACCTGCCATTGATTAATACGGTCAGCTATGCCAAAGCTACGTTGGTCATAACGAGGGGTAATGTTTTTTTCTTTAGGGAAGACCCATATTTGAAAAAGTGTTACAGGGTCAGTTGCAGATGCATTGGCTTCTGAATGTTCAACTCCTGTTCCTGCACTCATAATTTGAATATCTCCCGCCTGTATTAAACCTGCTCCACCAGTACTATCTCGATGTTCTAAGGCACCTGTAAAAGGAATGGTTACGATTTCCATATTATCATGTGGATGCGTTTGAAACTTTCCCCCACCAGCAATAAAGTCGTCATTTAATACTCTAAGCATTCCAAAATGAACCTTTTCTGGATTATAATACTGTCCAAAACTAAAATAAAAATTGGGCTTCAACCAACCATAGTCTGCAGTCCCTCTTTCTGAAGCTTTGTGTAAGATTGTTTTCATTATTTTTTTATTTTGCCTCATTGTAAATTTGTAAAAAAATCACAAGGAGGCAAGTATTTTTAATAGATTTTTATTGTTAGATTGTTAAATGAAAGGCTAGCTATATAATTTCTGAAGAATGAAATATTTTTTTGATTTGGAATAATCAACTGGCATTCTGATTTTTTAAAAGCTTGTCATTTCATTGTAATCAAGCGGGGCAGAATTATCTTCTTCTCTATCTTCATTGTACTCAATGATAAAATTATTTCTTCCTTCACCCGAAACTAGTATCATATATTTTTGTTGAACCAATTCTAGCAAACTTAAAAAAAGAAAAATGGCATGAATTCTATTTTCACAAACGTCAAATATTTTTTCAAAGGAGACCGTCTTTTCTTTTCTACAAGTTTCGAGCATGAATTCTCTACTTTGCTCCATAGTGTAGTTATATTGAACCACCGTATGAACTGGCTGATTATTCTTGTCTTTTAATCGAAGTGCTACTTTTTCAAAAGCCTTCATCAGTTTAAAAAGAGTGACCGTCTGAATCTCAGTTCCTTCACCAAATTCCTCACCAATTTGTGATAGTTCTTTTTGAAGATTACCTCTTTTGATCATCAACATTCTAATCTCTTCCATTTCAGCCATTTTGAGAGAGGCTTCCTTAAATCTTTTGTATTCTAAAATTTTATTGATTAATTCCTGTCTAGGATCAATTTCATTTCCATGTAAATCAATTTCTTTACGAGGTAACAGCATCTTTGCTTTGATGCGCATTAGTGTGCTGATAAATAAAATAAATTCACTACTTAGTTCGATATTAAGTTTTTCTGATTGGTGAATAAAATCGAGAAAATCATTCGTTATTTTAGTGATAGGGATATTGTATATATCAAGTTCATCTCTTTCAATAAAAAAAAGTAGCAAGTCAAACGGACCTTCAAATTGATCTAATTTTATCTGATAATTAGCCGTATTCAATGTATTAAAAGTTTAGTTGTTTATGAACGTGGCAAATGTATAGAAACTTATTAGAGATTTACTATTTTGATTCTATTCAAGTATGTTTTGTGGATAATACGATTTAATTAGGGAATTACTTTTTGCCCAATTAAATCGGTCCATTCAAATGACGAGATAATTTAATGCATAGTACAATATTATTTTTTAAGGCATCCTTAATTTCCATCAGTAACTGTTCAGCATTGGAAGGCCCGGGGAAGGCAGGTTAGATTGCTTTTTTTAATAATACAATTAGTTGAATTAAATGTTGTAAATAGTATCTATGAAATATTGGCAAATTGAGTGACTGCAACTATGAAATTGCCATATTTTACATTGCCCCAGGTTAGCTTAACGAGGTTTTCTAAGTGAGCTGTATTTAAGGCTGGAGTTAATAAAACTGGGGTAATCACATCGCTTACTAGCGTAGTAATAATACTTCCAAAAAAACTGCCAATTAAACACTGCCACTCCCAGATCGATAACGTTACCTTTGGTTATAAATTCCTTTAAAAATTTCATTCTTTATATTTTAATTGAGAAATTTAATCGGCTGTAATTAGAACTGGCTATTAAATATAATATATTTTTAATATAAAAGGAAATCCTTTTTCATTTATTAAAGTCAACTTTGCACTGTGAACAAAAACTTGATTAACTGGTTTATTTTTGGGGCATTGTCCATCATCTGGGGAAGTAGTTTTATTCTGATGAAAATATCCTTGGACAATCATCTAGGACCTTATCAAATTGCTTCTTTAAGGATTGTTTTTGCTGGTTTGATATTGTTGCCTATCACAGTAAAAAATATTAGATATATACCACGCAATAAGCTTTTTTTAGTTTTCATTTCTGGTACACTGGGGAGTTTATTGCCTGCTTTTTTATTTTGTCTGGCTGAAGAGGGTATTGAAAGTTCTTTAGCAGGAACGCTTAATTGTCTTACTCCGATTTTTGCGATAATTACGGGAGCCATTTTTTATAAGACCAGTGTGTCTATTAATAAAATTGCTGGAATATTGATAGCATTTATAGGTAGCATTTTATTATTGTTTAGCAGAGGGCATTTTCAAGAAAATCAGCAACTTATATTTGTTTCTTTTGTTGTATTGGCAGCGTTTTTATATGGCTTTAATGTAAATATGGTATCAAAGCATTTGCTAATGATTCCACCATTGCATCTAGCTTCCATATCGCTTTCTCTAAACGCGATACCCGCTTTGTTGCTACTTATATCCACTAGTTTTTTTAACTTATCTTTCTCTAATCATCAGCTATTAATTGCCATTGGAGGCGCTGCTTTTTTGGGAATAATAGGTACTGCATTTGCAACTATTCTATTTTATACATTGGTAAAAAGAGCAGGAGGTATTTTTGCAAGTATGGTAACATATGGAATTCCATTTGTTGCCATCGCTTGGGGTATTTTTTATGGTGAAGTATATTACTTTAAGCAAGTACTTTGCTTATTGATTATTTTATTTGGTGTGTACTGGGGAAATAAGAAAACGGTTAGGCAATAAAAAAACCTCCTATTGGTAGGAGGTTTTTAAAAATAAATTAAAATATAAATTAATTACTTTTTAGCGGCTTTTAGTTTATCAAAGTCTTGAGCATTTAAAACATCACCAGTAAGTGTAATGCTTTTAACTTCATCGATACCAGCAAATTTAACAGTCAAATGCTTGTCAAAATGACCAGGACTAGCTGCATTGAAAGTTGCATTGATGATCCCATTTTTACCAGCTGCAATAGGTTCTTTGGTATAATCTGAAATAGTACATCCACAGGTAGGGTTAGCTTGTTCAATAATTAAAGGTTGATTACTTATGTTGGTAAGCGTAAAAATACCTTTAGTGGGTACTCCTTGTTTAATATTTCCTAGGTTAATTGTTTCAGAAGCAAATTTTGCTACTTCAGCTACTTTTTTTTGAGCAAAGGAGCTAGCTGTAATTGTGAAAAACAAAGAGGCTAATAAGATTTTTTTCATTATTATTTTTTTATTGATGATAATTAGTGATGGCCTATTATAAAGCACGTACAGCCCTAACATAATTCTTGTTAGTTTTTGCGTCACTAATTCGACCGCCATAATTGAAATATTGATTCCAACCAAATGGGCCCATTTCGGTTGAGCTCCAATAAGAGTTGGGAGTAAATCCTCCAATGGCATTTTTATTGATATACATTGAATTTAACTCATCTTTAGATGGCAATCTCCAACCTTCTCCTAATGCTTCACATGCTTTTTTAGCATCTGCCCAGTTCATTTGATTTGGAAAGTCAGTTTGGGCTATTTGCAAAGTATATTGAATTGGAATTGGAACGGGTTTACCAATAATATTCGCCTGCGCATGAGCACTACTAAAAGAGCCTAGCATTAATATTGTCGCAAACAAAAAGGTAATTGGAATAATTTGTTTTTTCATGGTATTTTTGGTTTATTTTGGACTACTAATGTACTACAAAATTATAATTTAGAGTTTTTTTAAAAATTAATTCAATAATTATGTATTTTTTTTAATATAAATAATTCAAATTATTAACTAAAAGTATTGATATAAGTCCATATTACCCATTTTCTGATAAATAAAGTATGGATAATCCTAAAAATAGATCTTAATACAAATTTATTAAAAATCAATAAATTCCAAACAAATTGTTTTTTGATTATCAAATTTTTAACAATCCTCACAAGTATAATTTACATTTGTTAAATGGATACAGTAAATTCCAATGACACCTCTTTGCTAGAAAGCTTGAGTTTCGATAATTTTCGTAATGAGGTATTAAATGATTACCGAGTAGCTTGCGAAAGCAGGGAGACTAGTTTATTGGGACGAAAGGAGGTTTTAACGGGAAAAGCTAAATTTGGCATATTTGGAGATGGCAAGGAGGTGGCTCAGGTGGCTGTTGCTAAATTTTTCAAGCCAGGTGACTTTAGAGCGGGATATTATCGAGACCAGACATTTATGTTTGCTGCGGGAGTTGCTACGGTGGAACAATATTTTTCTCAATTATTTTCTGATCCAAATATTCAGCATGACCCCTTTAGTGCAGGTCGGCAGATGAATGCTCATTTTTCTACTAAAACGGTTGATAAAAAAGGAGATTGGCTTGACTTAGTGAATATAAAAAACAGTAGTAGTGATATGGCCCCAACTGCAGGTCAAGTGCCCAGAGCATTGGGGTTGGCATTAGCGTCTAAGCTTTTCCGCAATTCTCCAATTTACAATAAACATACTCATTTGAGTGATAATGGAAATGAAATTTGTTTTTGTACTATCGGAGATGCATCTACTTCAGAAGGGCATTTTTGGGAAGGAGTGAATGCTGCTGGAGTATTACAAATTCCACTGGCTGTTTTTATTTGGGATGATGGATATGGTATTTCAGTTCCAAAAGAACTTCAAACTACCAAAGGTTCCATTTCAACAGCTATCCGAGGAATGGAAAAAATGGAGGGTACCAATGGAGTTGATATTTACAATTTAAAGGGATGGGATTACGCTGGTATGTGCGAAGTGCTTGAACCTGCTATTCAGAAAATAAGGGAAACTCACACTCCTGCTATCTTTCACATTGAGGAGATTACTCAACCTCAAGGTCACTCTACCTCTGGAAGCCATGAAAGGTATAAAAGCGCCGAACGCTTAGAATGGGAAAAAGAATGGGATTGTAACCTACAAATGAGGAATTGGATATTAGAAAATTCACTCGCAGAGGAGCAGGAACTCTTGGAAATAGAGATGAATGCAAAACTGATGGTTAAAGAGAGTAAACAAAAAGCTTGGGAAAAATATTTAAGTCCTCTAAAACAACAGGTTCAAGCTGGCAGTAAGTTAATGAGGGAATTAACAAAGAATTTACCCTCAGAAAATCTGTCTATTATTAATAAAATGGCTGAGGAGTTGGAGGCAAGTAAAGAGCCGCTTCGTCGTGATTTAATGAAATGCTTAGCTACTTGTTTAGATATTGCAGGTAAAAATACTGCTGCTAAAGGTGTACAAAATTATTATAATGAACTTGTAGCAAAAAATGCAGATTTGTATAATACATTCCTTTACAATGAAGGGCCAAAGTCTGCTTTGAAAGTGAAAGAAATAAAGCCGGTATTTAACGATGATGCCAAAATGGTCAATGGTTATGAAGTACTGAATAAATACTTCGATCAGTTATTTGAAAGCAATGACAAGGTAACTGCTTTTGGGGAAGATGTAGGTTTAATTGGTGATGTAAACCAGGGATTTAGTGGCCTGCAAGAAAAACATGGTAAACAGCGAATTTTTGATACTGGTATTCGTGAGTTATCGATCATGGGACAAGGAATTGGCTTGGCATTGAGAGGATTAAGGCCTATTGCTGAAATCCAATATCTTGATTACATTTTATACGGTCTTCAAACTTTGAGTGACGATTGTGCTACTACTCATTATCGAACTGCTGGTGGACAAAGTTGTCCACTCATTGTGCGTACAAGAGGACATCGTTTGGAGGGTATCTGGCACAGCGGATCACCAATGGGAATGATCATTAATTCGTTGAGAGGAATGTATATTTGTGTTCCTCGCAATATGGTGCAAGCTGTTGGAATGTACAATACCCTTCTTCAATCCAATGACCCTGCGTTGGTGATTGAGTGTTTGAATGGTTATCGCCTAAAGGAAAAGCTGCCAACTAATTTACTAACATATACAGTTCCACTTGGAGTTCCAGAGATAGTTAAAGCGGGCAGAGACATTACCCTAGTTAGCTATGGTGCTACTTTAAGAATAGTAATGGAAGCAGCGGAAACTTTACAAAAAATGCAAATTAGTTGTGAGGTAATTGATGTACAAACTTTGTTGCCCTTCGATGTAAATCATCAAATTGTGGAGTCATTAAAGAAAACCAATCGGATTATTTTTGTAGATGAAGATGTACCAGGTGGCGCAGCTGCATTTATGTTTAATAAGGTAATGGAAGAACAAGCTGGATATAAGTATTTAGATATTTCTCCTAGAACCATCACGGCTAAAGCTCACAGACCTTCCTACTCTAGTGATGGCGATTATTTTAGTAAACCAAATACCGAAGATGTTGTTAGAATAGTTAAAGAGATGATGGCTGAATAAGAGAAAGTTTAATAATGAATGCTTGATTTTATGAAAAGCTAATTGTAATTCATTATTCAATTTTTATAATTAGAAATTCATTTCCACTCAACTACTTTAATTTTTATCATTCATAAAATTTGTATGCAAAAGTTAACCCTCTATCAAGTAGACGCCTTTACTAGCCAACCTTTTGGAGGAAATCCTGCGGCAGTTATACCATTACAAAACTGGTTAGATGATAGATTAATGCAGTCAATAGCAGAAGAAAATAATTTATCTGAAACTGTTTTTTTTGTGCCAAAAGAAAATGGATATCATATCCGATGGTTTACTCCTGAATTTGAAATTGATTTATGTGGTCACGCTACCTTAGCAAGTGCATTTGTGCTTTATGAATATTTAGGGTATTCAAAAAATGAATTACTTTTTTATTCAAAAAGTGGTGAATTACTAATCACTCGAAAAGGCAATCAATTTCAACTAAATTTCCCCTCCCGTATGCCAGAGAGAGTGACTGAATATCCTGAGCAACTTTTATTGGGATTGGGAATAATTGATCCCTTGGGTATTTATAAAAGCCGTGATTATGTTGTAGAAGTTGCTACCGAAAAAGAAGTAATGAATTTGAAAATCGATTTGTCTTTTATTAATCAAATTGATGTAGTAGGAATTATAGTAACTGCTCCAGGGAAAGATTGTGATTTCGTTTCTAGATTCTTTATGCCCAATTGTACTATTGCTGAAGATCCTGTCACAGGGTCGGCTCATTCAACCCTTATTCCATTTTGGGCAGAAAAGTTGGGCAAGGATTCTTTGCATGCAAAACAGCTATCCAAAAGAGGCGGTGAGTTGTGGTGCCAAAACGCAGGCAACAGAGTACTAATGAGCGGTAATTGTGTATTTTATATGAAAGGCGAAATCCAAGTATAAGGATGGATTTTATTCTTCTTCTATTTCATATTATGATATACCTTCTGAACATCTTCGTCTTGCTCCAGTTTATCAATCAATTTAAATACGTCTTGTGCAGATTCTTCATCCAGCTCAGTGGTATTGGTTGGAATCCGAGTAAGTTCTGCAGAGATTACTTCAATCTTTCTTTCTTCTAGGGCTTTTGCCATATGGCCAAATTCTGTAAAAGTTGCCCTGATAATAATATTTCCTTCACTGTCTTCACCAATTTCTTCTAGGCCAAAGTCGATTAACTCTAACTCTAACTCTTCAATATTTAGACCGGAATTTTTAACCTTAAATTCTCCTAATCTGTTAAATGTAAATGCTACACTACCACTAGTACCTAAACTACCACCGCTTTTTGTAAAATGCATTCTCACATTTGCAACCGTTCTAGTAGGATTGTCTGTGGCAGTTTCTACTAACAATGCCACTCCATGTGGAGCATATCCTTCATAAGTAATTTCCTCATAATTACTCGTGTCTTTGCCCATCGCTCTTTTAATAGCCGCTTCCACACGGTCCTTCGGCATCCCACAAGACTTTGCATTTATGTAGCACCTTCTGAGGGCTGGGTTGTTATCCGGTTCTGGACCACCATTTTTTACCGCAATAACAATCTCTTTTCCAATTCGGGTAAAGTTTTTGGCCATTTTATCCCAACGGGCAAACATGGAACTTTTTCTTACTTCAAATATCCTTCCCATAAATTATATTGAGGTTTTTTGATTTGCTACTGAGATAAATAAAGTATTATGCTCTTCAGGAAATACAATTTGGACCTTTAGCAATGCAAATTTAGGGAAAATCATTTTTTTGTAATCATAATGAGTTTTAAAAACAAGAATAGGTTTGTTGACTACGGAGAAATAGTCTTTATTTTTAATTTTTGTAAACGCTGATTGGGATCGTCTTTTCCATGTTTAATTTTAAAAAACACTTTTGGCCAATACCGCAACTTTATTTCCTAATTTTATTGATCATGAGTCAACCATTGTTATCAGTCCAAAATTTATGCATTGATTTTATTCATGCAGAAAAGGTTGTGCCTGCTGTTAAAAATATTTCTTTTGATTTAGCAGTGGGAGAAATGATTGCCATTGTTGGTGAATCTGGCTCTGGAAAATCTGTAACCGCTTTGTCGCTCTTGAAATTATTACCCTCTAAAACTTTGATAAAAGGGCAGCTGTTGTTTTCTAGTAATTTTACAGAAAGGTTTGATCTGATAAAGGCTTCAAATAAAGTAATGAGTAATGTTCGCGGCAATGAGATCGCAATGGTATTTCAGGAGCCAATGTCTTGTTTAAATCCTGTATTGACTTGTGGGTATCAAGTTATAGAAGCGATTCAATTGCATCAGCAACTTTCTGCCGAAGAAGCCAAAAAGAGAGCTATCCATTTATTTGAAAAAGTAAATTTCCCTTTTCCTGAAAGTATAATGAATCGTTATCCTCATCAGTTAAGTGGTGGCCAAAAACAACGAGTAATGATTGCAATGGCCATCAGTTGTAATCCTTCATTATTGGTTGCCGATGAACCTACTACTGCATTGGATGTTACAGTACAAAAAACTATTTTACAACTAATCAAGCAATTACAAAAGCAGATGGGATTAGGGGTTATTTTTATAACCCATGATTTAGTCATGGTTTCGGAAATCGCAGACAGGGTGATAGTAATGTACCAAGGAGAAATTGTAGAACAGGGAATTGCAACTGAAGTATTACAATATCCAAAACATCCATATACGAGGGCATTGTTGTCTTGTAGGCCTTCATTACACCAAAGAGGAGAAAGGCTTCCAGTGGTAAGTGATTTTTTAGATTCTCAAAATAAATGGAGGGAAGAATCGATATTATATGATAATATTTCTAGTAGATTATTTAATAATATTAATTCCGAAGTTGTTTTGCAGGTAGATAATCTTGCGATGTATTATTCTAATAAAAAAAGTTGGTTTAGAAAATCAACTCCAATAATGAAGGCGCTTGATGGGATAAATTTAAAGATCAAAAAGGGAGAAATCGTAGGTTTGGTAGGTGAGAGTGGTTGTGGAAAAACTACATTGGTCAGGGCGATCCTACAACTGATAAAACCTAGTTCAGGTAAAATTATTTTGAATGGAATTGACCTTACAGAATTAACTAAAGTTGAAATGAGGTCAATTAGAAAAGATTTACAAATCGTTTTTCAGGATCCTTATGGGTCATTAAATCCTCGACTTACCATTGGAGAAGCAATTGAAGAGCCGCTGAAAGTATATGGTGTTTTTAAAAATCAGCAGCTAAGAAAAAACAGGGTGTTAGAATTGCTTGATAAAGTGAAGTTGCAACCCGAACATTTTAATCGATATCCTCATGAATTTAGTGGAGGTCAGCGACAGCGAATTTGCATAGCTAGAGCCTTGGCATTAAATCCTTCTTTTTTAATATTTGATGAAAGCGTTAGCGCTTTAGATGTCAGTGTTCAAGCCCAGATTCTTAATTTACTGAACGAGCTAAGACTTGAATTTGGATTTACGGCCATTTTTATTTCCCATGATCTGTCGGTAGTTCGTTATATCAGCGACCGAATTATAGTGATGGAGAAAGGCAAAATCATTGAAGAGGGAAGCGCTGAAGATATTTGGTTTTCTCCCCAAAATGAGTATACTAAAAAGTTGATTTCCTCAATACCTGGCAATGGGCTAACTGATAGCAGGGTATAGAATAATATCTTCGATATTGAAAGGGTCTATTTATTAAATGGCACTAGATTTTATTAAATCTGGGTAAAAATGATTAACTTCGCGCTCTTTAAAATCATGCCGTAACATGATAAGTGCCTTAATAGGCTACATATCTCTGTAATTCTTGCAGTACAAGGTTTGATTATCACTTAAAAAATTATTGATCAATATGAAATTAAGCCAATTTCGATTCGACCTTCCCCTAAATCTAATTGCTCAAAATCCCACAAAGAGAAGAGAAGATAGCCGAATGATGGTGGTTCATCGTAAGACAGGTGTGATCGAAGACCGAAATTTTCGTGACATTATCGAGTATTTCGATGACAAGGATGTGATGGTTGTAAATAACACCAAAGTGTTTCCAGCCAGAATGTATGGTCGTAAAGAGAAAACAGGTGCCAAAATAGAAGTGTTTTTGTTAAGGGAACTTAACAAACCCAACCGGTTGTGGGATGTAATTGTTGATCCAGCTCGTAAAATTCGTGTGGGTAATAAATTATATTTTGGTGAGAATGATGAGCTAGTTGCCGAAGTAATTGATAATACGACTAGTCGTGGTCGTACGATTCGTTTTTTGTGGGATGGGACAGAAGATGAGTTTAGGGTAATGCTTGATTTTATGGGAGAAACTCCATTGCCAAAATACATCAAGCGCAAGCCTGATGAAGAAGACAAGGAACGATATCAAACAGTATATGCAAAGCATGAAGGCGCTGTAGCAGCACCCACTGCAGGTTTGCACTACAGCAAGGAGTTAATTAAAAGACTTGAAATTAAAGGTATTCGATTTGCAGAAGTTACCCTTCATACCGGCTTAGGTACTTTTAGACCGATAGAGGTAGAGGATTTGAGTAAGCACAAAATGGATGCTGAATATTATGGTATTGATGAAACGGCTTGTCAGATAGTTAATAAGGCTAGGTCAGAAGGAAGAAGAATCTGTTCGGTAGGAACCACTACAATGCGAACAATGGAATCTTCTTTTACTGCACAAAAATTATTAAAGCCTTCTGAAGGTTGGACTAATATTTTTATTCATCCTCCTTATAATTTCTCTATTGCAGATGCTTTGGTTACTAATTTTCATTTACCTAAAACCAGTTTATTGATAATGACTTGTGCTTTTGCCGGATATGAATTGATGATGGAATCGTATAAAAAAGCAATCAAAGATAAATATCGCTTCTTCAGCTATGGAGATGCCATGTTGGTTATTTAGAAGCTAATCTAATTTGTAAACTCTCCTAATTGGGGGAGTTTTTTTTTGCTCATTATTTTTAAGTGAAGCCTTTCGAGGTTTTTTAAAATGTAAACTTTAAAAATAATCTTAGGTTTTTTGTTAAAATGAAATTCAGTAACTTGGTTTTCAAACCAATTATTATGACAAAGATTCAGCAATTGCTTTCTGCCTATGGAGAGAGTCATACCAATAGAACCAACAAAGCAATCCATTGGATTTGTGTACCTACTATCTTTTTTTCGATTGTCGGATTTTTGTACGGGATAGAGATACCTTATCAAATTGCAGGTATTCAGCTAAACCTTGCCATGGTAATTATGTTGGTTTTAGTTGTTTACTATTTTGTACTTAGCAAAACTCTTTGGATAGGGATGCTTTTTTTTGGAATTCTTTGTTTATGGTTTTGTTATTACTTTCAGAACAATGGATGGATACCTCTTTTGAAGTTTTGCTTGATACTATTTGCTATCTCTTGGATCGCACAATTTTATGGCCATAAGATAGAAGGTAAAAAACCATCCTTTCTAAAAGATATACAGTTCTTACTTATCGGCCCGGCCTGGCTGATGAGTTTTATTTATAAAAAAATAGGTATACCCTTATAAATTTAATCAAGCCCAAATAAATCAATATTCAAAGATTGCAAAGTTTGAATTTTATGACTGCTATCAATCAATATTGAAATGTTGTGATGACTACCACCGTAACTAACCATTCGAACTGGAATTTTCTTTATTGATTTAAATAGTTTTTCCATTATATCTTCTGTCTGCATTATTTCGTTACCTACAATCGAAACAATACTTTGGTTGGTATCTATTTCCACCGTTCCAAATGGCTCTAACTCTTTAATGATTTCTGATAAAAAAGTATCGTTATCAATAGTAAGTGATACAGCTACTTCTGAAGTAGTAATCATATCAATGGAGGTACGATATTTTTCAAATACTTCAAATATTTTTCTTAAAAATCCATAGGCAAGTAGCATTCTACTACTTTTTATTTTGATAGCCGTTATGCCATCTTTTGCTGCAACCGCTTTTATGCCGATGCTTCCTGCTTGATGAGTAATAAGGGTACCCTTTGCTTCTGGATGCATAGTGTTTAATAATTTCACAGGCACATTGTACATCTGTGCAGGCCAAATGCTAGCAGGGTGTAAAATTTTTGCACCAAAATAAGCTAGTTCAGCAGCTTCGTCAAAACTCAATTGCTCAATCGCTACGGTTCTTTTTACCACTCTAGGGTCATTGTTGTGCATGCCATCAATATCTGTCCAAATTTCGCATACACTTGCATTGATAGCGGCTGCTATTAATGAGGCACTGTAATCACTACCCCCTCTTTTTAAATTATCTACTTCACCCTTTGAGTTGCGACTGATATAGCCTTGGGTAATAAATATTTTTTTATCCTGATTGTTTTGTAATATCTGAGAAAGCTTTGTTTTGATTATGCTAACCTGAGGTTCGTCATAATTATCAATTGTCATAAAGTCAAGTGCAGGAATCAGTAAGTGGTCTACCTCTTTTTCTGTTAGATAAATTGAGAATAATTTGGTGCTGAGTAATTCACCCTGTGCCAAGATATCTTTATTCAGTGCTTCGCTAAAAGAAATTTTTAGAATAATTTGTAAGAATTCAAAATGTTCTTGAATAATGGCAGCAGCTTTTTCAGTTCCAGAAGCGGTACTTAGTAAGTCACTACAAAATTTTTTATAATGATTTTCAAGCGCTATGATTTGAGATTTTGCATTCTCTCTATCACCTTGTGATAAAGCGTTACTAATAGATACTAGCGCATTGGTAGTACCACTCAACGCGGACAATACTACAATTTTGGACTCTTGGTCTTTTGTAATCAACATTGCAACTTCGTGCATCCTTTCCGGCTTCCCAACACTGGTACCGCCAAATTTCATAATTTTCATAATAACTAGTTCGTTTGTAGTGAAGCAAACTTTTAACGTGAAACAATCTTTCAGCGCGCAAAATTACCGCATAAAAATCCCCTTTCAAAAAAAAAGGGAATATGTTTACAACTAATGAATGGCACTACTGTAATTCAATATTATATTTTTCGCCTAAAATTTTCAAATCTTCGACTACAGCAGCTAGTAATGGGATACCGTTACTGCTTCTTTCGGCTTCCATTTCTCTTTCTGGTTCACCTGGAATAATTACACTTGTTTCTCCAGGAACAGTTTGAGCCGATAGAAAACGCTGTATCCATTTATCCATGTGTACTTTAAACTCGGCTGCAGGTCTGAAAGCGTCAATACGCATTGCGCCAAAAAAATGTCCGATTCCTTCGCCTGGTAAATTTTCAGGCATAGGGACATAGGCTGGAAAGGGCGGTACCCAAGGGCCATAATTGGCACCACTTAAAATAGCTGAAAAAATGTCTACAATAGATCCCAGCATATACCCTTTGTGGCTGCCATGCTCTTTGTCACCCCCTAAGGGTAATAACGCACCACCGTTTTTTAATTCGTTTGCATTTTTACTGATGGCTCCCTCTTTAGTTTGCACCCATCCCTCTGGTGCATCTTCATTTTTGCGTTGAAGAATTTCTAATTTTCCATTTGCGGCAGTAGTAGTAGCAAAATCAGCTACAAATGCAGGTTCGGTTCCCGCAGGTATGGCTACTGCAATCGGATTAGTTCCAAGTAATCTTTCGACTGAAAATGTTGGAGCTACCAATGCAGAAGCATTGGTCATTGCTATGCCAATCATATCATTTTCAAGTGCCATCATAGCATGATAGCCTGCAATGCCAAAATGATTACTATTCTTCACACTTACCCAGCCAGTCCCCACGTTCTTAGCTTTGTTAATTGCAACTTGCATTGCTTCTGGGGCCACTACTAATCCCAATCCTTTGTCTCCGTCAATTACAGCAGTAGAGGGAGTTTCATGTACAATTTGAATGGAGGGGTTCGCATTGATTCTTCCTACTTCCCAAAGCCTCACATAGCCTGTTAATCTGGCAATACCATGGCTATCAACTCCTCTTAAATCAGCAGATAATAGAACTTTAGCTGCAGCAGATGCATTCACTTCGCTTGAACCTATTTGGAGAAAAATATTTTTTGCAAATAGAAAAAGTTGTTGATAGGTATATATTGTTTCCTTCATGTAGTGATAGATGGATTTTTAGGTATTTAGCTTTGTGATAATTTCAGAATAAATTGTAAGAAAAAAATTACCAGCTAAAAATAGGATGAATTTTTATGAATAAAAATTAGATGAAAAATTAAAATTGAAGATGCCTAACTGTTAATCCATTATTAATAAGTTGTTTTAAGGAATCAATGCCTATTTTTAAATGTCGCTCTACAAATTCCGTGGTAACTTTCATATCACTTGCTTCAGTCTTGACTCCTTCAGGTACCATTGGACTATCACTTACTAGTAAGAGAGCTCCAGTTGAAATTTTATTGAAAAACCCAACCGAAAATATAGTAGCTGTTTCCATATCAATTGCGTAAGCTCTTATGCGTTGAAGGTATTCCTTAAATACTTCATCATGTTCCCAAACACGTCGATTAGTTGTATATACTGTGCCCGTCCAATAATCACAAGCATGGTCACGAATGGTGGTGGAAATTGCTTTTTGAAGCATGAAAGAGGGCAAAGCAGGCACTTCTGGAGGAAAATAGTCATTGCTAGTTCCCTCGCCTCTAATTGCAGCAATGGGTAAGATTAAATCGCCAATGGTATTCCGTTTTTTTAACCCTCCGCATTTTCCCAAAAATAATATTGCTTTAGGCTTTATGGCAGAAAGTAAATCCATGATGGTTGCGGCGCCTGGACTTCCCATTCCAAAATTAATAATCGTAATATTATCAGCAGTGGCACATTGCATAGGCCTATCAGTGCCTATTACCGCTACATTATTTAGTTTTGCAAATAGCTGAACGTAATTAGAAAAATTGGTCAGTAAAATGTATTCTCCAAAATTCTCTAATTTTTCGCCGGTGTATCGTGGAAGCCAATTTTCAACGATGCTTTCCTTTGTTTTCATTTTTTATATTTTTTCAGAAGTTTATTTATCTTGAGGTTTAACTAATTCAATTATTTTCGTAACTCGATGGTTGATTTTAAAAATCACAATCAACAAAAATTCATTGTTAAAAGTACAAAATCTTTTCTGCTAGCTTATGATTAAGATTGAATACCCTTCTTACCAGCCCAAAATAAAAAATCAGCAAGGAAAGGAATACATATATGATGAAATTAGAAAGCAGTGGATAATACTCACTCCAGAGGAATGGGTGAGGCAAAATTTTTTGCAATATTTGATTCAGGTAAAAAAATACCCGGCTACTCTTATCGCTGTTGAAAAGGAAATAAAGTTGGGTGACCTTTCTAAGCGGTTTGATATAGTAGTGTATGATAAAAACACCCAACCCTGGATAATTATTGAATGTAAGGAAATGGGAGTGGCATTGGATGAGCAGGTTTTAGAACAGGCCCTTCGTTATAATATTACTTTACAGGTTCCTTATATTGCCATTACCAATGGAACCTATTGTTTTGGCTTTATGGCAAAAGCTGGGGTATTAGAGGAGCTCAATAATTTGCCTGAATTCAATCTTTAACGCCTAAGCTAATCAGGTTAGATTACCATGATTTCTTTTTCTTTTGCTTCTAGGTGTTTCTCTACAAGTGCAATGAATCGGTTAGTATATTCTTGAATTTCGGCCTCTGCATTTTTTGCAGCATCCTCACTTATGACCGCATCTTTTTGTAATTTTTTTATTTGTTCAATTCCCTCTCTACGAATATTTCGTACTGAAACTTTTCCTTGCTCACCTTCTGCATTGCACTTTTTTACAAGTTCTTTTCTTCTTTCTTCGGTTAGTGGAGGAAGATATAAGCGAATAAAATTTCCGTCATTTTGTGGATTGATTCCAATATTGCTGGCAATGATTGCCCTTTCAATTGGTTGAAGCATCTTTTTTTCCCAAGGTTGAACAGAAATTGTTCTTGCATCCAATACTGAAATGTTGGCTATTTGAGCCAACGGAGTAGGTGCTCCATAGTAATCTGCAACAATACCATCCAGCATATTTGGATTAGCTTTGCCAGCCCTTATTTTTACAAGTTCGGTCTCCAGGTGATTGATCGCCTTTTTCATTAATGATTCAGTATCTAGTTTAATTAATTCCAATTCTTCTGACATAAAATAAAAATTAAGGTATCTGCAAAACTAAAGAAAAGAATTTTAGAGAGGTAAATTATTGCTTTTTTATCTCTAAATTTTATTGTTCATGCTTTGAATTAGAACAGGTACCTAGTTTATTTCAACTATTTTGAGTGCAAGTAAAAGGGAGGAGTAGGTGGCCCGTGAACTTTTATTAGTAATTATTTTTTGGGTGGAGTGGAAAAGAAGCCTCCTTCTTTTATATTAGTTTAAAGACATTCATGACAATGCTACGGCCGTTAAAATGCTTATTTGCAGAGTAGTTCCTATAATTTAAAGAAAAAAAATACATCGCTAAAATAGTCACTAAAAAGCTTAGTGCTATGTTAAAAAGAATCGCAATCATAAGTAAGTAAAAATCAAAAAGGTTCAAGAAATAAATTCGGTAAGCTTAGTTAAGAGCAGGTAAAACCTTAATCATATATGACTTAATTAAAATATATTTGATTTAAAAATCAACTGACAAAAATCTTACAATCATATTAAAATAAAATAAATACAATTCTAGCCAATTGATTTTGAAGGCTTGCGTTTTAGGCAATAATTGAAAGAGTCATAATTTTACTTTGCTTATGTAGGTATTTAAAGTAGGTTTGCATCGTTTAAACAAATAAAGATGAGTGATTTAAAAGGAATAGCAAGTCAAGTACGCAGAGATATCGTACGGATGGTACATGGAGTTCAGAGTGGCCATCCAGGAGGATCTTTGGGATGTGCCGATTATTTAACTGCATTGTATTTTGATATAATGAAACATGATTCTAAGTTTGATATGAATGGTGTTGGAGAAGATCTTTTTTTTCTAAGTAATGGTCATATTTCACCACTTTTTTATAGTGTATTGGCAAGAAGCGGGTATTTTCCGGTTTCAGAACTTTCCACTTTCCGTAAGTTGAATAGTCGGCTACAAGGACATCCTACCACCCATGAGCATTTACCAGGTGTTAGGGTGGCGAGTGGTTCATTGGGCCAGGGAATGAGCGTAGCGTTAGGCGCAGCGATGGCTAAGAAATTGAATAAGGATGCAGGAATTATTTATTCATTGCACGGTGATGGAGAATTGAATGAAGGACAAAATTGGGAAGCAATTTTATTTGCTGCACATAAAAAAGTAGATAACCTAATTGCTGCAATAGATTGGAATGGTCAGCAAATTGATGGACCTACGAGTATGGTAATGGATTTAGGTGATCTTGCTTTAAAGTTTAAGGCTTTTGGTTGGACAGTACTAACTATTGAAAAAGGAAATGATATGGATGAAATTGTTGCGGGTCTTCATCAAGCTAAAACCTATGTTGGTAAAGGAAAGCCCATTGTTATTTTGATGAAAACTGAAATGGGTAAGGGAGTTGATTTTATGGAAGGTAGTCATGCATGGCATGGTATTGCGCCCAATGATGAACAATTGAAAACTGCACTTGCTCAATTACCTGAAACATTGGGTGATTATTAGTAAATCTATTGGATTTAATTAAAGCGCTTTCTAATTAGAAAGCGCTTTTTATTGAAGTATACTATCTTAATTCGATTGATTGAATAGCTGCTTTGCGAGCAGGAAACCAGGCTGCTAAAAATGAAATGAATGTTACCGTTGACAATACCAATATAAAATCTGCAACCTGCATTTTTACAGGAAAATAATCAATTAAAAAAGAGCCACCCTGTAATTTAAAGAAGTGAAATTTTATCTGTAGAAAACAAACCAATAATGCCATCAGTATTCCTGAAATAGCACCTATAGCGGCTAGAAGCAGTCCTTCACTTAGAAAAATTTTTAGTATCATTCCTTTGTCGGCCCCCATACTCTGTAACACACTAATGTCTTTTTGCTTTTCTAAAACCAGCATAGTTAATGCACTAATCATATTAAATGCTGCAATAAATAAAATTAAAGTGAGTACTGCATAAATCGCCCATTTCTCAATTTTCATGGTATTATATAGACTGCTATTTTGTTCGTACTTTGACTGCACTTTAAAACTGCTCCCCAGCATATCTGAAAGTTGCTTTTGAATATTGGTTAAATTGGAGGGGTCATTTAGTTTTATTTCAACAGCACTATATTCATCAAGTGCGAACCCCATTTGATTTTTTACAAAGCTAATATTGGTGATAGCATATTTATTATCAAAATCTTGTTGAATGGCGAATACACCGGTAGCCTTGATACTGCCTTCACTCAGTGATTGAAGAGGGTCAGTTACCGAAACTTTTCCTTTTTTTGGTAAAATAATGGTTAGCTCGGAAGAACTTGAATTATTGGACACATTTACTCCCGCAGCATTTTGAATGCCGGAACCTAATATTAACCCGGGTTCATTTTCATCACCGATATTGAATTTTCCAACAAAGGTTTTTTCTGCTACACCACTCACTCGATGGTAATTTTCGTCTACTCCTTTAAGATATACGATTGTTTGAAGTTCATTGTTTTGGAGTAATGCTTTTTCCTCTGCAATGAGTGATACTACTTGAATGCCTGGTTTATTTTTAATTTGCTGAATTTGGTCTTTTGTCAGAATGAATGTTTTCCCTTTCTGAGGAATAATTTTTATATCGGTGTAAAAAGAAGAATAGAGAGATTTCACTAGTCCTTCAAAGCCATTAAAAACACTCAACACAAGAATCTGGCAGGCAGTTGCAAAAGCGATTACCCCCACCGTTACCCAAGCAATCCAATTAATAGCATTGGCACTTTTTTTTGCTTTAAAATATCTCCAGGCAAAGGTTAGATACATATCCTAAATCCCAAGGGGTGTTTTGAAAAGACGTGAGGAAACGGTGACTATTGATCTATTGTTGGAGTATTTTCTTTTGATGAATTACTATCTTCTTTTTTTATTTTTTCAAATAACTCTTCCATTTTAAAAACATAATCTAAAGTATCGTCTATAAAAAATCTCAGTTCTGGAATACTGCGAAGCTGATGGCGAACCCTAGCGCCCAATTCCTTTCTGATTTCTTTATTTTTTTCTTCAAATTTCAATAAGGCAGCTTGAGTATCCTTTACCTGAAACATGCTCAGATAAACTCTAGCTTCAAAAAGGTCGGGCGTTATTTTTACGTTTGAAATGGAGATCATTCCCCCATCCATCATTAATAGGTTAAAACGGCGAAATATGTCATTCAATTCTTCATTAATCAACCCTGCAACCTGTTTCTGTCTTTTCGTTTCTGTTGTCATATAATTTATTACTGTATTGCAAAATTACTTTTTTATTGTGGATTACTAGGGTTATTACTCAATCGGGCTTTTTAAAGCTAATTCGGTAATTGGGCTTCAATGAAGAAGTTTGCTAATGGGAGGCTGAAATTGATAATAATAGTGACAAAAATGATCCAAGTAAAATATAGACCCTGAAATTTCAAATTTTAATCCCTATTCCTTACCTTTGCGCCCTGAAAATAGACCTAAATACAATAAAATCTTGTTTATGGCCAATACCGGTAAAGTAAAGTCAATCATTGGTGCCGTAGTAGACGTGCAATTTGATAGTGATAGTAACCTTCCAGAAATTTTGAATTCATTGGAGTTGAAACGTGATAACGGTGATACTTTAGTGCTGGAAGTACAACAACATTTGGGTGAAGACAGTGTTCGGACCATTGCGATGGATGGTACCGAGGGTCTAGTTAGAGGAATGGTAGTAATTGACACTGGCAAACCAATTGCAATGCCTGTGGGAGACGCTATTAAGGGCCGTTTGTTTAATGTAACTGGAGATGCCATTGATGGGTTGCCTCAGGTTAGCAAGGTGGGCGGACGTCCAATTCATGCTAAACCACCTTTATTTGAGAATTTGAGTACTGCCAATGAAATATTATTTACTGGTATCAAAGTAATCGATCTTATTGAACCTTATGCAAAAGGAGGAAAGATTGGTTTATTTGGTGGTGCCGGTGTGGGAAAAACGGTATTGATTCAGGAATTGATTAATAATATCGCGAAAGCTTACAGCGGAGTATCCGTTTTTGCAGGAGTGGGTGAGCGAACAAGAGAAGGAAATGATTTGATGAGGGAGATGATCGAAGCTGGTATTATGAACTATGGAGATAAGTTTAAACATAGTATGGAAGAAGGTGGATGGGATTTAAGTGCGGTGAATATGGATGAATTAAAAGAGTCTAAAGCAACCTTCGTATTTGGACAAATGAATGAACCACCCGGAGCAAGAGCTCGTGTGGCTTTAAGTGGATTAACGATTGCTGAATATTTCCGTGATGGAGATGGAACAGGACAAGGAAAAGATATTTTGTTTTTCGTAGATAATATTTTTCGTTTTACTCAAGCGGGTTCAGAAGTTTCTGCCTTGCTTGGTCGTATGCCAAGTGCGGTTGGTTACCAACCTACTTTGGCAACTGAAATGGGATTGATGCAGGAAAGAATCACTTCTACAAAAAATGGTTCTATTACTTCTGTTCAAGCGGTATATGTTCCAGCAGATGATTTAACCGATCCGGCCCCTGCTACTACCTTTGCGCATTTGGATGCAACAACTGTATTGAGTAGAAAGATTGCTGATCTTGGTATCTATCCTGCGGTGGATCCATTAGATTCAACTTCTAGAATTTTGACTCCATTGATTGTTGGTGATGAGCATTACAATACTGCCAACAGAGTTAAATTAATCTTACAACGTTATAAAGAGTTACAAGATATTATTGCAATCCTTGGGTTAGATGAATTAAGTGATGATGATAAGCAAACAGTTTCTAGGGCTCGTAAAGTACAGCGTTTCTTGAGTCAGCCTTTCTTCGTTGCTGAGCAATTTACTGGTTTAAAAGGGGTTCTTGTTCCTATTGAAGATACCATTCGCGGCTTTAACGCTATTATGGATGGTGAAGTGGATGAATATCCTGAAGCAGCTTTTAACTTAGTAGGTACACTTGAAGATGCAATTGAAAAGGGTAAGAAAATGATGGCGGCAGCAACTGCTTAAATCTTTTCAATAACTTTTTTGTAAAAAATTATTGAAGTCGATAAATAATTGTTCACCAATAAACCAGGTTCTCTTTTGGAGACAAGGGTATGATTTTAGAAATATTAACTCCTGAAAAAAAGATATTTAGTGGCGAAGTATATGGTGTGCAGTTACCTGGAATCACTGGTTCTTTCGAAGTATTAGATAAACATGCTCCGATGGTGGGTGCGTTGAAGGCTGGTAAACTTAAAGTGCTTACTGATAAAGTAGCTACTACTTCTTATTCTATTTTAAGTGGTTTTGTGGAAGTGCTAAATAATAAAACAATCGTATTGATAGAAGGTGCTGAAGAACTTTAATGCTTTCAAACAATAAAATATTTAGCCCCTCTTGTAGGGGCTTTTTTTTACCCAAAATCCTTTGAAATATAAAACGCTAAGTCCAACAACTACTATCTAGTAGTCAATTTGTTTTTTAAGTTGTAGATGAGACCATGCAGTGAACGGAAAAATTATTAGTAGCCAGAGGAAATTCAATTGACCGCTTATTAATAACACAGAAGCTGTAATCATCAAAACATATAGAGGGTATGTAAAAAACAAAAGTCCAACAATGATTGAGTCGAAGTGATCTGTATCGTTTGTTTTTTTTGTAATGATTATTTTTAAGGGGTAATAAAGAGGGGCGTGCAAAAGCCAGCCAGCTATGGAGGGAAGGAATAGTATTATTTTTTTAATAGCAGGCTGGGGAATAAAAAAATAGGTTTGTATTTTATCTTTATCTGATTTTTCAATTTCATAAACAAAACTAGAAAGTTGTTGATTAGCAACCTTATTAAAGGATTGAATGCCTTTTCCAAAACCCTCTTTGTAATCAACCTCTTTTGCTGTGATGAGATCTCCTAAAAATAAATGAATGTTTTTACCAAATTTATTGAATGAACTGTAATTTATTCCAATGGGTAATACTTTTAGAGGGATACCTTCTTGCCAGCTACTGATGGCTAATCTAGCGGTTCCTTTCATGAGTGGTCGTAGATGCCATTCATTGATACATCTACCTTCAATAAAAATTAGTACGATACCATTTTGATTGAAAATTTTTTTGCAGGAATCAAAAGTGCTGTAGTTATCTGATAAATTTTCTACTCCTTCACTGATTCGATAGACTGGCAGTAGTTTAAGAGAAACTAAAATTTTAGTAATCAATTTTCCATTAAAAGCATCTCCTCTTGCCAGGGAATAAATGGGTTTATTGAAAAGGGTACATAAGATAATTGCATCTAGAAAAGAATTAGGATGGTTTACTGCAAGTAGGAGTGGACCATCGGTATTGAATAATTCTTTTTTATTTATTTGAATGTCTCTGCAATAGAATTTGATTGCGGCCCTTGCAATAATTTTTACAAATTGGTATAGCATTTGTTTGAGGTAAGCAATGGGTTAAGCCCTTTAGATTGATGAATTTATTCAACAAATGTAAGTCAAAATTTACCAGTTTAGAATGTGGTAGAGCTGCTTAATTTAGTTGAGGGTCGATGGGGAAGTTGATCATCATTTCATAATCTCCTCCAAGTTGTCTTAAGCTATCTTTCCAAATTTTATCAGGAGATGAGTGAAAAATTAAATTACTAGTAGCCTTAGCCGTTATCCATGTTTTTTCTTTTAATTCATCTTTGAGTTGTCCTTTACTCCAGCCGCTATAACCTATAAAAAAACGAATTTTAGCGAGATCTATTTCATTATTTTTTATGAGTTGGGCGGCTATTTCAAAATCTCCTCCCCAATAAATGCCTTTCATTATTTGTTGTCCGCCTGGGATAAGATCGGGGGATTGATGTAAAAAATGGATAGTGTTTATCTGAACAGGCCCTCCATAGAACACTGGAATGGGGAAACCTGCGAAATTACTCATTAGAGAATCGAGGGTTTCATCAAAGGGTTTATTTAAAACAAAACCAACGGTACCCTCTTTATCGTGTTCGCATATTAAAGCCACCGACCTTGTAAAATGGGGGTCCTTCAAGAAGGGTTCTGCAATTAATAATATTCCAGGAGCAGGTGAAATCATATTTCTAAATTAATTGATTATTTCTCACAAGACTAATATTGTTTTAAGTTTTATTATAAATAATATTCTAAAACCTTCGTTAAAATATTTTTTTAGAGATTAAAAATTAATTTAGTAGATATTATTGATTTACTTTTATAATAATGAAACGTATTTTCCCAGTAATCACGGTCTTGATTTTGCTTTCCCTCTTGGGGATTATTTTTTTTCAGATTTTATGGATTAAGGGAACCCTTGAGTTAGAAGAGCAAAAATTTTATGAGCACGTAAGTGTGGCTACTTCACAGGCAGCTACTGATTTGATGGAAGAGAAAGGTAATCTTATGCCTTTAAGGAGAAAGAGCGAAGGTTTGTTTAGAAGTGAAACTCAGCTTGAAATTTTTAGGCCTACTGTTGCACAAAAATATAGTGGGGATGAAATTTATCGAATCATTCGAAAAGCGTTCGATAAAAAAAATTTAAGAAATGTTCCTTTTGAATTTGCTATTAGTCCAACGTCTTTAATTGGTGAGGAAATTCAATCAGCTAATTTTTTTAAATTATATGCCGACTCTACAAATAATAAACTTCATGTTATTCAATTAGAGTCCCCCTCAGGTAGCCTTGCAGAAGGAATCTCTCCACAGGAAGTTTTAATAGTAACTGTACCGCATGCTAGAAAACTCATTTGGCAATCGCTTACTTGGTTTATCATCGGAGCAATTGTTTTCCTATTTATTATAATTACTGCATTTTTCCTTACGGTAAGGGCTTTGTTAAAACAAAAAAAGTTGAGTGAAATAAAATCAGATTTTATCAACAATATGACCCATGAATTTAAAACTCCACTGGCTACTATTTCTCTTGCTGTGGATGCTTTAAAGAATGAAAAAGTAATCAATGACCGTGAGAAAATGAATTACTTTACGGGGATTATCAAGGAAGAAAATAAGCGAATGAATAGACAGGTAGAAACTATTCTTCAAGCTGCATTGCTTGATAGGCAGCTAGTTCAATTGAATCTTAAAAAAATGCATGCGCACGATTTAATTAATAGCTCCTTAAGTAATATCAATCTTCAAGTAGATGAGATTCATGGCCGTTTGGAGGTGAGTCTTAAAGCTACTGAGGATATAATTTTGGCAGATGAAGTACATTTTACCAATCTGATTAGTAATTTGCTTGATAATGCCGTCAAGTATTCTAAAGATGATCTTCGAATTATAATCAGTACTCAAACGGAAGGAAATCGATTGAAAATTAAAATAGAGGATAATGGAATTGGTATGAGTAAGGAAACGGTGAACCGAATATTTGAAAAATTTTATCGCGCCCATAACGGCAATCTTCACAATGTAAAAGGCTTTGGACTTGGACTTAATTATGTGAAAACGATGGTAGATGCCCATCATGGTAACATAAAAGTTGAAAGCGTCTTGGGAAAAGGAAGTAGTTTTTTCTTGAGTTTCCCGATTGTAAAAATTTAGTAAGCCTCTCTTGTATTTCGTCCTCGATTTTTCAGTCCTACCTTTCATTTTGTTTAGCCAAGGTTTTCTAATTTTTTGTCTCAATTTATTGTAATAATTATCCTATAAAAATAGTCTTTAGCACCCCCTTTTTTGAGGCATAGCATATTGCATTTCCCCTTTTCTAGTTCCAATTCTAGTAATCCACAGGTTATACACCTGTATCCACAGGTTATTCACTCCTAAAACTTCCCATAAACTGCTTAAAGTTATACTGGGTATGTATTTCAGCTTGTGGATAAAAATGTTTATATCATTTTAGATGTAAAAGTGGGAAAAGGTGTTATTTTGTGGTAATAATTTGATACATATTAAATAACTTATTAAATGATTGGTTTTTTAGGCGAATATGAGGCTACGATGGATGCCAAGGGACGTTTTCTTTTGCCAGCCGGCTTTAAAAAGCAGCTTTCAGAGGAGGGTGCGGGCCAATTTGTGATCAATCGAGGCATTGAGACTTGTTTGAGTTTATATCCTATGCAAAGCTGGGAACCAATTTTTGCGGAAGTAAGTAAGTTGAATGATTTTGATCCTAAGGTTAGACAGTTTCGTAGATATTTTTTGAATGGAGCCACCCAGCTTGAGTTGGATACAGCTGGAAGGTTATTAATTCCAAAGGCCTTAATGGAGTATGCAGGATTAGAAAAAGATGTGGTGCTAGTATCAGCTGTAAATAAGATTGAAATCTGGGATGCGGGTAAGTATAAAATGTTCTTTGAATCTTTTTCACCAGAATCCTATAGTAATCTGGCTAATGAAGTGATGAACAAAAATGATGAAAAACTGAAAAGCTGACATGTTGAAAAAAACTCCTACTGACGAAAGCAATTTGCCCCTCCATTCATCAGCGGATCAGTTGGATTATCATATACCCGTTCTACTTCAGGAAACTATCGAGGGATTAGATGTTAAGGCAGATGGGGTTTATGTGGATTGCACATTTGGTGGAGGCGGACATAGCAAGGCAATATTAGCGCATCTAGGAGAAAAGGGAGTTCTAGTTGCCTTTGACCAAGATGAGGATGCTAGAAAAAACCTTCCAAATGATAGTAGAGTCATTTTTGTACCACAAAACTTTCGTCATCTGCAACGCTTCTTGCGCTTACATAAAATTACTCAGGTAGATGGAATATTGGCTGATCTTGGAGTTTCTAGTCACCAGTTTGATAAGGCCGACAGAGGATTTTCAATTCGTTTTGATGCAGCGCTGGACATGCGAATGGATCAGCGTCAAAAAACTACAGCAGCAGATATTCTCAAGCAATTTACTGAGCTACAGTTACATAAAATGTTAGAACAATATGGGGAAGTTACCAATGCAAAAACATTGGCAAAGACAATTGTTCAGCAAAGGGGATTGACGCCAATTAAAACTATCCAACAATTTAAACAAGCAGTTGAGTCAGTAGTAAAGGGAAATCCTCAAAAATATTTTGCCCAAGTTTTCCAAGCATTAAGAATAGAAGTAAATGATGAAATGGGTGCATTGAAGGAACTGTTAGAGCAAACCCCTGGTTTGTTGAAATCTGGAGGAAGAATAGCCATTATTACTTTTCATTCATTAGAGGATAGGATGGTAAAGAATTTTTTTAAAACTGGGGGTTTGAACGAAGAGGTGGTGGATGAATTATATGGAGCTAAGCCAGAAAGTCAATTTAAAATTCTTACTAAAAAACCAATCTTACCGACTGATATTGAAACAAGGCGAAATAAAAGATCTAGAAGCGCGAAACTAAGATTGGTAGAAAAAAAATAGCCACTGTAATAGTTGATTTAATAACTAAAAAGAAGTGATTAATATTTAATAGAAATGTTTGAAGATAAGTATATACAGAAAGAAGAACCGGTTGCTGTAAAAAGGGATTGGAAAATTATTCTAAGCCATAAGTGGGTGGTTAAGAATATTTCCTTCTTTCTTTTCTTGGCTGTTTTAGCAGTATTGTATATCTATAATGGTCATCATTCTGATAAGTTAATTAGAAAGATGGGAGAAACTGAAAAGCATATTAAGGAGTTAGAATACGAATATAAAACAGTTAAGAGTGAGGTTATTTTTAGAAGTAAAGCGAGTGAATTAATAAAAGCGGTGGAGCCGATGGGATTAAAAGAAATGATATCTGCTCCAGTTATTTTATTGCAGGATACTCCTGAAAAGTAGTGGATGTAGTGAAAATGTTTTAAATGAAATAACTGAGATCAAAATAAAATTTAATAGGAATTCTAAAATAATAAACGAACTAAAAGACAAAGGTATTGGATATTAAAAAAGACATATTGTGGCGAGTATATCTCTGTTTTATAGGGATCGTATTACTGGGTGCAGTTGTATTGGGAAGAGCTTTTTTCTTGCAACAGGTTCAAGGGGCCTATTGGAAAAGTATGGGCGATAGTTTGCATTTAAAATATGTACCTCTGGTAGCAGAGCGGGGTACTATTTTTAGTGAGGATGGAAATATGTTAAGTACTTCTATTCCAATTTTTGATGTGTACATAGACTTTGGAGCTGATGGTTTAAGGGAAAAAAATGGAAAACGTTTTAGACAATATTCGGACACCTTGAGTAGTTGTTTAGCCAATCTTTTTAACGATAAAACTAAGGAAGCCTATTTGAATGAGCTTCAAATGGCCTATAAAAATGTAGATCGTTATTATACACTGAAGAAGAAAATTTCCTTTTTGGAGTATGAGCAGTTGAGAGAATTTCCTTTAGTAAAATTGGGAAGAAATAAAAGTGGTTTTATGATTGATCCACGTGACAAGCGTATCAATCCATATGCATTATTAGCTAGCAGAACCATCGGTTTATCGAGAGATAATGCGAAGTTAAATGTTGGCCTTGAACAGAGTTACGATAGTTTATTACGCGGTAGAACTGGTCAGCGACTGATGCGTTACATTGCTGGAGCCTACATGCCAGTAGAAGGAGCTGAGGTAGAGCCTGAAAATGGAAAAGATATTATCACCACTTTGGATACCTACATTCAAGATATTACTGAAAGTGCTTTAATGAGTATGTTGGTGGGTAATAATTCTGAACACGGTACAGTAATAGTGATGGAAACTGCAACTGGCAAGATTAAAGCGATTGCTAATCTAGGTAAACAACCCAATGGAACTTATGTGGAAGATTTAAATTATGGAATTGCGAAGGCTACTGAGCCTGGTTCTATTTTTAAACTCGCTACCTTACTAAGTTTAATTGAAGATAAGTATGTAACTAAAAATACTATCGTGGATTGTGAAGGGGGTACTAAATCTTTTTATGGATTAAAAATAAAAGATGCGCATTTAGGGGCAGGTTCAATTACTGTTAAAGAAGCATTCTCTGCAAGTAGTAATGTTGCTTTTGCAAAATTAGCAGATCAGTATTATCACAATGACCCTTCAAAATTCTTATCTCACTTACACCATTTACGGTTAGATACTTTAACAGGTATTGATATTACAGCGGCCTCTGCAAGACCAACTATTAAAAGTCCTAAAAATAGAAGCTGGTCTAAGACTACGATTCCTTATATGGCGCATGGATATGAGGAACTACTTACTCCATTGCACTTACTGATGGTATACAATGCAGTTGCTAATAATGGAACTATGATGCAGCCATATTTGGTTAATTCAGTGAATCAATATGGAATAGAAGTGAAAAGAATTTTACCTAAGGTATTGGTAAATAAAATATGTAGTGATGAAACGCTTGCACAATTAAAAGAGTGCCTAAAAGCTGTGGTAGACAGTGTGCACGGAACTGGTCATAAAGTATTAAATGATTCAAACTATTCTATTTCTGGTAAAACTGGAACTGCCGTAACCGCATTGGATAACCGTGGTTATAATAAAGGGAATAAAATTTATCAAGCATCTTTCATGGGTTACTTTCCATCAGAAAAGCCAGCTTATACCATTGCTGTAGTTATTCAAAATACTGCTAAATCAAAATTAATATATGGTGCTGATGTTTCTGGTAAAGTGTTCAAGGAAATAAGTGATAAGATTTATGCTCGTTATTTAAGTAATCAAAAATTTAAAAGAAGTCTAGCTCCCGATACTTTGCAATATCGTTATTATGGTATGAAGAATGAATTGAATTCCATTTTCAGCCAATTGAATTTACCCTTTGTAGATTCAGCAATTGGAGGATATTGGAGAACAATGGAAATGAAAGACAATGCGGCTGTTTTTAATTTACCACCAACTGCTACTACTCCTGCTTTAGTTATTCCTAGTGCGGTTGGCATGGGTTTAAAGGATGCTGTGTACTTAATGGAAAATAAGGGATTAAAAGTACTGGCTACTGGAAGAGGAAGAGTTTTTAGTCAATCCTTGGAAGCAGGCACCTCATTTATTAAAGGACAAACTGTAACACTATTTTTAAATTGATTTTAGCAGACCTACTATATAAAGTTAGCATTAGAGCGGTATTAGGTAATACTAATATTGAGGTGAATGATTTACAAATCGATTCACGAAAAGTAGGGGAAGCTAGTTGTTTTATAGCGATCAAGGGCAGTGTTATTGATGGACATCAGTTTATTGATATAGCAATTAAAAATGGTGCAAAAGCGATTCTATGTGAAGTGCTTCCTATTGAGGTAAATGAAAAGGTAACTTATGTTCAGGTAGAAAATAGTGCTGTTGCTGTTGGTTTTGTAAGCCATAATTTTTACGGGGCACCTTCTGAAAAAATTAAGTTGGTAGGTGTTACGGGTACTAATGGCAAAACTACTATTGTTACTCTTTTATGGAAATTATTTACTGCATTGGGAAATGAATGTGGCTTGATTAGTACTATTCAAAATCAAATTGGTGATTCCGTTTTTGTTTCTACTCATACTACTCCTGATGCAATTAGCTTGAATTCATTATTGCGTAAAATGGTAGATGCAGGTTGTAAATACGTTTTCATGGAATGTAGTAGTCATGCAATTCATCAGCATCGAATTTCAGGATTGCAATTTGCTGGAGCACTATTTAGCAATATCACCCATGATCATCTTGATTACCATAACACTTTTGATGAATATATAAGAGTAAAAAAATCTTGGTTTGATGGACTTTCTTCTACGGCATTTGCTATTAGTAATGCAGATGATAAAAGAGGTAGAGTAATGCTACAGAATACAATAGCGAAGAAATATTATTATAGCCTTAAAACAATGGCTGATTGTAAAGGAAAGATTCTTGATAATAGTCTTACTGGTTTACATATGGTGGTAAATGATATAGAAGTTTATTTTAGAATGATTGGTGAGTTTAATGCTTATAATTTATTAGCAGTATTTGAAGCCGCAGTTTGTTTGGGTCAAGATAAAAATTTGGTTTTACAATTATTGAGCAGTTTAGATGGCGCAGAGGGAAGATTTGATTATATAATAAGTAGCCGAGATAAAATAATTGGCATCATAGATTATGCACACACGCCAGATGCATTGTTAAATGTATTGGCTACGATAAAAAAATTGCGTCAAGGTAATGAGCGAATTATAACGGTGGTTGGATGTGGTGGCGATAGGGATAAAACCAAGCGTCCAATAATGGCGGCCGTTGCATGTGAATATAGTGATCAAGTAATCTTTACTTCTGATAATCCAAGAAATGAAGATCCTCTTGAAATATTACATGAAATGGAACTAGGCGTTAATGTAGTAGCTAGAAAAAAATACATCACCATTGCCGATAGGAAGGAAGCGATAAAGACAGCTGTAAGACTAGCGTTAAAAGAAGATATCATTTTGGTAGCAGGAAAAGGGCATGAAAAATATCAAGAGATCAAAGAAGTAAAATACGATTTTGATGACAAGCAGCTTTTGAATGAAATGTTTGAATTGATGGAGAAATAGCTTGGCAAGCTATTGAGCACTTAGGTTGTTGGCAAGAATATATTATACAAGTAGAAAGTAATAAAAGAATTTAAAAATATGCTGTATCATCTATTTCATTGGCTTACTGAATCAGGATATAAATTTCCTGGAAGTAAATTGTTTGACTTTATCACTTTTCGTGTGATGTTGGCAGTTATTTTGAGTTTATTCATTACCACTGTGTATGGTAAAAAACTAATTATGTTTCTTCAAAAAAAGCAGTTGGGAGAAAGTGTTAGGGAATTGGGTCTAGAGGGAGAGCAGCAAAAGAAAGGAACGCCTACAATGGGAGGTATCATCATCCTTCTTGCTATTTTAATACCTACTTTATTATTGGCAAACCTCGACAAAGTATACATCCGCTTGATGCTGCTATGTACTGTTTGGCTGGGTACGATTGGTTTTATTGATGATTATTTAAAAATTCGATCTAAGCGGATTGCACTTGCTAAGGGAGACGATTACAAAAAAAGTAATAGTGATGGATTGGCTGGAAGGTTTAAAATATTTGGTCAGGTAATGTTGGGAATCATCGTGGGAGCTACTTTATATTTTACCCAAAGTGTAGTGGTGCAAAGAGAAGTGTACAATCCTGATTTTTCATTGGTGAAAGATTCTGTTTTAAGACCAGGTGAAAAATTAATGAGTGACAGCTTCAATGTAGTAACAATCGATGGAAGAAAACATCTTTTTGTAAAAGTGAAATCTCCCATCACTACTATTCCTTTCGTGAAAACACATGAATTTAATTATGCTAAATTATTGCCTAAAAATTTACAAGACTATACCTATTTACTTTATATCCTTATTGTAATATTTATTGTAACTGCGGTGAGTAATGGTGCTAATATAACTGATGGATTAGACGGTTTAGCTACAGGAGTTAGTGCTATTATTGGAATTAGTCTAGGGATTTTTGCTTACGTGAGTGGTAATATAAAGTTTGCCGAATACCTCAATATAATGTACATCCCCAATCTAGGAGAGTTGTCAATTTTTATTGCTGCTTTTGTTGGAGCATGTATCGGTTTTCTTTGGTATAATTCTTATCCTGCGCAAGTATTCATGGGAGATACTGGTAGCCTTGCTTTAGGAGGAATCATTGCTGCATTGGCAATCATCGTTCGTAAAGAATTATTAATTCCGATTTTTTGCGGAGTGTTTTTAGTAGAAAATTTAAGTGTAATGATTCAGGTAGGGTATTTTAAATATACTAAGAGAAAGTATGGTGAGGGGCGAAGAGTTTTTTTAATGAGTCCACTGCATCATCATTATCAAAAATTAGGATATCATGAAAGTAAGATTGCTGTTCGATTTTGGATTGTTACTATTTTATGTGTAGTGATAGCAATTGTTACATTGAAATTGAGATAAAAAATAAAGACATCATAGATAAAAATAATGAAGAAAAAATTAGTCATATTAGGAGCGGGTGAAAGTGGTATTGGTACTGCTCTTTTGGCTATTCAACGAGGGTATCAAGTATTTGTAAGTGATGGTGGAAAAATTAAAGCGGAATATAAATTCGAATTACAATCCAGTGGAATCGATTTTGAAGAATTGGGACATACGGAAGAAAAAATTTTCGATGCAGATGAAGTAATGAAAAGTCCAGGTATTCCCGAAAAAAATGAGCTTGTAAAAAAAATCAGACAGAAGAAAATTGATATTATCAGTGAAATTGAATTTGCCTTTAGGTATAAGGGTGAAAGTAAGATAATTGCTATTACGGGCAGTAATGGAAAAACAACTACTACAGCACTTACATGGCATATTTGTAAGCATGCAGGAATTGATTGTGCAATGGTTGGCAATATCGGATACTCTTTTGCAAGACAATTGGCTCTTGATCCTAAATCTTTATATGTAATAGAGATTAGCTCTTTTCAATTAGATGATATTAAAACTTTTCGTCCCGATGTGGCGATACTTACCAATATCACTGAAGACCATTTAGATAGGTATGATTACAAAATGCAAAATTATATAGATAGTAAGTTTAGGGTAGTAGAAAATCAGCAGGTCAACGATGTTTTTATTTTCAATTTAGATGATACAATTACCAATCAAAATATTAATAAATATTCCATTCAATCAACTTTATACCCCATTACTATGAGTAAAGAACTACCACAGGGTGCGTACCTGACAAACGCTCAGATGCACCTAAAATGGAAAGCGGAGGAAATGCATATGAGCATAGCAGATTTTGCTTTGAAAGGAAAACACAATCAGTACAATAGTATGGCTGCAAGTTTAGGTGCTACGGCGGTAGGTATTAAGAAGGAAATTATCAGGGAGTCCCTACAAACTTTTCAAAGTTTAGAACACCGGATGGAGCCCGTAGCTAAAATAAAAGGAGTACAGTTTATCAATGATTCAAAAGCTACCAATGTAAATAGCACTTGGTTTGCCCTAGAAAGTATTGATAAACCAACTATTCTGATATTGGGTGGTGTAGATAAAGGCAACGACTACTCGCTTTTGAATGAACTTGTTAAAGAAAAGGTTAAAGCCATTGTTTGCATGGGTATTGATAATCGTAAGATACATGAAGCTTTCGGAGACTTTGTTTCATTAATTGTTAATGCAAGTTCTGCAGAAGAAGCTGTAAAAGCGGCATTTCATTTTTCGGATAAAGGAGATGTTGTTTTACTAAGTCCAGCATGCGCAAGTTTTGACCTCTTTAAAAATTATGAGGATAGAGGAAATCAATTTAAAACTGCAGTAAAAAATTTATAAGAAAATACAATTCGACGTTCTTGGTTAAGAATAAATAATTAAAATATTCAAATTGTCTCCAACCATTGGGAGAAAATATATGACACAGCAGAAATCCATATTAAAAAAGTTATTTGGAATTCCATCTATCGAAGAAGGGGTTTTTAATACTTCTATTAGAGGGGTTGAAGGGATGGGTGGAAATCTAGTACAAAAGACCAGTGGCGATCGAGTGATATGGGCTATTGTGGTAATACTTTCCTTGATAAGTTTGTTGGTGGTATATAGTAGCACAGGGTCATTGGCTTACAAATACAGTAAGAGTACGGAAAGTTATCTTTTTAAACAGTTTGCATTAATTATTTCAGGTGTAATATTTATCTACTTTGCGCACAGGGTCAATTATACTTTTTATTCTAGGGTGGCTAAAATATTATTTTTAATCTCTATTCCTTTATTAATTTATACGTATTTTTTTGGTACTACTTTGAACGAAGGTAGTCGTTGGATTAAACTGCCTGTCATTAATCAAACTTTTCAAACATCTGACCTTGCTAAGCTAGCACTGTTTATGTATTTGAGTCGACAATTGAGTAGGAAGCAAATGGTAATTAAAGATTTTAAAAAGGGCTTTTTACCGATTATTATTCCCATTCTTGTAATATGTGTTTTAATTGCACCTGCTAATTTATCTACTGCTATGTTAGTTGCTGGAACAAGCTTTATGCTTATGTTTATTGGCCGTGTAAATACTAAACATATATTATTAACTATTTCTATCGCATTAATTCCAATTATAATCCTGTTAATGGTAGCGGTTAAATATTATGATAAGGTGGAGGGGAAATCAAAAGATTTGCCAGCAATATTTTCTTCTGGTAGGGTTCCAACCTGGATTAGTCGCATTCAAACTTTTATTTACACTGGTAAAGGAGATGTTGGAGAAAAGACTTATCAAATTAATCAGGCTAAAATTGCGATTGCAAGTGGAGGTTGGTTTGGAAGGGGGCCAGGTAATAGCAATGCTCGTAATTTTTTACCTCACTCCTATAGTGATTTTATTTTCGCCATCATACTAGAAGAATACGGATTGCTGGGAGGGGCATTTATCGTTTTTATTTATTTATTGTTTTTATATCGATGTATTAGGTTGTATAGAAAATGTCCATTTGCATTTGGGGCATTTCTCGCATTGGCCTTAAGTTTTACTTTGGTGATTCAGGCATTTGCCAATATGGGTGTTAATGTAAATGTATTTCCTAACACAGGAGTTACCCTGCCGTTAGTAAGTATGGGCGGAAGTAGTTTTCTTTTTACTTGTTTATCTATTGGAATTATTTTAAGTGTAGCTCGAAATGTAGAACAGCAGGAAAGTCCTGCCGCTCTGGTAATTGATAAAGAAGAAATATAGAAAAATTAAGAGGGAGATATTGACTTTTAAATGTTCATTATCTACTTCAAATAAATTAAAAAGAAAAAATAATTGTTTTTATAATAACAATGAAGGAGAAAATAGACGATAGCGTTTTAGGAAATTCCACTTTTGGAACCCGAATTGCCCGCATCATTATTGCAGGTGGCGGAACTGGCGGACATATTTTCCCTGCTATTGCTATTGCTAAAGCTATTGTAAGATTGCAACCACAAGCACAAATTTTATTTGTAGGTGCTTCTGGAAAAATGGAAATGGAAAAAGTACCATTGGCTGGATTTCGTATCGAAGGAATAACAATTGCAGGATTTAATAGAAGCTCTTTGATAAAAAATATTGGATTACCGTTTAAGTTGTTGAAGAGTTTTTTTCAAGTTAGTAATATTTTTAAATCATTCAAGCCTACTGCTGTTATTGGTGTAGGAGGATATTCTAGCTTTCCTGTTTTACGCTATGCTCAAGCAAAAGGGATAGATACTTTTATTCATGAAAGTAATTCTTACGCTGGAAAATCGAATAAAATGTTAGGAAAAAATGCCACTAAGATTTTCGTAGCAATTGATGGCATGAATAAATTTTTTCCTTTCAATAAAATTATTCAAACAGGCAATCCGGTTAGGGAAAATATTGTGAATAGTAAGTTATCAAGAGAAGAGGCAATTTTATTTTTTGGACTAGACCCTAATAAGAAAACAGTTTTAGCAATTGGTGGAAGTTTAGGTGCTAAAAGTATCAACGAAGCTTTGGCTAAAGGAATCAATGAATTTGAAAAAAATGACTTACAGCTTATTTGGCAAACAGGTAAATCCTATGTGGAAAAAGGGAGAGAGGTAGTCAATGGTAAAACGAATATTTGGATAAATGATTTTATAACTCAAATGGAAAATGCTTATGGAGCCGCAGATATTGTAATTAGTAGAAGTGGCGCTATGTCTATTGCTGAATTGTCTGTGATGAAAAAGCCTTCAATGTTAGTTCCTTTTCCTTTTGCGGCTGAAGACCACCAAACTGTGAATGCACAAAGATTGGTTGACAAGAATGCAGCAATCATGATAACTGATTCAACAGCAATGGAGCAATTAGTATCCTCGGTAATTGATCTTTCAAAGAATAACAAAAAGCAACAGGAATTAAAAGAAAATATCGGCAAGTTGGCAGTAAAAAATGCGGATGAAGTAATTGCCCAAGAAATTTTAAGTGTTCTAAATAGGAGTGAAGATTAAATTTTTTTATTATTAAAATATAGATGAAAGTATTCAATCAATTGTTATCATTTTTAGGCGCATCTTCTCCCCTTAAGGAAGGAGTTGAACCTGCAGTCTATTTTCTGGGTATCGGAGGGATTGGAATGAGCGCAATTGCAAGGTATTTTCAATTACAAGGTATCAAGGTAGGTGGATATGATAAGACAGAGACTGTTCTTACGAGACAACTTTCTTCCGAGGGTATTAGTATTCACTATGAAGATAAGATTGAATGGATTAATAAAAATGCTCAGCTAGTCATTTATACACCAGCAGTGCCTAAAGATAGTGTTGCTTTAAATTTTTATCAGCAAAATAACTACACGGTTGTTAAAAGAAGTGAAGTGTTAGGCGCCATTACAAATAGTGCATTTAATATTTGCATTGCAGGTACACATGGTAAAACTACCACCAGTACTATGGTTGCACATATCCTTCGACATAGCAATTATGGTTGTAATGCATTTCTTGGGGGTATTTCAGTTAATTATGGTACCAATTTTTGGAGTAATAGTAAAAATATTTGTGTTGTAGAAGCGGATGAATATGATAGAAGTTTTTTGAAATTAAGTCCAGATATCGCTGTTATTAGTTCAATGGATGCAGATCATTTGGACATATATGGGACGGCCGAAAATATGGAGCAGGCGTTTATCGATTTTTCAAAAAAAGTTAAACCAGGTGGTTTGTTAATTAGTAAATATGGATTGAATAGAGCTGCTGATTTAAATGCTGATCAAATGTTAACCTATCATTTAACAGATAGTAAGGCTAATATTTTTGCAACCAATATTGTTATTCAGAATGGTAGTTATCAGTTTGATGTTGAATTCAATGATTCCAAGGCAGGCAATTGGACTTTAAAGGGAGTAGTTTTAAATATGGGTGGCAAGCACAATATAGAAAATATGATTGCAGCAATTGCTGTAGCCCACCATATTGGAATAGGGGATAAGAAAATAATCGATGCAGTAGCTGATTTTAAAGGCGTTAAGCGGCGCTTTGAATATATTTTAAAAACGGACCATCAAGTTTTTATAGATGATTATGCGCATCATCCAGAGGAGTTAAGAGCATTGATAACTGGAGCAAAGAATTTATTTCCTAATAAAAAGTGCACAGTGGTTTTTCAGCCACATTTGTTTAGCAGAACAAGAGATTTTGCTGATGGTTTTGCGGAGGTATTAGATCTTGCTGATGAGATAATTCTTTTACCGATTTATCCGGCTAGGGAATTACCAATCGAAGGGGTGAACAGTGAAATGATTTTAGATAGAATGCAAAGTGAGGATAGAATGTTATTGAGTAAGGAAAATCTATTAAAGCATTTTGCATTCGAAAAAGCCGCCCATGTTGCAGAGGGTTTTGAAGGTAATATGGTAATAACAGCAGGTGCTGGTGATATAGATACTTTGGTTGAACCAATTAAAGAAATATTAATAAATAAAAATTAATTAAAATTTCCCTTTTAAAAAAATAATAAAAGGGTTGATTGTATGGTAAAAAAGAAAATTATAATAAACATTTTGCTAGCCATTTTTTGGACGGCCTTGGGAACGAGTACTATTGTTTTGCTTGCTGCAGCAATTCGTATCAAGGATTCAAAAAAATGTTCTGGAATAGAAATTAATATAAAAGCAGTGAGTAACAACTTTTTTGTTGATAAGGCTGATATACTTAAAATTATTACTTCTAAATCGAATGGTGAAGTGAAAGATAATGAGGTGAGTTCTTTTGATTTGAAAGGTATTGAGTTAGAACTACAAAAAAATATTTGGATTAAAAAAGCACAATTATTTTTTGATAATAATGAAAAATTACAGGTAAATGTTACTGAGAGGGAACCGGTTGCAAGGGTTTTTAGTAGTTATGGAACTACATTTTATGTTGATAAGGAGGTATCGATGTTACCATTGAGTGATAAGTTTTCTGCTAGACTGCCGGTTTTTACAAATTTTCCATCTGATAAAAAGGTACTCTTACCATCGGATAGTAACCTGTTAAGAGATATTATTTCAATTAGTCAAGCGATTCAAAAAGATTCATTTTACATGGCGATGATTGAACAAATTGATATTACCCCACAAAATACTTTTGAAATGCTACCAAAGCTTGGTAATGCAGTGATTGTAGTTGGGGATGCGAAAAATATAGAAAAAAAATTAGCTAAGCTACGTTTGTTTTATAAAGAGATTATTGTAAAGGCTGGATGGAGTATGTATAGTGAAATTAATATTCAATATAATAATCAGGTGGTAGCAAAGAGAAAGGGTGTCGAAGATGTGAGGGCAGATTCTTTGCGCACTTTGCAACTGATTCAGCTGATTGCAGATAATGCTAAAAGATTATCAGAAGATTCTTTGCAGACAATCATACAGGACAATGAAAAAAATTCACCTAATAGTAATATGATTCAGCAATCAATAGAGCGAGATGAAAATAGTGATTCTAGTCAAGTGATGGAGCCTGTTCCTTCCGAATTAAATATAGATAATAAAAAATCAGTGGTTGTTGTTAAACAAAACTTAGATAAACAAAAAAAGGTAAATCAGCAACTACCAAAAACGGTATTAAAGAAACATTAATTATAAATTATCAATTTTTATAAACACACACAAACATACAATTATGACACAAGAACAAAACACAACAAATGATAACGGGGTGGTAAATACCAATCCTGTTATTGTTGGCCTTGACATTGGTACTACTAAGATAGCTGCTATTGCCGGTCGAAAAAATGAATATGGCAAACTAGAAATACTAGGTTTTGGCCGTGCCAATAGTAATGGCGTTCAGCATGGGATGGTTTTAAACATTGATCAAACCATTAAGGCAATTGAAATGGCGTTGAAAAATTGTTATGATTCTAATCCTAATTTATCAATTGAAGAAGTATATGTTGGAATTGCAGGCCATCATATCAAGAGTTTACAAACACGCGGTGATATCGTTCGTCAGGCTACTGAGGAAGAGATTCGCCAAGAAGAAGTAGATCGGCTAGTTGCAGATCAATACAGGACTTACATTCCTGCAGGAGATCAAATTATTGATGTAATTCCACAAGAGTTTACAGTTGATAATTTTCAAAATATTCCTAATCCTATTGGGTATAGCGGAGTGAAAGTAGGTGCTAATTTTCATATTATCACTGGAGATAAAAACGCGATTCGCAATATTAATCGAAGTGTAGAAAAAGCAGGATTATCCACTAAAGATTTAGTCTTACAACCTTTGGCATCTGCTGCTGCAGTAATGTGCGAACAAGACTTAGAGGCGGGAGTGGCGATAGTAGATATTGGAGGCGGTACTACTGATTTAGCAGTATTTTACGAAGGGATATTAAAACATACAGCTGTAATTCCTTTTGGCGGAGAGAATATTACCAATGATATAAAGAATGGTTTAGGTGTTTTAAAAACACAGGCTGAGCAAATGAAAATTCAGTTTGGAAGTGCGTTGAGTGATGAGGCAAAGTCTAATGCATTCATTACCATTCCGGGATTACGCGGTATGCAGTCTAAGGAAATAAGTGTAAAAAATCTTGCAGCAATTGTTCAGGCTAGAATGAGTGAAATTATGGATTTTGTTAGCTATCATTTAAAGCAGGTTGGTTTAGATACCCGCTTATTGAATGGTGGAATTATTTTAACAGGTGGTGGATCACAATTGAAACATTTAATTCAGCTAACAGAATATGTTACTGGGCTCAATGCAAGAATTGGTTATCCAAATGAACATTTAGCTGGTGGTCATATTGATGAATTAACAAAGCCAATGTATAGTACTTGTATCGGTTTAATATTGAAAGGATATAATGATTATGAAAATAAAAATAGGCCTTTGGATGAATCATTTCATAAAATAACAGTTCCAAATTCTTTAAGAAGACCAACTGCTTCGGAAGCTTTGGAAGCGTCAATAGCTGGAGATGAATTTGAACAAATATCAAGTAATAAAAAAATGAACGAACGTAAATCATTAAAGGGATTTATGGATTCTTTCAAAATTGGATTGATTGATTTGTTCAAAGAAGAGGAAGACGGAAAATTATAATTTCAAAACTTCAAATCTCACGTATCAAAAAAGTTTTGAAGTCAACTAACCAATATAATATTTTAAATAAGTATACTAACCCATTCACAACAGTACTTTCAATTGACTGCCTTACTAACAGAAAATTTGGAGCGTACTTAAATAGTAATAATTATGATACATTTTGATTTACCAAAAGAGCAGTCATCTATTATCAAGGTAATTGGTGTAGGTGGTGGCGGAAGCAATGCCGTAAACCATATGTTTTCGCAAAACATTGAAGGCGTAAATTTCATCATCTGTAATACAGATGCACAGGCGATTGCCCAAAGTAAGGTGCCTAATAAAATTCAGTTAGGACCACATTTAACTCAAGGTTTGGGTGCTGGAGCTAATCCGGAAATTGGTCGCCAGGCTACCGAAGAAAGTTTGGAAGAAATCAAACGAATTTTGGAAGTTAATACCAAAATGGCTTTTATAACAGCCGGAATGGGCGGCGGAACTGGTACAGGGGGGGCTCCTATTTTAGCAAAAATTTGTAAAGATCTAGGAATTCTAACAGTAGGTATTGTAACTACACCCTTTGCGTATGAAGGAAAAAAACGTTTAGCCCAGGCAGAGGAAGGAGTAAGAATGATGAAGGACCATGTTGATACCTTATTAGTTATTAGTAATGATAAACTGCGTCATCAGTTTGGAAATTTAAAGATGAAAGAGGCTTTTGAAAAAGCAGACAACGTATTGGCAACAGCAGCAAAATGTATAACGGATGTAATTAATAGTACTGGTCAAATCAATGTCGATTTTGCGGATGTATGTACTGTAATGAGTAATGGCGGTGTGGCTATATTGGGTAGTGCAATTGCAGAGGGTGAAAATAGAGCACAGGTAGCCATTGAGAATGCATTAAATTCACCTTTATTGAATGATAGTGAAATTCGTGGTGCAAGATGGATTTTAATTAATATAAATTCTGCAGAAGGAGAACATGAATTTACCATGGATGAAGTGGAGATTATACAAAATCATTTGATTAGTAAAGCCGGGGAAGATAGTGATGTGATATTAGGATTGGGATATGATAATACTTTAGCAAAAGGTATCAGTATCACTTTAATCGCTACTGGCTTTGAACACAAAGATCCTTTTGCAAAAAAGAGTAGTCTTTCTAAAGAGGAAAAAAAGGATGAAAAAATAGTAATGACTTTGGAAATGCCTGTGAAGGAAGAGAAAAAAATACTTCAACAACATAGCCTTCCATTTGAAGAAAATTTAGTACCTGAAGTGGTTGAAGAACCGGTAGAAATTCCTAATATTACTGAGTCTTCTATTTCTGAATCAATGATGCCTACGTTGGTAGTTGAGCCAATTCAAGAACAAATAATTGAACCAGTAGTTGAAATTGTAATGGAAACTAACGATACACAGAAAGTATTTTTTGAAATTTCTTCTGTTGCAGATCAAGCTCCAGTGATTGAATTTGACATTCCTTTAAGTATGCCTTCGCCAGAGAAAAAATCAAAGACGGAAACTGATGAAATTGCTGCCATTAGGAAACAAAATGAAGTTACTGCTAATAATATAACTGCAGGTGGATATTTAGAAAAGCCTGTAAATATTTATATTTCTGAACCAACGAATTCACAACCGCCGATTCAGGATTCAAGCAATTCTTCTATGGATCAGGAAGAAGTAGAAGAGGATTCTACAATGGAAATGCATATGGTAATTAAGGATGATTTTTCGATGGTGGAGCAAATGGCTAATGAAGTTGAAACTCAACAGATATTGATGGCTAGATCCGAAGAGCAGTCAATACCCGATGAAACTGAAGAGCTAAGACGCCGTGCAATGGATCGTATAGCTAAGCTGCGTAATTTGTCATTTAATATAAATGCTGCAGATCCAAACAATGAATTTGAATCAGTACCTGCTTATCTTAGAAGAAATATGGAGCTTCATAATTCTATTGCAGATGTAGAAAGTTTTTATAGTAATTATACTGTTAAATCAGATGACAATAATTTGATTGAACCAGGCTCTATCAATTCTTTTTTAGATGGTAAAAAGCCAGATTAAAAAAAGTAACATTTTTTGAACTTGATTCGGTGATTTGTTTTTTTATATTGTCTAGTTTGTGAAGCCCCTTGCTGAAAAGTGAGGGGCTTGTGTTTTGATTAAGTATTTTGTACTCATTCTCTTGATGCCGTTTCTATTACCTATTTTTGCAGCTACTATGCAACTCTTCAAAATTACCAGCCGTATAATTGTTACTTGCAGTAATCGGCTATCACCATTTCTGCAACAAGAAATTATTGAACTAGGGTTTACGCCTATTCGTGTTTTTAAAACAGGGGTGGAATTAATGGGTACATTAGAAGATTGTATAAAGCTCAATTTACATCTTCGATGTGCTAGTCAGATTTTATTTTCTATCAATGAATTTGCTGCTCGAAATGCGGAAGAGTTATATAACTATTTATTGCACATTGAATGGGAAGATATTATTGCGGTGGATGGATATTTTTCAATCACTAGCAATGTTGACAATGCTACCATTAATAATTCTTTATTTGCCAATGTGAAAGTAAAGGACGCAATTGCTGATCGGTTTAGAAATAGAACAGGTCAACGTCCTAATTCAGGCCCGGAGTTGGATAAGGTAGTGATTCATTTATATTGGAAGGAAGAAGTAGCAGAATTATTTGTTGATACTTCTGGTGAAACACTCTCTAAACATGGCTATAGAAAAATCCCAGGTAAGGCACCTATGTTAGAGGCTTTAGCTGCAGCTACTTTATTAGCAACTAAGTGGGATAGAAAATCCCCCTTCATTAATCCAATGTGTGGTTCTTCTACATTGGCGATAGAAGCGGCATTGTTGGCTACCCAACGAAAGCCTGGGTTGTTTAGAAATAATTATTCATTCATGCATTTGGTTGGATTTGATTTAGAAATGTATGAGGAACAAAGAAAAAAATTAGATGAAGCCATTATAGAAGTGAGTGGATTAAAAATTATAGCAACTGATATTAGTGGTGATGCGGTAAATATTTCAAAGGTTAACGCCGCAGCTGCAGGGGTAGAAGATTTGATAGAGTTTGCTGTAGGTGATTTTGAAACTACGCTGATTCCAGCGGATCAAAGTGGTGTTATTTATTTTAATCCAGAATATGGAGATCGCTTGGGTGTAGAAGCTGAATTGGAAATTACTTATGGCAGAATTGGAGATTTTATGAAGCAGCAATGTAAAGGTTACACAGGGTATATTTTCACTGGTAATTTAGAACTTGCAAAAAAAATTGGGCTCAAACCAAAAAGGCGTATTGAATTTTATACCAGTAAAATTGATTGCAGGTTGTTTGAATATGAGTTGTATGCAGGTACAAAAAGAATTGACATTGTTCAAAGTTGAGCGCATCTGTGATTATTTAGTTGACCCTTAAAAAGTAGGGTAAGGCAATCTGACATAATATTTTTTTGAACTCCCTCGAATAAAAATTGCTAGAAATGTCAAATGTCAGCTGTTAAAAAATCAATTCTCCGCGGCGGAGGAATGCCCTTTAAAGTAACTCCGTATTTTAATTTCGCATTAATAGATAGTGGATCCTCTATTCGACGCCCTCGAATAAAAAGTGCTAGAAATATTAAATATCAGACGTTAAAAAATCAAGGCTGTTTGAGCGAGCACTCCCTTTAAAGTAACTTACTTTACCCGCGAGTTCCTTGATTTTAGGCTGATATTTAATATTTCAGCCTTTTTATTCGCAGGATTGATTTTTTTTGTTACTTTTTTGCATCAAGGCAAAAAAGTAAAAGCACTCTATTCCAAAGGAAATCCCAGACCTAAATAGCTAAATTTTATTTTACAAAAAACAAGAAGAGATTGTTAATCATTTGAGTGATTATTAGGTAGTTCTTTATCAATTCTTTTTTATCAAAAGCTATACCAAATAGGAGCTTACGAATTTTTGAGGGTCGATTATTTATTCATTTAAGAAGCTGTATCATAAGCCCATTCAACCAATGTAGCGCCCCAAGTAAATCCACCTCCAAACGCGGCTAAAACAATTTTGTCTCCCTTATGTAATTGCTTTTCCCATTCCCAAAGACACAGTGGAATGGTAGCTGCAGTAGTATTGCCATAGCGTTGAATGTTCAACATTACTTTGTCATGAGATAATCCCATCCTATTAGCAGTTGCATCTATGATTCTTTTGTTTGCTTGGTGAGGTACAAGCCAAGCGATGTCTTCACCAGTTAGCTGATTGCGTTCTAGTAAATCGTAGGCAGCATCTGCCATACCTTTCACAGCTGCTTTAAATACCTGTTGACCTGATTGGTAAATATTATGTTCTTTTGCTAGTACTGTTTCTATGCTTGCGGGCTTTAAAGATCCACCTGCTTTCATGTTTAAAAAATCTTTTCCGCTACCATCACTTTTTAATAAACTGTCTTTTACTCCATTACCATCGATAGAGGGTTCCAGTAAAACTGCTCCAGCCCCATCTCCAAAAAGTATGCAAGTGGTACGATCAGTGTAGTCAACAATGGAACTCATTTTATCGGCTCCTACTACCACTACTTTTTTATAACGTCCACTTTCAACCAGTGAAGATCCAGTGGTAAGTCCAAACAAAAATCCAGAGCAGGCAGCACTTAAATCAAATCCCCAAGCATTTACCGCTCCTATTTTATCGCAAACAATATTGGCAGTAGCAGGAAAAATCATATCTGGTGTTACCGTTGCTACAATAAGGCAGTCGATTTCTTCGGGTTGAATTCCTCTTTTTTTACATAATTCCAATACTGCAGGTGCGCACATATCGGAAGTGGCCAGCCCTTCGCCTTTTAAAATCCTTCTTTCTTCTACACCTGTCCTAGTTTTGATCCATTCATCATTGGTATCAATCATCGTCTCCAAAATAGCATTGGTAAGTCTATATTCAGGAACATATCCGCCTACTGAGGTAATTGCAGCTATAATTTTTTGCATATAAGAAAAAATATTTATATTTTGAAGGGTATTTATTTACTTCGAAAGGGCAAAAATACGTTAAAAACTGCAAGGTTGGATTTTGTCGCTTCGCTCACGAATTATCCTTATTTTCGCATAAGATTTAATCTAATTATGTACGCATATTTACAGGGAAAATTTTCACTTAAGAACCCCGCCCAGGTTTATATTGATGTAAATGGGGTAGGATATGAAGTAAATATTAGTTTAAATACTTATACTTACATACAAAATTCTGATGCTGGTAAGCTTTATACTTATCTTCAGATTAAAGAAGACGGCCACACTTTATTTGGTTTTTTTGATAGGGGTGAAAAGGAAATGTTTATCCAGTTGATTAGTGTTTCAGGCGTGGGCGCATCTACTGCCAGAATGATGTTATCGCACTTAAAACCAGATGAATTGAGTGCCGCTATTCAGCAGGGAAATGTAAGGTTGCTTGAAAGTATTAAAGGGATAGGTAAAAAAACAGCTGAGCGATTGGTGCTGGAGTTAAGAGACAAAGTCAATAAAATTGACAGTATTGTTTATTCGCAAGAATCATCCAGTAATAATAATTTTCAACAGGATGCCCTTAATGCATTAGTGGCTTTAGGAATAACAAGAGTGCAGGCTGAAGCTGCCATAAAAAAAGTTACAATAACAGATACAAATATCCTCCATCTCGAAGAATTAATTAAAAAAGCACTTAAAGCAATTTGATAGAACTCTACATTAACTAATTACTGGATGTTTCGTAAAGGAAATTTTTTGACCGAATTTATTGGCCTTAGATTAGTGTGTATTATAATCATCTTGTTTATTTCTGAGTCGCTTACTGCAGAAAATAATAAGTTGCCTATTTATGCTTTACCTAATCTAGTACATTCAAGAGATACTGTCCCTTTCCCTTTTCCTCTTTATGAGCGCAAAGGTGATGGGTTGATTGATTCCAAGAAGAGCACTTTTGATTTTAAAAATCCTCCTAATATTAGAGATTCTGTTGCCTATGATTTTAAGACAAGATTGTATACAGTGTATGAAAAAATAGGGAATAAATATTACAAGACTCCCACCACTTATACGGCTTCTGAATATTGGCAACTGCGGGGCAAGCAGACAGAAGTAGAGTATTTTAAAAAGAGAGCCAACACCATGAATTTGCTGAATCGCAAATTGACAAAACCACGGTTATCCCTATACGATAATTTGTTTAATCGTCTTTTTGGAAATGGAAAAATTGATATCAGTCCACAGGGAAATGTTGATATTACCGCTGGCTATCAGGGACAAAATGTTAAGAATCCTACGCTACCAGAAAGAGCTAGAAGAAACGGCGGTTTTGATTTTGACATGAATGCCCAAGTGAATGTAAATGCTAATATTGGTGATAAATTAAAATTCCCCATCAATTACAATACGCTTGCTAATTTTGGTCAGGAGAATCAATTGAAATTAGATTACAGTGGCATAGATGATGAAATTGTAAAGCGAATAGAAGCGGGAACAGTTCAATTCCCATCTCGCAGTACTTTAATCCCGGGAGCACAACAATTATTTGGAATAAAAACACAATTACAATTTGGTAAATTAAATGTAACGGCGGTATTAGCCAATCAAAAATCACAGCGGCAATCTGTTAACTTACAAGGTGGAGCCGCTGCTCAGGTAATTGATATCAAAGCAGATGAGTATGAAGAAAATCGACACTTTTTATTGGGTCAATATTTCAAGGATAATTATAATAAAGTATTATCTAAATTACCAGCCGTAACTACCCCAGTTCAAATACTTCGTTTGGATGTGTGGGTTACCAATCGCAATGGAAGTACTACCAACACTAGAGATATTGTGGGGCTGATGGATTTAGGAGAAAAAAATCCCTACCTGAGTTCATTGATTACTTCAGGAAATTTGCCTGACAATAAAACCAATAGTCTTTATTCTCAAATTATTTCTAATGCTGGCAATAGAAACCCTGCATTGGTGGTTAGTAATTTACAAATGCTAGGACTTTCCCCTGTTCAAGATTTTGAAAAAACTTTTGCAAGAAAATTAGACTCTACACAATATATTTTCAATAAGCAGGCGGGGTATATTTCATTGAGTCAGCCTTTGCAAGCAGATGAAGTACTAGGGGTAGCTTATCAGTATTCTTACAATGGAAAAATATATACGGTAGGTGAATTTTCGCAGGATTTACCTCCGGATAGTTCTTCTGCCACGCAAAAAGTTTTGTTCTTAAAATTATTAAAAGCGACTTCTCAAAGAACAGCACTTCCTATTTGGAAATTGATGATGAAAAATGTGTACTCGGTAGGTTATGGCACTTTGACTTCTACTGATTTTAAACTAAATGTTTTGTATCAAGAACCAGGTCTTGGTTGGAAGCGCTATGTTCCTTTTGGAAATAAAAATGTTGGATCGCCTATTCTTTCATTGGTTAATTTAGATAGATTGAATAGCCAGTTGGATCCGCAGCCCGATGGAGTTTTTGATTATGTGGAAGGCTTTACTGTTATCTCTCCTTACAGTAGAATTGTATTTCCGGTATTGGAACCATTTGGTCGCGATTTGGCGAGTCAAGTTTATTCATCCCCACCTGCTGCTGCTAAAGACACCTTATATTATGCTTTGTATGATTCTATTAAGGCGGTGGCTCAACAATACCCTAATCTGAATCGATTTGTAATGAAAGGTTCTGCCCGTACCTCTGGGTCTTCAGATATCAGTATAGGTTATAATATTCCTCGTGGTAGCGTTACCGTTACCGCAGGGGGTCAAACATTAATTGAGGGAGCGGATTACGATATTAATTATGATCTTGGAACAATTAAGGTAACTAACCAAGCGATACTCAACGCAGGCTTACCGGTGCAGGTAAATTTTGAAAACAATGCCGCTTTTGGAATGCAGCAAAGAAATTATATGGGCTTAAGGTTGGATTATCTAGCCAAAAATAAATTGAAAGAGCAATTGGCAATTGGAGGAACGGTGGTTCGTTTAGGGGAGCGTCCATTTTTTACAAAAAATAATTTGGGCGAAGATCCTATTAGAAATTCAATGTATGGTTTGGATGTTAATTATAAAAAGGAAACGCCAAGAATAACTAAGTTGTTAGACAAACTTCCTTTTTATTCAACGACAGCAGCCTCTTCGATCAATGCTTATGCAGAAGGTGCTTTTTTACAACCAGGTCATGCTCCTCAAATTGGAAAGGGTGCCGCAGGAACGGTTTATATTGATGATTTTGAAGGAAGTAAATCAGGAATTGATCTTCGTTTTCCTGCTATCAGTTGGGTGATGGCTTCTGCACCTCAAAAGGCCACAGACGCTGGCGGAAATATACTTTTTCCAGAGGCTATTTTAAATAATAATATTGATTACGGAAAAAAAAGAGCAAAGTTAGCTTGGTATCAAATTGAGCCAGCCTTGCAAGGGTTTAAGGGAGTTAATAATCCTTTAAGCGACAACAGAGCAGAGTTAAGTGACCCGAGAGTGAGGCTTGTAAAACAGAGTGAAATATTTCCACAAAGAACGACCGATTTTGGACAAAATCAGCTGATTACTTTTGACCTTGCTTTTTATCCTAAAGAAAAGGGACCTTATAATTATGAATCTTCTGCTCTTGCAATTGACGCCAACAATCTTTTAAAAAATCCGAAACAAAAATGGGGTGGGTTGATGCGCAATATTGATCAGACAGATTTTGAAACAGCGAATGTTGAGTTCATTGAATATTGGGTTCAAGATCCTTTTATAAATACTGCTCAGCGGCCTAATGCTGATAAGTCAACCGGTGGTAAATTATATTTTAATCTTGGAAATATTTCTGAAGATATTCTTAAAGATGGAAGAAGATTTTACGAAAATGGATTGCCTACACCTACCGCCACTTCTCAGGTAGACAACGCTTCTGTATGGGGAAAAGTACCGCTCAATCCAATCCAAGTTACCAATGCATTTAGTAACAATGCCGATGATAGAAAATTTCAAGATATTGGGTTTGATGGAAATAATAGTGATTCTGAAAAAGTTAAAAGAGCTCCTTATTTAGCACAACTTCAAGGAACCCTTGGTGGCACTGCTTATCAAGCTGCATTAAAAGACCCTTCTTCAGATGATTATATACATTATCGGGATGCATCTTTTACTGGAACAGATGGAATTGTGAAACGGTATAAAAATTTTAATAATCCTGAAGGAAATTCAAAGGTAAATGATGGCTCTGCATTTTCCTCAGCGGCTACCTTATATCCAGATGCAGAAGATTTGAATAGGGACAATACCATGAATGAATCGGAAGAGTATTTCCAATATATAGTGGATATCAAACCTTCTACTGATCCACTAATGCAAATTGGTGTAAATTATATCGTAGATAAAAAGACTGTTAATATCACTGGCTTGCCTGATGGTACGAGCCGTTTAGAAACTTGGTATCAATTTAGAATTCCGATTGGTTCTTATGCTAACAAAATTGGAAACATACCTGATTTTAAATCCATTCGTTTTATGAGAATGTTTTTAACAGGTTTTGATGATGAGGTGGTGATGCGCTTTGGCAAATTAGAATTAACTCGAAATATGTGGAGGAAGTTTCCAAATAAAATTGATTCTTCAGGAATTTATTCTCCTATTACTACCAGTGCTTCTTTAAATATTAATGGGGTAAATATTGAGGAGAATGATAAGCGAACTCCACTCGCTTACCGCACGCCGAGGGAAATTAAACGCCAACAGATACTGAGTAATAATGGAGTAAATCTTTTGCAAAATGAGCAAAGTATGTCACTGCAGTTTTGTGGTTTGGGTAAGGGGGATGCTAGAGGTGTACAACAAACATTTGCTAATAGAGATATAAGACAATATGGAAAATTGTCAATGTATATTCATGCAGAAAATAATGTAAAAACTTCTAATGGAATAAGGGATCGTGATTTAAATGCAGTCATCAGAATAGGGACTGATTTTGTAAGTAATTATTTTGAAATAAAAATACCATTATATATTACTCCATTATCTGCTAATATATTAGATCCTAATTCCGACAAATACAATGACACTCTTTGGAGGGCTATCAATAGTTTGAATTTAGACCTCACAATGTTGCCTAAATTAAAACAGGAAAGAAATGTTAACGGAGCATCTAATATTATGTATAGGAAGTTGCAATCTAATGGGCAAACCTATTCTATATTGGGGGATCCAAATTTGGGAGAAGTAAGAGGTATATTAATTGGAGTGGAAAATACCAGTAACAACTCCGCATGCGGCGAAATGTGGGTCAATGAATTGCGACTCAATTCTATCAATGAAAATGGTGGATGGGCTGCAATGGCAAGGATAAATATGGCACTAGCGGATTTGGGAACTGTTTCAGGATCTATTTCAAATCACACTGCTGGCTTTGGCACGCTGGAGCAGCGCGTTAATGACAGGTACCGAGATAATTTTACTCAAATGGATGTGGCGGCTAATATAGAGTTGGGTAAATTATTACCTAAACAAGCAGCTGTTTCTATTCCAATGTTTGCTAGTTATTCTCAGGCTATCAGTAAGCCACAATATGACCCCTATGATATGGATATTCGGCTTCAAGATAAGCTAGGCGTATCTCCTGCAAGTAAAAGAGATTCTATTAACAATGCAGCCATTGATTTTACTAGTACTAAAACATTGAATTTTACGAATGTCAGAAAAAGTAGAACTAGCAAAAAAAGTCCTAAGATCTATGATATTTCTAATGTGGATGTAAGTTATTCCTATATCAATATTATTGCACACAATCCATTGATTGAAAACAATGAAGTTACTCGTCATCGAGGTGGACTAGGATATAATTTTGCTCCCCAGCCTAAGTATTTAGAACCCCTTAAGAAGATTCCATTTTTAGTAAAAAGAAAAACTCATTGGTTTGATTTATTGAAGGATGTTAATCTCAATCCTATGCCTTCACAAATAAGTTTTAGAGCAGATATTCACCGGCAGTTTGGTGCAGTAAGGCCAAGGTCTGTGGGCTCTGATAAATATCAAATTCCAGAGACTTATGATAAATATTTGACCTTGCAACGCGATTTTATTTTTCGTTGGGGTTTAACCCGTTCTATAAATTTTGATTTTACTGCTAATAATAATTCTCGGGTAGATGAACCTGCAGGCAGATTAGAAACTGCTCTTCAAAAAGATAGTCTTTGGTCTAATTTATTAAAGGGTGGGCGAAATACTTTGTACAACCATTCTGCAAATGTTTCTTACACATTACCTACTGTAAAATTTCCATTGCTTGAATGGACAACTTTTAATATAAAATACCAAGCCACCTATCGCTGGATAGGCGCATCAAGATTAGCGGTTGAGTTAGGAAATATTTTGGAAAATGGACAAAGTCAAGAAGCAACTGCTCAGCTTGACTTTACTAGATTGTACAATAAATTAAGATTCTTCCGCGCTATTGAACAGCCTAATTCTGGACAAAAAAAGAATAGAGAAGTTACCAAAGATTCTATTTTTAAATCAATTACTAAAGCAGGGGTTACTACTAAAAAGTTTAAGCGAATTAAAGTTACCAAGTTAAAGGATCCTAATTATTTGCCGGATGTTGGAACAGTTGGTAGAGTGTTTGGCAAATTGATTACCAGTGTTAAGCAGATGAATATTTCCTTGTCTGAAAATGCCAATACAAGATTACCAGGCTACTTGGATAGCACTCAATATGTTGGTCAAAATTTCAGAAGTATGCAACCGGGATTAGATTTTATTTCAGGAAGGCAACCAGATACTAATTGGCTGAACAATGCTGCAAGAAAGGGATTGATCAGTGCTGATACTTTATTCAATAGTATTTTGCAACAAAGTTTTGATCAACGTTTAACACTAACTGCGCAGATAGAACCGTTTAGAGATTTGAATATTAGTGTGAATATGAATAAAACTTTTAATAAAAATTATTCAGAATTATTTAAGGATACTACTGGTACAGGAAGACAATTCAGTCACCTGAGTCCTTATGGCGGAGGTGGATTTGATGTGAGTTATATTTCCTACAAAACATTGTTTGGTGAATTTAATCCCAATCAGATTTCCGAGACCTTCCTTAGTTTTCAAAATAGCAGGAAGACTATTTCTCAAAGATTGGGTGCATTGAATAAATACAATGATGGTAGGCCATTAGAAGCGAATGGCTATGCTTATGGATATAATAAATATGCTATTGATGTATTGATTCCTGCATTTATAGCTGCTTACTCAGGTCAAGATCCCAATAGTGTTGCTTTAATCAAACAAAGCAATGCGAATATCAAGTCAAATCCATTTAGTAAAATTATGCCAAGGCCTAATTGGAAATTGGATTATAACGGATTGAGCAGGGTGAAGGGGTTAGAAAAGATTTTTACCAATGTTACTTTATCTCATGGATACAATGGTAGTTTGAGTATGAATGGATTTACCTCTGCATTATTATACCAAGATGTTTCACGGTATGGTTATCCATCTTTTTTTGATACCATTTCAAAAAATTATATCCCTTATTTCATGTTACCCAATATTACTATCCAAGAGCAGTTTGCGCCATTGGTGGGGCTTGACATGACCTTTACCAATCAATTTCAGTTTAAGATTGATTATACCAAACAAAGAACACTCAGTTTAAGTCTGGTAGATTTTCAATTAAGTGAAACAAGGAGTACAGAATTTGCAATAGGTGCTGGTTATCGTAAGCGCGGACTTAAATTATTTGGCGGATTAAAATTGCCTAAATTTTTAAGTAAGGATGGCGGTAACAAGTTAGACAATGAAATCAATTTTAGATTTGACTTAAAAGTTAGAGATAATGTTACAGTAAATAATCGCTTGGATCAAAATTCTACCTTACCAACCGGTGGTAGTAAAGAAATCACCCTTTCGCCTACCATTGATTATTATTTAAACAGCCGGATCAATATCAAACTCTTTTTTGATCAACGGAGGGTGAACCCATACATTTCTTCCAGTGCGCCCATGACCAATACCAGGGCGGGGGTGCAGTTGAGAATATCGCTGGCACAGTAAAATTTAATGAGCCTCTACAAAATGCATTTGTAAAATAAAACCTATATTGGACTATCTTAATTTTTCGTGCTACAGAAAAATACTTTTTTCTGTACGTTTTTAATCACTTCAAACGATGCCTATATGAAAAGTAAAAATCTAATTTTCAGTTTACTCTTGGTGGCAATGTCACTAGGAACAGCCTGGGCTATTCGTGGTCAATTTGGTCATGAACATGGCGCTGCATGGGCTGGTGCTTTAGGATCACTGAGTGTTTTATTGATTTCAAAACGAAAAGACTGGTTGGCAAAAGCTCTTTATGCTACGCTAGCGGGTGCCCTAGGTTGGGGCCTTGGAGGAATTATGAGTTATGGTCTTGTGGTGGGTTATGGAAGGGCGGATGATTTTGGAAATGCCTTGTATGGTTTGGAGATGTTGTTTGTAATTGGCGGACTGTATGGCTTTATGGGAGGTGGCTTTTTTGGATTGGTACTTTCTGATACAAAGAAAAATCCAGTTAAGTGGGCTCCCTTACTTGTAGAAATGACCTTAGGTGGAATTCTGTTTTACTATTTTCTTATCAATCAATATGGTTGGAAAGTGAATCCCCCAAGGTCTGAAGTGTGGTCTGTATGTTTAGGCGTTGCCGCAGCCTTGACATGGAATTTGATTCGAAATAAAAATTATGCTGCTTTAAGGGTGGCTATTTTTACTTCGATGGGAGCCGGTTTCGGATTTGCTTTTGGTAATTTTTTACAAGTACTTGGTTCGGTTTCTGAAATTCATTTTAATTTTTGGAATGTAATGGAATACTCACTAGGTTTCTTTGGTGGTATTGGATTGGCTTATGGAACCCTTACTACTGAATGGGAACCGGAAGAACAAGAAAATACAGTTGGAAAGAAGCAGTTGTTTCATCTAATAATGTTGGTTCTGATCATTCCATACATCATGTGGCAACAAAATTTTGAATGGGAAAGAATACAATCTACTTATATAAAATTATTAGCAACCGACAATCAATCGGTTTATAATTTAGTAATATACGGATCATTGATATTGACCTTGGCGATGGGTATTTATTGGGTTGCAAAATTCAGAAAAACCTCTGCATTTTCCTTTGGAGAAGTAAGGAAGTTTTTCTTTGGTCATTGGTTGCTATATATTTTGCTAAGTTATATTGTAACCGGTGCTATTATTAGTACTTATCGGATAGAGCAATATTTATATTTGATCAACTTTTTTGTAATCCTTTTGCTCATTAATCGAGCCAATGCTGAATTTAAACCAGCGCCATTCAGTTTTAGAAAAGCATTTAAAGTGTTTGGAGCTATTATTCTATTTATTTCTTTACTTGCATTTATTTTGATTCAGACTCACGGAGAACTAAAAGGTTCGCATAAAAGGTTTGGAGAGGAACCTGCAGTAAAAGATTCAATTGCGAAATAATTCATTAAATAAAAATCCCTTGTAACACAATTTGTCTTTGTTACAAGGGATTTTAAATACTGCTCTATTTAAGTAGACCCTCAAAAAATAGCAAGCACTTATTTGGTAAAGCTTTTAATCAAAATTAATCGATAAAGAACTGAGAGATAATCAGTCAAATGATTAATAATTTCTTCTTGTTTTTTTAAAATAAACTTAGCTATATAGACTTGTAATTTCCTTTGGAATAGAGTGCTTTTACTTTTTTGCCTTGATGCAAAAAAGTAACAAAAAAAATCAATCCGCCGCGGCGGACTAAAATCAAGGAACTCGCCGGTAGAGTAAGTTACTTTAATGGCCGTGCCTCCGCCGCGGCGGATTGATTTTTTAACGGCTGCTATTTAAAATTTCTAGCACTTTTTATTCGAGGGCGTTCAAATAACTATAATGTCAAATTGCTTAGCTCAAATTTTTGCGGGTCAATTATTTACCTTAAATATTATTCTTTCGGCATCTTTTACTTTCTGCTACTCTGCTAAAGTCCAAATGGAGGTTCTTCCAACGAAATTAATTCCACAGATAAATCCACGTAATTTCAATTCTTTTCCATTTAAACTCATTGTGCCACAATAGGTTTTTCCACTGAGAGGATCATATACTGTTCCGTCTTCGTATTCATTGGCACTACTTGCTTTTTTAAATTTCTTAATAATCACCATGCCCAAAACTGGTTGGCCTCTTAATTTTTCATCTTTATTACGAATATCTGTTTTAGGCTTTCCGTTTTTATCATTTGGTTCCTTCAACCAAATTACTCTGCCGTAAAAATTTCCATCTACCGCTTTATAAATTTGAATTTTAGAAGTTTTTTCAGGGTTAAACCAGACTTTTTCTACAGCCTCTTTTTGTGCAGTAGAAATTAAGGAAATTAGGATACCAATCGAAAGTAAAATTAGGTTTTTCATTTGCGTTTTTGTTTAAAGTGTTCTATGAGTATAATAAGCGTTGGCTTGTTGAGTAGGTGTTATAACTAGTTCATTGATGCATACATGATCAGGTAATTGAGTACAGTAAAAAATACTTTCTGCAATATCATTTCCACTAAGCGGTACCATTCCGTTATAAGTGGCAGCTGCTTTATTTTCATCTCCTTTGAATCTTACAAGAGAAAATTCTGTCTCCACCGCACCTGGATGAATGCAAGTAACTTTAATGGAATGTTTAAGCAAATCAATTCGCATAGATTTGCTAATGGCATCCACTGCAAATTTACTTGCGCAATAAACATTTCCATTCTCATAAACTTCCTTGCCCGCAATGGATCCGATGTTTACTACATGTCCTTTTTTATTTGTAATCATTAGTGGTATAATCTGTTTTGAAACATACAACAGTCCATGCACATTGGTATTGAGCATGGTTTCCCAGTCATTGATGTCAGCATTTTCAAATGAATCTTTCCCTGCAGCAAGTCCAGCATTGTTAATTAATAAATCGATATTTTGCCATTCAATTGGTAAAGCACCTAAATTTTTGTCTACCGCTTTTTTATCTTGAACATCAAAAATTAACGCAAGTATTTCAGTGGAGAAATCTTTTTCCAATTCAGTTTTTAGTGCATTTAATCGGTCTGCTCTGCGGCCTGTTAATATCAATCGATCTCCATCGGCTGCATATTTTCTTGCACAAGCTTCTCCAATTCCTGAAGTAGCACCTGTTATTAATACTGTTTTATTCATCTATTATTACTTTTTTTGAATGATCGGTAATCAATTAAAATTCATTCATTATCTAAGCAAAACAACTGTTCCTTGTTTTTTTATATTTTCTCCTAAATAGGTTACTCCTTCCGCCATCCATACAAACGTTCCTGGGTCTTGTTGGCTTCCTTTAAAACTCCCATCCCACCCTTTTCCTTTTTCTGAGGTGGTAAATAGTAGTTGACCCCATCTATTATAAATTCTAAATAATTTTAGTGATCGCATTCCCATCAAGATGGGTCTTATAACATCATTATTGCCATCATTGTTCGGAGTAAATCCACTTGGTACATAAAATCCTGGTGCAATTTTATAAACTTTTATTTGAATTTCATCCATTGCCTTACACCCACCTTTACTTATTGCAGTTAATTGATAGGTAATATTTTCTTGAGGAGTGGCAGTTGGATTAGAAATAGTAGGATTACTTAACCAAGTAGTAGGCTGCCAAAGGTAGGTTTCACCGCCTGTTCCATTTAAAACTACGGGCTCATTGATTACAACTGAAGTATCCCTGCCTGCATAAGCTTTAAAAATAGCATCTACCGATACAATGATGCTGTCAATGGATGTTTTAATACAGCCTAAAGTATCACTTACCTCCACCTTAAATTGAGTGGCAGATGGCAGTCCTATGACTTTTGGATTAGCGATATTACTAGCTGTCAAATATTGGGTGGGGGTCCATGTATAAACACTTCCTCCTGTGGCACGAAGTTGAGCAGCATCACCAAAACAAATGATCGTATCCTTTCCAGCATATGCTATTGGAGTAGGAGCTGACTTGATGGTTATTTGATCCTGACTTTGACATTTTCCAATATTTCCAAATACGGTATAGGTGATAGAAGGAACCGTTGGAGAAACGAAAGGATTTTTAATGGTGCTACTACTTAGATAAGTGGTAGGGCTCCATACAAAATTTAACGCATCACTAATTGTATTGATCGTAAATCCATCAGGCCTACAAATGGTAGTATCATTTCCTAGGTTGATGGTTGCAAATGGTTTTACATCTACAAAAACAGAATCCGTGTTTTTACAACCGTCAGCATCACTAAAACTAACAAAATATTTGGTGGGTATATCAGGACTTATAAAAGGGCTGGCAGAGCTTAGGCTGCTAATATTATAGTTTGGACTCCACACAAAATTTCCGATAGTACTTGTTTTTAATTGCAAAGTATCTATTGAACAAATGAGTGTATCGTGGGTGATTAAACCAAGGTCAGGACCATCGACTATTTTAATATTTTTTTTAACGGTATCGGTACATCCAAATGTATTTTTCACAATAAGTTGTGCACTGTAATTCCCTGTATTTAGATAGGTATAGTTAGGGTTTTTTAAAATGCTAGTGTCATTGTTAACCGATGTATTGCCAAAATTCCAGCGCCATCCAGTAATGACGCCATATTTGGTGGTTGAAATATCCGAAAACTTAAAAGGAATTCCTTTGCAATAGGGTCCATCAGCTTTAAAGTCTGGAAAAAAACCAGGGTAAACTCTTACAATAATTGAATCTGAATTGGAACAAAATCCACCCAATGAAATATTTAGTTTTACTTTATATACACCTGTGTCACTAAAGATATGGACTGGATTAGATAAAGCGCTATTATTGTCTGAGCCCGACAACGGATTTCCAAAATCCCAGTTGTACAGAGTACCAAAAGGATTAAAGACTGAGTTAGAAAAATTAACATTAAATCCATCACAGGTAACGGGTTTAGGAGCTAATTTGGCCACCACTGGAGCACAATCTTTTACTTGAATGTGAAGCTCTTTTCTGGTTTCGCTTACATATTTTCCTCCCCGTGTTTCAGTAATACAAACGGTAATTACAAATTCACCACCTGTTGTATTGGCCAAGGGCGCTATACCACTTATTAATCCAGTTAATGGATTGATGGTAACATTGGGCCCCATAGGCCTAGATCCAGTATAGGGAGAAGTATAGTAAACCTCAGCATAGGGCGGAGCAGCAGCAGGATTGGGGGAAGGCTGAGTGCTTCCACCGCCTATAAATGCTGAGCATAAAGAATAAGTTAGCTTATCTCCATCTTTATCAGTAGCTGAAAAAGGGTATTCGAAATAGGAATTACCACATACCACTCCTGTGTCATTTATTGGAAAATTGGGACTACTATTTTTATTTGCATTCGGTACAATAGAACTAGTGCCTGGTATCGAAATCGAATAGGTATTTCCAACAGACTCAGAGTTGTTTACATTTTGCATATTGGCAATCCTGCAACATCTTTGATAGCTGATGGTATATCCAACTGTAGAAGGTGCTAACTCTATACTATTTAGTTCATAGATCACAACTGTATAATAACAGCCTCGCTGGTCAAGAGAAATACAGGGTTCATCGACTTCTTTGGAGAGGTTATACATTCTCGTGATGGTTACGGCTGGATTTGCTACTACATTATTGAACCCTTGTTCAAAAATGGTAAAATTGATTTGATTGGTGAGCTGCCCAGAATTGGGATTGCAACTCATGTATACCGTTAGTGAAATTTTATATCTTAAGTAGTCAGGATTTACGATGCCAGGCCCTATGTATTCATACGTGAAAAAGCCCCCTTTAATATGCGCTGCAAAAGCATTGAAGAGTGAAAAAAATAAAAAAAGTGTAATTAAAAACTTCTTCATAATCAGCTAAATGAACAAATACTCCTCATAAAATTAGCCAAAAACTAACTCTTTTGGCAACTGAATTATGTTAAAAATTGAATTTAGTCAAACTCTTTTGCAGTTTTTGCATGGTTGTGCTAATGAATGACTTGATAGTATTGGATTTCAATTTTAGAGGGGTAAATATATTTTTTTAAAGATTTAACCAGTAATTCATTTTAAAGACCAAAGCTCGGTTCTTATTCTTCATCACAGGGTCTGTAAAATAATTGTCACTATAAACTAAAAAGATATCACTCATGGGTTTATAACGCCATTGAATCTTGCTATTGATATTAAAATTATTACGCTGATTATTATATTGTAAAAAAGTAGACCATGATAAGTTGTTGGAAAAATTAATTTCTATTCTTGGAGCAATTAAAAAAAGATTGCTTGATCCATATATTTCAGGAAAGGTTAATTTAGTTTGTTGAAAGCTCATGGCAAAATTACCCCAAGGCTGAACTCTATATTTTGTCATTAATTCATACTGAAGCATAGTACCATTGAAAAAATCTCCTCCTGCTAACATAGCAGTATATGATATTTTCTTTTTAATATCTGATCCATAGGTAATAGAACCCCCTCCTGCTCTGTATTTTCCTGGAGGGATGGGGAGCTTATCAGTGAAAGAAGTATTAAAGAGTAGATTATTTGCATTATACGAAGTGCCTAGCATCAAATAGGAGGTATTCTTGAAAGTTAATCCAAGTTTTAATTCATGCATACTTTCATTAAAATTTAAGCTAGGGTTTAAAAAAATAATATTGGTTGTGCTAAGTTTGATTTGAGTGACTTTTCCTTTTTTCGGATAAAATGTATGCATGATTTCATTGAACAATTGCTTGTATCCGATTCTAGTAGTGGTATCAAAAAGGGCATCATAATTTTCGATGCGGCTGATGAATCCCATGTCGGTATAATATTTTTCGCTAATTTGAGTGACATCAAAAATAATATTCCATTCTTTCGAAAAATATCCACCACCCGTATTGGTATAATATCCAGGATTTTTGATGCCGTCTTTAAACGATAAATGATGGCCACTCCATGCATTCCATTTGCCAGTAATATCTAGGAAATTATATTCTACACCAACATTTCTTCCAAACTTGTCTAATGGATTTTTAAATCGATGATTCTTATCTTCTATTCCTTGTCGATTAAAAAAATATCCTGTTACAGAGGATCTTTTCTGTACCTGCTGATTAAAAGTGAAGGCAGTATAATTTTGAGCAGCTGCATCATTTTTTGCAAGGGTTTGCATATTCATCATTCCCACCCTCATTTTTTTTGTAATATTTCCACTGATACGAATACCCGCTAAAATGGGTATTCTATTTCCATTGTTATCAAGTCCAATTGTTCTTGAGTAAAATGGTCGGATAGGTGGAATACCAAAATTTGAAAACAAGTCATCGTTCTCTAAAAAGAAAGTTCTTTTTTCAGGAAAAAAAATATTGAATCTTGTGAGGTTGGTAACTTGTTGGTCTGCCTCTACCTGTGAAAAATCAGGGTTGACGGTAAGGTCCATATTTAATGAAGAAGTAAGCGCAATTTTTGAATCAAAACCTCCATTTAATTTGCCTGACCATGGTTCGTTGGCCTCCTTATCCGAAGACTGAAAACTAGATACATAGGGGATTGTAGAGATGTTAGTTCCTGGTGCCGGCGGAGGTGTATTCCAGTTAAGTGAACCAGCATATCCGAAATCATAGAAAGGAAAGTTGGTGGGCATTTTAGTCCAACTAGAGAATTCATTATTTTTTACATCATTTCTTAAAAAATTAATACCCCATTTAGTTTTTCCTTCTTTAAATCGAAGGGTCTTGAATGGAATGGCAATTTCTGCTATCCAATAATTTGGATACCTAGTCGTTGCTGAGATCCATTTGTTATCCCAACTAAAACTTAATTCTCCACCACTTTGTCCATTTGCAACTAAATCTTCAGATTGAACATTATAAGGTGTTAAACCAAATAAAAATCCATTGGTTTTTTGATTTACTGGGTCTATGGCGATGGCAACTGCATCACTTGAAAAAAATCCCTGATCTCTCTTCAATGATTGCACAACATAATAGTTGGTGTCGATGGCTTTTATTCCAATATAGAGGTACTGGTCATCATAACTCATCTTCACATAAGTTTGTCTCACAGGTCTTCCGTCATCGTTGGGCCATTTTTTCCAAAAATCACTGGTTTGTTCAGCAGTCTTCCACATCTCTTCATCTAATAGTCCATCTATTTTTATTTTAGATGATGCTTTGCTGATATTTAATTTAAACTTCTCTTGAAAATCTAAGTTGATTTGTGAAGACAAGCTAAGAAAAGAAAAAAGCAGTAGGAGTAAAAATATATTGATTTTTAGGATCATGAAGAAATGCTTTTTTATCATTCAAGGTGAAATTTACATTTCGCATTGAATGATTTTTACTTAGGTTTTATAATGTTATTGACGGATGAATGAATTCGATTTTTTAGAATTAAGTATTAAGTCGAATAGTTTTTATCCATTTTATGCGGTAAAGGTAATGAAGGAAAATAATTGTGCCCTTTTTTCTGATAAATGGTAAGGACATAGGGGGAATAATGTTTTTTATGAGTAATAATATCAATACTGGCGGTATTGATGGTATATATAGTTGACCTTCAAAAAGTCGTAAGCGCACATTCGGTAAAGTTTTTTATCAAATCCTTTTACTTTTTTGCCTTGATGCAAAAAAGTAACAAAAAAAATCAAGCCTGCGAATAAAAAGGCTGAAATTTTAAATATCAGCCTAAAATCAATCCGCCGCGGCGGAGGGTGAGTAAGTTACTTTAAAGGGAGTGCCTCCGCCGCGGCGGACTGATTTTTTAACGGCTGATATTTAAAATTTCTAGCACTTTTTATTCGAGGGCCTCAGACAAAGGAGCCACTATTTATTAATGCAAAATTAAAATACGGAGTTACTTTAAAGGGGGTGTCTCCGCCGCGGCGGACTGATTTTTTAACGTCTGATATTTAATATTTCTAGCACTTTTTATTCGAGGGCGTTTACACTACTATTATGTCAAATTGCTTAACCCGACTTTTTGAGGGTTAACTAAATATTCCTTTGAATAATTCTGGGATCTCTAAGCTAATTTCAAAAAATTATAGACTATTTCATTTGACTTATCCGTCTCTTCCAGCATACCCATATGAGCTGATTTTTCTAAAATGTGGATATGTGATACAGCTGGAAAATAACATTGCTCAAGACTGCATTGTAATGGAATGATATTGTCTTTCTCACCGATTATAAAAAGAATGGATTTTTGAAATTGTTTTAATACCTCAGTTCTGTCCGGACGTTTCATCATTGCCTCATAATATTGAATTAGAGATAACGGATTAAATCCTTTTGATTGGTTGATCAATTCATTTATCACTATGGTGTGTTCTTTTGCAAATGTCTCGGTGAATAGTCCTGGAATACTAGTTTGTAAAAACGCAAAGCTTCCATGTTCTTTAATAAATTGTATAGCCTTTATTCTCGACAATTTCTTTTCCTTATTATCGGCAAATGCCGTAGAATGAAAAAGACCAAATTTGGTAAGATGTTGTGGATACTTTTCTGCAAAAGCTAGTGCTATATAAGCTCCCATACTATGACCAATGATGCTTACTTCCTCTAGTCCAGCATTTCCTTCCTTTTCAAAATCGTCGGCTAAGATCGCTCTAATTACTTCTGCATAGATGTCTATATTTCCATTCTGAATCAATTCTGATTGTCCACTGCCTGGTATATCTGGAATGAGTAATCGAAAATCATTTTTCAAAAAGTCAATCTGATTTTCCCAGATGGCTCCATCCTCCGCAAAGCCATGCAGAAGCATTACTTTTTTTCCCTTACCAATACTTCGATAAAAAATAGTAGACTGTTGATATAGTAAATTATTATTGGTCAAATTAATTATCCTGACATTGTTAAAAGAATGGTGTTAATTTATAATGAAGACTTCAAATATTTTTTAGCACTTCTAAAAATCATTAGTAATACAATTGGAATGAGAGAAGTATTCAGTTGTTGTGGTAAAAAGATCCAGCTAATTAATAACAATAAAAGAGCGAGAGCTTGGATACCAAAATATTTTTGAATCCATTTTTTTTGACTAGGCATTAAAAATGCCGCAATGATATTGGTTGGCCATGCCCATAATAAGTTATAATTATTTTTTGTCATTGAATGATCAGTACCCCACCACATGAAAATTAGTAGTACTCCTAGCATACCAATTAAAAAAAAGAAGACGCCATCAAATCCTTGCAAAAATATTTTTATCCAACGGTTAGACGAAAAACTAACAAATAAAATACAGCTAAATAAAAGGGAGAAAACGAATAGTGGGGTTAATAGGTAACTTTCTTCCCCTTGTTCAGATATTGAATATAAGTTTTTTGTTGAAATGACTGAAGGCGTTTGTTGATTAGTGCTGTCTAATGATTTCATTAAATTGTCGGGAAGAAATTGCGAATGTGTAGTTGACATGATAGCATCGGTAGGGGCACCCAGTAGTAAGTCGATACCAACTTTGCTCCAATCTTTTTCATTCTTGTCAAGATATAAATGTATTGCTTGTCGAAAGCTAGTGCCCTTGGGCATAACTGGCTGAAAGGTGGGATGATCTTTTTTATATTTTACCAGCATATCTCTTGCTCTAGAAGTACAATTGTCAAAAAAGAAATCGTATTTATAATACCTATTTTTCTCTTTTGCATTTTCATACAGCGCCTGTTTTAGTGCAATTTTTTCTTCTCCATCTAAGTTAAGCAGTTGCTCGGTTATTCCTCTGTTTTCAGCTTGGTAAGCAAATTTAAAATCCGAAAAATTCTCTGCAGATAAATAGTATAATAGTTTACCTCGGATAAATTTTGTATAAAATCCATCGTCTTCAAAATTGAAAGTTCCGTAGTTAAAAACATAGTCTGTTAGACTGATGCTATCTGTAATGCGAATAGCAGTATGGCCAAAAGTTGAATAGAGTTCTTGTCCTGGAGTACAGGTAAGTAATGATATTCTAATATGCGATGAATCTTGCGCAAAAGAAGAGCACTGAATTTGAAAAAATATAAAAATGAAAAGAAGTCGCGGCGCTACTTTTTTTGAAATAAAAGTGAAGGCGAGTTCAAGAGCTAAACAAGCTGGTTGAGATAGCTTTTTTTTCATGGTATTAATTAAAACCTTTTCATCTTTTTCGATTAGCTGATTTACAAAATGTTAGCGACTGTAATTAGGCGCTTCTTTTGTGATGGCGATATCGTGGGCATGACTTTCTTTCATTCCCGCATTGGTTATTTTAACAAAAGTAGCGTTTTGCAATGCCTTGATTGTATTGGCACCACAGTAACCCATACCTGCTCTCAAGCCACCAATATATTGATGAACGATTTCTTTTAATGGGCCTTTAAAGGCAACTCTTCCTTCAATGCCCTCTGGTACAAATTTTTTGATATCAGCTTCTACATCTTGAAAATAACGATCGCTGCTACCTTGAGCCATTGCACCTAAAGAGCCCATGCCTCTGTATTGTTTAAAACGACGTCCTTCATAAATAATAGTTTCACCAGGACTTTCTTCTGTTCCTGCAAATACATTTCCCATCATTACACAACTAGCTCCAGCGGCTAGTGCCTTTACCATATCTCCTGTGTATCGAATACCGCCATCGCTGATGATACCAACGTTCTTATTTTTTAATGCGGCAGCTGCTTCCATTACTGCAGTAATTTGAGGCACTCCAGTACCTGCAACGATTCTAGTGGTACAGATGGAGCCTGGTCCAATTCCAACCTTCACTGCATCGGCACCTGCATTGGCAAGCGCTAATGCACCAGCTGCTGTGCCTACATTACCAGCAATTACCTGAATACCTTTAAATGTTTTTTTAATTTCTTTTAATGCATCCATTACTCCTTTGGTATGTCCATGGGCGCTGTCTAAACAAATAACGTCAACGCCTGCATGATGAAGGGCTGCAACTCGGTCAAGAGTGTCTTTGGTAATACCTACTCCTGCACCAACTAATAATCTTCCAAATGAATCTTTTACTGCATGAGGGTGAGATTTTAATTTTAAAATATCACTGAAAGTAATCAAGCCAATTAGTTCGCCTGATTTATTTACAACAGGTAATTTTTCAATTTTATTTTTCTTGAAGATTAGTTCTGCTTTTTTTAAATTGGTTCCTTCTGGTGCAGTAATGAGATTTTCTTTCGTCATTACAGAACTTACCTTTTCTTTGAAGTTCGTTTCTAGGCGTATATCCCTGTTCGTTAAAATACCCACCAATTGATTGCTTTTATTTACGATAGGAATACCTCCAATCTTATTTTCTCGCATCATACGGATTGCTTCACCGATAGTGGCATCTGGTGAAAGAGTAACAGGATCTAATATCAAACCATTTTCACTTCTCTTTACTTTTCTCACTTGGTCAGACTGTTGACTAATGCTCATATTTTTATGAAGAATGCCTAGTCCGCCTTCCCTTGCCAATGCAATCGCAAGCTGTGCTTCAGTAACCGTATCCATCGCAGCACTTAACATGGGTACATGCAGCGTAATGGATTTGGTAAGTTGGGTATTGATATCTACTTCGCGTGGGAGAACCTGGGAGTATGCTGGCATCAGCAATACATCGTCGAAAGTGAGACCTTCACCGAAAAATCTATTGGATTTACTTTTAGCTGGGGAGTTATTTATTGTTGCCATAGGCAAAGATAAAAGAAAATTGATTTGTACCCAAAAACTGCTAAAAATCCATTCGATAGGGTAGTTTACTGATAAAACTTGTTCTAGTAAGTAATCAATGAAAGAATTTGGAAATTTGAACCAATTCAATCGTAGTATATTCATTCTAGGCAAGTTTGAAAACCTTACCCGGTATACTCAGGATAATTCCTTGCATTTCTAATGAAAGTAATGCCTCGGCTACTAGGCCAGAACTAAGACCTGATTTGAAATGCAATTGATCGATTTGAATCGTTTCCTGTTTTTGAAGAATAGCAAAAATTATTTTTTCATTGTCGGTTAATTCAATGAAAAGTTCAGGCTGTTTTTTTTTGGATATTTTTTTGCTTTCAGTCCAATTCATCATTTCTAGTAGGTCAATAGCACTAGTTAACAAAGAAGCTTTATTGGTTTTAATTAGGTGGTTACATCCATCACTTTTAGTATCAGTTAACCTTCCAGGAACAGCAAACACATCTTTATTATAACTGTTGGCTAATTCTGCCGTAATCAATGAGCCACCTTTTATACCGCTTTCAATTACTAAAACAGCATCACATATTCCAGCTACTATTCTATTTCTTTTAGGAAAATTTTGTTTGTCAGGAATCGTATCACTCATAAATTCAGTGAGCAATCCTCCCTTGGTTATTAGTTGTTTTGCAAGTGTTTTGTTTTGTATGGGATAAATTCTGTCGAGCCCATGTCCAAGTACACCCAATGTAAGCAAGTTGTTTTTAAGTGCTGCTTTGTGTGCTATTGTGTCAATGCCAAATGCTAAACCACTCACTATCAAAATATTCTCTTGTTCTAATTCTGCTATTAATTTTTCACCCATCATTTTTCCATATTCAGAATAATTACGGGTGCCTACAATTGAAATAATTTTTGAATGATTAAGGTTTGCATTGCCTCGGTAGTAAAGTAAAGTTGGACTATCATAACAATGAAGTAGTCTTTGCGGATAATTTTTATCTGTTAAAAAGAGGGGAGTGATTTTATACTTTTCAATAAATTTCATTTCATCTTCGCAGCGTTGAAAATTGTTAAATTTTTTTATACAGTCTGCTCTTATAGAACCGATGCCTTCCATATTTTGGAGCTCCTTTCTATTGGCAGTGAAAATGGAGGCTGCATTTCCAAATCGGTTAATGAGAGCTTTGGCGTGTACATCTCCAATATTTGGAATTAGCGTTAGCGCAATTTGGTATTGCAATTCATTTGTCATCGAGGAAGAAGGGTAGGTGATATCAAATATAAAAATTATTTAATAAATAAACTACTCTTATCTTGGAGGCCAACGACTATTTAGGGATGGGGCTATTGCTAATAATGGTCATTTCTGTTCTTCTATTGGAAGCCTTTCCAGTCTCTGTTTCATTGTCAGCTATAGGTTGGCTAGATCCCATTCCTTTAAATTGTAACCTATCTTTTGAAAAAAGTTTAGTACCAAGGATATAATAAATGACTGCCTCTGCTCTGCTGTTAGAAAGAATTAAATTATCGGCAGTTTTACCTACATTATCGGTGTGGCCCGTAATTAATATTTTTAATTGAGGGTTATCTTTTAGTAATTGTATTACTTTATTTAATTCGATTGTCGATTCTGGTTTTATATCTGCTTTTTTAGAATCGAAAAAAATATTTTTTAAAACGATTGCAGCGCCGGGTTCAATGGGCTGCAGTGGAATATCGGCAGTATAAATTGAATCGATTGATTGGTCGCTTAAATTATAGTTTTCTGAATAAAAAAGATAGCCCTTTCTATTTACACTAAATGCGTATTTTTTACCTACGGTTAGGGTAGTTAAAAAATTTCCCATTTCATCCGTTTGCACTTTGCTAATTAATTGCCCACTAGAAACATCTGATAATTCAACTGAAGAAGGAAGGCCATTTTTATCTTTAGCATCAAATACCTGTCCTTTTATCCATAAAATTTTTGGTGGTTGTAGATCCTTTCTTAATTGAAAACTAAATAGATCTAATCTAGCTTTGCTATCACCTCTGTCGCTTGCATAATAAGCAGTTTTACCATCAGCAGCTACAATGAGTGATCCTTCTTCATCAATCGTGTTGATTGGATATCCGAGGTTTTCAGGCAAGCTCCAAGTACTATCCTTTTGCTTTTTTGAAAAAAATAAATCTGCTTGACCATAACCCAAATGACCTGTGCTATTAAAAAAAAGTGTTTGGTTATCGGCATACATAAAAGCACAACTTTCGTCTCCACTTGTATTCACTTCGGGTCCGAGGTTTTCAGGCCTACTCCATTTTCCTTTTATATTTCGGTGAGTAACCCAAATATCTTTGCCACCATAACTATCGGGTCGGCTGCTGCTAAAATAAATATGTTGTTTATCTGGTGAAAGGGAGGGGGAAGATTCCCAAAAATCAGTGTTTACCAATGGTCCAAGATTTTCTGCCTCACTCCATCCTTGTTTTGTTTTGAAAGAAATATAGAGATCACAGCTTCCAAATCCTTCTGGATAATTACATCCTGTAAAAACGATGCAGGTTCCATCCTGAGAAATATTTTGTGCCCCCTCATTTTGCAGCGTGTTTACTTTTCCCTCTAGTGGCTGGGCTTTACTCCATTGATGATTAGAAAAATTGGATTCGTAAAAATCTTCATCACCAGCAATACGGCGAGTGAAAATCAGTTTTTTCCCATCAATCGTTAGGGAAGGAAAATATTCCAAAGCGCTTGAATTGATAGAGTCTCCTAAATTTATTGGAACAAAAATATATTGGTTAGCAGGGTGTTTTTTTTCAAAGGCTACTGCAAATTCGTATACGCTTTTACGATACTTTGCTGCTCGAATACTTTGTGAATTGAGTCCTTCAATTTGTGAGAATCGGTTGATAGCATCGAGGGCATCTTGAAAACGACCTAGTCCTGCAAGAGAAATGGAATAAGGAAGTAAGTAGTTGATAGAATAAATAGAATCTAGCTGAAAACCTTTTTCAAAATCAATAATGGAAGAGTCATATTTTTTTAGATTAGCATAGATGCCTGCTCTAGATAAAAAAGCATCTACAAATTTTGGTTCTATTTTAATTGCCTGAGTAATTTTTGCAATGGCGGATTCATATTGTTGGTCTTGCGCTTCTTCATAAGCCTTTCCATAGAGTGCACCTGCTTTTTTGTTGACCTTATCAGGATTATACCATTGCGTAAAGCCCAAGAAGGGCATGGTAACTAAGATAAAAAGTAGGGTGTTTTTTTGAAGCATTTTAAGTTGAATTACCATAGATTATCATTCCTGCGTTGAAGATAAAGCTAAATGGTTTTACTTGTATAAATAGACTGTTAAAGTGTTGAATTGTTTTGGAAACAGGGAATGGAGATTTTTTGAGAAAATAAGACGTTGAATTCTATTTTATTACATTTTGTAAAACCGAAGTGACCAGATTTTACTAGATTTCAGGGGCTTTTTTTCTCCAGCAGTATTTCTACGATAAAAAGTTATTAAAATTAATATACCTTTAGTTAGTCAATCAAAAAAGAACTTATTAAAAAAGAGTTATGAAAAATAAAAAATGCGTTTTGTCTTGCTTGATTATTCTGTTGACAGGAGTAATTTATTTTTCCGGACAGGCTCAGCAAAAAAATGACAAATATCGCGCTAACTTTTCTGGCGAATGGAAATCCAAAGAGTCGATAAGTATGGGAGGGAATATTGTTTGCTCATATGACGAAGGTGATCGTATGCTTTCTAAATCAATGAAAATAGCAGAGCGGGCAGATTATTTAACCATAGAAATACCCTACACTTCGCCTGGCGCAGCCCTTGCTAAAAGCCGGGAGAAACTTACCTTCGACGGTAAAGAAAGTCAAATTAATCAAGGCGGAGAAAGAGGAAAGAAGTTTACTGTTAATTATTCAGCTGATGGACAAACTATGACTATTAACTCAATCGTAAACTTGATGGTTCCCAATCGAAATAATGTCAATGTTCAGGAACAAGCATTGGTTTACGTAAAAGAGGTTTGGAAATTGAGTAATGGTGGCAAGTCTATTGTTGTTCAGACCAATGCTAAATCAAAGATATTAGGAGAAGAGCGTTCCTGGGAGACCATATTTGATAAAACTAATTAGTAGTAAAAAGCTGCCACTTTCGTAACAGGCTTTGTAGCGAAAATTTTACCACAGACTAATCAAATGTGGAATAATTGGAGGTAATTCTATTCAAAAGCACGTAATTTCTTTTCTTCCCACTTTATTTACCTTTGGATTATACATTCTAAAATTTTTTAGCCCAGCATCCGATATTGGAAAAACCTTCAACTAAGGAATTTAAAATATACTATCTACTGATATTTCATTGAAATGCCAACAATTGCTTTTTTCAAAATAGCTAATTGTCCTAAATGAAAACTTTCATGTTGCGCAAAAAAGGTAATTAACCCTGCATTTGAATCGTCGCCCAGTAAGGGAAATTTCATGGGTGCTTCTTTTTCCCAAAAATCAAGTTCAATTTTTGAAAAACTATTTTCTAAAAGATCTGAAGCTTTTTTCCATTCTTCTTTAATTTCAGTTATGGTTTTATAATCATCCTCTTTATTGGTCGGTCTAAAATCTTCAAAAAGACCAATATAAGGGTTATTAGTTGGTGGATTTCCCATTATACTAGAAGCATTGTATCTAGCCCAAATGATATGTGCAGCTACCCATTTCATACTATTTGTTTCTGGTGAAATTATAGCATTCGATTGCTCTTCAGTTATTCCTTCAATACAATTTGTAAATAACTTGGTGTTAAGATTAAAGATGGTTAGGTTGTTGTTTTGTCCCATTTTATATTTTTTTGTAAATATAGGTATCAAATTGATATTAAAAATACAATTTAACTTCTTAGAATATTTATTTTATTAACAATTAAATAATGATACCAACCTCGCGCAAATCTGGCTCAGTAAGTAAATGGACCTTCGATTTAACCTAAGTCCTTGATTTTTACGAAGCAAAAATGAGATTTGAACTCGCTTCAACTCAGGGTATGCAGTTTTTAAAAAAATTAAGGCGTTGATTGGTTGGTAGTTATTTTTTGGAAAAAATTAAGATCAACCGACTTGAGTTAATTGCAGGGAGTTTTTTCATGTCAAATGAAGAAAATTAAAAAATATTATTTAATTTAGTATCTTAAAGAAACCGACTTATTTAAAACCTAAACTAATTTTTAATGAAAAAACTATTCTTACGTTTTGTTGTATCAGCATCATTAAGTGCTTGTTCAAATTAAAGCAATACCAAAAATCTAGAAATCTTTGATGGTATAAACTAGTTGTGCGTCATACTATTTTCGACATTACTGTTAGTAAAATGATTTACCAAAAAAAGGGAAAGCCGAAGCCCTATTTAAGTAGGCAATTTTTAATTATAAATTATGAAATCAGTTTTAATTACAGGAACAAGTAAAGGCATTGGTTTTGAAACTGCCCTTTCATTTGCTCGTGGAGGCTACAAAGTTTTTGCAACCATGAGAAATCTGGAAGCTGCGTCAACTTTACAAAAACAAATCACCGAAGAATCATTAAATGTTATCATTTACAAAATGGATGTTGATTCGGATGAATCAGTAAAACATTGCATTCAAAGTATTATTGAGGAGCATGGAATTATAGATGTATTGGTAAACAATGCAGGCATTGAGCGACATGGTTCAATTGAGGAATTACCAATGAGTGATTTTAAAGCAATTATGGAGACCAATTATTTTGGTGTAATTCGATGCATTCAGGCAGTATTACCTCAAATGAGAGAAAATAAAAATGGTTGTATTATTAATGTTGGTTCAGTTGCAGGAAAAATTTCTAATACCCCTTTGAGTGCTTATTGTGCAAGCAAGTTTGCTCTGGAAGCGCTTATTGAATCTTTAGCAGGAGAAGTGAAACCATTTAATATTAGGGTATCGTTAATACAACCAGGTATTATTGATACAAAAATGGCACATGACGTAACGAAGGATAGCAATTCTAAATATCCACAGGTACTTCGTTTTGGAGCTATGTTCGAAGAATCACTCAAACAACCGACGCCTCCTTCAATGGTAGCTGATCTGATGTTTGAAATAGCTAATGGCGACAGTTGGCAATTAAGACATCCTGTTGGTCCAACAGCACTTCCGTTTTTAGGATGGCGGGCATCTTTGACTGATGAAGAATGGGTAGACTTTAATGCCCAAACTGATGAAGAGTGGTTCAACTCAGTTGAAACAACTTTTGGCATGAACGTAAGGCGGGGCAAATAGTTAGACGGAAAGATTTTATATACCTAGCAAGAACTTACAACAAATGTATTTGCAAAAGCTGGGAAGATGAAAGCATCTCTAGTGTTTCGAAATTTGACTTTAAGTTTATAAAAATTCGACTGAGACCTCTAGCAACAGGGGTCTCAGTTTTTTCGAAATCTCCCTAAGAAACAACAAAAGACGCAGGATTTAACGCATACCTTGGTTTTCAAGTAGCGAGACCATGATTTAAACCTGGTCCGCCGCAGGCGGAAGTGAAGATTTTTTGAAAAAATTATGGCGGTGATTGGTTGGTAGTTATTTTTTGAAAAATTTTTTGATCAACCGACTGGAGTCAATTGGAGGGGGTCTTTTCATGCCAAATTAACTAAATTAAAAAATATTATTTAATTTAGTTACTTAAAGAAACTAAATTATTTAAAACCTAAACTAAATTTTAATGAAAAAACTATTATTGTGTTTTCTTGTATCAGCAACTTTCATTGCTTGTAATAACCAAGAAACTAAAATCGAAAAATCATCTAACAGTTATCCTGCAAATGCAACTGGATATAATCTAGATAGTAGTGAAAATATCAATATTGCAATCAAAGCCGCCAAGGCTGGTACCAGCTTTGACACTACTACTTTGAAGTCCTTGTATTCAGATAATGCTGTAATAGTTGACAATCAAATAAATCAATCCTTAAGTGAATATATTAAAAGTTGGAGTCAGGTTTTTGGGAATGGTGTTAAAGTTACATTAGATAGCATACCAGTAATATGGGAGTCTGTTGAAAACAAAGAAGATGATTTAGGAATAAAAAATTATGTACATGGCTATGTTTTTGCAACGGCTACTAGGCAGGAAAAGAAAGCAAGTTTAATTATGAATTTTGTGTTCGCGTTTAAGAATGGTAAAATTGTAAAAGAATGGGATACCTATGATTCAGCACCTTTAGTTGAACTTATGAAATAATAATTTAAAGTATTAAAAAAACTTCCGAGACCTCTAGCAATAGGGGTCTATTTTTTTTCAAAAGCTCACTGAAAAATTTAATATAAACCTTACGAAAAGGAAAAGAAATTCCCACGATTTAACCTAAGTCCTTGATTTTCATGAAGCGAGACCGAGATTTGAACTCGGTCCGCCGAAGGAGGATATGAACCCTTCCAAACCAATTTATGGTACATTGATATATTTATGAATCTGCAAGGAAAGTTCCCACTGAGGATGTTGTTTGATATACTCAATGATCAGCGGCGTAATGCTAGAAGCCTTGTCCCATTCTGGTTGCAAGTAAAGTTTGCATTGGGGCGATACTAATAAAGCATATTGTTCTGCCCACTTAAAATCTGATTCATTGAAAACTACTACTTTTAATTCATTGGCAAACGGAACGACTGCTGGCAAGGGAGATTTAAATTTTTTCGGAGACAAGCAAATCCAATCCCATGTTCCGCTTAGCGGATGTGCACCAGAGGTTTCAATATTGGTTTCAAATCCTTTTTCTTTTAGTGCTTTGGTTAATTGAGTAAGATCATGCATCAAAGGTTCTCCTCCTGTGATCACTACCAAGCCACCTTTTTTTTTATTCGGAATGGAGTCGGTGTTTTGTAAAACAAGCGATACTATTTCATCAATTGTTTTTTTAGGATGTGCATTTGCATCCCAACTATCTTTTACATCACACCATACACAGCCTACATCACAACCACCTAATCTTACAAAATAGGCAGCTCTTCCTTGGTGGAAACCTTCACCTTGAATAGTGTAAAAGTGTTCCATTACTGGGAGTGAATGAGAATGTTTAATTTCTTTTTGATTCATTTTTTAAAGGAAAATATTCTGTTGATTTTCGGGACTTAAAAATTTGACTGATTAAATTTTATTCAGTTAAATTTTTAAGTGAGTGAAATTTTATATCGAATGTGGGCGATTATTTATTTTTTGCAACACAAGCATTATAGGTATTCATCATCAATGCAGCAATCGTCATCAATCCAACGCCACCCGGCACCGGTGTTATGAAACTACATTTGGGCGCTACATTTACATAATCAACATCACCTTTAATGGCAAAGCCACTTTTTTTAGAAGCATCAGCAACCCTGGTAATTCCTACATCTACTACCACTGCGTTTTCTTTCACCATATCGGCAGTTAAAAATCCTGGTCTGCCCAATGCAGCAACAATGATGTCGGCTTGTAAGCAAATTTCTTTGAGGTTGGGAGTATGACTATGACAAACTGTAACAGTACAATTTCCAGGATAGGAATTTCTATTTAATAATATGCTGATCGGTCTGCCTACAATATTACTTCTTCCAATGACTACTGCATGCTTTCCCTTTGTCTCCACTTTGTAATGTTCCAACATCATGATAATTCCGTAGGGAGTAGCGGGCAAAAAAGTAGGTAGTCCTTGAACCATTTTACCAGCACTCATCGGGTGAAAACCATCTACATCTTTATCTGGATGAATGAGGTTGATAATTTTTTCTTCACTGATTTGTTTGGGTAAGGGTAGTTGAACTAAAATACCATCTACATCATCGTCCGCATTTAGTTTTTCAATGGCTTCAATAAGGACTGATTCTGCAATATTAGGCTCTAGTCTGATTAACGTACTAGTGTATCCGATTTCTTCGCAACTTTTCACTTTGCTTGCTACATAAGTTTCACTAGCACCATCTGATCCAACTAAAATAGCTGCCAGATGAGGAGTTTTTTTTCCTGTGGATTTAAGCAGGAAAGTCTTTTCTTTTACCACATCTTTTACTGCTTGCGATACTATTTTACCGTCTAGAATTTGCATGTGGCAAAAATAGCAACAAATGTTTAAGAATCTTTGGTAGACTTCATGAATAAATAATTACTTCTCTTATTTATAGAATTGATAATTATATGATAAAAAATTATTATATTACTTAGACATAAAATAAGCACGCATTGAAAAGGATTTTGTTGATTCACCTGGCTATTTTTCTATTTAATATTACTGATGGTCAATCTCTTCGTCAGCCAATTTCAGCCATCTATCTTGGTTTGGGTGCTTATAGTATGCATCAAGGGGATGTATTTTCTTTTGTAAATAACCAGGCTGCTTTGGCGCAAATAAAAAATGCCACTGCAGGTGTGTATGGAGAAAGGCGATTTATGATTGCAGCTACGAGTATGTATTCAGCTGCAGTTGCAATTCCGAGTAGCCATGGAAATTTTGGAATGAATCTGTCATTCGCAGGTTTTAAAAATTTTAATGAGTACCAAATTGGTTTAGCCTATGCTCGAAATTTGGGATCAGTGGTAGATATTGGAGTGCAATTTGATTATTATGGCTACCGAATACCAGCTTATATCAATGCCAATACAATAACTTTTGAAATGGGTGCAATGTTTCATTTAACGAATCAATTAAATGCTGGCATACAAGTTTATAATCCAATTGGCGGTAAAATGCTGAAATCAGATGAACAATTGTCTGCTATATATAAAATGGGGCTTGGATATGATGTATCCGAAATTTTAATGGTTGCGACGGAATTAGTAAAAGAAGAAAATAATCTTTTGAATTTAAATGCAGGTGTTCAATATCAAATGGTGAAAAATTTTTTTGTAAGAATAGGAATTTCTTCAGCAACGGCTTCATCTTATGGGGGAGTTGGAATTTGTTGGAATAATATGCGCTTGGATATTAGCGGTAGTTATCATCCGCAATTGGGCTGGTCTCCAGGATTGTTATTATTATTTAATTCAAGAAATACAATTGTTTCTCCTCCATTTTTACCAAAATAATAATGATTCTATTTAGTTAAATAAAATAATTGTTTTGATGGGTAAATTTTAATATTCTAATGAATATTGACTCTATCGGCTAGGAGAAAAAATAAAATTATTCGATGTATATAATTCTAATGTGTTGTTTAAGAATTTCATTAAAACAATTTAGTAGGTTGAATTTTAATAATTCATTCATATTTTTTTTTATTTTGCTGATGCATCCTTTTGCTTTGCAGGCTCAACAACCTGAATATACCTCATCTGAATTAGAACAACAGTTAGAATCAGTTACAGAAAATTCGGAGGATAATGAAACTGAAGATGATTCTTTTATTCAGTCGATGCGTCAATATCTAAAGCATCCGATTAATCTATCTACTGCTGACCTTGCTACTTTGCAGGAACTTTCGATATTTTCTGCTATTCAAATCCAGCAGCTGATTAGCTATCGCAATCGGTTAGGGATCTTTATTAGTATCTATGAACTTCAAGCCATACCAAGTTTTGATCTAAGATTAATTGAAAAAATTCGTCCATACATTACCGTTAGTAATTCGCTAAATAGTGGAGAAGAAGTAGGTAAACGTATGAGTTCAGGAACGCATACGCTGCTCACTAGGGTAACACAGGTGATTGAAAAATCAAAAGGTTATTCGATAGACCCTCGCAGCGGAAGTAGTTTTTATTCAGGATCCAATCAAAAATATTTATTTAGATGCCAATATCAATTTAAAAATTTGTTACAGTATGGAATAGTTGGAGAAAAAGATGCTGGAGAGAATTTTTTTAATGGGGTTTATAAGACAGGATTTGATTTTTATTCAGCACATTTTTTTGTAAGAAATATCGGTTTTATTCGCTCTTTGGCAATAGGAGATTTTACTGTTAATTTAGGTCAGGGGCTTACACAGTGGCAAAGCCTTGGTTTTAAAAAAACTTCGGAAGTAATTAATAATAAACGACAATTAGCAGTTTTAAGACCTTATCATTCTGCAGGTGAAATTATTTTTCATCGAGGAGTTGGAATTACGGTTGCCAAAAATAAAATGGAGGCCACTGCTTTTGTGTCCTACAAAAAAATAGATGCTAATGTTATATATGATAGTTTAGGTAAGGAGGATTTTATTTCTTCCTTTCAAAATTCAGGTCTACATAGAACCTCTTCTGAGTTAATTGATAAGGGAGCTCAGCGGCAATTATTTTTAGGTGGTAATTTGGCTTATACCTCTTCTCGATTTCATGTAGGATTCAATGGGGTTCAATATCAATTTACGCTTCCTATAAAAAAAAGATCGGATCCATATAATCTCTATTCGATTTCAGGAAATAAACTGGGCAACTACAGCATGGATTACAGTTATGGGTATAGGAATAGTCATTTTTTTGGAGAGTTAGCCTTTTCGAATGCATTTGACAAGGCTATGATTAACGGTCTGATTGTAAGCGTAGATCCTAAAGTTGATTTAAGTATTTTGTACCGAACTATTTCTAAGGGTTATCAATCTTTATATACTAATGCATTTACAGAAAGCACTTCTCTAAATAATGAAAATGGATTTTATGCTGGAATAAGTATTCGTCCTTTGGTTGCTTGGCGGGTGGATGCCTATGCAGATTTTTATCAATTTCCTTGGCTTAAATATCAAGTAGATGTACCTTCTTTTGGAAAAGATTATTTGGTAAAGATTCTATTCAAGCCTAATAAGCAACTTGAAATGTATATTCGATATCGAACAGAATCTAAATTTAAAAATTTCAATGTCGATAATTTTATTTTATCGCCTGTTCTTCCGATACTTCGTCAAAATATTAGAATGCAAATAAATTTTAAGACAAATTCCACCTTTACCTATAGAAATAGGGTAGAAATGGTTTGGTTTTCTAATCGCTCCTCCGATTTACAAACAGGCTTTTTGATATTTTCAGATTGTATTTTTAAGCCTATGACGAAAAGATATTCAGGAGGTATTAGGCTACAGTATTTTGAAACAGATGATTATAATTGTAGAATATATGCTTTCGAGAATGACCTTTTATATAGTTTTTCCATACCAGTTTTCTATGATAAGGGATTTCGGTATTATCTAAATTTTAATTATGGGCTAACTAAAAATAGTACTCTCTGGTTTAGGTGGTCACAAACTATTTATAAGGATAAATCTTCTATCGGCTATGGTTTGGATGAAATAATGGGAAATAAAAAATCAGAATTTAAAGTGCAATGGCAGTTCCAGTTTTAGTAAAAAAATGGCCTATTCAAAAAAGCTCAATCATTTTAAGAGTCTTTATTAAGAGTGGAATCGAGCATTTATTGATTTAATTATTCGTCAACATCACTATTAAGTCTCTTTGTAATTATATTTGCATCAAATAATCGAATATTATGAGCAGTATACCTGAACAATCTGGTCAACTCAATATTGAAATTTCAGAAGAAGTTTCAGAAGGTACTTATGCTAACCTTGCAATTATAACTCATAGCCATGCTGAATTTGTAGTTGATTTTGTAAATGTAATGCCAGGCACTCCTAAAAGTAAAGTAAAAAGTAGAATCATCCTTACGCCTTTTCATGCAAAGCGACTTATGAAAGCGATGGTTGAAAATATAAATAAATTTGAAGCAGCCAATGGTATCATTCAAGATATGGAGCAAATTGAAATTCCTTTCACTTTTGGTGGACCAGTTGCCCAAGCTTAATTATTTTTAATTCCTGCAGTATTTTTTTATTTCATTTACTGAATTAAATCAGAAAGCAATTAATTGTTTTGAAAGATTTTTTTAATCTGTGGTAGCTAATTCTGTAAATAGGGCTTTTTGTTTTTCAGTTAGGTTGGTAGGTATTTTAATCGAATAAGTAATATATAAGTCACCAAATTCACCTTCTTTTTTATAGAGAGGGAATCCTTTTCCTTTTAATCTAGTCTTTGTACCGTTTTGTGTTTCGGGTTGAACTTTTAATTTTATTTTTCCACTCATAGTTTCAATGGTGATATCACCGCCCAAGACAGCAGTATATAATTCAAGATCTTCATTTAAATAGAGATCATTGCCTTTGCGTTTAAACCGAGGATCATTTGCAATAGCAAAAGTTAGGTATAGATCACCACTAGGTCCACCATTTGCACCAGGCGCACCATAACCTTTTAGTTTAATAGATTGACCATTTTCTACACCAGCAGGAATTGTAATTCGGACAGTTTTTTCATTAACATTCATGGTTTGTTGGTGAGTGGTGTAAGCATCTCTAAGGGAAAGTTGCAACTGACTGTTGTAATCCTGACCTCTGTACTTTGCTTTGCTTCGGCTTCCAGCTCCGCCAAACATGGAGGAGAAAAAATCCGAAAAATCATCGCCTTCAAAACCTCCAGTATTTCCTTGTCGTCCATTTCTTCTTCCCGACTGCCGAGCTTGTTCATATTGATCTGAATGTTGCCAATCTTTTCCGTATTGGTCATATTTTTTCCTTTTAATAGGGTCGCTCAAAACTTCGTTGGCTTCATTGAGTTGCTGAAATTTTTTATTGGCATCTTTATCAGTTGGATTAAGATCGGGGTGAAGCTTTCTTGCTAATTTCCGATAAGCATTTTTAATCTCGTCCTCGGTAGCAGTTTTTTTAGTCCCTAATATTTCATAATAGTCTATAAACTCCATGTGTAAATTGGTTAGTTATTTAAATGATTTGATCTTTATTAGTATTCAAGTAAATGATGATTTGAAATGAATAACTAATCGGTTGTGAATCTTACAAAATTAATTTTTTAAAGTGGTTTATTTCTTTGATTTTTTATCTCTATTTAGATTATTGGCTAATATCTTAGTTAATATACACTATTGTGTTGAATTGACAAAGCAACTTTTGCACTAGTTAGATGAGTTTTAAGAATGGTTAAATGTCTTTTTGGAATTAAACAAAATAGTGTATTGTAATCATCTCAAAAGATCCTACGTTTGAATCATCCTAAATATAGACATTGCAATTATTTTATTTTTTGAATAAAATGATCTCTTTAAAAAGAGTGATTTCAATTATCTTCGCAATACATCATGTCAAAATTTCTCATAGTAGGATTAGGTAATATCGGAAACGAATACGCGAATACACGTCACAATATAGGCTTTGACGTGATCAATGCATTGGTACAAAAACATGGAGGTAGTTTGCAAGTAGAGAAATTGGCCTATGTGGCTGAATTGAAATGGAAAGGAAAAAAGTTAGTTTGTGTTTGTCCTACTACTTATATGAATCTTAGTGGCCGTGCTTTTAAATATTGGATGGATAAAGAAAAAGTGCTTTTAGAAAATACGCTTACCATTGTAGATGATCTTGCATTGCCTTTAGATAAGATTCGACTAAGGGCTGGCGGCTCTCCAGCTGGACATAACGGATTAAAAGATATTCAGCAAACCCTTGGTACGGATCAATATCCAAAGTTGCGATTTGGTATTGGCAATGAATATCCAAAAGGTATGCAGGCTGAATTTGTTTTAAGCAAATGGCTGAATATCGAATTACCTACCGTAAAATTGAAAATAGATAAGTGCATTGACATTATTGAAAATTTTGTTACTATCGGTATCGAGCATACGATGAATGAAGTGAATAAGTTGTCAATTAAGCCGGATTAATTTTAGTTGTAGGGTTTGTAAAATCAAGCATACATATATTTGTTTTTTAAATATGAAAGTTCTATATTGACATTTCTTTCAAATATTTTTAATTTCAATAAAGATGAAGATTATATGTGTAGGTCGAAATTATTCGGCACACGCCAAAGAGCTTGGCAATGAAATACCTGAGGAGCCAGTTATTTTCATGAAACCTAAAAGTGCCTTATTACAGAGCCATACACCCTTTTATTATCCAGAGTTTACCAATGAGCTTCATTATGAATGTGAATTGGTATTGAGGGTGTCCAAAAACGGAAAATACATTCAGGAGCGGCAGGCTTCTAATTATTACAATGCCATCACTACGGGTATCGATTTTACAGCGCGAGATATACAGAATGAGCTTAAAAAAAAGGGTTTGCCTTGGGAAAAAGCGAAGTCATTTGATAATTCTGCTGTTGTAGGAAAGTTTATTGATATTGTTCCAGGATATATAGAGAAGACCATTAATTTTAGTTTTTATAAGAACAAGGAGTTGGTTCAAAAGGCCAATTCTATTGAGATGATCCATCATTTTGATTATATCGTATCTCATATTTCTAATTATTTTTCAATCAATATTGGAGATCTGATTTTTACAGGTACACCCTCTGGAGTGGGGGAATGTGTATCGGGCGATGAATTAGAGGCCTATATTGAAGATGAGATGCTATTGAAGTTAGAGGTAAAATGATAAATTGAGTATTAGTGAATAAGCTTTCTGCTATTTACTAAAAACGACTATATTTGCACCCCTAAATGTCGGGGTAGCTCAGCTGGTTAGAGCATCGGATTCATAACCCGAAGGTCGGCAGTTCAAGTCTGCTTCCCGATACTAAGCCTAATTTCTTTATTATTAAGGAGTTAGGCTTTTTTAGTGCATGAATTTTACTGTTTATATACTTTACTCCCCAACCAGTCAAAAACATTACACAGGATTTACTTCAAATCTTGAAGAAAGATTGTTGTCACATAATTGCTTGGGTAGTGGTTGGACGAAAAATCATAGACCCTGGGAGCTAATTTATACGAAGATATTTTCTTTAAAAAGTGATGCAATGGTTTATGAAAAATGGCTTAAGTCTGGTGTAGGGAGAGAATTTTTAAAATCACTTTCTCAGTAAAATCGGATTCATATCCGCCGCGGCGGACGGCAGTTCAAGTCTGCTTTCCGATACTTAAGCCTAATTTTCTTATTCATAAGGAGTTAGGCTTTTTTAATGGGCTTTCTTTTTTGATTATCATGGCATTAGAGTTAACACTTTCGTTAACACTTTTATCCATAAACCATGATTGTTCTTCCTTTTTCCTGTAATTGTTCAGATCTAAAAGTATATCCCAAAAATTGTCTCTGCCTTAAAAAAAGCAGGGTGATGGAGTAAGAAGTGCAACCTCATAAGGAGTACAAAATGCTGTACAAGTTAACAAAGCATTGGTGGCCTTAAGAGTTGTTTAAAATCGCAGCTACGTTTTAAGATTTAATTGCCCAGTTGTCTTTAACAAAGGTGGTTGGACTATTTTATGAATCTAGTTATTAGAGGGTACTCCCTGATAAATGAAGCTGTTTTTTATCCAGTTTATGATTATGACAGACAATCAATTTGATAATGCAGCATAAATTACTTTTAAATATTGATTTATTTTTAAAAGTAATATCCTATCTTACTGCTTCATCTAAATCGTATACCAATGAAACAAATCACATTATTACTAATTACAACAGTATCATTATTTGCCTGTACTCCAAAACAAAACGAAACTTCATCCAATGCAGATGATGCAGCCATGGCTGATTTTAAAGAAAATTCAAAAATTATATTAGCTGGTTTTGAGGCATTTACTAAAAACGACACCACTACTTTCAAAGACAATATGTCAGATACAGCTAAAATAAATGGCGCGGCTTATGGTGGGGAAGCTATAGTTGGTAAAGCTGAATATACGCAAAGGCTTACTGGTTTACACAAAATATTTACCAATATAAAAGCCAACGACATTAAACTTTTACCAGGAGTAGATGAGGTTACTTTTAGACCCAATGGAGAAGTAAGGGCTTATGTTAGAATGACAGATGATGCTATCGCCAATGGAGCTAAAATTGAACACAAATTTTATGGTGTATATGCATTCAATAAAGACCATAAAATAACTAATGTCGATGAATATATGGATATAACTGGGGCAATAAATGCTGCGACTGCTCCAAAAAAATAATTAAATATTGAATAAATTTCAAGTCAATTGTTTGACAAAAAATTTTATAAAATTAATTAATTAAAAGAAATGTACTAAATCAATTTGTTAACTCAAAAAAATAAAAATGAAAAAAAATTCTATAATTCTACTAGTATTTCTGATGTTGATAAATTCAGCAATGGCCCAAACCAATAAGAATGGAATCATTTATGACAAACACCCAGCAATCAATATTGCCGAAGCGTTTTTGCAAGCTTATGTTACCAATAATGTTGAAGTATTAAAAAAACTTGCAGATACTGGTTTTAATGCATACAATAAATTGACTACCAATAGGAGTGATAAGGGTAAAGATATTGATGGTTTAATTAAAGACTCAAAATGGTTAAGTACGAATATGATCAGTTTTTCTATCAAAAGAAGAGGTACATCCTATCCAGATGCTTTTGAATATAAGGATGGGGCAGGCTTAAGGGTACAAACTTTTGATATTTTTTATTGGATATCAAAAAATACCGGCTTTAAAGTAGAAACACCTTATGACTGTGAATTTATATTCAATAAAGAAGGAACTAAAATTAGAAGATTGAGAATTAGTATGAATACAGCAGAATGGCAAAAAGCAAGTGAGATGGAAGGAACTACAGCCAAAAATAGTACAGTTGAAAACGGGGTCATTTATAAAGACCATGCTAATATTATAAAAGTAAGAAAATTAATGACTTTCTTTGAATTAGGAAAAACAGATGAACAGATTGCTTTATACGATAAAAAGGTAATAATTAATGATGTGAATTTTCCAGTCGGTTTAACATTAGAAGAATTTAAAAAAAATTCAGCTAGTCTATTAGAAAAATTCCAAGTACTTGGAGTGGATGAAATTGGATATCCAGATTTATTAGCTTACAGCGGTTCAGATCAAGTTGTTCTTTCATGGTGGGTAGTTCGCTTAAAAAATAAGGTAACAAATGCTACAATCAAAGTGCCCGTTCATTATCAACATGAATTTGAAGCTGATGGTTTAATAACAAAAGCAACTGCTTATTATAATTTAGGGTTATTAAAATAATAAAATTATTTATTGTAGCTTCAAAACGATAGAAAGTTATAAAATAGTAAAAAATAAAACAGCGGCCTCTAGCAATAGAGGCCGCTGTTATTAGTACCTACTGAGTCACAGACAGTACAAAATGCTGTGAAGGATAAGAAAGCATTAGTGGTCTTGTGATCTGTTTAAAATAGCAGCTACATTCTAAAAACAAATTCCCTGTTTTAATATTTGACGGGGAATTTGTTTTCATCTAGTCCCTCAACATTAATAATGGTGGGGTATTTTTTATTTAACTAATATGAAACAAACAAAAGAACGTGTAGCTGAAATACTAGTGAGCTAAAGACCAGCAATTAGCAATAAGCCTGTAATAATAAGTACCTTGGATTCATTTGTTGAAATGGTAGAATTCTTTCCAGTAGGCTCCATTGCTTTAGAGGAAAAATCTGTAGTGATGTACCTAGCTCGCTTTAACAGGGTGCTCGGTGTCTATCCCTTATCAATGGCAGGTGTCATTGATAAGGGTAGACATAAGGCTGATATTATCTGTAGTTTTAAAAGTAGCTGCAACAGGGATCATATTAGCGAATAATTATTCCAGTGGTAACTTTCAACCATCATCTGCTGATAAGGTGGAAAACCCAAGTAATTTTCCCCCACAATACCATTTAGACCTAACCCCCTAAAAAATGGCACAACTACAAATTGGTCTTATCATACCAACTATTTTAAATACAATTCAAATGGGGTATCAATTTAATATGGGGACGAGGGGATATTTAAAATTGGGGCAGATAGGTCAATATGCCTTGGCGCAAGGGGGTCGTTATGATTGGATTTTCCTTATTCAATAATTTAATATATAATTTTTATTAATTTGTTTATTTTAAAAAAAATAAACTTTTTTGTTAAAAATTTGTTTACTTTGAATTGGAGTCCAGAAACCATTAAAAACGGGGAGAATCTGAAAATCCATAAGAGTAGGGAAAATCTAAAAAACTTGTTAAATGGAAAATTTAAAAATTGCAAGCGATAATTACGTGGCGTTCACGTTTTTTATCGGCACAATGGCCATGATGGCTGCTTCAGTTTTCTTCTTTTTTGAATTGAACAACACTTCTAAAAAGTGGAGAACATCTGTTTTGGTATCAGGATTAATAACTTTCATTGCAGCGGTGCATTACTACTACATGAGAGGTTACAATCTATCAACAGGAGACTCTCCTACGTTTTTCAGGTACGTTGACTGGATCCTTACTGTACCATTAATGTGTGTGGAGTTCTATCTAATCACAAAGAAAGCAGGTTCAAAAATCGGCTTGCTTTGGAAATTGATTTTTGCTTCCCTTGTAATGTTAGTTACAGGTTATTTCGGAGAAACCATCGATCGTGATAGAAGTGTTCTTTGGGGTGTTATATCTGGTGCTGCGTATTTTTACATTGTTTATTTGGTATGGTTTGGAGAAGTTGCAAAATTATCTCAAAGCGCAGGCCCAAGTGTAGCAAAAGCTACTAAAATTTTAGGCTGGTTCGTTTTGGTAGGTTGGGCAATTTATCCTCTAGGATATATTCTTGGAACTCCAGGAGGTTTGTTCGGTATTCAATTGGTTGCTGACGCTGCTGCAGCTTCACACGCAATGGATATTGTATACAACATTGCTGATGCGATTAACAAAATTGGCTTTGGTTTAGTTATCTATGCTTTAAGCAGAAATGAAGATTAATTTACATCTTTATAAATAAAAAAAAGGGTTCTTCAATAAATTGAAGAACCCTTTTTTTATAAGGCGTAGATTAAAAAATATATCAATGCAAAACCATTTTACTAAAGTAGATTATCTGTTTGCAGGTGCTGGGGCTTCTGCAACGCTGCTGCTTATGAATATGGAAAAGCAGGGACTGCTGAAAGATAAAAAAATTTTGATTTTAGATCCTGACGCCAAAGATGACAATGACAAAACCTATTGTTTTTGGGCTGAACAAAATCAACAGCTTACTGAAAGTTGCCGTCATTTGATAAGTCATCAGTGGGAGGAAGTAAGCGTCAATCGGAACAAGCAAGAGTCCTTACTACCTAAACAATATTTTCATATATCCGGTATTGATGTTTACAAAGAATTAAAACGTATCATTGATCAATATCATTTACAAAGAATACAAAGTTCCGTTGTTGAATTAATTTCTATAGAAAATGGAGTTAAGGTAATTACCGATACCAATATTTGGGAATCGTCCTTCGTATTCGATAGTAGGCCCCCGAAATATTTACCCCTTCAAAATGATGATGCCCATTTACTTCAATCTTTCATTGGTTATGTGATTACAACTGATGTGCCGATTGCTAATATAAATTGTGTGGATCTGATGGACTTCAATGTTGACCAATTAGATGTTACCCAATTTGTCTATGTTCTTCCATTGGGTGCTGGCAAAACACTCGTTGAATTGACACGTTTTGGATTAGCCTCCCTTACCCCACCAGAAGCTAATCCCGTATTAGATTTATATATAACCCAACGATTTGGAAATTATCAAATTTTACATACTGAAATAGGCTGTATCCCGATGAGTACAGCAGCTATTTCTGTTGAAACTATACCAGGGGTTATTCCTATCGGAGGCAGAGCTGGTGCAGTTAAACCAAGTACTGGTTATGCGTTTAAAAATATGTTTAGTCATGGGGAAAGATTAGCGGATAGTTTAAAAAGAAATCTTCCGCCAGCAGTAATTACTGATTCATCTCGTTTTCGATTTTATGACCGGCTATTACTGTTGATACTCTCCAAACAGCCTTCCCTTGGAAAACCAATTTTTGAAGCCTTGTTCAAAAAAAATGAAGCAAAAAATGTATTCAAATTTTTAGACGAAAAGACAACGCTGATTCAAGATATTCGAATCTTTTTGACTTTACCAATGCAACCTTTCTTAAAAGCAGTAGGATGGGTCATGTCATCAAGAATGCAAAGGATAAAAACCCCTTTTATAGTATTGCTTTTATCCTTGCTGTTATTATTTCTACATAAAATGGTGCCTAATATATTTGACTTTATACAAATAACGATATTCACGGTAGGAATGTTTTTGGTAGGCATTCCACATGGTGCTGTTGATCATTTGCTGGAGACAGGTAATTTTAAAAGTCGAATCAAACTAAGTTTCATAATTAAATATATTAGTTTGGCTTTACTCAATTTAGTAGTATGGATATTTTTTCCAACGGTTGCCTTGCTATTTTTTATTGGTTATTCTGCATGGCATTTTGGACAAAACGATTGGAGGGAATGGCAACCTAGTATTTTAAATTTGATAAAAAACTCCGTCTGGGGAATTTTCATTTTCAGTATCATTTTATGTGGTCACATAGCAGAAACCAATGACATTTTGGATAACATGAAAGTATTGAAAATTCCATTGACAGATGTTGAGGGAAAAAATGTCAGTGCTTTGATTGCAGGAGCAGCTATTGCATGGGCAATTTTTGAAAAAAGATGGAGAATGTTTTTAAGTTGTATTATGCTGTTGGTGAGTATCGAGTTACCATTGATTTCCTCATTTGGTTTGTATTTCATCGGGCAACATAGTTTGAATGGCTGGTCGCATTTAAAACAAGGGATGAGGGTTGATAACAAATCGCTCTACTTGAAGGCATTGCCATTTACGATTGGAGCGCTGGTGTTATTTGCTGCTTTTATTTATTTATTGAAAAATAATTATTTAGCTCAATTCAACGAAAGTCTAATTACTATATTTTTTGTATTTATCTCTTGTATTAGTTTCCCTCATGTGATGGTGATGAATCGATTTTACAATTTGAAATTGAATAAATAAGTTAAAATATTATTTTGTAAACAGCTTGCTTCAATTGCATCCATTCAATTAATAAGTATCATTTCTAAAGGATGGTCAGAAATTCAGGTCTGCTTTCCTATAACAATGCCTAATTTTCTTATTGATAGGGATTTAGGCTTTTTTAATGGATTTTTTTTGATAATATTGATATGTAAATTAAACGTGAAAGTGATTAAGTAATCAGTTTTTATGAGCAGAATGGTTAGTAGTGTATTCTTTTATCATGGGTTTGTAATAAATAATAGAGTACAAATTGTTATTATTTAACTTAATGAATCTAGATTTATTAGGATTTAGCAATTTAATATTAATTTGAAATATAAAAAGGTTATGAAAAAAAATAATTCTAATCTAATTAAGTCAATTTCCTGGGCGTCTATTTTAATTATTATTTTAAAAATTTCAACTTCATATGTTACAGCTATAAGGGGAGTTCGAGATAATAATTTAGATCAGTTTGTTTCAGTTAACAAAAATGATGTGTATGCAAGTACCAATGATACCATAAGGAATTTAGCAAAAAATAATGATGCGGAAGTAGTAAGGACAGGGATTTATTTAGATCGAATTTCAAATTTTGATATTATTCAGTCTAAATGGCAATATGATTATTATCAATGGTTTAAATGGAATCCTAAGAAAATTAAATTTACCAATCTTCAAGAATTAAAAAAAGGGATTATTTCAGCTCAATCTTCCCCCTTTCAAATAATAAATGGTGAAATTGAGAGAATTGAAATTATGGCATTTAATGTAAATGATAAGGGAGATTCAGCTTATGTTAACTATTTTGTAAAAGCTACTAGTTCAAATTACTTTGATGTATCAACTTTTCCATTGGATAAACAATTATTAATGATAAATGTTGAACCAAAAGATTTTGAAGTAGATGAGCTTCAATTTCTTCCCGATTCCTCTTCCTCTCAAGTAAGTTCTAGGGTTTCAGTTAATAGTTATGAAATTGGTAATGTAAATACATTGTCAAAAATTAACACTTACAAAACTAATTTTGGTTTTAATCAACAAGATAATAATGCTTCTAGTTTTTCACAATTTCGATTTGGGGTAATCTTAAAAAGAGATGGGTATAATTATTATTTCAAATCATTAATCATATTAATCATCATCATTTTAATTTCTTTTTTGTCATTCTTTGCTTATGATATTAGTAAAATCCCGATAGTAACGGGTTGTTTATTTGCAACAACAGCTAGTTATTATTTCTTTGGATCAAGGATCCCTCCTAGTTCAAAAATAACCATTCTTGAACTTGTTTATTCTGTAAGTTTAATTACTATCTTTTTAATTATTCTTCAAGAAACAGTGGTTAAGTCAATCATTGGTAAAAATGAAAAACTATACAATAGTATTAGGTGGATCACTTTTGTACTTATGATTTTGTTTTTTTTATTTTTCAATTATTTAATTCCATCTCGATTTGATTAAAAAAAAATAATTTAACCGTTTAAAAAAAGGTAAACGCAGACTCAATTTTATGAGTTGAATCAAGTGAATTTTTATTCTAAATACTGCACCCAACTATTATTCAACAGATTGGTTGTTATATACCGCTTATCGAGTAGCTCTGATAACTCCTCTGAAATATCCAATGCTTTCCCCAATGCCCATAAATGGATTGCTCATATCCTTCTCGTGTTCTAAACCTACTACACCGGTATAGCCTACCTTACGTAACATTTTTACAAATGCTGGGAAGTCAATAATACCGCGACCGATTTCAAGAGAGTAACCCAATTTGGTGGGTCCTGTTACATCTTTTAAATGAATATCAAAAACCCTAGACTTATAAAGTTTAAGATCTGCTACCGCATCTTTCCCTGCTCTGGTATCATGGCCAATGTCTAAGCACATTCCCATTCTTGGATCAAGATCTTTTACATGATTCCATACATCTTCTGCATCTGGATAGATTGCAATGTCTGGACCATGTAAATGAATAGCCAATTTAATATCATATTCTTTTACCTTATTATTGACGTAAGGAAGTAACTCGTAATTGGGTACGCCGATGATCATTTTTACTCCTACCTTTTTGGCATATTCAAAGGCACGATCTACTTCGGATTCAGACTTTAAATAAATTGGGCCAACTGCATAACCTATCACTCCTTTTGATTTTAATTTTTCATTAAAGGCAGCAATTTGTTCAACGGTGCTGTTGAGTGGAAGATGAAAATCTTTGATGGTGAAATAATGCAGATCCATCTTTTGAAAGGTTTCCAAGGTTTTATCAATATCAATTTTTGCAAAAGTATATCCAGCAATGCCTAGTTTAAACTTTTCTGCATTTTCAACAGCTGGCTGAGGTCCTGGACGTTCTACTTTCTGTGCTAACATTACTTGAGGAAGAAAGGTGATGAAGCCAGCGATTAAAAAAACTATTATTTTTTTCATTGAATATTTATTTTTTAAATGATTTTATTTGAAATTAGATCTTGTAATATTGTTCCCAACCCTTGCGAGGTGGAAGTCCCGTTAATAATTGATTGGCTAATTTATTATTAGTAATCTGTTTAGTCTTTCTATCAAATAATAATTTAGTATTTAATTTCTGAGCCATCACACCCAATGCGAAAACTTGACTTAGCGGACCTGCTATTTCAAAAGGAGAGCGAGTTTGCTCTTCACCCTTACAAGCTTTTAAAAAGTTGGCATAGTGATTCGAAGGACTCTTAGTCACTTCAGGTAATTTAGAAGCCATGTCTTTTACCTTGTCTGCAGGGATAATCGATAGCGTACTTCCATGGGAACCACCTTTAAATATTAAATCCTTACTATAAATAATTTTGCCTGGATTTAATTTGACAGGTTGAATTTTACCAACACTGGTGGGTGGAATATTAGGATCCAATTCAGATACACCATATCCTTCTGGAATGGGTGGAATATTTTTTAATCCATCATACCAAGTAATGTCACAGGCAGGCATATTGGCTCTTTCTGGAAACTTGAATAAGATGGTAGAAGCCATCGGATAGAAAAAAGGATTGTGTCCATCTGCTCGCAACATATTTATTTCAGTAGGTAAACCAAGATCTAAAAATTGATGGCAAGTATCAATGAGATGAGCGCCCCAATCTCCTAAAGCCCCCATTCCAAAATCATACCAACTTCTCCATTGACCATTTACAAAATCGTGATTGTATTGGTGAGGTTGCGTTACGCCGGTCCAGATATCCCAATCAAGTGTTGAAGGAATAGTTTCAGCAGCAGGAAAACTTTTAATGTTAGGATCCCATCCATACCATCTGCGAGAAGAATTCATGTGGGCGGTAATTGCAGTTACGTCTTTAATAATACCTGCTTCTTTCCAGGCTTTAAATTGAAAATAGTTTCCTTCAGAATGTCCTTGGTTTCCCATTTGGGTTGCGAGCTTTGGATACTTTCGTGCTGCCATCATCATGAGTTCTACTTCATGAAAGGTCCGTGCCATCGGCTTTTCAACAAATACATGTTTTCCTAAACCCAATGCCATCATGGTAATTGGAAAATGGGAGTGATCGGGAACGCCGATGGTAACTGCTTCAATTTGACTACCCATTTTATCAAACATTTTTCTAAAGTCTTGGAAGCGGGGAACATCAGGGAATTTTTTTAATACTTCAAGGGTTTGAGCTGCACCCATATCTACATCACAAAAAGCAACCAAATTACAGAGGCCTGTATTAAACATTGAAAATACATCTGACCCACCTTGATTACCGATTCCAATGCAAGCAAGATTAACCTTTTCTCCCGCCTTGCGAAAACTCGTTTTTTCAAATATGCTTGCAGATGTATTGTTCCATACAGAAGGAGCAACAGCAGAAGCTGCAGAAAGTGTTAAGGCTTTTTTTAGAAATGACCTACGTGATTTTTTGTTTGCGTTCATTGGATCGTTCATTGATTGTAAAGTAGATTAATTAATTGTTCATGTTACTAAAATCTTTTTATTTTCAAAAGGTATCAGCACTATCATTAAATATACCAATTGTTTTGATTCTAGCAAAAGACACCCTATATAGAATGTGCTTTTATTAATCATTTTAAAGTGTTTACTTCTTAATTATAAGTTATCTATCTAATATATCATGATTATAACTAATTTTACAATTACCGAAGGATTTGAAACAGGTAAACATCTTATTTTATTACCAGCCGTCGATATTTATTTTTCTATTTTATGAGCCAAAAATCTATTGTCAAGATATTCTTTCTAACCGTTTTTTTATTGGTTGGTAAATTATTAACTGCTCAAAATATTTTACTTGAAGGGTCAGTAGCTGATAGTAGTTTAAATAAACCACTTATTTCAGCTACTATTTCTTTGGCAAGGGCTAAGGATTCATCCTTAATAAGTTTTACGAGGACGAATGAGCAAGGATTTTTTCAGTTAAAAAATGTAGTAGCTGGTAAGTACTTGATTTCTGTTTCCTATGTTGGATACCATCCTATGTGGCTGGCTATTAAAGTAGGTTCAACGGCAAAATTATCTCTAGGTAATATTTATATGACGGATACTAGCAGGATGGAGAATATAAATATTATTGCGAAAAGGCCACCAGTAGTAATCAATAATGATACGATTGAATTTAATTCTGAAAATTTTAAAACATTACCCAATGCAGTAGTGGAGGATATGTTAAAGAAAATGCCGGGTATTGAAGTAGATAAATCTGGATCTATTACTGTAAATGGCAAGTCTGTTTCGAAAGTTTATGTGAATGGGAAAGAATTTTTTACTGGCGATCCAAAGATGGCTACTCGGAACTTACCAGCAGATGCGGTGGATAAAATTCAGGTGTTTGATAAAAAGTCTGACCAGTCAATGTTTACAGGTATTGATGATGGTAATGAGCAGACAAGTATTAATATTAAATTAAAAAAAGATAGAAATCATTCCACCTTTGGCAAGATCAGTGGAGCAGCAGGAGACCCTGGTAGATGGGATGCGCAGGGTAATATAAATCGATTAAATGATGAGGAACAAATTTCATTGATAGCGATGGCTAACAATATCAACCGACAAGGCTTTTCTTTTGGTGACATAGCTAATTTCTCTGGAGCAGGTGGTGGAATGCGACCCGGCGGAGGTGGTGGAATGATGATTACGGGTAGTGATATGGGAGGAGGTGGCAATTCACAAGGAGTTGCTAATACTTATGCTGGCGGAGGCAATTATTCGAATGTATTTAATAATAAGAATTCTGATTTTAACTCGAATATTTCAGCAAGCGATATTGATCGTGCTATGAATAGTAAGTCTTTTATACAAAACCTTACACCAGGAAATGTTTTTACTCAAAGTTCCAATGCTAGTTCTCAATCAAAAGATCGACAGGGAAAATTTGGTAGTACTTTAGATCAAAAGGTATCTGATAAATTCTCTTTTAAATTTACGCCTGCAATTACCAATCAACATGGGAGCTCTTCAGGGATTTCATCGGCATCTACTTTTTTACCAGATGGCACACTAGCCAATTCTTCTCAAACTAATACTTCTAGTATCTCAAATGCATTAAATGCTTCGGGTAGTTTATTGCTAAGAAAGAAATTTGCTAAAAAAGGACGTACAATTTCATCTACCATTACATTCGGTTATAATGAATCTACTTCTAATGGTTACCAACTTTCAAATTTTAAAACCTATCAAAATTCTTTGCTTATAAAAGATTCATTAATGGATCAGCAAAATATTCGAGATGGCAATTCGCTGAACTATTCAGCTAATTTGGTTTATACAGAGCCAATGAGTAAGAAGTCTTTGTTAGAATTTAATTCTTTTCTAAGTGAGAGCGATGGATCAAGTCATAAAAAAGTATATGATAATAATAAAGTAGATGGCAAATATGATTTATTAAATAATCGATTGACCAATGAATATGAGAATAATTATCTGTATTCGGGAGGGGGAATGAATTTTAGGACCAATCAAAAGATGTTTAGTTTTTCTTCAGGTGTTTCCATTCAAAATACTCAAATTACTGGTTTGAATATTAATACGCTTGTAAAAGTAAATCAACAGGTCACGGATCTGCTACCTTCTGCTATGATGCAGTTTAATTTTAGCCGTACTAAAAACTTGAATTTTAATTACCGAACGTCTACTTCCCAGCCATCAATAGCTCAGTTACAACCGATCATGGACCTGAGCAATATCAATAATCCAGTGATGGGTAATCCTAATCTACAAAGAACTTATACGCATAATTTAAATCTTAGATTTTTTTCATCTAAATTTATTTCGCAGAAAAACTTTTTTGCCTTTTTAAATGCAACTATGTCTGATAATTCTATTGTAAACTATGATAGTATTTTACCTAATCGAACGATACTGACTAAACCTGTAAATGTAAATGGAGTGTATAGGGTGAATGGAAATGCCAATTATGGATTTGGTTTGAAAAAAATTCATTCTAGGGTAAATCTTGGATTAAACATAGGACTCAATAACAATGTCTCTTATTCAAACGGAGCTTTAAATAATATCGTGATTAAGAGTGCAGGGCCTTCACTTACCTATAATTATATGGTAAGCGATGTGATTGATATTAATTTTTCAACAAGATATTCTTATAGTATTACTAATAATAAAAAGAATCCTTCTTTAAATACCAATTATTTAACTAGAATTTATTCGATTGATATCATTAAAAATTTACCATGGGGTTTGGTATTAAACCAGTCATTGAATTATACCATTAATTCTGGAAGAGCAGAAGGTTATAATACGGCTATTCCAATATGGAATGCTTATTTTTCTAAATTTTTCTTGAAAAATAAACGTGCGGAGGTGAAACTTACTGCTTACGATTTACTTAACAAAAGTGCAGGTATAAGTCGTACGGTATTGCAATCTCAAATTATTGACCAGCAGTACAATGTAATTAATCAATATTTTTTAATAGGTATTACTTACAGTTTACAAAAATCGGGTCTTGAGGGAGGAAGAGGTGGAGCCCGAACATTTATGATGAGAGCGGATTAAAAATTCTACATTTATCTTTTATAAAATTTCGAATTATGAAACTATTATTTATTTTATCGGTTTTCCTACTAGGAAGTTTTACTATTTCTTTTGCTCAGATGAAAGAAGGTAAAATTGTATTTGAGCGTGTAATCAATATGCGAAGAAATATTACAGATCCTGAAATGAGGGCTAGAATTCCTGAGTCTAGGACTGATAAATTCCAATTATTATTTAATGGGCAATCAAGTTTATTTAAATCGATCATTGAGGAAGAAGCGCCGGATCCATTTGCTAACAACGGAGGTGATAGGGGAGGACAACGAATGATGTTTAGGATGCCTTCCACTACTACTTTTACTGATCTTACTACTCAAATGCAATATGAGGCTCGTTCTTTTTTCGAAAAAGATTTTTTGGTGATTGATTCTGTTCGACAAATAAAATGGAAAATATCAGAGGAAACCAAGATGATCGCTAAACATCTTTGTAAAAAAGCTACTACTACCTCAGCAGGTCAAATGATGAGAATGAGTTTTGGAGGGCCCCCTCCAGGTTCGCCTAGAAGAGATAGTGCCCAAGCCCGGGTAGAAAATAAGCCAAGGGACATTGAGGTGGTGGTTTGGTATGCGGAAGATATTCCTGTTTCTGTTGGTCCTGAAAGCTTTTCAGGTTTACCTGGTGCAATCTTAGAGGTAAATTCTGATAATGGTGCATCGATTACTACTGCAGTTGAAATTTCTGGAAAGTATTCTAAAAAAGAATTAGCAAAACCAACGGTGGGTGAAGTAATGACTCGGGCTCAGTTTACGGACAATATGAGAAAAATTATGGAAGACATGCAACGAAATGGCCCCGTTAGATTTAATAGGTCTAATTAAAAGCAATTTGTTTCTTACTGATGTAGTTAATGCTATTTACCAGATAATTTTTCACTATAATAACTCAATAGTTAATTCAGTTTCTGAATGTTTTTACTATTTATCCAGCCTCTAATATGGGTTGGATATTTTTTTGTCTGATCTGTTCTATCGTACTTAACATTTCTTAATCGAGCTTTTTCATCTATTTCAACGAACCACCATTTTGTTCCTGATGGGTCAGTCATATATCCAAGGGCATTGCCGGCAGTGTTTTTAGGCAGCTTAGCAATAACATTTCCTGATGTCTTAAACTCATTCATATCATCGTAAAAATTTTTTGATGAGTCATCCAACTTAGGTTCCAATCTAACTTTATAACCTTCTAGATTTACCCTAAAACCAATAGTTTTTTTAAATAGGGAATCAGGTAATTTAGTCCCATTGATTATTTGCGATTGGTAGGTCTGCTGAAATGAGTTGTTTGATAAATTAATATCAGTTTTAAAAATTTTCTGAATGGTTGAGTATTCAGCACAACACCCAGGATCAGAGATATAAAGATATAGTTGATTTTGTGCTATTGTGATGTCAGAAAGATTTTGTCTCTCAGAAAATATTCTAGTGTAAGAATTCTTTTCTTTTTTAAAAATATCTACAGTGTAACCCTCTTCCCAACTTGGACCAGCAAAAATGATTTCATCTATTCCGTCTTTATTCAAATCAATTAGGTGTAGTGAATGAATTAAGCCATTCATTGTAAAATCGAGGCCATATTGAATCGAGTCTTTGTTGAAGTAACTAAAATATTTTACTTTTTCAGTTTTTAAAAAATTCAATATTTTTTGTTGATCAGTTTTTGATGACCATTTATATTCTTTAGGCAAAACTGGGAAAGAAGATGCTATGGGTAGAGCATTTTGCGCGAAGGATTGTATAGCAATAAATAGGATGGATAAAGTGGATATTATTTTCATTGAATTTGGCTATAAAGATATTTAGATTTTCTTCTTTTATAAAGTTAGAAATTTATTTCGATCGCTTTTAATAAAATGCAATTTTTTATTTTATTAACGAAGGAAATGGATAAATCCATTGTGCTCATTTCGTTGCATTTTACAGCCCACGGTTTAAACCGTGGGCTATGAAAACGAAATTTCAAACAATATCGTTTGCACCATTTACATAAAACATTGTAATGAAATGGATAAATCCATTGTGCGTATTTCATTGCATTTTACAACCCACGGTTTAAACCGTGGGCTATGAAAACGAGATTTAAATAAAACCGTTTCAACGGTTTATATAAAACATCATAATGAAATGGATAAATCCATTGTGCGCATTTCGTTGCATTTCATAACCCACGGTTTAAACCGTGGGCAATGGAAACGAGATTCAAATAAAACCGTTTGCACGGTTTACATAAAACATTATAATGAAATGGATAAATCCATTGTGCGTATTTCGTTGCATTTTATAGCCCACGGTTTAAACCGTGGGCTATGAAAACGAGATTCAGACAAAACCGTTTTAACGGTTTACATAAAACATCATAATTAAATGGATAAATTCATTGTGCGCATTTCGTTGCATTTTACAGCCCACGGTTTAAAACCGTTTGCTATAAAAACGAGATTCAGACAAAACCGTTTTAACGGTTTACATAAAACATCATAATTAAATGGATAAATTCATTGTGCGCATTTCGTTGCATTTGATAGCCCACGGTTTAAAGCGTGGGCTATTAAATGCAAAATTGATATAAAACCGTTTCAGCGGTTTTGTATGAAAAAGAGACCTTTATTTTTTAAAGTTTAATCTAATTTGTTATGAGAAATTTTACTGCCTTTTAACCATTTAGGTAATGAAATCTAGGAATTCTATAAACTAGTAATTGTAATAAAATGCTTCCAATCAATCATTTTGACCCTATTAACAGGAGTATTTTATCAAGAAAAGTTCAAAAAAGAATGATTGAAATAATTGATTAACTTTGTTTAACCAAAAACTGCATGAAAGATGACATACAACATATCCTTTCAGGAACGAGCCAAGTTAGGCACCATCATCTTATCCAAACAACCTGCAGTTACCTTGAAAGAAGCCAAAGAACAAGTTCAATGGTTAAAGACCAACAGCAGCACAAAGAAGAAGAAACAAAGAGCCTAATTCAATTTGCAGACGACAATCATCTTTGGTTAGAAAATATCAATATAGATTTATATGTTTCACAAGGTGCAGAACAGAAGGTATACCTGAAAGATGGTTTAACTGTTTTGAAATTGAATGATGCAATTTATTATGCTAGTTGGGTTGATTATTTTCGTAACCTTTTGCTTAATAATTTATTTTTTCCAGATACTGCCTATCAGTTATTAGGATTTCACAATGATTTAGATGTTTTGTATGCCGTAGTTGAGCAGCCATTTGTAAAAGCAAATGAAAAAACAGATTTGAATATCGTAAAAAAATTTCTTGAAAATAATGGCTTTCGGAACACCAAAAACCATGATTATTTTAATGAGGAACTTGGTTTAATTCTAGAAGATCTTCATGACGAAAATGTGCTAACACAAAATGGAATACTTTATTTTATAGATACTGTTTTTTATGTTGTGAGCCCTGAGTAATTACTTATAAAAAAAGTCAACCTTTTAAGCCAACTTTTTTTGTTTCCTATAATATTCTTATGAATAAAAGTGGTAACTAAGATTTTATCTCAGTCCGCCTCAGTACTATTTAAATCCTCAGACTTAAATATCTGTAATTTAAATTGTAGCAAAATAATAATTATTCAAATACAATTTTTTTAGTAGGATCAATTTTTAACCAAATAAAGCCACCGCAGATTACTATTATTCCGATGATTCTTACAGGGATATCCCAGCTACCGGTGGCGGTTAAAATATATCCAAAAGCGATTGACATAATGGTAGAGCCTAATTGTCCAGCCATTCCCATCGCACCCGCTACGGCTCCTGAATTTTGACCGCCAATATCAGCAGAAGTTGCCCAGGATACAGGTAGTGTGAAGTCTTTAAAAGCTAGACCAAAGGCAAGTACAATGATGGAAATTGTAGGATCTACAATCAAAGTAGAGCCCACCATGCAGCATCCAGACATGATTAATCCGAACATGCCTACGGATCGCCTTCCCCATTTTAATCCTTTTTTCTTTGCTATAAAATCAGATAAAAATCCACCACTAAAGCAACCGATGGTACCCAATATAAATGGCAAGGAAGCTAGGAAGGCAATATGTGCATCATCAATATGTTTTCCATTTTTTAAATATTTAGGCATCCAGGAAAGATAAAAATAGGCGCCATACAATAAGCAATGGTACATACTCATTAATGCCCATACGTTGGGCGTTTTAATAATTTTCAAAAAAACTTGAAGACTATTTTTATGCATTTTTATTTCTCTTCCTTCTTCAATATGTTTTAATTCAGCTTCTTTAATCCCAGGCATATTTTTCGGTTCATTATGAAACCAAAAGCCCCAAAATATTGCCCATAGTAAGCCAAGTACACCAAAAATATAAAACACATAGCGCCATCCCCAGGTCATCATAATACTTACGGCCAAGAATGGTGCGAGTGCTGCACCAATGCGGCTTGCAATCCAGATGATGGATTGAGCGCGTCCAGTTTCTTGTTTAGGAAACCATCTTTGTATTACAATCGTTGCATTAGGGTAGGCACCTGCTTCACCCATTCCAAATAAAAAGCGAATAATGAATAGCATGGTGAAGGTGTAAGAAAATCCTGTTAGGATGGTAAACACCGACCAAGACAATACAATTCTAAGGATAATGGATTTGGGACCTTTTAAATCTCCCCAAAGACCTGCTGGTATTTCAAAAATACCATAGGCAAATGCGAATGAACCGAGTATCCAGCCAAATTCTTTTTCACTCAAATTAAGATCTTGTGTTATCAAGCTTCCTGTGATGGAGATGGAGGTTCGGTCGATATAGGTAATGATAGAAAATATGGCTAGAATAAATAGTACCCAAAATCTTTTTTGCATCATAGAATTTTTAGCCAGCTGAATAGTGTATAGTCAGAACTTTTATTGGAGGGTTCTTTATGTAGTAAAGATATATTTAATTTTAATTGCTACTTTGTATTTATGAAAATGCTTCAAATAGGGAATGAATAATCTTGAGAATCATTGGATGATAGTTAAATTTCATAACAGCGGATTGTTTTTTGAAATATTTTTGCCATAGTCAATTAAACAAGTATTCATAAAAATCATTCCAATTCATTCAATGAATAATGCTAGCGCACAAAACGAAAGGATACGTAAAATGATATTTGCATCGGTGTATCCATTGTATCTAACCAAGGTGGAGAAGAAGGGCAGGACGAAGGAAGAATTGGATCAGGTGATCAATTGGTTGACAGGATTTGATAATAGGCGACTGCAGGAAATGGTAGATAAAAAACTAAATTTTGAAACTTTTTTTGAACAGGCTACCATCAATGAAAAGGCGTATCTAATCACTGGAACCATTTGTGGGTATCGAGTTGAAGAAATTGAAGATAAACTTACCCAGCAAGTAAGGTATTTAGATAAGTTGGTAGATGAATTAGCAAAAGGAAAAAAGATGGAGAAAATTTTGCGCACCTCCTAAACCCCTAAACCCCTAAACCCGAATTAAAAAGTACAAACAATAATAATCCTCCCCTAAACCCGAATTAAAAAACTCAAACAATTATCCTACTCCCCTAAACTCCTAAACCCGAATTTAAAGGACAAACTATAATTATACCCGCCTAAACCCGCATTAAAAAAAAACGCATAAATTAGCACATTGATCCGAACTGAATGGTTCAAAGATTATATAAATATTTTTTCTTATGGGTATAAAGGATAGTAAAGGTTTAGTAGGCGCATTGGTATCGATCCTGTTTTTACTAGTTCATTTCGTTTCAGATTTTGGCGGTGCCGATGTGATGGGGGCGCAATGGCTCTATGTTTGCGTGGTTGATTTATTGGTGTTATTGTATATTTTTTTTAATAGAGAAATTTATAAAACTGCTATTCTTGAAGTTTTTAAATATAAATTTTCTATCCTTTATTCCTTCTTGGTAATTTGGGCAATCGCTTCCTATTTTTATGCGATCAATGCGGTTGAATCTTTGGTTACACTGGCTAGATTATTTTCTACTTATTTAGCATTTATCCAAATTGCTATTTTATTCTATAAAAAGGATTTACATTATGTTTTCAATATTATTTCTTTTTCAATCGCATTTATTTTACTCTGGGATTCCATCTATATTTTAAATGGGTTTTCAAATAATATGGTTGAAAAAACACTTGATGCAAATATTGTTAGCCTGACAGGTAATCATGGCAATAAAAATGTAATGGCAGCCAGTCTGCTCATAAAGTTTCCCTTTGTATTATGGATCATTATCAATTACAAATCATTTGTCAAAATAATGGGTCTTGCTGTTTTGACTATTGGGATTATTGCCTTGTTTATCATGAACACTCGGTCAACTTATGTTGGCTTGGGATTAATTTTGTTCATCTTTTCTATTTCTACCATTGTGATGATTGGCAAAAGCAATATTAAAAAGATGTTAATGCAATTGTCTTTTTTTATTGGGCCGATTATAATTGGTTTTTTCGTAGCTAATATGTTATTGTCTAATGCCGTTCAAATGCAAGATTTTCAGGGTGGTTATGGTACGGTGACTAAGAGAATGGCGGATATCAATGTGCAAAGCGAACAGGGGAGTAGAATTCATCTTTGGAAAGGTGCCATTGATTATGCAATCAAACATCCTATCATTGGTGCTGGTTTTGGTAATTGGAAACTAGCTTCTATTCCATATGAAAAAGAATTTACCAACGATTTATTTGTGCCTTATCATTGTCACAATGATTTTATAGAAATGTTTGACGACCTTGGCATATTGGGTGGCCTTGCATTTGGATTGATGTTTTTATTGGTACCAATTTTTACTTTTAAAATTTGGCGGAATAAAGAAAATCCGTCTTATTGGTTACCGGCTACCCTATCTTTTATGGCGGTCAGTTGTTATGCGGTGGATGCCTTATTAAATTTTCCAGCAGAGCGACCTGCCATGCAAATGATGTTAGTGATTTCAGCAGCGTTGGTATTTATGCCGATTGGTTATATTAAAAAACCATCAAGAGGAATAAATTTATTTCAAAAGTTCTTACCAATCTTATTTTTTATTCTTTCTCTAGCCCTTATTGTTCCTTCTATTTATATCGCTCAACAAACGTATACCTCTTTAAAAATTCAGAAGTTCGTAATGGGTGAAATTGATTCTGATCCTAAAATGTCATTGGAAGAAGTGAAGGCTGGATTCCCTGAAATACCTAATTTATCTACTTCTACGCTTCCTATTAAAGGGTTGATTGCTCGTTATGAATTTAGAGATAAACATTATGAAGAGGCGCTGAAGTTATTAAAAGAAAGCGAAGGGGTAAATCCTTATTTGCATTACAATGATTTTATAAGAACGGCTGTTTATGTAGACAAACAAAAAATGGATAGTGTGGCATTTTTTGCAAAGAGAGCTTTTTATAATTGGCCAAGGGCAACTAGTTATTACAGCAACATGATGTTTAGTGCTGCCAAAACCAAGGATTCCAATGAAATTAAAAAAGCCTATCAACTCTATTCAAAATATAGGGCAGGTGGCGTGGCAGATTCAAAGTATTTATTGGCCCTGTATGAAGTGAAAGGATTTGCTGATAAGGCGATGATGGACTTATTGGATTCAAGCAAAAAAAGATATCCCAATGATAGTACTGAATTAGAAAAAGTAAGTAGTTTCTTTTATAAAGGAGGCACTGTTCAAGGATCTAGCATTTTGAATGGCTTTACTAAAAGCGGTTTGGATGCTTTTGTTAAACAGCAATATTCAAAAGCGGCTGAATTTTATATGCAAGCGATTAAGTTAGATCCTAATAACTATACCCATTATGAAAACGTAGGTATTTGTTTTTATATGAATCAAAATTATTCGAAAGGACTTCCTTATTTCCAAAAAGCTATTCAATATGCTTCTGCCACGACAGGGAAATCAGAATTTTACTTAGCGATGTGTTTTATTCCACTTAATAATAACAAGGATGCTTGTACCGCTCTCAATTCAGCTAAGAAAAAAGGATATCCAGGTGTAGATGAATACATCAGCAAATATTGTAAGTAGTTTTTTTTAATAATTATTAAGTAGCAATTTTATGAATTTCAACTTTCATTTTAATAACAAATTAATTTAAAAATAATGGCAAATAATATTTATGATGCTATTGTAATTGGTTCTGGAATTAGTGGAGGATGGGCTGCCAAAGAATTGTGTGAGAAAGGGTTGAAAACTTTGGTTTTAGAAAGAGGTAGAGATGTAGTGCATTTAAAAGATTATCCTACTGCCACAAAAAATCCATGGGATTTTGACCATGCCGGAAAAAAGACCATTGCATTAACAAAAAATAATCCGATCGTTAGTAAGTGTTATGCCTACAACGAAACTTCAGAGCATTTTTTTGTTAAGGATGCTGAACATCCTTACATTCAAGAAAAGCCCTATGATTGGATAAGAGGTTATCAGGTAGGAGGAAAATCTTTATTGTGGGCTAGGCAAACGCAGCGGTGGAGTAAATATGATTTTGAAGGGCCTGCCCGTGATGGTTTTGGTGATTGGCCCATCCGATATAAAGACATCGAGCAATGGTATACCCATGTAGAATTATTTGCTGGCATCAGTGGTAATTATGATAAACTAGATACCTTACCCGATGGATCTTTTTTGCCTGCATGGCAAATGAATACTGTAGAAAAACAGATGCAAACTAATATCATGAAAAAGTTTGCTGATCGATCTGTCATTCAAGGTAGGTGTGCTCATTTAACTGAACCTCAGCCTATTCATATTGAACAAGGAAGACAAGCTTGTCAAGCGCGTTCATTGTGTGAAAGAGGTTGTCCATTTGGTGGATATTTTAGTTCCAATGCATCAACGATTCCTTGGGCACAAAAGACGGGTAATTTAACACTACAGCCTAACTCAGTAGTGCATTCTATTATTTATGATGAGGCTACACAAAAAGCCAAGGGCGTTAGAGTGATTGATAGCATTACAAAAAAAGCAACAGAGTATTTCGCTAAAATAATTTTTGTAAATGCCTCCACTTTAAATACCAATTTAATTTTATTAAATTCTATTTCTAAACGTTTTCCTAATGGCTTAGGAAACGACAATGGTTTATTGGGAAAATATATTGCCTTTCATAATTATCGCGGAAGTCTATCTGCTACCGTGGATGGAAATTTAGATCAATATTATTATGGTCGTCGTCCTACGCAGCCGATGATGCCTAATTTTAGAAATGTTCACAAACAAGAAACTGATTTCTTGAGAGGATACATGGTATTTTTTGGAGCCGGAAGATCTAAAGCATCCGCCGAAGGTATTGGTGCTGAGTTTAAAGATAAGAGTACCGAGTTAGGAGGTTGGCATGTATCGATGATGATGCAAGGTGAAACGATTCCTAAAGAATCGAATCATGTTAGATTAAGTACTGATAAAGTGGATGAGTGGGGAATTCCTCAATTGATTACCTCTATTGGATATGATGAAAATGATGAGCGTTTATTAAAAGATTTTTTACAAGTAGGCGCTGAATTATTAGATGCGGCGGGTTGTAAAAATATTAGTTCATGGGATTCAAAGCAATCGCCTGGCTTGGATATTCATGAAATGGGAGGGGTAAGAATGGGCAATGATCCTAAAACCTCTTTGTTAAATAGTTGGAATCAGCTGCACCATTGCAAAAATGTATTTGTTACGGATGGTGCTTGTATGACCAGTACCAGTACTCAAAATCCTTCGCTAACATTCATGGCCCTTACTGCTAGGGCTGCAAACTATGCAGTAGCGGCATTAAAAAAAGGGGATTTATAAAAGCATTTGATTAGGGGTTAGTTTTTCTTAAAGATTAACAAAATCTACTGAGTAGTATATTTTACTATTTGTTTATTTCAGGAGATAGCCTTTACCTTTGTACTGTGAAGAAATTAATAGTCATATTATTATTGATCGTTTATTCTGCTTCTGCTATTGGTACCACTATCAATATGCATTACTGCATGAATAAAATTAGTGACTGGTCTTTTTCTAGTAAAAAAAAGGACAAATGTGCCAAATGCGGTATGTCTAATAATGGTTGTTGTAAGGATGAAAAAAAGGAAATTAAAATATCTTCGGATCAACAGAAAGCTGAATATGCTCAAAATGTAAAGTTCAACATAGGGGTATTAATTAATCACCAATTTACATTCCCTACTAAAAATTTGTTTTCTATCAATAAGTCCTATCTGGCTTATTTGCATTCACCTCCCTTAATTCTCCAAGAGAATAAACAAGCCTTCTATTCTATTTTTTTAATTTGATTCTAGTCGACAATTAATAGTATTTCTATTTAATAATCGATTAAAGAATCAATCATGAAATTTCATCAATATTTACTATTGCTATTTTTGGTATTTGCCAATCAAGTAATTTTTGCACAAGATCTAAATAGCGGAACCATTTCATCCACTAGTTTCAAAGTATTTGGAGCATGTGATCAATGTAAAAATCGAATTGAAGCGGCACTTAAAATAAAAGGTGTTAAGGTAGCTAATTGGGATGTTGACACAAAAATTTTAGCACTGGAGTACAATGCTGCTCAAATCTCTCTTGAAAAAATTCAAAATAAAATTTTATCTGTTGGTCATGATTTATTCGACAAAAAAGCGAAAGATATTATTTACAAGGAATTACCCGATTGTTGTCATTATCGAGATACAGAACTGGCAGAAATGGTTCATCAAGTTTCCATGGATACTATTAAGGGAGTGGTTTTACAAGATAATACCAATGGTAAATTCGAGCCTTTAGCAAATGCAACCATTCATTGGTTAGGTGCTACTGCAGGCGTTGTTACAGATAGCTTAGGAGTTTTTGCTATTCAATCAAATAGTATTACTCAACGGTTGATCGTTAGTTATGCTGGTTACAAAGCTGATACGATATCAGTTGTAAACGCTAATGATTTAAAAATAATTTTAGCTACCAAAGGACAATTGAATGAAGTGACTATTTTTAGTCGTAAGATGACTAGCTATATTCCTAATTTAAATCCTATCAGAACACAAATTATGACGGGCTCGGAATTATTAAAAGCTGCCTGTTGTAATTTAAGCGAGAGTTTTGAAACCAATCCATCGGTGGATGTATCTTATAATGATGCGGTAACGGGTTCAAAACAAATTCAATTATTAGGATTGAGTGGAAACTACACTCAATTAACGGTAGAGAATCTGCCAGGACCAAGAGGCTTAGCCACACCATTGGGTTTGAATTCAATTGCTGGTCCTTGGATTGAAAGTATTCAATTGACCAAAGGAGTGGGTTCGGTAGCGAATGGATTTGAAAGTATTGCTGGACAAATTAATGTTGAATTAAAAAAGCCGGAGACTGCAGAAAAATTATTAGGCAATATTTATATCAATGGTTTGGGTAAAACTGATTTGAACTTAAGTCTAGCTAATAAAATCAATTCAAAATGGTCTACAGCATTATTGCTCCATGATAATTTTTTAAATAATGCAATTGATATGAACGGTGACGGATTTAAAGATTTGCCGACTGGCAATGAGTTGAGTTTAGTGAACCGTTATAAATTTGATAACAACAAAGGAACCCTTGCGCAGTTTGGAATAAAAGTTTTGAATGATAAAAAATTGGGAGGAGAAGTAAATTTTGATCCAGCTACCGATAAAAATACTTTAAATCATTATGGTTTAGAAATTAATACAGAAAGATATGAGTTGTTCGGAAAGATGGGGTATGTGTTTCCTCAGCAAAAGTATAAGAGCATTGGATTACAAGTGGATGCAATCAATCATAATCAGGAATCCTATTTTGGTTTAACCAATTACAATGCCAAGCAGAAAAGTCTTTATGGTAATTTAATTTATCAATCTATCATTCGTTCCACTATTCATAAGTTTAGAACGGGTCTAAGTTTTCAATATGATCAATACCAAGAAGATTTTAATTTCAACAACTATTCTCGAAAGGAGGTAGTGCCTGGTACTTTCTTTGAATATACCTATACGCCAAATGACAAATGGAGTATGGTAGCAGGAATAAGAGCTGATCATAATAATTTGTATGGTGCATTTGTAACGCCTAGATTTAATATGCGATATGAGCCAATCACCGGAACTACCATTCGATTGAGTGCAGGTAGAGGCCAAAGAACGGCCAATATTTTTGCAGAAAATAACAGTGTTTTTGTAAGTGCTAGACAAGTAACTATCGCTCCAAGTATTGCTGGTGCAGCGTATGGATTAAATCCGGAAATAGCCTGGAACAAAGGGATTAGTGTAGATCAAAAATTTAATTTTTTAGGGAATAGCGCTACCCTCGGGTTAGACTATTTTAGAAATGATTTTAACAATCAAGTTTTGGTTGATTTAGAAAATATAAGATTGGTTCAATTTTATAATTTAGATGGTAAATCATACTCGAATAGTTTTCAAGCTGAATTAAATATTGAGCCGATTAAAAAATTAGATTTAAGATTGGCGTATAGATACTTTGATGTTAAGCAAACTTATACAGGAAAATTATTGGAACGACCATTGATTGCTAAAGACCGGGCTTTTGTGAGCATTGATTATGCAACTGCTAATTACTGGAAATTTAATTATACCATTACTTACAATGGTAAAAAGAGAATACCCAACAGTTCGGATAATCCAGCTATGTATCAGCTTTCAAATTATTCACCTAGTTTTTTATTAATGAATGCACAAGTGAGTAAAACATTCAATAAAAATTATCCGATGGATATTTATATGGGAGTAGAAAATATCGCTAATTATTTTCAGCAGAATACTATATTGGCCGCCTCTACACCGTTTAGCGCCTATTTTGATGCGTCAATGGTTTGGGGGCCTACGTATGGAAGAATGTTATATTTTGGATGGAGAATAAAAATTAAATAATAAATATTTATTCTCCTCCATTTGTTTTCATTCCTTTTACTCTACCCCAATCGGGTTTGGTAATATCCAAATTATCATGGGTGTCTTTCATTTCTTTTATTAATAAAGACCTCAATGATTCTTTTGTTTTTGAAAATGAGGGTTTGTCAGATAAATCAGTTTTTTCCCATTTGTCTTTTTTTAAATCAAAAAGCTGTGTATGTAAAACTCCATTTACATTATATTCAATCAATTTAAATCCGTCTTGAGATTTAATACTTCTCATCCAATTACCATAAACATTATAGATATTCTTCCTGATGACTTCATTCGGTTGATTGAAAACTGGCAATAAACTTTTGCCCTCTACTGAAGTAGGCTGTGGTATATCCAAGTAGTTATAAATAGTAGGAGAGATATCGCTTAAATAATTAAATCCTTTGTAGATAGTACCCTTTGGAACCCCTTTACCTGCTATAATCATAGGTACTCTGATGCTATGTTCATATAGGTTTTGCTTACCCAATAAACCATGCTGGCCAACGGCTAGGCCATTATCGCCTGCAAAAACAATGAGTGTATTTTCTTTCAAATGATTCTTTTCAAGCGCGTCTAAAATTCTTCCTACCTGAAAATCCATCTCGCTAATCATTCCGTAATACAAGGCGATCTCATTTTGTACAGCTTCGGTAGTTAATGGTCTTGGCAATAATTTTTCATCTCTTACTTTTAGATCTCCATTGTCAAATGGATGTTGGGGTAAAAAATTAGCTGGTACAGATATCGATGCTGCTTTATATTTATTTTGATAAGCTGGAGGAGGAGTTCTAGGATCATGAGGAGAAGTAAAAGCTACATAACAAAAGAAAGGTTGTGATTTTGATTTCGTGCTATTCAAAAAATTGATCGCATTTTCAGCATATAGTTGGGTGCTAAAAGTATCGCTTCTTCTTTTTAATGACGTCGGATAAAGTCCGCTTGGATCATATGGATACACCGTAGGATGCTCTTGCCCACCATCATCTTTAAAATGCATTCCCCCAAAAAATATATCTCCACCATCACTAAAAAACCGGTGATGTGAAGCCTTATCGCTATGCCATTTACCTGTGTGGTAGGTTGTATATCCCCTGGTGCGCAATACTTCTGGCAAACTTACTAGACTGTCAGGGATGGTTGAACCATCTCCTGGTAATCTATTTACATATCTTCCGGTCAGTAACATTACTCTACTTGGTATACAGATGGCACCTTGATGACCGCCCATCACATGGGTTTGTGAAAATAGCATTCCTTCTTTTGCCAATCGATCTAAATTGGGTGTATGAATTTCTTTGTTGCCTAAAATACTCAAGGTATTATAACTTTGGTCATCACTTAATATCACCAAAATGTTTTGAGCTTTGTCTTTTTTCTTTGTTTGTGCAAAAGAGCTATCCATTAAGGTTAAAAGACTAAGTAATACAAGGAGTTTTTTCATTTTGATATATTATTTTTTGACTACCGCATTTTATTTTTTAAAACTAAGTACTTGATTTTGGTCTAATAATTTCTGTTTAAGTTTGGTATAATTTACCTTTTGTACATTCACTTGGTCATCAATTGCAATGGATGCAGCGGTTGCAGCTGATTCACCTAAAATCATAAAGACTGGCTCCATTCTTATTGAGCCAAAGGCGATATGGGAAGAAGAAATACAGATTGGTACTAGCAAGTTTTTACATTGGGATTCTTTTGGAATAATTGCTCGGTAAGATATTTCGTAAGGCTGAGGCGCACGAACTCCAATATCTCCTTCATTTTGTACTGAACCATCTGGCATGATGATTCGTTGAATATTATGTGAATCTAAACTATAGGAACCCATACCAATGGATTCTGGTACAGCTTTTTTTGACATAACTTCATTTTCTGTCATCACATAATCACTCATCATTCTTCGCGCTTCTCTTACATAAATTTGATTGGGCCAGTTGCCGTTGTCTGTAAACTCATCTTTTGCAAGTCCCCAGGTATTGAATTCTTTTTGAACATCAGCGGGTATTCGGGGATCGGTAGCAATAAAATACAGTAATCCTTTTTGATAATTCTCATGCTCTTGAATTATTTTTTTTCTTCTTTGGTAAGAAGCGTCTGGATAATCATAATTCATTCCAATATAGTCTGTGCTAAAGGGACCATGATTATTGACATCTGTTTTTTGATTGGGGATAGGATCAAATTTTTGAAATAATTCACGCCATCCTGAATTGAATACCCTGATGAGCAGTTCATATCGCGATGGGTCATAGCCTACTGGTTTGGTAAATGCAACTTTATTATTAGGGTTAGTTGTTAAACACATGCGAAAGCAATAAGCTTGTACTTTTTTATCACCCTCCCCATTAACGCCAACTTTTTCATTAGAGATCAATGGAAGTAGTCCGCTACTAGGACTACCTGGTACTTTGTAAGGATCAATTTTTGTTTTAAAATAATGGCCATGTTGAAATACACCTGTTTGTATTCCATTCCACCGCTCATTGTATTTATTGTTAGACTCCCTGCCAATCTCGTAGTTTACTTTTGCAGCAGCCATTAAATCTCCTTCATAAGTTGCGTCAATAAATATTTTTCCATTAAAAACTTTACCACTCAGTGTACGAACCGCAATTATTTTACCCGCTTGCATGGTAATACCCTTCTCACGATCTATCCATTCTTCATTGAAGACAGTAAGATTATTTTCTTTGATATAATCATTGAATACATCTTCGGCAGCATGAGGCTCAAATATCCACATGGTTCTGGCATTGCCGTCTATTGCAGGCGTACCCTGGCCTTTATTTCCATAGGCTTCTTTTTTCTGCCATATCCAAGAACGATCCATTTGATAATGGAGAAAAATGCGGTGATAAAAATCTCTAGCCAGACCTCCAATAACTGATTTATTACCAATATCAGTAAAGCCCAATCCTCCCGAGGACAATCCTCCTAAATGCTTTGCAGGGGAAATGATTATTACTGATTTACCTAATTTTTTTGCCTGAACAGCAGCAATAACAGCTGCTGAAGTGCCTCCATAAATAATGATATCAGCTTCAAATTTCTTTTGCTCATTATTTATTTTGAAAGAAAGCTGGCTGATGAGTGTAATAAAAAGCAGCGTTTTAAGTAAGCATTTTTTCATAATATTCTTTTGATAAGTTGAATGGCAGTAATTTTTTATCAATTACAACTTGATTTAAAGATATGTTTTTCTGGACCTTTTTGGTGCAATTTGAAGCGGTATTTAGACTTACAGTAGAAAGAATCCTTGTTGAAAGTAGGCAATTGTTAACCTTCCGGTAACATTAGCGTAAAGATTTGTTTACATTGAATAAGTTATTTTGCAAATAGTTATTTAATTTTTTCTATATGGAAAATCTACGTTTTTTATTACAAAAAATTTCAGCTGCCTTATTTGTAACCCTTTTCTCAGCGTTTTACCACGCGTTTAAAATTTACAAAATCCGTTAATGGATAAAGTAAAAAAAAGAAAATTAGATATCCTTGTCCTTTCTGACGTCCATCTTGGCACTTATGGCTGCCACGCTACCGAGATACTTCATTACCTTAAATCTGTAAAGCCTAAAATTGTAATTCTCAATGGTGATATCATTGATATATGGCAATTCAGTAAAAGATATTGGCCAAAGGCTCATATGAAAGTGATTAAACAAATCCTTCATTGGATGAGTAAGGGGGTTAAGATTTACTATATCACTGGCAATCACGATGAGATGCTGCGTAAGTTTGTTGGATTTAAAATGGGTTCCTTAAGAATTGTAAATAAAGTGATACTGCCCTTAGAAAATGGTAAAACCGCCTGGTTTTTTCACGGCGATGTATTTGACATTACGATGCAACATAGCAAGTGGCTTGCAAAATTGGGCGCTATTGGATATGATACTTTGATATTGATTAACCGTGTTGTGAATTTTATTTCTGAAAAAGTATTTAAACGTGGAAAGCTTTCTCTCTCAAAAAAAATTAAAAATAGTGTTAAATCTGCAGTAAAATTTATTAACAGTTTTGAACAAACTGCTGCAGATATTGCTATTGAAAATAAATATGACTTTGTAGTCTGTGGTCATATCCATCAACCAGAAATGAGGGAGATTAGTAACGATCAGGGTAAAACGATGTACCTCAATAGCGGAGATTGGATTGAGAATTTAACCGCTCTAGAGTATGTTAACAATGAATGGAGTATTTATAGATTTAATGAAAATGAAATAAAGTTGGATAATAAGGAATCATCCATTACTGAGGTGGATGACTTGAATGATGGTGAGCTATTCGATAATTTAGTAGAAGAATTTAATTTAATGCGTCAGAAATGAAAATATTATACGCGATACAAGGTACTGGAAATGGGCATTTGAGCCGTGCAAGGGATATTATTCCAATACTCCAGCAAAAAGGTGAAGTTGATATTTTAGTAAGTGGTATTCAAGCAGACGTGTCATTGCCTTATCCAGTTAAATATACTTTCAAAGGACTTAGTTTTATTTTTGGAAAAAAAGGGGGTGTAGACTTGATTGCAACCTATAAGAAAAGTAACTTAAAACAACTCTTTAAAGAAATCAATAGTCTTCCAGTAGAAGAATATGATTTGGTGATTAATGATTTTGAGCCAGTAAGTGCTTGGGCTTGCAAAATGAAACACAAGGCTTGTATTGGACTTAGCCATCAAAGTGCGGTGATCAATAAAAAATCCCCCAAGCCCAAAAAAATAGATCCTGTTGGAAAAGCAGTATTGAATAACTACGCTCCAGTTACCGATTCATACGGTTTTCATTTTGAAAAATTTGATCAAAATATTTTTACTCCTGTTATACGCGACCAAATAAGAAATGCAATTGCTGAAACAAAAAAATATTACACTGTTTACCTCCCTGCTTATAGTGATGAAAGAATTATAAAAGTATTGTCAACTTTTAAAAATGTTCAGTGGGAGGTATTTAGTAAGCATACAAAAAAAGAGTACAAAGAGAAAAACATTCATATACGTCCGATTAATAATGATGATTTTATAGATAGCCTTATAAACTGTAAAGGAATTTTGTGTGGTGCAGGATTTGAAACACCAGCTGAAGCATTGTATTTAAAAAAGAAATTATTAGCGATTCCCATGAAAGGGCAGTATGAACAGCAGTGTAATGCAGCGGCTTTAAAAAAAATTGGAGTGCCAGTCATCAAAAGTTTGAAACAAAAGTATATTGCTACCATCCAAGCCTGGTTAGACTCTGATCAATACATTCCGGTTGATTATCCTGACGATACAGAAAAAATCATAGATATGGTTTTGAAAAAACATGGGGCTGCACCGGTCAATCCAAAGGCGATATTGGGAGAATCTATCTACTCCGTTAAAAAACTAAAAAATAAAAGTCTAGGTAAAATATTACTTCAGCTTGCAGATTAACTAAAAATGAGTTTTGCCAGAAAAGATTTCGGAGACAATTTTAATTGGGGTGTTTCTACTGCAGCTTATCAAATAGAGGGCGCACATGATGCGGATGGAAAAGGCCTTTCTATCTGGGATAGTTTTTCTCAAAAAAAGAGAAATATCTTATTGGGCGAAAATGGAAATGAAGCCTGTAATTTTTATCAAAAATATGAAGAAGATATTGCGCTCATTCGCCAATTAAATATCCCAGTCTATCGATTTTCTATTTCATGGTCTCGTATTTTTCCTGAAGGCATCGGTAAAGTTAATTCCGAGGGAATTGATTTTTACAATCGTTTAATCGATTGTTGTCTAGCTCAAGGCTTAATGCCTTGGGTAACATTGTATCACTGGGATTTACCAGACGCATTGCAACAAAAGGGTGGATGGGTTAATCGATCGATTGTTCAGTGGTTTAGTGAATTTGTTGAATGTTGTATTAATAATTTTGGCGATAGAGTAAAGCATTGGATGATATTAAATGAGCCAATGGTATTTACCGGTGCGGGTTATTTTTTAGGCGTTCATGCTCCGGGTAAAAAAGGCTTAGGCAATTTTTTAGCCGCTGCTCATCATGCTGCTTTATGTCAGGCCGAAGGAGGCAGAATAGTGAGGTCTCTTTGTGCTGATGCAAAAATAGGTACTACCTTCTCTTATTCATATCTTGAGCCCTACCGTCCTAACCTTGTTAGAGACTGTAAGGCTACCGCTAAAGTAGATGCCTTAATAAATAGGATGTTCATTGAGCCCTTGCTGGGCATGGGATATCCAATAAAAGATTTAGCAGTATTAAATAGAATTGAACGCTACATGAAGCAGGATGATGAGGTGAATCTTGCTTTCGATATGGACTTTATAGGCCTTCAAAATTATACGAGAGAATTAATTAAATATTCTCCCTTCGTACCTTTTGTCAATGCAAAAATCATCAAGGCTAGTAAAAGGAATGTACCCTATACTCAGATGGATTGGGAAGTATATCCTCCCAGCATTTATGAAGCCTTAAAAAAATTCAATAGTTATCCTGCTATCAAAGAAATTATTGTTACAGAAAATGGAGTAGCTTTTAAAGATACATTGCAGGATGGAAGAATTGAAGACACCGATCGAGTTAACTACTTGAAAGATCATATTGAACAGGTCTTGCGTGCTAAAAAAGAGGGGGTAAAAGTGAACGGATATTTTGTATGGACCCTTATGGATAATTTTGAATGGGCAGAGGGTTTCAACCCAAAATTTGGTTTGGTGCATATCGATTTTAAAACCCAACAAAGAATTGTTAAGGATTCAGGAAAATGGTATGCACAATTTCTTAATCCGTCGATTTAAAAACTTCAAATTTAAAAATCATTTTTTCTCTACCGAAATTTGAAAATCTTCAAAAGTGACGGTAGATACTTTCTGATCATTTGCTCCACCTGCTAATCCAATATCCATCTTAGTAGCCATCCCTGGAATATCTCCTGACTCGCGCGAAATTGTCCAATTTTTTCCATCTAGACTGTAATATCCAGTAAAGCTATTACCATGACGAACCAACTTAATCCATACTGGGATTGGGTTTTCTACTCCATAATTTTTGGATTTTGTGTTGTGCATAGATCCATCTCCAAACTCATCCCATTGTGCTCCACAGCGTTTAGTGGTAGAAAAAAGAAGAAATGAACCTATGGTAGCAGGTTTCTTTCCATCACCTTTTGATAAGTCATTGCGCACAAAAATACCTGCTCTAAACCATTCACTAATTCCTTCGCTAAATCGTACCACTTTTACTGTAGCTACAAAATTTCCTTCAATGGCTTGTTTAAGATAAATCGTTCCATAAGAATCTTCCGCATGAAGAAAATCAGTTCCTGCAGCAGTGATCTCAAAATGATTTTGCTTTGCATCAAAATTAAATTTACTGGGTTTAGCTGTGGTGGTGGTGTAAGTTAAAAAAGACGCTTTAGAAATATCAATTTTTTGTACCGGATAAACATGAACCTTTATAGGTGGTTGATCACCGATTGTTATTGTATGAAATCCTATTGATGGGAGAACTGAAAAACTAATTTGTTTGGCCTCGTTTTCTTGAAAATGAATGGATTGAGCAGCTGTAAGTTTTCCATCTATTGTAAGAACCACTTTTTGTGTTAGACTTTCAGCTCGCATGTTCAATGCAACTGTAGTAACTTCTAATGAATCACCTACTGGTATTTCTTTAACATTTGATTGTAGGTTTCGATAAATTAGGTAAATAGGTTTACCTTTCACTGTTACCTCTTTGGTCAATGATTTCCCGATGGCAACTGAATGTTTTCCTGGATCACTAAATTTATATTTAAACTCAATTCTGCGCTCATTTTTAGCTATGAATGGAAGTTTTTTTGCACCAACTACTTTTCCATCTACATATAAAAAAATATCTTCCATTCCGGTTGAACCAGTATTGGAAACTTTTACACTAATTAAAAATTCATGACCAGTTATTGGTAAATCTATTGACTTAATATCTATGTTGTTAAAAGATAATTTAGTTGTGCCTTCTATTATTTCTTCAGGTTGATTGATTGGAGATTCAACAATGATATTATTTTCATAAAAGTTATCAACCAAGTAACAAGCGCAAAGTTTCATCTCTCCTTGTTTTAGGTTGAAATAGGTATTGTCATAAACTTTCCATCCAGATGACATGTTCTGAAAAAATAACGCAACATTCTCGTTCGTTTCTGCTGGATGAACATCGTGTATCAAATTATTTCTAACTACTGAGCCTGGACTCAATCCATATACTGCAATACCACCTTCATCATCACGTTTCATATTGGTGAAGGATACATGATTAAATTCTGCAAGATGGCTTCCATCACTTGTCTCTTCAATGTTTGGCCAAGACCCTAGTGTGATACCATAACTACCAACATTATTGATATAGTTATTACTAACGGTACTTCTGATTGCATTGTAAGTGGAAATTCCAGTGGCAGCTATTTCAATATTGGTAATCTTGTTAAATGAAATGGTATTATCACTCACTACATCCTCCCAAATTTCTGGTTTGGGTACACCCGCTACAATAATACCGCTGCCTTTTGAATCATTGATTGTATTTCTACTAATTAAATTGTGATAAGATCCAACTCCAAAATTGATGGCTGCTTGACTTACATTTTCAATGGTGTTCTTTAATAACTCACAGTTTTTTGCATATTGAAAGGTTACTGTTGCTCCACCGCCTGCTAGCGTATTTTGAAAGTTGAGATTGTAAAAACGTAAATTTCTAATTGGCTTTTCTCTTGTACCACTAGCGGATAATAGGTTACTAAGTTTTGGAAAAGATACCTCTGATAGATTAGGATCTTTAATCTCTTCACTTGGAATAAACTGAATCGTCTTATTTTTTTTATTATAAAACCATTCATTGGTAGTATCCATCAAGGCAGCTAAATTTTCTACATAATATTTTGGTGGAACAATGAGCATATCTGGCGAGGCAGTAGATAAATAGGCTCTATTATTTTTTTCGTCTACCCTTGCAATACTAGTATGTATTCCGCTCCAGCGAACGGTCATATGAATCCGGTTAGTTTCTATATCCTTCCATGATTTTAAATCGCCTGTTTTAAATTGAAAATAAACAGAATCGGTCGGCTGTCCATCAGTATAAAAAAATCCGCTGTTAGGAGTACGTGCTAAGGTTAGTCTTTTTCCATTGGCATATAAATCATTTATTTCCTCTCTTTGAATGGAAGCCTTCCAAGCTCCATTATTTTCTTTTGTCCAACCAGTAATTTTTTCACCTCCTGATATAATTGCTTTTTCACCTGGATAGGCTGCATAGGTAACATAGTAATCTTTAAGCTCATGATATTCGAATGCACCAGTAGGTAAGTCAGTCTCTACTCTTTCTCCTCCATCGGCTGCTGTAAACTCAAGTCCTTTATCGAATGAATAAACTCCCGCTCGAATTAAAACTAAAATGTCTCGACCAGTTCCTAATAAGTGAGGGGTTCCTTTAAAACGAGGATCAACAGCTTTTTTCTTTGGTTTATAGACGGTCATTTTTAATAAACGAACCGCCTCCTTTGCCTTTGATATTGTCGCAAATGGACCATCCGTATTATTTTTATTAGGGGCTGCTAGTTTGCCAGTCCAAGCGTCATTACCTTTTGGTGATACATAAAAGTCTGCCACATTAGTAGGTAAAGTATACTCCGATTTTTCTACCCCTCTCACCATTCGCCCTTGCGATTTTACTTCCTTTGCAAATGACATCAGTAGTAAATTGATTAATAGGAACGGTGTAATTTTCTTAAGATAATTTTTCATAGCAAACAATTCTTTAGCAATAACAGTTCTTTTTTATCATTATAAATTAGTAGTAAATATTTTATTTGATAGTAATTTTTCCAGTTGATTTAATATCCTCCGAAGAACTTCCCACCATTAGCGTAAAGTCTCCTGGTTCCACTACAAAACTATTGGAAGCCACCATCCAATAGGCTAGATCTTTAGCGGGGAATTTTAGTTCCACTACTTTACTTTCATTGGGTAATAAATGAATTCGGTCAAAACAAACCAATTGTTTCTCTGGTCTTACGACACTTGATTTCTCATCGCGCACATACAATTGTACTACTTCATCACCAGCACGCGTACCCGTATTTTTTATAGTTAGGCGAGCTTTTATATTTCCTTTTGCATCTGATTGTTTAGTTAGTACTTCTAATTTACTATAACTAAATTGAGTATAACTTAGTCCAAATCCAAATGGATAAAGCACTTCACTTATCTTGGAATTCTCTTTTGTATTTTTTCTGTACATATAAGTTCTTCCTTTACGAATATCGTAGTCACTGAACGAGGGGAAGTTTTCAGCTGTTTTGTAGAAGGTGAGAGGTAATCTGCCAGCTGGATTGTAATCTCCAAAAATAACATCAGCCAATGCATTGCCTCCTTCCTCTCCATTGTACCATGTCTCGAAAATAGCAGGTACATTTTCTTTTAACCAGGTAACAGATATTGTACTACCATTTTGCAAGACAACAATTGTTTTTGGATTTGCTTTAAACACTGCCTTCACAAGATCTTCCTGATCTCCAGGAAGATTTAAGTCTGGACGATCTACCCCTTCTTTTTCTACTGTCTCATCGGTACCTAAAACAACTACGGCAACATCCGCTTTTTTTGCCGCTTCTATTGCTTCTTTAAATTTATTTGGATTTTGAGGAGCTCCGGTTAGTTTAACTTCAGCATTGTACCATTGTTGAGTGTATTCTATTTTCAACGCATATTTCTTTCCTTGCTCAATTTCAATTTTTGCAACGTCTGATGATTTGTTTCGATTGAGTGTTCGATCGATGAGTAATTTTCCATTCAGATATAATTTTATGGCATCGTCAAATTCACCACCGATATAATAGGACCCAGTGTAGGGAGCAACAAAATCACCCGTCCACCTAATTGAATAATAGGTAGCTGGTAAGTTTGGAATAGGAGAACTTTTACCAAATTTAAAATCGATTACTTTATCAATTCTTGTTAGCACTGGTTCACCTGAACAATCTACATTAGGGAAGTATTCTCCTTTTAATCCATGTTCTCCAGCCTTTCCTCCAGCAGGAACCAAATATTCAGTGGGTATTAATGGCAATGTTATTTTTACATCGGTTCCTTTTACATAATAAACATAGTTACTATCTAATCGATTTTTAATTCCTTGCAATGGAGAAATTACTTCGGAATGTCCTCCTGTATAACCTCCTAGCTGAGCGACAGCTGCATTTGGACCTATCACTGCTATGGACTTAATTTTATTGATGTCTAATGGTAGTAAATGATTTTCATTTTTAAGTAATACAATTGTTTTTTGTGCTGCTTCCTTAGCCACCGCTCTGTGCGCTCGACTATCCATTACTGAAGGAGAAATTTTTGTGAAAGGAACCATTTCCGGAGGGTCATACAATCCTAATTTAAAACGTGGAATCATTATCCGAGATATGGCCGTATCAATTGTAGCCATAGATACCAGTCCCATCTTGACAGTTTCTGTCAGGTGATCGCGAAAACAATCACCACATTCAATATCCATTCCTGAATTGATAGCAAGCGCAATTGCTTCTTGAACAGTGGCAACATATTTATGTCCTTCAAAAAGATCTCTGATACCATTGCAGTCTGATACAATATTTCCTTCATACCCCCATTGTCCGCGAAGAATATCTGTTAAAAGTTTTTTATTGCCAACGCAGGGAACACCGTTTAAACGATTGTATGCTGCCATGATCTGTAAAACTTTTCCTTCTTGTACCATCGTTTGATAAGGGCGAAGATAATATTCATGCAAAAGTTGCTCATCTACATCCGAACTTCCATTGTGTCGATCCCACTCTTCGTTGTTCAATGCAAAATGTTTTGGTCCAGCAGTAGCTTTTAAATATTTTGGATTATTTCCTTGAACTCCTCTTACAAATGCAAGACCTAATTGAGAAGTGAGGTAAGGGTCTTCACCATAGCATTCTTCTGTTCTACCCCAACGTGGATCACGAGCCATCTCAATCACAGGTGACCAAAAGGTTAGCGTTGCTTTGGGAATGTTTCCGTTCACTCTAGCCCTTACTTCATCCGACATTATATCAGCAAGTTTATGTACAATTTTTTTATCCCAACTAGCTGCTTGGGCAATCGGAACGGGAAAAATGGTTGCTGCTTGACCAGCCGGAACACTAACACAGTGGCCATCTCCAGAACTGCTCCATAAAAAACCTGGAATACCAAGCCGCTCAATAGGAGAGGAGATTCGTGAACTCATCTGTAATAATTTTTCTTCAAGAGTCATTCGCGACAATAGATCGCTGACCCTTACTTTAATAGGTTTTGTATAGTCAAGGTATAGCGGCTTTTGATCCGAAGTCTGTGCAGAAATAATATAACTCTGAAGACAAAATAAAAAAATGGTAATCCATTTTAATAATTCAGCACCTTTAAAAGAGGGATTCAGATTTAGTTTCATGAGGCGTTAATTAATGAATATAGGAATTTGCAATTAATCGTAATTAAATAGACTACTAAAATAAGTTGTTTGGCTTAAATTAAATATACGAAAAATTAAAAAGCCACCCTTTTTTGAATTAAAGGATGGCTTTTGGGGGTATTTAAAAATTGATTTAAGATGGTTATAGTTTTAGAACTCTAAACTGCTTAACAATCTTGTTGTCTTGAGACGTGACTTTAATTAAATAAGTTCCCTTCATTAGATTACCTAAGTAAATAGGTGTTCCCGGTTGTAAATTTTGTGTTGAGTAAACCTTAGTTCCATTAATGTTTTCAAAAATTTCAACATTGACTTTTTGATTGTTGAAATAAACAAAGTCAATGTTAAGTTGATTTACAAATGGATTGGGCGCTGCTTTAACTGCTGCCTCATCATTCAAATAATCAGTCAGTAGGCTTAAGTAAGCTGAACTCATTAGACTTGTACAACCGTTGATAGTAGTTTTTACAAAATAACTTCCCGCAGTTAAGGGTTTTATACTTTGGGTATTATTTGATAATTCCGTACCGTCTTTGAGCCATATATTACCAATCAGAGAAGAAGAAATTAAACTATCATTTCTTCTTGTAATATTTGGACTAGAAGGTATTGGATTAATGGTAACCGTTATTTTTGATCTTGGTCCTTCGCAACCTAGTGGTGCAGTAGATTGACTAACATAAAAATCAGTTTTTCCTGTTGATGAAGTTGATGGCGTGAAAGCAGTTGCCAACCATACACCTCCTGTGGCAGCAGAATGCCATAATAAATTATTTCCAGCGACTGCAGTAGCAGAAAGTTGGTTTGCTTGTGAGCCGATACAATAGCTAACATCACTAACAGTTGGTGCTGGAGGCAATGCAGTGATATTGACACTTATTTTAGCTCTTGGTCCTTCACATCCAGTAGCATTTATTTTTTGACTAACGTAATAATCTCCAATACCAGCAGTTGAAGTGGATGGAATAGGTGCTGTTAAAATAGCGTTACCTCCAGTCGCATTATTTCCATACCAAAGAAGGCTATTGTCATTTGCAGCCGTTACTTTTAGTGCAGGTGCTACTGAATTTAAACAGTAGTTAACATTAGTGGTAGTTGGAGCAGAAGGTAAAGGATTGATGGTAACTATAATTTTAGCTCTTGGTCCTTCACAACCTGTTGCTATTACTTTTTGGCTAACATAATAATTCACATTTCCAGTGGTTGAAGTGGATGGAATAGGAGCTGTTAAATTAGCGGTTCCTCCAGTAGCATTACTACCATACCAAAGTTGATTATTACCATTAGCAGCAGTTGCATTGATTGCAGTAGCTGCAGAATTTAAACAGAGGTTAACATCTGTAGTAACAGGTGCAGAAGGAACTGCGTTAATAGTTACTACAATTTTTGCCCGTGGACTTTCACAAGCAGTGCCATTATTTTTTTGACTAACATAGTAATTGAATGTTCCCACGCTACTAGTGGAAGGAGTAGGAGCATCAATACTTGCACTCCCAGCAGTTTCATTTGATCCATACCAAAGAATGCTATTATTTGTTGAAGCGGTAGCTGCTAATGAAATAGATGTTGCTGATTCGCAGTATGCTATATCGGCAACGGTTGGCGCAGCAGGGTTATTATTAATTATTGCGGTGATTTTTACTTTAGGTCCTATACAACCTGTTGTAGTATTTCTCTGACTAATATAGTAGTCTATAGACCCAGCTGATGAAGTACTGGGACTCGGTGCAGTAGTAGTAAAATTACTTGCTGAAGCAGAAGTATACCATAATAATTCATTGCCTGTAGTGGAGGTAGCTGGTAAGGCGAATGATGACTGACCTAAACAATAATTAGTATTACTAACTACTAACTCACTAGGTAGTTCATTGGCTAAAATAGTGATTGTTCTAGAGGAGTCTTTCCTTCCTTCAACAGTTGTAATTACTGCATAGTAGCTTCCAGATTCTTTAGGATAAATTGTAGTTCCATTTGACCCAATAATAGTAGTTCCATTTTTTTTCCACTGAATGGAAGTAGCTTCATTGATCCGAATTTTTGCAGAGTCGCCTTTACAAAAAATTGGATTGACTACCTCAATGGTTGAAGTGTCTGGAACTCTGCCAACTTCTTTTAAACTTACATATTTACTCATGTAACTATCTGGTTCAAGAATATCTTTACTAACACCTGCTGGCAATTCAATATTTCCATCCGCATCAGCTCCAGTTGGCTTTGTACCTCCAAATACATTGAAAGGAGTATTGGAAGGATTATTTTTTTTCGCACCGTATTTTTTGATAATACCGGGTGGATTGTTTGGTGAAGATTGTGTAAATACTCTGGAGATATAGTTAGGATCAACCGCAGTGCTGGTAAAAATAAAATTACTGCTTTTGTCAAGTAAGGCAGTCATAAAAAGATCGATTTGAGGAGTGCCCAATTGTTGACCACCAATTAGGTTTCCAGATGAATCATATTTGGTAAAAAGAATATCGTCACCACCATTACTTTTTATTTTAATCAATGATTCATTGAAGGCAATAGATCCAGTGAATTGTAAAGTATTGTAAACATTTTTAGTAATTGGGTCAACAAAAAGTTTTTTCGCGGTAACTTGGGTTTCCAAGGTTAGGGTATCCATTTTTGCGATCTTTTTAATTTTTAAGGCGGTATCTAAGACTCCTACAAAATTTGTAAAATGTTTATTTTGTGCATAGGAAAAAAGTGGTATAGTAGTATCCCCAAAGTTAAAAGTATTATTTCTTGTTCTACCTGAAATATAAACAGAGTTATTATTCCCCGTAATATCTGAGATATTCATATAGGAAATAAACTGATTAAATTTTGAAATCTCTAAAGTTGAATCTAGTTTTAGAAGACTTGACTGAGTATTCCAAACATGTGAAAAGGAAACCGTCTTTTGCTTGAATGAATACAATTCATTTTGTGAGGCAGGGGCATTTGGATTTCCAGTATAAAGGGACTGCATAGATAGGTAAAAGTTACCATAGGGATCTTGGTATGCATTTGGGATAACAGAATAAATATAAGCGTTTGTTTCGTTTCTAAGGGCAAAACGATTGTATTTCTTAATACTACCATCCTCACTGTTAACTATTCCGATAATTTCTCCATACTTATTTCCAAGAGAATTAAATTTTTCTTCACCAAAATACACATCCCCTTTTCCTTTAATTCCAATAATTAAATCTTCGTTTGAAAGTGATTTAAGAATATTTAAATCTGGCACATTGGTTAGATCAGGTGAATAAATCCCCTTGTACCAAAGAACGTTCCCGTCAAAATCTAATTTTATAATTACTTGATTTCCTTTCACCTTTTTGTTACCTGTAAATGTCCATTCTGATTCAAAAATTGTTGGCCCACTAGTGAAAAGTATATATATACCAGTTTTATTAATTGTCATATTACGACCAAATTCTTGGCCAGAATTTCCAAAAGTTTTAATCCATGATAGATTTCCATTCTTATCAAATTTTGAAACAAAGCAGTCGTATGAATTTTCAAAAGGAATTGTTAAACTGTCTTTCCCTATGGAATTCTGAAAAATAGCTTTGCCTTGCATCACTCCTGTGCTGTAGATATTACCTTTGTAGTCTTCTGTAAGACCGAGGAACTGGTCTTCACGATCTCTTATTTTTCCATAATTACTATTCTTTGGTTTAAAAGAACTATCATATCTAAATACTGTATTATTCATGGTAGGATAGGATAGAGTAGGGTAAATATCACCATTGGGAGCAATTTTTATCCCAGTGATTAATCCTGAAATTCCTGGAATGTAGGGTAGAGCATTGTTTTCGAGATAAAAAGTATCTAATTTAAAATTGATGGAGTATCTAATTAGGTAGGGAAAAACTTGTGAGGAAGTATTAATAGTTACAGATTTTGAGCTATCTAATTGCAATGTTTCATTTACTGCAGCTAAGCTATAATTTGCAGAAGAGGATGTCCCAATTGTTATCAATCTATTACTTTTATCAAATAAATATTTTTTGATTTCTTGTTGACCAAGCTTAACTATTTTTTGCAAAACAAAGTTAGAATCATATAATCTTAGATAGTTGAAGCCTGATGGATTAGTGGTATAATTATATGTGATTCCATTATCAGCACCTTGAGCACTTTTATTAATAAGGGCAATATTATTTTCGGATGTTAGGGCAATTTCAGTAGATACAGAGGTAGAACTATTGTTTAGCCCTAAATCTCTAAATTTGGTTACCCTTCCTGCTGAATCGATTCTGACCAAGATATTATTGGTTCTATTATTTCCTACAGGAGCATATTCTCCAAAAACATAAATTGGTTCAATGTGGTTTCCCGATTGGGTTATGGCAAATAAAATATTATTTCTAGAATCTAATTTTGGGGGAGAAATATTTACTACAGAAATAGAACCAGCGCTAAGACGAGGATAGGCAATATAATTGAGCCAAATAAGTTTGCCATTGTTTTCATTAATTCTACACATTGCCCATCTTGGAGTATTGATATAATTATTTGTAGGATTATTGATTACAGAGTCTTGGTATTGCCAAGAATTTGGTGTACCTGCAGCTCTGTTAGGTACAATTAAATACAATCTTCCATCACGATCGTTCAATACTTCAGATTTTGTATCGTCAAGGTTCAAAACAGCCGAAAATTTCTTAGCCCATTGAGTTGAACCTGCACCGTTTATTTTTAAAATATAACGAGATTGTGAGTAGGAGGTAAAGGTAGTAAGTGAATCAGTAGCAGAAGCATAAAATGCACTTCCATAAAAGGCACCCGTGATGAAAAGATTACCTGTTTTATCACAGCTCATCGAGATCGCATTATCCCTTGCTGCAGATCCATAAGTTTTAACCCATTGTAACTGATTGTTGGGATTGTATTTTATTATAAAAATGTCAGCCTCGCCCCTAGTGGCAATAATATTGCCCGATATATTGTGTATTCCTTTAAAAGTACCCATTACATAATGGTTGCTTTGGCTATCTACTAATTGGTTGCTTACCACAAGGTCGTATTCAAAATAGCCAAATTTTTTATCCCATTGTTTACTTTGGGAATTCGCAGAATTTAAAATAAATAAAAAAGAAAGAATAGATAGCAATCGGATGTTAAACATAGATTGGTAATTAGGTGTGGATTAAATAGTTTTCATGATAAAGTTATTAAATTTTCTAAATAAATGATCGCAGAATAATGAAAATATAATGGATTTTATGAAACTTTAGCTGATTTCAATGCGAGGAAGCAATAGTAAGTATAACTATATTGAGATTGGGCCCAATTCTATTTTGTAGATAATTTTTAATTAGTAGGTAAGATTTATCAATCCCCTCAACCTATTGCGCCGAACTAGGTCCAAATTTTTTACTCAATTTGGAATATTTTTTGCGCATTTCATTTAATTGACTTTTGTAGTTTGGATTCTTTGCAAGGTTATCAATTTCATGAGGGTCATGAAGAATATCATATAATTCTTCATAACCATGCTCAATATATTTCATGTACTTAATATCTTTTGTTACAACTCCTTCTACCTTTGGGATATTAGGACTGCCCAAAAAATAATGCTGATAAAAAAAAGAATTCCTTTCTGGAATTTTACCTGACACTACATCAAAAAGATTCATGCCCTCCATTTGTTGGGGTATGGGTAGTCCTGCCATCGATAATATAGTAGGAGCGATGTCAATGTTCAATGCAATCTGTGAAGCCTTGTATTGTTTAATCTTATCCGATGTTCTGGGATCCCTTATAATAAGCGGCACGCGGATAGATTCTTCATTGCCAAACCATTTACCTTCTAATCCTTTTTCACCTAAGCTCATTCCATTGTCGCCCATGAAAACAATAATCGTGTTATCATCAATTTTCAAAGCTTCTAATTTTTTCATCATATTACCAACTACTGCGTCAACCCCTGTAATTAATCGATAATAATTTTTCACATTTTCTTGATAAAGTTCGGGTGTTCCAAAAAGTCCTTTCCATCTTTGTCTTGCAAAGTTTTTGTCTGTTCTAAAAAAATCAGGAAATACATTCCAATAAGATTCATCTCCAGTGATCGGAGAGGGGATTTGAACATCTGTATAGAGCTTTTCGAAACCAGGCTGAATAAAGTATTTTGGCGGATTACCATCTTGTTCATGAGGTGCCTTAAAACTTACGGATAAATAAAAGGGAGACTCATTTCCTACTCCTTCTAAAAATGTTTGAATAGCATTATCAATCGTGTCGGTATCATGTAAACGTCTTCCATTCGAAAAGGTTTGAATGTAATCGGGCTGCATCTTACCACCCTCTTCTGTATTAAACCAATAATTATAATCGGAAGCAGGTGGATGCGTTCCTATCCCATACTTCCCAATAAATCCAGCATAATAGCCAGCTTCTTTTAGTAGATGAGGAAAGGTTTGATCCACCATTTCTTTGCTCATATCGGTAGCAAAATCATGAATACGGTGGCTATACTCATATTTACCAGAAAGAATACTAGCGCGGCTTACACAGCAAATAGAAGTAGTTACATAGGCATTTTTAAATAGGACTCCTTGATTGGCTATCTTATCTAAATTCGGTGTCTTCAATATAGAATTCCCCATCACACCCAATGCATCCCATCTTTGATCATCCGTTAAAATGAAAATAATATTGGGCCTTTTAGTATTTTTTTTATTTACTTTTTCTTGTCCATTTAAATGGATTGAAATACTAAATGAGCAAATAAATAAAATATATAAACGCAATAAATAAGACATTGTACTTGAATTTAATCTATTTAAATAGGGACTACCTATTTCTTTAAAAAATCATTTACATTTTCGATCGTAACTAATTTAAAAGGAATAAAGGTTTCATTTTTATCTAACTTCTCTTTTTTAATAAGTTTTAATGCTAGGTCAATAGCGCCTTCACCTTGCCCTTTTGCATCTTGATAAACTGTCGCATTTAGTCTCCCTGCCTTCACCGCCTGTAATGCATCTGCAATGGCATCTACGCTTACCAAAACAATTTTCGACTTCATATTTACTTGTTCAAGAGCTTTCAAAGCACCCATACCCATTTCATCATTTTGAGCAAATACCGCATTTATTTTGGATCCATAAGATTGAATCCAATTTTCCATTAAGGTCATTGCTTTTGCTCTATCCCATTGCGCTGTTTGCTCTGCAATAATTTTTAAATTAGGATATTTTGCTACCACATTCATTGCCCCTTTGCTTCTTTTTATTTGAGCTGCCTGGCCCATATTTCCATCCATTATAACAATATTGCCACTGTAATTAATTGACTTTGCAAGCTGCTCCATCGCTATTTCTCCAGCCTCTTCATCTCTTGATCCAACAAAGGCATCAGCTGCCGACTTCGTTTCAGAATTAACATTGATGATTGGTATACCAGCTGCTCTGGCTTTATCTACTGCAGGTGAACTGGCTTCTACTTCACATGGATTAAGAATAATCGCATCTACTTTCTGTGAAATAAAAGTTTCAATTTGTTGAACCTGTTTTTCAGCAGTGAGCTGTGCATCTGTAACAATTAATTTAATATTTTTTTCTTTAGCCCTCGCTTCCATTGCATCTTTTACATTTACTACAAATTCAGCTTGTAAACTTAACATACTAGCACCAATGACAATTTCATTTTTTTGTTTTCGATTGCAACCTGCCAAAATCCATATCACAAAAATTAACAGTAAACTACCTAGCTTTATTTTTTTCATTGCACTTTATTTTAATTCTAATTTAATTTTTTCTATCAAGTAATACAGCACCTACAATAATTAATCCCTTTATAATTTGTTGTGAATAGGAAGTGATATTTAGTAAATCTAATCCATTATTGATTACGCCAATAATTAATGCGCCCACTACAGTTCCAATAATTTTCCCAGATCCTCCGGAAAGACTGGTTCCTCCTATCACTACTGCTGCTATTGCATCTAATTCATAAGCAACACCTGCATTCGGCTGTCCGGTGGTTATTCTTGAGGCTAAAACAATACCTGCTAAACCAGCTAATCCACTACAAATGATGTAAGTAAAAAGTTTAATTGAATTAACATTGATGCCAGAGGCCTTCGCTGCATTTTCATTGCCACCTACTGCATAAACATATCTTCCAGTTTTAGTGTATTTTAAAATAATTGAAGAAATTAAAATAACAGCTCCGAATAACAAGATAGGTATCGGAATATTTAAAAATTCGCCTCCTCCAATAAAATTAAATGAATCTGAGAGATTCGATACTGGCCTTCCATCGCTGACTACTAATGCAAGTCCTCTTGCAATTGTCATCATACCTAAGGTGACAATAAACGCAGCGACTTTTCCTTTGGTTATTATTAATCCATTGATTGTGCCAATGGTTACTCCAATTAATAGACCAACTAATAAAGGAACGAAAAGACCGTGGGTGCCCGGATGAGCAAAGCTTGCAGCAGCAACGCCAGTTAGCGCAACTACTGAACCTAATGATAAATCAATGCCTCCTGAAATAATTACGAAGGTGACTCCGATCGCTAGTATACCATTAATTGATATCTGACGCAGCACCATCACCATATTTTGTAGGGTTAAAAAATTAGGGGTAGCGATTGTTAATAATATACAAATAAATACGAAGGCAATAAATATCCCATATTGTTTAAAGTACATTGCTATTGATGGCGAATTTTCAGCTGGAAGTCTTGTAGGTAAAAGATTTTTAAAATTCATATACTTTTTATTTTATACTAGGCCATCGCATGTTTCATAATTAATTCTTGTGTTGCTTCCACTTGACTTAATTCAGCTCTAATTTCACCTTCTCGAATAACCAACACCCTGTCACTTAAACCAAGAATCTCCGGAAGTTCTGATGAAATTAAGATAAGTGCTTTTCCTTCATTGGCAAGCTGAGTCATCAGTTTATAAATTTCAGATTTAGCTCCAATGTCTATACCTCTAGTAGGTTCGTCAAATATAATAATATCTGCATCGTTCAATAAAACTTTTGCAATTATGATTTTCTGCTGATTACCGCCACTTAAATTATTAACTAATTGATCGCTAGAAGTGGTTTTAATATTGAGCTTATTTATTTGTGCATCCGCCATTTCATTTTCTTTCTTTAGGTTAAGAAATAGACCATTTTTGCATTTCTCCAAAATTGAAAGAGAGATATTGTGTTTCACGGAAGAGCCTAGAACCAGTCCATATTTTTTCCGATCTTCACTTACTAGTCCAATACTGTTTTTTATTGCGTCTTTCGGTGATCGGATTTTAACTTTCTTGCCATTAATAAAAATAGTTCCTTTTACTATTTCCTCTAAACCATAAATTGAATTGACTATTTCCGTTCGCCCAGAACCCATCAAACCAGCGATACCTAAAATTTCACCCTTCCTTACATTAAAATTGATGTCTTTAAATTTAAGACCTGTTAATTCAGAGACTGATAAGATTACTTCTCCTGGAGTAGTTTCTTTTTTATCAAAAATTGAATTAATTTCTCTTCCTACAATGAGAGAGATTAATTTTTTCTGATCTATTTCAGTTATTTCACAAGTAGTAATGTGTTTTCCATCTCTCATCACTGTAATGGTATCAGAAATTTTAAAAATTTCATCCATTTTGTGAGAGATATAAATTATAGCAATTCCTTGTTGTTTTAATTCTTCAATAATGCCAAATAAAATATCAATTTCCCTATTGGATAATGCAGAAGTTGGCTCATCCATAATGATAATCTCAGATTGATTTGAAATTGCTTTCGCAATTTCTACCATCTGCATCTCAGCAATACTGAGTTCTTTCATAGCTGTTGTCACTTCAACATTTGCTCCTAGTTTATTCATTAGCAAAGCAGCATTTTTATTCATCTCTTTTTTATTGATCCAACCTAGTATTCTTGAAGTTGGTTCATTTCCCATAAAGATATTTTCAGCAATGCTTAATTCAGGAAAAGGCAATAGCTCCTGATGGATCATGGAAACACCCGTTTTAATTGCCTCTTGTACGGAGGTAAACTTCACCTTTTCACCTTTGTACAAAATCTCTCCTTCATCAGGCAAGAGCATGCCCATGAGAATTTTCATTAAGGTAGATTTTCCCGCTCCGTTTTCTCCAATGATGGTATGCACCTTACCTCCCTCGATCGTAAGATTTACTTTATCAAGAGCCTTCACTCCGGGAAAGGACTTGGATATATTTTCAGCCTTCAAAAGATAGGGTTGATTCATATCTATGACTAGTAATTATTTTTAAATTTTATAAAATTGAAAAGCTATTCATTAAAGAATATGTAAAGTCCATCTTTACCAGCAAGGATAATATCTTTTTTTCCCGTGTTACGAAGATCTGCAACAGAGAAATAGATTCCGGTACCTTTTCCTTTTCCAAATTCACCATAGCTGATTACATTTTTTGTAAATGATTCGCCATTCCATTTGAAATAAGAAAGTTCTAACGGATCATTAAATCCAGGATCTCCTGAATTGTGGGCACGGTAACGCTTACCCGTAATTAGCTCCATTTTGCCATCGTTGTCAATGTCAACCCACTCCATTGTATGATACTGCGAATGAAAAGGATCAATGGGATGCTTGATGAATTGAATACTTTTCCCTTCTTTCCTTTGTTCATACCAATTGAGTCCGAATGAATGCCCATGACCTACAATTAAATCATTTAATCCATCTGAATTAACATCTGCTACAATAATTGGCACACTGCCATCATCATTTAATTTAAAATCAGTATGCATTTTCCATGGTTGATTTATTCTGTCAGTGGGTGCTTCTAACCAGCCATTGGTAATAATAAAATCACCACGACCATCACCATTTATATCGCCAAACCCTAAACCATGACCTTGTTTTTCTGCGACTTTTGTAGTAATAAATTCACCGGTTGATTTATTATTTTCTCGTTTAAGGCTATAATATATTAATGGATTGCCTGGAGTATTGGGAACGATTTCATTGATTCCATCTCCATCTACATCCCATGAGCGAGTAGTTTCTATATTTCCAGTTTCTGCAATATTATGGGATTTCCATTCTTTATCATTTCCAGGATTCTCTCTCCATAATAAAGTCTTTCCAAACCAACCACCAGTTAC
>CAMCMP010000003.1 GCA_945876095.1 Chitinophaga pinensis
AATAACTGACTTAAAATCGGCTGACCGACTAATTTTATCTCCGTATTTTTGCTCATGTTGGGATTGGTTCTTTGTAAAACAAATCTACAACATTGGTGGGCTACCGAAAGGTGCCCATTTTTAATTAATTTAGTCGTTCACTAGTGTAATTTAAATATTTTTTAAAAGTGTTCGATTCAATATTTCTGTAAGTTTTTGCTTTGTATGAAGTGGAAAATCACCGCGCATCATCCAGTCGTAATACTGAGGCTCCGCTTTTAATACATCTACTACCGGCCTGCCTTTGTGTTTACCAAAATTAAACACCTCTACCCCCTTTTCATCAAATACAAAACGACGTGCATAATCTACCACTTTATCCTCTCCTATAATTCCTAAAATTGAATCCAAAGAGTTACCCAACTGCGGATACCGTTCTATCTGAGACATAAACACATCAATTGTAGCATTTACATCAGCTTCTGCGCTATGGGCATCTACTAATTCTTTATCACAATAATATTTATAGGCAGCTGTTAAAGTTCTAGGTTCCATCTTGTAAAAAATATGTTGCACATCCACCATCTTGATGGTACTTAGGTCTACCTCCATTCCAGCACGCAAAAATTCTTCCATCAAAATTGGAATATCAAAACGATTGCTATTATAGCCACCCATATCGCAGTTCTCTATAAACTGTTTCAACTCATTGCCACTTTGCTTAAAACTGGGCGCATCCTTGACCATTTCATCTGTAATTCCATGAATAGCAGTTGTTTCAGGCGGAATAGGAATACCTGGATTCAATAGCTTCCTTTTTACCTGACGAGTTCCATCTGGTAAAATTTTAATAATAGCAACCTCTATGATTCTATCAGTAGAGAGATTTACACCTGTAGTTTCTAGATCAAAAAAAGCTATCGGACGAGCTAATTGTAGGGCCATTCTTATTTTATTTTAAAATTTACTATGTTGGTATAATAATTTATTATATATTTGAACTAAATTAAACTGTTGGTTATCAATACTAAACCAATATTAAATAGTCAGATTTGATCAATTTTAAAAACATCTGACTAGCAAGTTAACTTTTAATCTGGGATTTTATAACATTTATACTCTAAACAAAAGCTTTTGTATATTTGCAAAGCTAAACTAGAGCTTGAATAATCTAAACCATTAAAAATGAAAAAAATTTTAATATTGATAGTTCTGATCAGCTCTGGTCTCATTCTTTTATCTTCTTGTGGAGCAAGCAGAAGAGGAACTGGCTGTCCTATGACAGAAAATATCATTCACTAAACCCATTGTCAAAATGGATTGGATCTCACTGACCTCGCCAGCTCAATTGGCCGATATAAAAGAAAAATCAAAGAACAAACCTCAATTAATTTTTAAGCACAGTACCCGTTGTTCTATTAGCTCAATGGCAAAAAATCGTTTGGAAAGAGAAACTCCTCCCGAAAACGTAGATTTTTATTACCTAGATTTGATAAGCTATCGAGAATTGTCTACAAAAATTGCTGAAGAATTTTCAGTATTTCATGAATCCCCCCAAGTTATTCTAATCAAAAATTGCGAATGCAGCTATGACGAAAGCCATTCCGGAATCAATATGGATGATATTAAAGAACAAGCCACTTCACAAATTTGATCCCTTTTTTCTAACTACCACTAAGCTTCAATAAAAAAAAGTTCAACATTTCACTTTGAGCTTCCATTTTTATACTATTTTTTTGCAATGTCAATTGATGTTGAATAGTGGATGGTATAGGAACTAATTCACCAATTATAGGTTCTACTGCATCATAAAATTTAACAGGGTGAGCAGTTTCCAATACGATTCCTTTTTGATCAGGATGAGATTGTAAATATTGATCCAATGCAATGAAACCTACCGCTCCATGAGGATCTAATAAATAATGATAATTTTTATAAATAGTCTGTAAGGTAGACTTAGTAAGATCTTCAGAAATACTACAACTACTAAATACAGATTCTAGGTTACTAAACTTATGGTGAAAAATTTCAAGTATTCGAATAAAATTGCTTGGATTCCCAACATCCATAGCATTGGAAATAGTAGCTATCGCATTTTTAGGAACATATTGTTGGGTTTGCATATAATAAGGTACCACATCATTTGCATTACAAGCAGCAATAAAATGCTTTATGGGTAATCCAGACTGATATGCCAAAATACCTGCACAAATATTTCCGAAATTTCCACTAGGTACAGATATCACTGGAGGATTATTTTTCTCGGCCCATAGTTTGTAGGCAAAGAAATAATACAACTGCTGTGGCAACCAACGAGCTACATTGATCGAATTGGCAGAGGTTAAAAATAATTTTTGCTTTAAATCTTCATCAGTAAAGGCCTGCTTAACCATTTGTTGGCAATCATCAAAAGTACCAGCAATTTCTAAGGCATGTATATTTTTACCCAAAGTGGTTAACTGCTTTTCTTGAACTGAACTCACTTTTCCAGAAGGATACAGTATCACTACCTCCACCCCTTCTACCTCATAAAAACCATTGGCAACAGCACCTCCAGTATCACCTGAAGTTGCCACTAATACAGTAACTTTCTTTTCTTTACCCAGACCTAAATCGGAATGTTTAACGAAATAGCCTAAGCAACGACTCATAAACCTTGCTCCAATATCTTTAAATGCAAGCGTTGGTCCATGGTACAATTCTAAAGAATAAATTGTATCGGTAACCTTTACAAGAGGTATTTCAAAATTGATAGTTTCCTTTACAATTCGCCTCAACTCAAATTCGGGAATAGTATCACCCACATAAGGTTTCATAACCTGGTAAGCAATTTCTTCATTTGAATATTGAGTTATATTATCAATGAGTTCTTTGGAAATAGTTGGTATACGTTCAGGGAAATACAAGCCCCTATCAGGAGCTTGTCCATTGATTGTAGCTTGTTTAAAATCTACTTCGGGTGATTGGTGATTCGTACTAAAATATTTCATGCAATTTTTAATAACTGATAATTGATAGTCAAAAGTCTTTAAATTAATTTATTCTTCTAAAATCTTTACTCCGGTTTTATTAATCGTAGTTACATAAGTATGATACTCCAATCCAATTTGATTGTATATCTCCTGCATTACAGCTTCAACTTTTTTTGCTGTTACTTCATCCCTGCTTAGCATAAATAAGGAGGGACCAGAACCTGAAATACCTCCACCCAAAGCGCCCGCTTCTTTACATTTGGTTTTAACTTCATCAAAGCCTGGAATCAATATACTGCGAACAGGTTCAATGATCACATCTTCTAATGAACGCCCAATCAAATCAAGATCTTTTTGCATAAAACCAGCTACCAGTCCAGCAATATTTCCCCATTGCCGAATTGCATCTTTTAACAATACTTCTTTTCTTAAAATCTGTCTAGCATCCTTAGTTCGAACTTCTATTTGTGGGTGAACAATGGTTACAAAAAGATCGGGTGAAGGAATTGAAATAATATCTAGTGGATGAATACTACGAATTAATGTTATCCCTCCAAAAATACAGGGTGCTACATTATCTGCATGTTTAACACCTGAAGCTACTTTTTCACCAAACATAGCAAAGCGAACAAGATCTTTATTTGAAAAAATATTTCCTAATAAATGATTAGCTGCAACTACAGCACCAGCAGCACTTGCAGCACTTGAACCAATACCACTACCCGGTTTAATTCTTTTATGAATAGTAATTTCAAACCCAGTAGTTGTATCTAATTCATTGATCATTTCAATCAATGGAGCTCCTGCAGTATTTTGTGCTGGATCTGAGGGTAATGGATAACCGTCGGCACTATGCACGATGACCTTTTTTTCATTTAACAATTTAACTTCCATCAAATCATTCGGTTCATTCAAACACATTCCCAATACATCAAAACCGCAGACTAGATTAGCCACTGTACCAGGTGCCAATACCTTTACATATCCAGAAGCTGAATAATTAGACTCTATCTTTTTACTTTCATTCGTTGGATTAGCAATGTCCATAAGTGTGATTATATGTATAAACTATTTTTATTAGTTCTTTATAAAAAGGTAATATTTTAAATTCTAGCCGCCTTGATAATATCTGCAAAAACACCTGAAGCAGTAATATCCGCTCCAGCGCCCGCACCCTTTATTACCAATGGTTGATCAACATATCGATCGGTATAAAAAAGAACAATATTATCCTTTCCATACAAATGAAAAAAATCATGTTGCGGATCAATATGCTGCAGACCAACCTGAGCTTTTCCATTATCGAACTTGGCAACAAATTTCAACTTTTTCCCTGCTGTTTCTGCTACTGTAAATAATTTTTTAAAATGATCTTCATGCGCTTCCATAGAATGATAAAAATCTTCTACAGAACCTTCCATACAGGCAGCAGGCATAAATGAAACATTGGCAATATCCTCCATTTCCATTTTTTCGCCTGCCTCTCTAGATAGAATCATAATCTTTCTCATTACATCCTTACCACTTAAATCAAGGCGAGGATCAGGCTCAGTATACCCCTCATCCTGTGCTTGTTTTACTACCGAAGCGAAACTCTTTTTACCATCATAATGATTAAATACAAAATTAAGTGTGCCGCTTAAAACAGCCTCCATTGTATGAATTTTATCACCGCTTCTAAGGAGGTCATTTAAAGATCCAATAATTGGCAAACTAGCTCCTACATTGGTTTCAAAGAAAAACTGAGCATTAAATTCAGTTGCCAATTTTTTTAATTCGGTGTAATATTCAAAACTAGAAGAACAAGCAATTTTATTACAAGCTACTACAGAAATACTTTTTTTCAATAACTGGTCGTAACAATTTGCTACCTTTTCATTTGCCGTAACATCAGCAAAAACTGTACTGCGTAAATTCTTATCAATTACAGTATCTATAAAACCTTGGATGTTCATTTCAGAACCATTACTCAGTAATTCTTTCCAATGATTTAGATTGATCCCTTCATCATTAAAAATCATTTTTTTACTATTGGCTAGTCCAACTACATTTATTTTTAAATGTAGTTTTTCAAGTAAATACTTTTGTTGTTTAAGAATTTGAGCTACTAATTTACCGCCTACATTTCCTACACCAGTAATAAATAAATTGACTTCCTTATAAACTGTTTCGAAAAATTCTTCATGCAATACGTTGATTGCTTTTTTTACATCATGTGTAGAAATAACTGCTGAGATATTTCGCTCAGAAGACCCTTGTGCAATGGCTCTAACATTAACTCCATTCCGACCTAGATTTCCAAACATTTTTCCACTGATACCAGGGTGACTCTTCATATTATCACCTACCAAAGCAATGATTGCCAATTCTCTCTCAACAATAATAGGGTCCACTTTTTTAGTTGCAATTTCAAATGCAAAGGCTTCATCAATCGCATTTTTAGCAGCATCTGCATCAGCAGAATCCATGCCCACACTGATGGAATGTTCTGAAGAACTCTGAGTAATAAGAATTACATTGATTTTTTTTGTCGCTAAAGCTTCAAATAATTTTTTAGAGAACCCCGGAATCCCCACCATTCCACTTCCCTCCAAACTTAGCAAAGAGATACTATTAATACTTGATATTCCTCTTATACTACTACCGTTTACTGTAGCATCTTTTTGAATGATAGTACCAACGTCATTTGGAGCAAATGTATTTTTTATCCAGGTAGGAATACCCTTACTACTGACTGGCTGAATGGTAGGAGGGTAAATAACTTTAGCACCAAAATGCGATAATTCCATTGCCTCCTGATAAGAAATCTGTGGAATAATTTTTACATTATTCACCAATCTAGGATCAGCGGTCATCATACCAGAAACATCGGTCCATATTTCCAATACGCTAGCATCTAAAGCGGCCGCAATAATGGCAGCTGTATAATCAGAACCTCCACGACCTAAAGTGGTGGTAATTCCTTTTTCATCTGATGAAATAAAACCTGGCAAAATAAATAAATTCGATTCAGAGGCTTTAAAATAGTCAAGCAGTTTTGCGTTGGTAGATAAAAAATCTACAGCAGCAGCCCCAAAATTAGAATCTGTAATAATCAATTCCCTCGCATCTTTCCACTCACTACCCTCTGCCTCTGATTTAAACTTTGCAGATATGATTTGAGAAGATAAAATTTCGCCGTAACTCAACATTCTATCTCTAGTCCGATCCGACAATTCACCTAACAAGAAAATGCCTGTGCAGATATCTTCTATTTCATTACACAGAGTTTTTACCAAACTCAAGACTCTACTTTGTTGGGTTATAGGCAAAAGCTCCTTAACCGTTTGTAGATGTCGCTGCTCGGACTCAAGCAATTTATCCTTGTAAGTTTCATTTCCTTCAGAAGCTAGCTTGCAGCATTGCAACAAAATATCCGTGATACCTCCTAGCGCAGATACCACCACAATGGTAGTATCCTTCTTTATTTTTTCGTTTACAATAGCAACTACCTTATTAATATTTTCAGCATTCTTAACCGAACTTCCGCCAAATTTTACAACTTGCATGAGTTTTTATTTGTGAATAAGTAAATAGTATATGACAAAATTATTTTTCTTGAAAAAGCTAATAGCCCAATGGTGATATGTAATTGCACAACCCTATCGGGTCGTAGTAGAAGTAGTTGTAAAAGCAGTACTAGCAGCTGTTTCAGCTACTGAAGTATGGAGGGATATGATATGTAAATTCACTTTTACCACTTTTATTTTGCTAAATTAGGGAATTAATTGTTAATCAGAACAAGTATTTGAAAATTTTTAAGTATTTTCATGTTTTACTTACATTAATGCCTGCTTTGCTACATTTTTATTAAATATTTTTGAATATGGATCACCAGTCAACTAGAGGTTTAAGGCATTTTAAAAATTTGGTAGGAATCAAATTTCAATTGTATAACAGTCTATTTACCTCACTTCCTTTTCACCGTATTGAAAAAACAGGTATTTTATTATCCCTCTTGCAAAATAATTGTGATGAAGGTTATAAAAAAAATCAAAGCCCTGCTGAAATCATTGAAGAATTTTTTTCAAAACATACTACTTTCAAAATGCCTCAAGAGCGGCTAGATCTGCTATTTCGTTTCATTCAATTTATTGAGCGTCAAGTTGTGTTATTTGATGCATTGGAAGATGCTGCTTTTAAAGAAGTAAACGATATCAATGGTGTAGGAACATTGAAACATCTAGAAAGTGATGTAATTGAACATAAAAAACAGGATGAACTAAAAGAAAAGTTGTCCAATTTTGCTGTACGACTAGTACTAACTGCCCATCCAACACAGTTTTATCCAGGATCTGTTTTGGGAATCATCAATGACCTATCCAATGCATTGACTGAAAATAATGCGGTTCAAATTAATATGTATTTGCAACAACTTGGCAAGACTCCTTTCTTTAAAAAGCAAAAACCTAGTCCCTACGACGAAGCGATGAACTTAATTTGGTACCTAGAAAATATTTTTTACCCTGCTACAGGAAGAATCATTTCATTTTTAAAAAATCAGTTTCCCGATGCTGTCAATGAAATGAATCCAATTATCACTATGGGTTTTTGGCCTGGAGGTGATCGGGATGGAAACCCTTTTGTTAAGGCAGCCACTACCTTAAAAGTAGCAGATGCGTTAAGAGGTGGAATTATAAAATCTTATTATTTAGAAATTAGAAGAATCAGACGCAGACTTACTTTCGAAGGAGTAGATACCATTTTAATGGAACTGGAAAATGACATGTATAATAACATATTTATACCAGGCCAAAGGACCCATTTAAATAAACAAGAAATACTAAAATCCCTTAACAAAATAAAAGAGATTTTGATATACAAACACAATAGCCTTTTCCTTCATTTAATTAATAACCTAATCAATAAGGTAAATGTTTTTGGTCTTCATTTTGCATCACTAGATGTTAGACAGGAAAGTAGTATTCATAGCCAAGTTATGTCTGCAATTGCCGCTAAAAATACTTGTCTGCCTTCCAGTTATGATACCAGTTCGCAGGAAGAAAAAATAAAAATAATTACTCAAATTTCTACTAGCCTTAAAGAGGAAGTATTTGACCAAGAAATTACCACTGATACAATTTCTACCATCGAGGCAATTAAAACCATTCAAGATTTCAACGGTGAAGCAGGTTGCAATCGTTACATAATTAGTCAATGTAACAGTGCGCTGAATGTTTTAGAAGTGTATGGTTTATTTCTTTTAAGTGGTTCTAAGCAAGATGAAATAAATGTAGACATTATACCTCTATTTGAAACAGTCGATGATCTTCAAAATGCAGCGGATATAATGAAGACATTGTACACCAATAAAAATTATAACAATCACCTCAACAGAAGAAAAAAGCGTCAAACGATCATGCTAGGATTTAGTGATGGCACTAAAGATGGAGGTTATTTAATGGCCAATTGGGGTATCTATAAAGCAAAGGAAGAGTTAACATCAATTTCTAAACAATATGATATAGAAGTAATTTTCTTTGATGGTCGTGGTGGTCCGCCTTCAAGAGGAGGAGGAAAAACTCATAAGTTTTATGCCTCTATGGGACAAAATATTTCTAATAAAGAAATTCAATTAACTGTTCAAGGCCAAACAGTTAGTTCCAACTTTGGTACCATTGATGCTGCACAATTCAATATTGAACAATTACTGCATGCGGGCATATCAAACGACTTGTTCAATAACCGGCATATTACGCTTGAAAAAGATGAAGAGTTTTTACTTCAAGAATTAGCCAATCAAAGTTTTTTAAAATATAGTTCTCTTAAAGATCACCCCTATTTTGCAGACTACTTATCTCAAGTAAGTCCTTTGAAATTTTATAGTGAAACCAATATAGGTAGCAGGCCAGCTAAACGTGGTGGAGGTAATAAATTATCTTTCAAAGATTTACGTGCTATACCTTATGTAGGAGCATGGGCGCAATTAAAACAAAACGTAACAGGATATTTTGGTGTGGGTACTGCATTAAAAGAGCTTGACAAACAAGGGAAATTTCCCCAACTGAAAAAACTTTATCAGAATTCATTGTTTTTTAAGACACTACTTGACAATAGTGAAATGGCAATGAAAAAATGTTTCTTTCCTTTAACTGCCTTTTTATCTAAGGATGAAAAATATGGAGAAATATGGAACACGATTTATGAAGAATATATTTTGACCCAGCAATACATACTCAAACTTTCTGATAAAACAGAATTAATGAGTGACTACCCTGTCGATCAACTTTCCATTTTAATGAGAGAAAAAATAGTGTTGCCATTACTTACTATTCAACAATTTGCAATGATGAATATACGTGAACTTGAAGATGGCCTTGTTAACTCTCCATTAAAAGCTACCTACGAAAAACTAGTGATGAGATCTTCTTTTGGAATAATTAATGCAGGAAGAAATTCGGCATAGCAATCATTTATTTTAAATCTTAAAGGTGAATAAAAATAGAGCCCTTCCGTAGAAACGGAAGGGCTTAACGATTGCTTGCCATATGAAAAAGGTCACTGTATAATTACAGTACTTACTATTTAAAATTTATAAACTGCAGCTATTAAAGCAGTAGCAGTTGATTTAGAGCTACTACCATCATTTTTGGCATAAAATTCACTCTGAGCAGATTCAATTCTTAACTCAGGAATAAATGTAAAAGCACCTGCTTTGAAATTGAAAGATAAAGTATTCGCTAAAATATTTTTAGTACCAAAATAAACCAATTTACTATCGCTTACTAACTCACTCCTAAGGGTAATACCCACTGTAGAAGAAGGGTCAATATTTAAGTACAACGCTGCTGCGTTCCAACTACCACTTGTTAATGCAGATCCATCTATTTGTTTGCGACCTTGAACTGTTCCATTAAATCCAATATTAAATTTATCTGAAAGCACTCCTGTCACTACTAAATCTAACTGGCTAAAACTTTTAAGTGAAAGAGGATTTTGTCCAGCTGTAGATCCAAAACAACCTGCATAGTTAAGGTAGGTCTTGAATTTACCACTCGCTGAACCAGCACTTAATTGAGCGATCAAAGAACGAGTACTAGTTGTTGAAACAGTTTGATCAATATAATTAGCCACTCCCATCATAAAACCAACATTCCCTTCAGTTACATCCAATTTTACACCAGTATGAGAGAAAGGTCCATTAGTAAACATATAAGACATGCTATAATTTCTGTTTAAAGGAGCATCCAATACTTCATATCCAACGTGGGTTGCAAATTTACCCGCTGTTAGTTTTACTTTACTTGACAAAGCGTAACTTAAATACATTTGCTTTACTAATCTCAATGTAGAACCAGAAGCATTTTCATAGTAAGAAAACTCTTCTGCTCTTGGTCCAAAACCTAGATCCACTGTACCAGTAATTTTTCCTGACAAGGCGGTAGCATCCGCTTTGATGCTTGCCATACCTAGTGAAAAAGCGGCTTGAGAATTGGTAAAACTCGTTCTATTATTACTACTGATTCCATCAGAAGCATTGGCGAAGTTGTGACGATAATACCCATCTACAGATCCAGAAAAAGATAAGGTTTTGGTTGAATCCTGGGCAATTGAACTACTGAAAAAAGTTGCAGTAATCGTTAAAGTCGCTAAAAAATTTTTAATCATTTTGGGTAAGTTTTTTTATGAAAAATTAGTTGGAATACCTAGAATATTCTAGGTAAACTTTCATGTAGCATCGTTAAAACTTAGTTGCAAAAAATTTTATAAAATAAATTTTTAAAACTCAATTTGTTTATAAATAAAAGGTGTACTTTTTATTGTGCAACATTTAAAAAACACCAGGGTAATTCATAGGAAAAACCCTGGTGAATATTACATTTATGAATTTTGTTTTTCTTCAAGACCATTTCCAGAATTAACTAAAAGGGTTCCTTGTACATATTTTTCATCATGTTGTGAAGCATCCAAACCTTCTTCTTCATCTTTAGCACTTACCCTGATTGGTAAAATGAAATCAATGAATTTAAAAATTAAGAAAGAAACAGTAAAGCTATATACAACTACTATCAACATTGCCTTAGCTTGAATTAAAAAGAATGAAAAATTACCATAGAACCAACCTTCAGGACCATCTTTAATACCATGTATTAATTGGTTTGCAAAAACACCAGTCAATAACATACCCACCATTCCACCAATTCCGTGGCAAGGAAATACATCTAATGTATCATCCAAACTTGATTTTTGTTTGATGCTTACAGCGATGTTAGAAATAATTGCACCCACCACACCTATAATAATACTTTGAGGAATACCAACATAACCAGCTCCTGGAGTGATGGCAACTAAACCAACTACTGCACCGATACAAAATCCCAATACAGAAGGCTTTTTTCCTTTCATTACGTCAAAGAACATCCAAGCCAAACCTGCAGCTGCAGCGGCTGTATTAGTTGTACCAAAAGCGTTTACCGCTAAAGGAGTAGATCCAACAGCAGATCCTGCATTGAAACCAAACCAACCGAACCAAAGTAAACCGGTACCAATCAATACATAAGGTACGTTAGCTGGAGGAATTTCTGCTTTTTGTTCATGTGATTTTCTACGTTTCAACACCAATGCACCTGCAAGGGCAGCGCAACCTGCAGTAATATGTACTACTGTTCCACCTGCGAAATCCCATACCCCCATTTTTGCAAGGAATCCTTCTGGATGCCAGCTCCAATGTGCAACGGGTGCATACACTAACAAACTAAATAATATAATAAACATTACATAAGCTGTAAAGCGAATACGTTCTGCCACCGCACCTACCACCAAACCTGGAGTAATGATAGCAAACATTAATTGAAATAATGAAAATAGAGTAAGCGGAATTGTATTAGCTAAAGGCCATGGAGCATGTGACTTTACGCCTTTAAAAAATAAGAAGGTCCTAGGATCACCGATAAAACCACCGATTGAATCTCCAAAACTCAAACTAAATCCTACTACAATCCATAATACTCCAACCACCCCAGCAGCTACAACACTCTTAATCATTGTAGAAATTACATTCTTGCGATTAACCATACCGCCATAAAAAAATGCAAGTCCTGGCGTCATTAAAAAAACTAGTGCAGTTGATACAAGCACCCATCCAATATCAGAACTATTGTATTGGGGACCGTCTGCAATTTTAGTGGGATCAAAATCCGCCTCAGGGGCAACAAAAGCAGCCGCCAATGCAACAGCAATCAACACTACAAATGGCAGGACAGACTGGATGGATAATTTTTTCATACTCATTGATTTTTGGTTTTTGAATAATTAATAAAACATTTTATTTTATTGATATATTATGTTTATTGAGTAAAAATAGATAATATTGAGCATTCAACGAACAAAATATTAATATATTTTTAATTATAATATTTAATAAATAACCCTCAAATGTGTAAATATTGAAGTACTAATATATATTATTCAATAAAAATGATAGTAAATGAACAATTTCAAATTATAATGATAAAATATCTTAATATTTTTTAATTTTTCTAATTCATCTATAATAACAACAAATAATAGTTTTTTATTCACATTTATATTATTTATTATTTGAAAAGGCTTTTTCTGTAAATGATCCTGATCAATCAATAGCTGACACTTAAAAAATAAGGAAATAAAATTTGACATAATAGTTGTTAAAGCGCCCTCGAATAAAAAGTGCTAGAAATGTGAAGTATCAGCCGTTAAAAAATCAGTCCGCCGCGGCGGAGGCACTACCTTTAAAGAAACATACTTTGCCGGCGAGTTCCTTGATTTTAGTCCGCCGCGGCGGATTGATTTTTTTTGTTACTTTTTTGCATCAAGGCAAAAAAGTAAAAGCACTCTATTCCATAGGAAATTTCAAGCCTAAGTAACTAATTTATATTTAACCAAAAACAAGAAAAAATCATTAATCATTTGACTGTTATCTCGAAGTTCTTTATCAATTCATTTTGATCAAAAGCTTTACAGAATGGGCATTTATGAATTTTGAGGGTCGACTAAGTATCCTAAATTAATTTATCTTAAAAGATTATAGGCTTCCTACTCCTATTTGATCTGTGTTTGCTTGAAAATTCATTAAGAAAGAATAAAAAATGCCACCTGCATCATCAGTAAAAGAAAAACTCTAAATCATTAATGAAGTGGCATCACAAAAAAAAGGGATATAGTAAACTACATCCCTTTTAAAAAAAAATATTGAATTACAAATATCGAGCAATAGCGTTTCTATCAGCAGTTTCCAATAAGGATTGTCCCATCAAAAACTCATCTACCTTTTGAGCACAATCTCTTCCCTCTTTAATTGCCCATACTACTAGAGACTGCCCACGACGCATATCACCTGCGGTAAATACCCGAGATATATTAGATTGGTAATTTTTTTCTGATGCTCTTACATTACCTCTTTCATCCAACTCAACTTCCAAATCAACAATCATTCCGTCATGTTGAGGATGATTAAAACCCATTGCCAAAAATGCAAGTTCGCAAGGAATTTTTCTTTCACTACCTTTTACTTCCACAAATTGAGCAGGTTTATTATCTACTATTTTCCATTCCAAGTCAACCATTATAACTGCTTTCAGATGCCCCTTTTCATCCCCTATAAATTCTTTCGTCGCTACTGCCCATTTTCTATCACAACCTTCTTCATGAGATGAAGTTGTTTTCAGTAACATCGGATAAGAAGGCCAAGGCATCGCATCATTTCTTTGAACGGGCGGTTTAGGCAACAATTCAAACTGAGTAACTGATTTAGCTTTGTGACGATTAGAGGTGCCTACACAATCACTGCCTGTATCTCCACCTCCAATTACAATTACATTTTTACCAGTAGCCATAATCTCCTCTTCAGTAAATGGACTTCCGCTAACTCGCTTATTTTGTTGCTTTAGAAACTGCATAGCAAAATACACTCCTTTTAGTTCCCTTCCAGGTATGTCCAAATTTCTCGGAATGGTGCTGCCTCCAGCCATTACCACCGCTTGATATTCTCTCAAAAGATTACTCATACTAATGTCAACACCTACATTGGTATTGCATTTAAAGACAATACCTTCATCTTCCATTAATTTTATCCTTCTGTCAATCACCCATTTTTCTAGTTTAAAATCAGGTATGCCATAACGTAACAATCCACCTGGCATATCATCTCTCTCAAATACTGTTACTGAATGTCCAACAATATTTAACTGTGCGGCAGCGGCAAGACCTGCTGGACCACTTCCAATAACTGCTACCTTTTTACCAGTTCTCATTATTTGTTTGTCAGCCTGAACAAACCCTTTATCAAATGCAATTTCAATTATATGCTTTTCAATTTCCTCAATAGCGATAGCAGGTTGGTTAATACCTAACACACAAGCGGTTTCGCAAGGTGCGGGACAAATACGTCCAGTAAACTCAGGAAAATTATTAGTAGAAGATAATATTTCATAAGCCTCTTTCCAGTTCTGTCGATACACCGCATCATTAAATTCAGGAATCACATTACCTAAAGGACAACCATTGTGACAAAATGGAATTCCACAATCCATACACCTAGACGACTGCTGATTTAATTTTTCATCTGAATATCTTTCGATAAATTCTTTGTAGTCTCCCACCCTTTCTTCAGGTGAACGCTTAGAGGGAAGTTCACGCGTAAATTCTAAAAAACCTGTTTGTTTGCCCATATTTAATTTACCTCCGAAGTGGAGATTTTTTAATGTAAACAATAATTTTAACCTTGTATCAAAAAGATAAATATTAGTTCTTTATTTCCTTCTTTACTTTTACAGATTGCTTTTGTAAAACTTTTTTATAATCCTTAGGAAATATTTTAATAAAGTTCTTTAACTGATTTTCAAAATCTTCCATCACAAATTTTGCTACTGTACTTTGCGTATGCTTAAAATGATCGCTTATCATTTTATACAATTCTTCCTTATCCAATTCGGATACTGGATCCAAATCAACCATTTCCAAATTACATTGTAATGGAAACTCACCTTTTACATCATATATATAAGCAATACCACCACTCATTCCTGCAGCAAAATTTCTTCCTGTTGCTCCCAACACAACCACCCTTCCTCCTGTCATATATTCACATCCATGATCACCTACTCCCTCTACAACTGCAGTGGCACCTGAGTTACGAACAGCAAATCGCTCTCCAGCCTTTCCTCTGATATAGGATTCGCCTGAGGTAGCTCCATAAAAAGCAACATTACCAATGATAATATTTTCTTCTGGAACAAAATTTGATCTAGAAGATGGATACACAATTAATTTAGCTCCACTCAATCCCTTACCAAAATAATCATTCGCATCTCCTTCTAATTCTAATGTAACACCCTTTGTATTGAATGCACCAAAACTTTGACCTGCAGTACCTGTAAATTTAAAATGAATGGTATCATCTGGTAGACCTGCTGATTGATATTTTTTTGAAATCTCATTTGATAAAATAGTACCAGTTGTTCTGTCAATACTTTTAATAGGGAAAGAAGCGGAGACTTTTTTCTGGTGCTCCAAGGCTGGTTGAGCGGCTTCTAACAATTTCCAATCCAACACTTTTTCTAATTCATGATCTTGCTGTTCGTTGTTATAAACGACCGTATAATTGGAAGCTGGCTCCTTATATAAAACAGGTGACAAATCCAACTTACTATATTTCCAATGATCAATACCTTCTCTCATCTCCAAACAATCAACTTGTCCAACCATTTCATTGATGGTACGAAAGCCCAATTGAGCCATAATTTCTCTGAGTTCTTCCGTTAAAAATTTAAACAAATTCACTACATGATCTGCATCACCAGTAAAACGCTCACGCAATTGTTTATCCTGTGTAGCCACGCCCACTGGACAGGTATTCAGATGACATTTACGCATCATGATACACCCTTCTGTAACCAATGCAGCAGTTGCTACTCCCCATTCTTCAGCACCTAACAAAGTGGCGATTGCAATATCCTTTCCTGTCTTTAACTGACCATCTGTTTGTAAGATTACCCTACTACGTAATTTATTTTTAACCAATGTTTGATGAGCTTCAGCCAAGCCCAACTCCCATGGTAACCCAGCATGCTTGATAGAACTTACCGGTGATGCACCAGTACCTCCATCAAAACCAGCAATTAATACCACATCCGCTTTAGCCTTTGTAACTCCGGCAGCAATAGTTCCTACACCAGCCTTTGATACCAATTTTACATTGATTCTTGCAGCTCTGTTGGCATTTTTTAAATCAAAAATCAACTGAGCCAAATCTTCAATAGAATAAATATCATGATGAGGCGGTGGCGAAATTAATCCTACACCTGGTGTCGCATGACGAACCTTGCCAATCCAATCATCTACTTTATGTCCTGGTAATTGTCCACCTTCACCTGGTTTTGCACCCTGCGCCATTTTGATTTGTAATTCATCCGCCTGCGTCAAATAATTACTGGTAACTCCAAATCTTGCAGAAGCTACTTGCTTAATAGAACTGCGCATGGAGTCGCCATTGGCCATCTTTTCAAAACGAATTTCATCCTCACCTCCTTCACCCGTATTACTCTTTCCACCTATACGGTTCATCGCAATTGCCAATGTACTATGTGCCTCATGTGATATAGAACCAAAACTCATAGCTCCTGTTGCAAATCTTTTCCAGATTGCTTCAGCAGGTTCAACTTCATCAATTGAAATAGGAGTTTTTTGTATTTTAAATTGAAAAAGACTTCTTAATGTACAAGCTCTTTCACCCTGATCATTAACTAGTTTAGAATATTTTTTAAAAGATCCATAATCATTCATTCTTGTTGAATATTGCAACAGATGAATGGTTTGTGGATTAAATAAATGAAACTCACCCTTACGTTTCCATTGATAAAGTCCACCTACTGGAAGACGATCAACAGGTATATGTTTTTTAGGAAATGCAAAGGCATGTTTTGCTAATGTTTCCTTTGCTATTTCATCCAATCCTAATCCTTCAATACGAGAAATAGAACCAGTAAAATATCTATCCACTACTGTTTTATTCAAACCAAGAATTTCAAAAATTTGTGCCCCTTGATAAGATTGTAAAGTAGAAATTCCCATTTTTGAAAACACCTTTAACAGTCCATCATTAACAGCTTTTGTATAATTCTTTTTTAGTTGTTCTACTTCTAAGTCTGTTTTAATTCTTCCGCTCAATTTCATATCGCGGATACTTGATAATGCCATATAAGGATTAATAGCAGTAGCGCCATATCCCAACAAACAAGCAAAATGATGAACCTCCCAAACACTACCCGACTCTACTACCAAACCTACACTTCCTCTTAAACCCTTGCGAATTAAATGATGATGAACGGCTGCGGTTGCTAATAAAGAAGGAATCGGAGCATGATCAGAATCTATGGAACGATCCGTTAATATCAAAACTTCAAAACCATCCTCGGCCGCATCAACTGCATACCTACAAAGTCTATCCAATGCCTTTTTAAGCGAGTCAGGTTTTCCATCTGCACGGAAATACATTTGAAGCGTTTTTGCTTGGAAAATTCCTGTATCAATACTCCTAATTTTTTCAAGTTCAAAATTTGAAAGTACTGGATGTCTTAAAGCAACCGTATGACAACTCAAAGGATCTTCTTCTAATAAGTTTCCATTATTGCCTACAAATGAAGCTAGTGACATTACTAATTTTTCACGAATAGGATCAATCGGAGGATTAGTAACCTGCGCAAATAATTGTTTAAAATAAGAACTCAAATGCTGAGGTTCATCACTCAATACTGCTAAAGGAACATCGGTGCCCATTGAACCAATAGGTTCCTTACCATCCAATGCCATTGGGGCTATTAGTTCATCTAAATCTTCTGTTGTATAACCAAATACTTTTTGATATTTGAATACTTGGTCACTTTCCAAATGAGTGTACATTACTCTTGGTTCTGGTAATTCTTCTAATCGAATTTTATATTTATTCAACCAATCGCCATAAGGCTTTTGTGAACATATGGTACTTTTTAGTTCATCATCACTAATAATTCTTCCCTGCTCCATATCAACCACAAACATTTTTCCAGGTTGCAGTCTACCGTTTTCCAAAACCAAAGCAGGATCGATTGGTAAGGCACCTGTTTCAGAAGCCATGATTACCCTACCATCCGTGGTAACACAATAACGGGAAGGTCTAAGGCCATTTCTGTCCAATGTAGCTCCGATAATTTTACCATCTGTAAATGATATAGAAGCCGGACCATCCCAAGGCTCCATCATGGAAGCATGGTATTCATAAAAAGCTTTTTTAACAGGATCCATTCGGTCATCGCCATCCCATGCCTCCGGTATCAACATCATCATTACATGCGGCAATGATCTACCTGTAAGGGTGAGAAGTTCAATCATATTATCCAAACAAGCAGAATCTGATTGAACTCCGTTAATTACTGGTAACAACATTTCCATTTCCACCTTACTAAAAAAAGGAGATAAAAAACCATTCTCACTGGCTTTAAGCCAATTCAAATTTCCCTGCAATGTATTGATCTCACCATTGTGAGCAATGTAACGAAATGGCTGAGCCAATTTCCATGAAGGGAATGTATTCGTTGCAAAACGAGAATGGACCAAACCAAATGCAGAAACAACTCTTTTATTATTTAAATCAGGGAAATAATTTCGAACTTGACTACTAGTCAACTGACCTTTATACACCACTGTCTTATAAGAAAGAGAAGCTACATAAAAACCAATTTCATCCTTACGAACCGTATTATCGATTGTATGACTAGCATATTTGCGCAATACAAATAACTTACGTTCAAAATCCATTGGATTGACAATGTAATCTGGACAAGCAATAAACACTTGTTCCATAACGGGTTCAACAGACAAAGCTGTTGGGCCAATATCAAAGGTATTAACCGGTACACTTCTATAAGTGATAATTTCAAGTCCAAGTTTTTCCGCAGCACGATTAAAAATATCCCTACATTCTTCCCGAAGTTTAATTTCTTTAGGAAAAAAAAGTACCCCAACAGCATATTTTCCGAAAGAAGGTAAATGCACTCCTAATTTCACACATTCATCAAAGAAGAATTCATGGGGTATTTGAATAAAAATACCAGCACCGTCTCCAGTATTGGTTTCACAACCACAGGCACCCCTATGTTCCATATTTTCCAAAATGGTTAAGGCATCAGAAATGTGCTGATGAGATTTATTACCCCTGATATTAGCAACAAAACCGATACCACATGCATCATGTTCAAATTGCGGATCATACAAACCTAAATTTTCTTTCATAATAATTAATTTATGCTACCGATAACACTAATTTCCCCCAATTTTTTAAATCATTCAATAGCATCCGTCTACTATGTATAGAACAGATTGTAGCATTTCGTTATATAAGCAATTAAATTTTTCACCCATCAATCTAGTAAATTTCAAACTTATTTTTACTAGTGCCACTCATTAAGCAAAGTTACTGCGATAATTCATTCAACCCAACAGTAGCTTCTTGACTTTTACCAGCAAGAAATAGCCCTAAAAAACTAGGCTGACACACCAATTGCTTTCATTTCTGTCATTGCCTGCCTAAGTTCAGCACCAACCAATTCAATCGGATGAAAACGAATTACTTCATTTACTACGATCAAAGTTTTATTATCTACACCAGCATCTTTTCCAGCATTGAAATTTTTTCCAATAATATCAGTGTCTACCCCCTTCATAAAATCAGCAAGCAAAGGCTTACATGCATGATCAAAAAGATAACATCCGTATTCAGCAGTATCAGAAATTACTCTATTCATTTCAAACAACTTTTTACGAGCAATTGTATTGGCAATAAGTGGAGTTTCATGCAAGGATTCATAATAAGCAGATTCTTCTTTAATACCAGCTTCTACCATTGTTTCAAATGCTAGTTCAACACCAGCTCTAACAAATGCGACCATCAATAAACCATTATCAAAAAATTCTTGTTCAGCAATTTTTATTTCACCTGCAGAAGTTTTTTCAAAAGCTGTATCGCCAGTAGCTGCTCGCCAAGTCAATAAATTCTTGTCATCATTTGCCCAATCTTCCATCATTGTTTTAGAAAATTCACCACTCATGATATCATCTTGGTGCTTTTGAAATAAGGGTCGCATAATTTCTTTAAGTTCTTCAGACAACTGAAAAGCCGTAATTTTTGCTGGATTAGAAAGTCTATCCATCATAGCAGTGATACCACCTTGCTTTAAAGCTTCTGTAACAACCTCCCAACCATATTGAACTAATTTAGAGGCATAACCTTTATCAATTCCTTTCTCTACCATTTTATCGAAGCTAAGAATGGATCCAGTTTGTAATAATCCACAAAGAATGGTTTGCTCACCCATCAAATCTGATTTTACTTCAGCAACAAAAGAAGATCTCAAAACACCTGCCCGATGACCTCCAGTTCCCGCACAATAAGCCTTAGCATATTTTAATCCTTTCCCTTCTGGATCATTTTCGGGATGCACTGCAATTAAAGTAGGTACGCCAAAACCACGCACATATTCTGCTCTAACTTCAGAGCCTGGACATTTAGGAGCCACCATAATTACGGTAATATCTTTTCTAATCTGCATACCTTCTTCAACAATATTAAATCCATGAGAATAAGAAAGTGTAGCATTCTTTTTCATCAATGGCATGATTGCTTTAACAACTGAAGTATGTTGTTTGTCAGGAGTTAAATTAATTACTAAATCAGCAGAGGGTATCAATGACTCATATGTACCTACCGTAAAATTATTTTCAGTAGCACTTTTCCAAGATTGTCTTTTTGCGTCAATTGCTTCTTGACGAAGGGCATAAGTAATGTCAAGTCCTGAATCTCTAAGATTTAAACCTTGATTAAGTCCTTGGGCACCGCAACCTACAATCACAATTTTCTTACCTTTCAGTTCATTGACTCCATCAGTAAATTCGGATTTGTCCATAAATTCACAAACTCCCAATTGATTCAGCTTTTCTCTAAGCGACAATGTGTTAAAATAATTAGCCATGTTTTTTGTTTGCCCCCGACCCATTAAGGATTTTGCGAGGAGTTGAATAATGCCCTTTACATTAAAAACGATAAGGGTGATGATTGTTATTTCTTAAGTAATAATTTTTAAAATTCTTTTTGAAAATATAAAATCAAATAAGTTAATATTTCTGTATCAAAAGTCCGGTATTTTACATACTGAAAACACCTTGCCGCTGATTTAAAAACTCATTTTCAATTAGCTCTTCACCAGGTGCTCTTTGTTCAAATTCTTTTAGCTTTTCATGAAAGCCCCGGCTGCTTTTCATGATAGCAATTCTTGCGCTACGGACAAACTCTGTTAATCCATAGGGTTCCAGCACTTTTACCAGCTTATCAGTTTCTTCTCGATGTCCGGTAGTTTCAAAAATGGTGAAATCTTTGGTAATGGCAACCACCCTTGCACCAAATTGCCTTAACAACCTTTCAACTTTAGCTTTTTCGGCTATCTGCTCTGTAGAAACTTTATACAGTGCCATCTCTTGCCATACAATATCTTCTTCGGTATTGAAATATACTTTTAATACATCCACTTGCTTTTCTATTTGTCGACAAACTTTTCTAACCACCTCTTCTGTTTCATCGATTAATATGGTAAATCGATGTATACCCACTATCTCAGAAGGAGAAGTGTTCATCGTATCAATATTTATTTTTCTTCGAACAAAAATAATAGCAATGCGATTCAATAAACCAATCTGGTTTTCTCCATAAACTGTTATCGTAAATTCCTTTTTCATACTCTTTTTTTTAACTAATAATTTTAAAGGATAAATTGAATCTTCTAAGTTTCAAATCCATTCACCTTTCTCAGTTATGATAATCTTATTTCTGCTACACTACATCCCTGCGGAACCATAGGGAATACATTGTTTTCTTTTCCAACCATTACTTCTAGCAAATAAGCTCCCGGATGATTAAGCATTGTTGACAAGGCATCTTTTATTTGATCTCTCTTTGAAATACTTTGTCCCTCAATTCTGTATCCTTTGGCAACCATCACATAATCTGGACTTTCAATATCAACAAATGAATAACGTTTATCATGAAATAATTGCTGCCATTGACGAACCATTCCTAAAAATTGATTATTAAGAATTAATATTTTTACATTAATGCCAGTTTGCATGATTGTCCCTAATTCTTGTATGGTCATTTGTACTCCACCATCTCCAATAACAGCCACCACCGGTCGGTGAGGAGCTCCGAACTTAGCACCAATAGCCGCTGGCAATGCAAACCCCATTGTACCTGCTCCCCCTGAAGTAATGTTACTCTTGGTCTCATTAAATTTAGCATATCTGCAAGTAACCATCTGATGTTGTCCAACATCTGTAACTATAATTGCATCTCCTTTAGTAAGCTCATTCAACACTTTAATAACTTCCCCCATTGTCAATTCATCCGTAGTTGGATTGAGCTCATCTTTAATAACAATATCGATTTCTTTTTGGGTAAATTCATTGAATTTATCTAACCATTCTTTATGTTGTTTTTTCTCTATTAGTTCTGTCAACATTGGCAGCGTCTCTTTACAATCTCCCCATAAAGGAACAGTAGCTTTTACATTTTTATCAATTTCTGCAGGATCAATATCTAAATGAATTACTTTAGCCTGACGAGCATATTTATCCAGTCTTCCTGTAACTCGATCATCAAAACGCATACCCACCGCAATGAGCACATCACATTCATTGGTTAAAACATTCGGACCATAATTCCCATGCATTCCAAGCATTCCTACATTTTGAGGATGATCAGTAGGCAATGCACTTAATCCCAAAATAGTCCAAGCTGCAGGCAATCCTCCCTTTTCAATAAATGCCTTAAATTCATTCTCTGCTTTACCAAGAATAATTCCTTGCCCAAAAATAACCAACGGTTTTTTTGCTTCATTAATCAATTGTGCAGCCCTTTCCACATATTCTTTTCTAACAATGGGCTTAGGTCGATAACTTCTAATAAACGTACATTTTTTATACCCACTATAGTTAAATTTTTGAAGCTGCGCATTCTTTGTAATATCTATCAACACAGGACCAGGTCTTCCGCTACCGGCAATATGAAATGCCTTTGCCAATACAGACGGAATCTCATTAGCGTCAGTAATTTGATAATTCCATTTAGTAATTGGAGTGGTAATATTTATAACGTCTACTTCCTGAAAAGCATCTGTTCCTAACAAATGAGCAAATACCTGTCCGGTAATACAAACCAATGGTGTACTGTCAATCATTGCATCTGCCAATCCCGTTACTAAATTAGTAGCCCCAGGTCCACTGGTGGCAAATACAACACCTACTTTACCAGAACTTCTAGCATACCCTTGTCCAGCATGAATGCCACCCTGCTCGTGACGAACCAAAATATGTTTTAGTTGATCGTGGTAATCATATAATGCATCGTAAATGGGCATGATTGCTCCACCAGGATAACCAAAAATGGTATCTACACCTTCTGCAATAAATGCTTCAAGTACAGCTTTTGACCCTGAAATTTCAGTCACCTCTTTTGCCTGGGCAGCAGATTGAGGAGAAGCCAATTTTTCATTAGCTTCTTTTTGATTAACGATGGTATCTATTTTTTCCATTATAGGGGATTTTAAAATAATTAACTAGCAAATGCTGATTTTTTAAGATTGAATTACTCATCTGTAACACAGCCTTCACTAGCATCTTTCACAGTTTTTGCATACTTGTATAAAATACCCTTTGTTGCATTTAATGCAGGTTGCTTCCAGTTTGCTTTTCTTGTAGCAATTTCTTCTGGAGAAACTTTTAAGGTCATTGATTTAGTAGCCACATTAATTTCTATTCTATCATTGTCTTTGACCAAACCTATTAGTCCTCCATCAAAAGCCTCTGGAGTTACATGGCCCACAACAAATCCGTGGGTTCCACCACTAAACCTTCCATCAGTAATTAATGCAACAGATTTTCCCAAGCCAGCACCTATTATCGCTGAAGTTGGCTTAAGCATTTCTGGCATACCAGGTGCACCCCTAGGACCTACATGCGTAATAACTACTACATCACCCGACTTTATTTTACCTGAATTAATGCCATTGATTAATTCAGATTCCCCTTCAAAAACTCTTGCAGGACCTTCAAATAATTCACCTTCCTTTCCTGATATTTTTGCCACACTTCCTTTTTCTGCCAAATTACCGTAGAGGATTTGAAGATGACCGGTAGTCTTAACTGGATTGGATGTTGGGAAAATAATTTTTTGTGAATCAAAATCTAAATCAGGAACATTCGCTAAATTTTCAGCTACTGTTTTACCTGTTACGGTCATACAATCACCATGTAGAAGTCCTTGCTTCAATAAGTATTTCATCACTAAGGGAACTCCACCAATATTATGAAGATCTTCCATCAAATATTTTCCACTTGGTTTAAGATCTGCTAATACAGGAACCCGATCACTAATTAATTGGAAATCATCCTGAGTAAGTTTTACGTCTATACTTTTCGCTATTGCTATCATGTGCAACACTGCGTTGGTACTTCCACCCAATACCATGATTATTGTAACTGCATTCTCAAATGCTTTACGAGTCATGATGTCTGAAGGCTTAATATCCATCTCCATCAAATGACGGATAGCCTTTCCAGCTTGTAAACATTCTTCTTTTTTAGCATCACTCAAAGCTGGATTACTAGATGAATAAGGAAGGCTCATTCCTAAAGCCTCAATAGCACTACTCATTGTATTTGCAGTATACATTCCGCCGCAAGCCCCTGCACCAGGACAACTGTTCATTACGATGCCTTTAAAATCAGCCTCCTCTAAATTACCAGCAATCTTTTGGCCGAGTGCCTCAAAAGCAGATACGATATTTAGATCCTGGCCTTTGTAATGTCCAGGGGCGATGGTACCACCGTACACCATAATAGCCGGGCGATTTAATCTACCCATTGCCATTACAGAACCAGGCATGTTTTTATCACAACCAGGTATTGCAATCAATGCATCATAATATTGAGCACCGCAAACAGTTTCAATTGAATCAGCAATAATATCACGACTAACCAGCGAATAACGCATACCAGGAGTACCATTGCTCATACCATCACTCACACCAATGGTGTTAAATATAAGTCCAACCATATCGTTTTCCCATACTCCTTTCTTTACCAATTTTGCTAGGTCATTCAAATGCATATTGCAGGTGTTTCCATCATAGCCCATACTCACTACACCTACTTGCGCTTTAGCTAAATCTGCATCCGTAAGCCCGATACCATAAAACATGGCTTGCGCTGCAGGCTGAGTTTGATCCTGTGTTATTATTTTACTGTACTTGTTAATTTCCATAAAAAAATTTATTAATTAAACTGCTACTACTTTATTTTTATATGCTTGCTGTATTTTATTTCCAACGCTATCTTTCCAAGATATTTTAAAGGGCCTATTATCCAAACTCTCCCATCCAATAACTTCTGCAGCTGTACCACAAAAGAAAACCGCATCTGCCTCTTTCAATTCATCTAGGGTTATTAATTTTTCTTTTACAGGAATAAGAAGTTCATCACAAATTTCCAAAACGGTTGCCCTTGTAATTCCAGGTAAAATATTCCCTGTAGCAGGTGTAAATAAATGTCCGTCTTTTTCATAAAAAACATTTGCTCCAGGTCCTTCAGCGACATATCCATTTATATCTGTAAGCAAGGCTTCATCAAATCCATTTGCCTTTGCCTCCTGACTTGCCATAATAGAATTTACATAATGACCAGAGGCTTTGGCCGTTATTGTAAATCCTTTAGGGTTGGGTCTTTGGAAAGATGAGGTCATTACTTTCAATAACTTTTCTCCAAGAAAAGGCTGCATCTCCCATGCTTGAATGGTAATAAAAGACTCTGTGTTTTCTACAAAACTCATATTAGCAGGAGCAAATACCAAGGGGCGTATATATGCATCTTGGAGGTTATTTACTTTCAACACCTCATAAGTAGCTTCAACCAATTGTTCAACCGTCCAGTGGTAAGGAAGACGAATCGCTGATGCTGATTTTTTTAAGCGTTCGAAATGTTGTTCCGCTTTAAATACTTTTGTTTCACCCACCTCATTTTTATAAGAACGTATCCCTTCAAAAACACTATAACCATAATGCAAGGACTGACTATACAAATCCATCTTTGCCTCGGCTGCTTTAACAAAAGCTCCATTTAAATACAAAACTGTGTTTTCGTTATAATAACTTGCCATTACTTTAGTACTCCAATTATCAATATTTCAAATACTTTTTCTACAATTTAAAAACTTACACCGCACAATCAATTTCGCCAAACAAAAAATGAAATAGCAATTAAAAGAGTCAAAATTTCTACTTACAAAAATGAACAATCTCCTAATCCACTGACCCCAACACTATAAGATTAATTACTTTATAATTTATAGCTTTGAAACCTAGCTTTCAAAGCTATACAACTTCTGTAATATGAGCCTTTGCCAATTCATGTAAATCTTCTTCCATCACTTCCTTCTTGTTATCTGCTACCAATAAAAACTCTTGGTATAATCTGTCAATATCATTTCGATTAAATGAATAACCCAATTTATGAAAACGATGGGCTAATGCACTTCGTCCACTCCTAGCAGTTAGTACAATTTTAGAAGCCTCAGCACCTACTTCTACTGGGTCGATGATTTCATAAGTCAATGAATCTTTCAAAAATCCATCTTGATGAATTCCTGAGGAATGAGAAAATGCATTGGAACCTACAATGGCTTTATTGCATTGCACTGGCATACGCATTGTTTCAGCTACCAATTGACTCATTGGGTTTAATAATTTGGCATTAACACCTGTATGAAAACCAAGATTTTTATGTTGCTGAATGATCATTACTACTTCTTCCAAAGAAGTATTTCCTGCCCTTTCGCCTAATCCATTGATGGTACATTCTATTTGCCTTGCCCCATTAATAATACCGGCAATTGAGTTGGCTGTTGCCAAACCAAGGTCGTTGTGACAATGACAAGAAATAATTGCTTTATCAATATTGGAAACATTGTTTACCAAAAAAGCTATTTTTTCACCATACTGATGAGGAAGACAATAACCAGTGGTATCTGGAATATTTACAACAGTAGCTCCTGCATTGATAACAGCTTCTACTACCCTAGCCAAATACACATTATCGGTACGTCCTGCATCTTCTGCGTAAAATTCGACATCATCTACAAAGTTTTTAGCCCATTTTACACATTGAATAGCACGAAGCAATATATCTTCTTGATTAGAATTAAATTTATATTTAATATGTAAGTCAGAAGTACCAATACCCGTGTGAATACGCGGTTTTTTGGCATACTTCAAAGCTTCTGCAGCTACTTCAATATCTTTTTGTACTGCTCTAGTTAAACCACAAACACTTGCTTTGGTAATTATTTTCGAAATTTCATTGACAGAGTTGAAATCCCCTGGTGAGGAAATGGGGAAACCCGCTTCAATTATATCAACTCCCAAATCTTCTAACCTTAAAGCTAGCTCTATCTTTTCGGTCGTATTTAACTTACACCCTGGAACCTGTTCACCATCCCGAAGAGTAGTGTCAAAAATGTGAATCTTGTTGGCTGACATAGAAATTGTATTTTTAATAAAACAGGTTAATTAATTCAGTTTAGCTGTCCTATTTTTACATAAATGGACTTACCTTACGAAAATAGTGCATATAAGCGTTTTGCATCAATAAATTGTTGGTAATTTTACGCTATATAAAACAACCTTTTTAACCTGTAACCAATATCCAGTAAGGAATACAAAGAAATAAAATTACGATGCCCAACAGGAGTACAGACCCCTTATTTCAGCTCATCCAATCGCTTGAAAAAAGTGAAAAAAGAAATTTCAAGCTCTATGCCACTAGAAATTCCTCTTCTGAGGAGCTAATCAGTATCCAATTATTTGATGCTTTGGATAAAATGGATAGCTATGATGAAGGGATATTACTTTCAAAAAACGAGCGCATCAAAAAACAGCAACTGAGCAATCTGAAAGCACATTTATACAAACAAATTCTTAGTAGTCTTCGATTAATCAGTGACCACTTTATAGACATATCATTGCATGAGCAAATGGACTATGCTCGAATTTTATACAACAAAGGGCTTTATCACCAAAGCCTAAAAGTATTAGACAAATTAAAAGAACAGGCAAAAAATAATCACCAGCTTACCTATCTACAGCAAGTGCTTTTTTTTGAAAAAAAAATTGAAGCATTATACATTACAAGAAGTATTCAAGATAGAGCAGATTATTTAAGCAAGGAATCCGAGGAAGTCGATGAAAGCTTATCATTGGTATCTCAATTATCAAATTTATCTCTGCAGTTATATAGTTGGTATATTAAAAATGGGCATTGCAGAAATGAAGAAGAAAGTATTGCACTTCAAAAATTTTTTTCAAGTAACCTAGGTGATAAAACGCCCGTATGTAAAAGTTTTTACGAACGTCTATACCTTTATCAGTGTTATTGTTGGAACGCCTTTATAAGACAAGACTTTTTACAATATTATCGTTACACTCAAAAATGGGTAAATCTTTTTGAAGAAGAACCATTCATGCTTCCAATAGAAACAGCGCATTATATAAAAGGAATGCACAACCTTATGGGGTCGCATTTTGATTTGGGTAATCATAAAAAATTAGTTGAAACGTTCACTATATTTGATCAGTTTTGTAAAACTGATATGGTACAAAACAATGTAAATAATAGAATACAATGTTTTGTTTATAGCACTATTTCTTTAGTTAACAAACATTTTTTAGAAGGGAGTTTCACAGAAGGATTAGCCCTAATTCCAGCAATAGAAGAAAAATTAAAAGAATACGAAATTTACCTTGATCGACATAGAGTATTGGTTTTTTATTATAAGATTGCCTGCTTATATTTTGGTAGCGGTAATTATGAAAAGGCAATAGATTATCTAAACAAAATAATTAACTGGAAGGTAGACCTCAGAACAGATCTACAATGCTACAGCCGCTTACTACACTTGATTGCCCATTTTGAATTAGGCAATGAGGAAATACTTGACCACCTTATTAAATCAGTGTATCGATTTATGGCAAAATTGCAAAATCTTAGTGTAGTGGAAGAAGAGATATTTAAATTCATTCGAACTTCTTTTCACATTTCTGTAAGAGACATTAAGCCAGAACTTGAAAAATTATTATTGAAATTAAACACTCATCAGAATGATCGTTATGAAACTCGGGCATTCATTTACCTCGACATCATATCCTGGTTAGAAAGTAAATTAGAAAATATTCCTGTTCAAGATATATTAAAACGCAAATTTGCTGGAAAAAGAAAAATATTTGCAAGCGAGCCTCCTTTCACTGCTGATTTTGCAGAATAATTTGCAAGAAAAATTAGTTAAAAATTAGAGATAGTTTATTTAAAATCAAACAAGGTAGCAGTAAATACCCCGCGCTCCCGCTTCTTAAAAACAGCTTTCCAATTGCCATTGTAACGTATCATAGAGGGTACTAGAAGTTTTCCAACATGAGTCAATTGAACTTCCATCTGAACTTTAAAATCATATAAAACCGCTTCATAACTAAGCGAATATTTTCTAGCTACTACTTCAAATGTTTTATCATCAAACCATGTAATCATCTCATCTACCACCACTTTATCTTCCATACCAGGTTTTACTTTTTGTTTTAATAAATAACAACTGGTTTTATTGTAATCATCCATATCAATCTCCATATCATAGGCGTCGGCCATTTCATCATCGTATATAGCAGTTTTTCCAGACATAAATGGAAGTCCTTTTATCTTTTTACCTGGATTGAAAAATAACATTTTTAATTGTTCTTTATGCTTTTCGATACCAGATTTACCCTCTAAATTAAATCCATTTCCAGCCACTACATTCGATTCACCACAAACTTTTCCCTTAGTAAAAAAAAGGGAAGCATACATTTGAGCGGTGTAGTAATTATAGTTGCGTTCATCATCATAAAAATCACCAGTAACTTGTTCCTCCAAAACCTCCATCCTCCTACAATTAGCTTCAGCTATCTGCTTGGTTTTGCTTAAACAGGTAGCCAATGAATTACCTTGTTTACCTAATATTCGAATATCATTGATTGCTGTAAACCCCAGTAAATGAAGATTGCGAAAAGCTTTGTAAAAACTGGTATCATTTTTAATCCGACCAATAAAACCAGGAACATTAAGTTTATTATTGACGACTACATCACTCAGCGTAATGATATTTTTTCCTACCGTTACATTGATGTCGGTGGAGTCTTGTGCTAAAAGTTGTGAACAATGCAAAAGAAAAAAAACAAAGAATAATAATAATTTATTGAGCATTCCAACAATTGATTGCAGTTATAATTAAATAAGGTTACTGAAAAAGAAATTCCTATTTTGGAAAAACCATTCGATAGTCAACACTGATTTTTCCCTTACTAATATCCATTAACTTTCCTTTTAATAAAGTGCGTTTTAAGGGCTTTATATAATCAATAAATAACTTTCCTTCTATGTGGTCATATTCATGCAAGATTACCCTAGCAGTAATACCATTGAATGTTTTAGTAAATGGCTTAAAATTTTCATCCACATAATCGATCGTCACATTTTCGCCCCTCAACACATCTTCTCGAATTTTTGGAATACTTAGACAACCCTCATTGTAAGACCATTCCTCACCATCTATTTTGGTAACATAGGCATTCATAAATACCCCTTTAAAACCAGGGCCATCCGGATAAAGCCCCTGTTCATCATCTTCTAGATTTTCAAAAATCTGAGTACTATCCATTACAAATAAACGCAAATCTTTATTGATTTGGGGTGCTGCTAATCCCACTCCGTTACTGTTATACATCGTCTCCCACATATCAGCAATTAACTTTTCCAGTTCAGGATGATCCTGAGCAATATCCTTGCAAACTTTTCTTAAAATCGGTGACCCGTAGGCTACTATAGGTAAAATCATATATACTATTTGAAAATTTTAGAATCGTTTTGTAATTAAACAAAGTACAAAACTCACTATCATTTTTCTTTTCGGCTGATAATGGCTGACTGCACAAATTTAACAATTTATCATTGAATGCTTTGCAGATACTCTTGTAAAATAATAGTAGCTGCAATAATATCTACATTACCCTTAATTTGACGATCCTTTTTCTTCATCCCCATCTGCAACATCGCATCCTTAGCCATTTTTGAAGTATATCGTTCATCAACCGTTTTTAACGGAATATGAGGGAATTCTTTTGTAATCTTATTGATCGCCGCTTTCACTAAAGGGGTTCCATGGGTATCAGATTCATCCCAATTAACTGGTAGTCCAATAATAATTAACTCAACTTGCTCAGTTGTAAAATATTTTTTTAAATAAGGGATTAATTCTTTTGAGTCAATAGTCGCTAAACCGGTGGCAATAATTTGCATAGGATCTGTAACAGCAAGTCCTGTTCTTTTTCCACCATAGTCGATCGCTAATATTCTAGCCATAGGCAAATGTATGATTTATGGATGGAGTTGAAATTGAAAATCAAGAAAAATAGGAATGACTGCTGAACGGTACATCACTACTTAGAACGTAAAAAAATATCAAGTAAAACAAATACGGCAAATACCACCGAGGCTATTCCATTTGCAGTCATAAATGCAATATTTACTTTACTCAAGTCAGTAGGCTTAACAATTGAATGTTGGTAAAGTAACATTCCAATAAATACAGCAACGCCTATCCAAAATAACCATCCAAAATGACCATAAAACCCAGCAAACAAAATAGAGGCTGCTGACAATAAATGAAGGAATTCAGATACTCTCAAAGCCTTTTTTTTACCCAATGCTGCAGGCATTGAATACAACTGATTTTCTTTATCAAACTGCTCATCTTGCAATGCATAAATAATATCAAAACCACTAACCCAAAATAAAACAGTAAAAGAAAACAACAGAGGCAATAGATCAAATTTTCCAGTAACAGCCAGATAGGCACCAATAGGTGCAAGACTCAATCCAATACCCAGAACCAGATGACAAAAAATTGTAAAACGCTTAGTGTAGCTATAAAATAAAACTACAAATAAGGCTACTGGTGATAAATAAAAACAAATCGGATTAATAAAAAAACTGGACGCAATAAAAAGAAGGCAGTTGAGTACCACAAAACGCAAAGCACTTTGCTCTGAAATAATACCTGCTGGAATTTCACGAATTGCAGTTCTTGGATTTTTAGCGTCAAAGCTACTGTCGAGATATCTGTTAAAAGCCATAGCAGCACTACGTGCACAGACCATACATATAATTACCTGTGTAAATAATTTGGGTGAAAATATACCCATATGTAAGGTGGCATTCGATGAAAAATTGGCGCCATATAATCCGATAAAAAAACCAATAATAGCAAAGGGCAAAGCAAAAATAGTATGAGAAAATTTTACTAGACTTGCGTATTTTTTAACCAAATTCATTCAGAAATATTTTAAGAAAAAATAAATTTTAGACTTTTATTGAATAGAAGTATTGGGAAGTTTACGATTTCTCACCAACTCCCACATGACTACACCAGCGGCTGTTGAAATATTCAATGAATGCTTCATACCAAATTGAGGAATTTCTATACATCCTTCACTTTGTTGAATAGTAGTTTGCTCAACTCCTGTTACCTCGTTTCCAAAGATTACTGCAATTTTATCAGCAACGTCAAAACTCAAATCATTTAACATTGTACTACCCGAAGCCTGTTCTACCGAAAAAACTTTAAATCCCATCTCCTTCAATTCTAAAATTGCCTCAGTAGTATTAACAAAATGCTTCCATTCCACAGTTTCTTCCGCACCCAAAGCTGTTTTTTTAATTTCTTTATGAGGAGGACAGCTAGTATATCCACATATGTAAATTGCCTCCAGCAAAAATGCATCAGCAGTCCTGAACACACTACCAACATTATAAGCACTGCGAATATTTTCAAGCACAACAATAAAAGGCATTTTATCGGTTTGCTTAAACTCATCCACTGATAGTCTATTTAACTCATCCATGCTTAATTTTCTCATAACTTATTTAATATCTTTATTTTAAGGCAAAAGTAATTCACATCTTTCACAAACCCTTCTTTAAACCTAATAAAGGCCCTATTTTTGCTCTTATGTATTAAAGGATCAATAAATAAAATTAAATATGAAAATAAAGCTTCTACCGTTTTTTTATAAAAAATGATCGCCTTATTCAATTTTTTACTTTTGAAGTTTATATTTTCACATCAACACCATGGCTAAATCAAGCGGAGAAACCCCTTTAATGCAACAACACAATGCTATCAAGGCTAAATACCCTGATGCCATTTTACTTTTTCGTGTAGGGGATTTTTATGAAACATTTGGTCAAGATGCTGTTAACGCATCGGGTGTTCTAGGCATTACTTTAACCAAAAGAAATAATGGAGATGCTAATTCATCCCAATTAGCTGGTTTTCCCCACCATGCTTTAGATACCTATTTACACAAATTGGTTAAAGCTGGATACCGTGTGGCTATTTGCGATCAACTGGAAGATCCAAAACAGGCAAAAGGAATTGTAAAAAGAGGGGTTACAGAATTGGTTACTCCTGGAGTAGCTACCAGCGATAAATTATTAGAGCACAATAGCAACAACTTTTTAGCAGCCCTTCACTTTGATGAAACAAAAATAGGTATCGCATTTTTAGATATTAGCACGGGGGAGTTTTTTATTGCCGAAGGCGATCGAGAGTATGCAGACAAATTACTGCAAAGTCTAAAACCTGCGGAGGTAATTTTTCAACGCAATCAACAAAAAAATTTTAAAGAATATTTTGGAAATAAATTTTTCACTTATTCACTAGACGAATGGATTTTTACAGACGCCTATGCTACTGAGAGTCTTCTAAAACATTTTGGAACACATAGCTTAAAAGGATTTGGAGTAGATAATTTAAAAGAAGGTACCATTGCTGCAGGCGCAATACTTCATTATTTAAAAGATACGGAGCATCCTAATCTAGGCCATATTACTTCTATCCAAAGAATAGATCGTGAAGAACATTTATGGATGGATCGTTTTACGATTCGAAATCTTGAATTATTTGGAGGAGCTGAAGATAGCAATACTTTATTAAAAGTATTAGATAATACAGTCTCTCCAATGGGAGCTCGTTTATTAAAACGATGGATGGTACTGCCTTTAAATGATAGTATAAAAATAAATGAAAGGCTAGATACCGTCGAATATTTAGTAAAAGAAACCGATATTCGAAATAAAATTTCTCACCATGTCAAACAAGCGGGTGATGTAGAAAGGCTAGTAAGTAAAGTGCCTTTAAAAAAAGTAAACCCGCGTGAAGTGCTTCAAATTGCTCGAGGCTTAGTGCAAACTGATTCTATAAAAGAAATCTGTGCTATCTCAAACAATGATTATTTAAAAAGACTCGGCGATTCACTGAATCCATGTAAATTAATCCTAGAAAAAATTGTCAGGGAAATTAATGAAGCTCCTCCAGCCCTCGCTTCTAAGGGAGGTATTATTGCTAATGGAATTAATGAAGAACTCGATGAATTAAGGAAAATATCCAGCGGAGGAAAAGAATACCTAATCGAACTACAGCAGAAGGAAGCTTTACTAACTGGTATTTCTTCTTTAAAAATAAGTTTTAACAATGTTTTTGGCTACTATTTAGAAGTAACCAACCTACACAAAAGCAAAGTGCCAGCCACATGGATTAGAAAACAAACACTTGCCAATGCTGAAAGATATATCACCCCTGAACTAAAAGAATATGAAGAAAAAATTATTGGTGCAGAGGATAAAATTCTTTTAATAGAAATGCAACTATTTGAAAAAATATTAAATGAGTTGCAGGATTATATTGCGCCAATGCAAGTAAACGGTCACGTAATGGCAGTATTAGATTGCCTAACTTGTTTTTCAAACAATGCAATTCAATACCAATACAAAAAACCTGAAATTAATCATAGCAATATACTGGACATAAAAGATAGTCGCCATCCTGTAATAGAAAGATATCTGCCCCCTGGAGAAAGCTATATATCTAATTCAATTTATTTAGACCCCTCTACTCAACAGATAATTATTTTAACCGGTCCTAATATGAGTGGGAAGAGTGCAATACTTCGACAAACAGCACTCATTACCTTAATGGCACATATGGGAAGCTTTGTTCCTTCTAGTGATGCTAAAATTCCATTAACAGATAAAATTTTTACCCGAGTGGGTGCAAGTGATAACTTAAGTGGCGGAGAAAGTACTTTTATGGTAGAAATGAATGAAACTGCAAGTATCATTAATAATATTACATCAAGAAGTTTAATCTTACTCGATGAAATTGGAAGGGGCACTTCTACTTATGATGGTATTTCTATTGCCTGGAGTATTGTAGAATATTTACACCAATCTGCCAATAGTCCTAAAACACTTTTTGCTACTCACTACCACGAATTAAACGAGCTAGAAAATAAATTACAACGAGTAAAAAATTACCATGTTACTAACAAAGAAGTAGGAAATAAAATTATTTTTTTACGCAAACTTGCTCCAGGTGGTAGTGTTCACAGTTTTGGAATTCATGTGGCGCGAATGGCGGGCATGCCCCCTAGTTTGATAGAACGCGCTAATGAAGTTTTATTGCAACTAGAACAAAGCAGAGATAATAGAGATAATAAGGGTGATAACATAGATGAGAAACTTCAGCAACTCAATATACCAAAAATGCAACTCAGTATTTTTGATGCACACTCAGCAACATTCGAAGAAATTAGAACTATTCTTGCAGCTGTTGACATTAACAGGTTAACACCAGTTGAAGCCTTATTAAAACTTCAGGAAGTAAAATCTAAAGTAAATTAAATTCTTTTTACTCGAACAAAAGCAATAATAGCGCTTGGGATTTTATGTTGCGATTTTATATTTTTATTCATAAATAATTATACTTGTTTGATAACTTAATAAGTAATTAAATAATTTATCTTTACAATCACCCAATGATTAGTAATAAAAAAATATTTATATGGCTATTAGCATTATTGCTTTCGGGAAATAACTATGCACAAACTGTATGTACTGGCCTAGGACAAAATCCACAAACCGCATTCCCTGTTTGTGGTACTGACACTTTCAAAATGGCATCTGTTCCAATCTGTGGAGATCGATTGGTTCCTGGTCCTTGCACTGCATCAATGGTTACTGATAAAAATCCTTATTGGTATAAGTTTACTTGCTTCACTGCAGGCACCTTAGGTTTTTTAATTAAGCCCAATACTTTTTCTGATGACTATGACTGGCAACTATTCGATGTCACTAACCGAAACCCAGCAGATGTTTACACAGATGCCAGTCTATTCGTATCCTGCAACTGGTCTGGTGAACCTGGAAATACAGGAGCATCATCAGCAGGTACTTTAAACGTTGTATGTGGATCAACAGGTACCGGCCCACCTTTACCTCTTTTCAGCAAAATGCCCTCATTAATTCAAGGACATAATTATTTATTATTAATTAGTCACTTCAGTAATTCACAAAGCGGATACTCATTATCGTTTGGAGGTGGAACCGCTAATATTACCGACCCCGTAATACCTAATTTACTTAAAGCAAGAGCTGCCTGCGACGGTAGTAGTGTATCGGTAAAATTGAATAAAAAAATGAAGTGTAATAGTCTAGCATCCAACGGATCTGACTTTAGTATTTCGCCTTCTATTGCTCCAATCACTAGCGCCATTGGAATTGGATGCAGTACTGGATTTGACATGGACTCTGTAGTACTTACCCTGGCTGGAAGAGTACCTCCAGGTAATTACACTATCTATGTTCAAACAGGAACAGATGGAAATAATTTATTAGATAATTGTGATCGTGGATTCGTGAATGGTCAATCATTACCGGTAACTGTATATCCCTTAACTCCCACTCCGATGGACAGTATTTCAAAAATAGGATGTGCACCAAAATATTTAGAGTTGGTTTTTAAAGATCCTATGCTTTGTAACTCCATTGCAGCAGATGGTAGCGACTTTATTATCACCGGCCCTTATCCCACTTCAATTTTAGGAGCATCCGGAATTTGTAATTCAAATGGACTAACCCAAATAGTTAGAGTCAGTTTGTCATCACCCATACAAAAAGCAGGTACTTTTAAAATTATATTAAAAAATGGAACAGACGGCAATACGATTATAAATGAATGTGGCGTCCCAACTGTTGCAGGAGCAATGCTACAATTTATTACAATTGATACTGTTTCAGCAGACTTTAAGACTAACATTAAATACGGTTGTTTAGCTGATACTATCAATTATTTACATGATGGAAATAACGGAGTAAATAGTTGGAACTGGAGTTTTGATAATAACCTTAGCAGTACCCTAAAAGCAACTTCGCTGATTTGGTCAACCATCGGGGATAAGTATGCAACCCTAATCGTTACCAACGGAACTTGTTCGGACACTTCCTCCTCAATAATTACTTTAATAAAGAACAAAGTGACTGCGGCCTTTGAATCTACTTCAGTTGTATGTCCAAGCGACCCTGCACAATTTATTGATAAGAGTTCAGGACCTGTAGTCAGCTGGGAATGGGATTTTGGCAATGGTAATACCAGCTCACTGAATACACCGCCCATTCAATTTTATCCCCCCTCAAATTCAATAAAAAATACTCCTATACAACTAATTGTAAAAAATATTGCTGGATGTCCAGATACTTTAATAAAGACAATTCAAGTAATAGGAAATTGCTATATCGCTATTCCAAAAGCCTTTTCTCCTAACAATGATGGACTAAATGATTATCTATATCCAACCAACGCATACAAGGCAAAGGATTTAATATTTAGAGTTTATAACCGATTTGGACAAATCGTTTTTGAGACTCAAAATTGGAAAAATAAATGGGATGGAACCTTTAATGGCAAACCTCAGGATCCAGGTACTTTTGTATGGTATCTTCAATATACTAATATTGATACGGGAAATCGAATTGAATTAAAGGGAAGCAGTATTTTAATTCGCTAAAAATTAAATTGATTCTTTCAACATAGCAATCACCCAATCAATTTCTTCTGTGGTATTGTGTTTACTAAAACTAAACCTAACAGCTACTTGATTAGGGTTACTATAAATAGCACGTATTACATGACTTCCTTGATCAGCACCCGATGCACAAGCGCTTCCTCCACTTGCACAGATATGATTGATATCAAGATTAAACAGCAACATCTCCGATTTTTCTGAAACTGGGAAACTCACATTCAAAATAGTGTACAAACTATTCTCTAGTGCATCTCCATTAAAACTAATTTGAGGAATACATTTTTTCAACGCTTCATACATATATAACTTCAAGGAAAGTATGTACGCTCTGTCAACTTCAAAATTAGTAGTAGCTATTTCCAATGCTTTTGAAAGCCCTACAATTCCATAGATATTTTCAGTGCCAGCCCGCATATTTCTTTCCTGTCCACCTCCATGTATTAGTGACTGAATCCTTATATTTTCATTGATATATAAAAAACCAGTTCCTTTTGGTCCATGAAATTTATGTGCTGAACCAGTTATAAAATGTACTGGTGTATTTCTTAAATCAAAAGGGAAATGACCTACCGATTGAACCGTATCGCTATGAAAAATAGCATTGTAGGAATTACATAAAGTACCCACCGCATTGAGATCTAGCATATTACCAATCTCGTTATTGACATGCATTAGCGTAACTAATGTTTTAACTGAAGAAGAGGATAATAATTTTTCGAGATCGTCTAAATCAATATGTCCATCGGGTAACAATTTTACAAAACTAACAGATACCTCACCTGCATTTTTTAAATAGTCTACTGTATGAGATACTGCATGATGCTCAATTTCAGAAGTTATGATATGCTTGCAACCTAAATTCCTCACGCAAGAGATTATCGCAGTATTACTACTTTCGGTACCTCCACTTGTGAAAAATATTTCTGCAGGATGGGCATTTAATATTTTAGCTACTGATTTTCTAGCTTGCTCAATAGCCATTCTCGTTTCACGACCATAAGAGTAAATAGAAGAAGGATTGCCAAATTTTTCTGTTAAAAATGGCATCATTTCTTCTAGTACTAATGGGTCAATAGCAGTGGTAGCAGCATTATCTAAGTAAATTCTATTCATAATTTCCAAAGCCATTGGAGAGTTTGCAATATTTTAAAAAGCTTATTGACCCTAGAAAGGAATAAAAAAATGAAGACTCCTAAAAATAAATCTAGTAATTCTTGCAATAAAAAATATACTACTAAATTCAGCTTACATTAATTCACTAATATCTTTCATTAATCTGTTTGCAATATTATCTGCCGTTGTTGAAAAATTACTTTCAGCATAGATACGAATAATTGGTTCCGTATTGCTAGTACGTAAATGTACCCAATCCTTATCAAACTCAATTTTCAAGCCATCCTCAATATTAATTGGACAGTTTTTATATTTATCCTTAATTTTTTCAAATATACCTTTCACATCTACTCCATTTTCTAATTGAATCTTATTTTTACTAATGAAATAATCAGGATATGAATTACGTAGCTGTTTAACTGTTTTTTTTGTGTTAGCTAAATGAGTTAAAAACAAAGCGATTCCTATCAAAGCATCCCTTCCGTAATGTAAATCTGGTACAATGATTCCACCATTTCCCTCTCCACCAATTACAGCATTTACTGCTTTCATTTTATTAACAACATTTACCTCACCCACTGCACTGGCAAAATATTCACCACCATGCTTTTCGGTTATATCCCTCAATGCACGAGTAGATGACATATTAGAAACAGTATTGCCTTTACGACGACTTAAAACATAATCTGCAACTGCCACTAAAGTATACTCTTCTCCAAACATAGTTCCATCTTCACAAACAAAACAAAGTCGATCCACATCTGGATCTACCGCAATACCAATACTTGCCTTTTGTTTCAAAACTTCATTGCTTAGGCCAGTCAAATGCTCTGGTAAAGGTTCTGGATTATGAGCAAATTTGCCGTTCACTTCTCCATTTAAAATTTCAATTTCTTTTACTCCTAAAGCCTTTAACAAGGCAGGAACTGCTATTGCACCCGTACTATTTACAGCATCAACTACTACTTTAAATTTAGCTTTTTTGATAGCTGCTACATCTACTAGTTCGTAATTTATTACAGCATCAATATGCTTATTTAAAAAAGTATCATTGAAAACGCTGCTACCTAATTTATCCACCGTGGCAAAAATAAAGTCTTCTTTTTCCGCAATATCCAATACTTTTTGCCCCTCTGCACTATTGATAAATTCACCCTTACTATTTAACAATTTTAATGCGTTCCATTCTTTTGGATTATGGCTAGCAGTAAGAATAATACCACCACCTGCATTTTCAAAAACAACCGCCATTTCTACTGTAGGGGTAGTACTAAAATCTAAATCAATTACCTCTAAGCCTAGTGCCTGTAAAGTATTAATTACCAAATTTTTTACCATCTCTCCGCTAATTCTACCATCTCTTCCAACAATTATTTTTTTATTAGCCCCTTCTTTAATCAATAAGGTACCAAATGCTGCAGTAAATTTTACGATATCTACAGGGGTAAGATTATCACCAGTTTTACCTCCTATCGTTCCTCTTATACCAGAAATGCTTTTAATCAATGTCATTCTTATAGTCAATTAATAATGAGCTGCAAAGATAACAAATTGAATACCGTTAAAAATTGGTTTTAGCAATATTTTAAATTATTATAATTTCTGTTTAATAAATTTAGGATGGTATAGATAAAAAGTAAAAATATAGTATGGAAAGTATATAACAAAGCCGTCGAGATAAATTTACTCGACGGCTTTGTTAAAATTTTAGAAATTATAATTTATTGAAATTATACCATCTTAAAAGATTCCAAAAACTTAGTAGTGAAATTTCCACTCCGGAAATCTTCATTCTTCATCAGTTGCAAATGAAAGGGAATGGTAGTCTTAATTCCTTCAATAACGTACTCACTTAATGCCCGATGCATCGTATCAATTGCTTCCTCTCTTGTTTGTGCAACAGTAATTAACTTACCTATCATGCTATCGTAATAAGGAGGAATAACATAACCAGCATATACATGGCTATCTACTCGAACTCCATGTCCACCGGGAGTATGCAATACAGTAATTTTTCCTGGGCTTGGCCTAAAATCATTGTAAGGATCTTCTGCATTGATTCTACATTCAATTGCATGCATTTGAGGATAATAATTTTTGCCACTCACTTTATGTCCTGCAGCAATTTTAATTTGTTCTTTTATCAAATCGTAACTCACTACTTCTTCAGTAACACAATGTTCAACTTGAATACGAGTATTCATTTCCATAAAGTAGAAGTTGCGATTTTTATCAACTAAAAATTCAATTGTTCCAACACTCTCATAATTAATAGCACTAGCAGCTTTGATAGCAGCTTGACCCATTTCTTCTCTCAACTCAGGAGTCATAAATGGAGAAGGCGATTCTTCCACCAACTTTTGATGACGACGCTGAATAGAGCAATCCCTTTCACTTAAATGACAAACATTTCCAAATTGATCTCCTGCAATTTGTATCTCTATATGTCTTGGCTCTTCCACAAATTTTTCCATATAAATACCATCGTTCTTAAACGACGCAGCTGCTTCAGTTTTAGCATTTTCAAATGCTTTTTCAAGTTCACTTTCTTCCCATACCACGCGCATACCTTTACCACCACCTCCAGCTGTTGCCTTCAATATCACTGGATAACCTACCACCTTTGCAGCAAGCTCTTTGGCTTGTTCCACACTTTCCAATAATCCTCCACTACCCGGTACCACCGGTACCCCAGCCTTAATCATTGTTTCTTTAGCGGTAATCTTATCTCCCATCGCATTAATCATATCTGGAGTAGGTCCAATAAACTTTACACCATGATCAGCACAAATCTGAGCAAACTTTGCATTCTCTGCAAGAAATCCATACCCAGGGTGAATTGCATCTGCATTGGTAATTTCTGCAGCAGCCATAATATGCAATATATTAAGGTATGAATCCGCACTACTTGGTCTGCCAATACATACCGCCTCATCAGCAAACTTTACATGCAAACTATCTTTATCAGCAGTAGAATAAACAGCAACCGTTTTAATCCCCATCTCTTTACAGGTTCGAATAACACGTAGGGCAATTTCTCCTCGGTTGGCAATCAATATTTTTTTGAACATAATGGCAAATTTGAAATTTTAAAACGGCTCAATTGATTAATACAGAAGTATTAAAATTCAGCCAAATCAAAAATGAAGAAATTTAAAAAGAGACTAACTTTTGACTTCACACTAAAAAATATATGTTAGTTCAACTTTTCTCTTAGCGTCATTGACAAAACGTCAATTTAACTAGCTAGGATCTACCAAAAATAATGGTTGATCAAACTCTACAGGACTGGCATCTTCAACCAAAATCTTGACTATTTTACCTTTTACCTCACTTTCTATTTCATTAAAAAGCTTCATAGCCTCAATGATACAAACTATTGAACCAACAATTACTTCATCCCCCTCATTTATAAAAATGGGCTTTCCTGGTCCAGACTGGCGATAAAACGTACCAATCATTGGACTTTTAATAGTAATATAGTTGTCGGCTTTGGGAGCTGGAGCAGCTGCAGGTGAAGCAGTAACAGAATTAGTAGCTGGACTAGGTGCAACTGGTGCCGCAAACATTGGAGCTTGCTGTCCACCTGCAATAATGTGCTGAACAGGATCTTTCTTTTGCTTTACAGTTATTTTAACCCCTTCTTCTTCTATGGTTATTTCTCCGATATTGGTTTTATTGATGAGCTTTACTAGCTCTTGAATTTGTTTGATATCCATAACGAGTCATTAAATGGTTTAGTTGATTACAAACGGGCGGCTAAGGTAGGTAATGATTTGTTAATAATCCAAGTTTTTAAAAAGAAAGAATTTATAAAAAATGTCAAAAAAGCACCAAAAATGCCTAAAAATCAGTAAAAAATGGCAAAAATTGCCCAAAAAATAGCTAAAATAAAAAAAGGGAAAAATTTAAATTTTTCCCTTTTTTTGATATTTTTTGATTGCCTTGGGTAATCATTACCCGTAAATTAACCGCGAAGTATAACCTCAAAATTGAAAGAATACTGCCCACATTCAACTCGGCTATATCGGCCTAAAATTATTCTTTCACCCTTTCTACATATTCCCCTGTTTTAGTATTTACCCTGATTAATTCCCCTTCATTTACAAATAAAGGTACATTAACGGAAGCCCCAGTTTCAACAGTGGCAGGTTTAAGCGTTTTGGTAGCTGTATCCCCCTTCATTCCAGGCTCACTATAAGTAACGAGTAAAACAATTTTATCAGGCAATTCAACACCCATTGGCATATCAGTTTCTCCATTGATTAAAACCGACACTTCCTGACCATCCTTTAAAAATTTAGGAGCATCCACCATCGTTTCAGGAACCGTAATCTGTTCAAAGGTTTCAATGTCCATAAAACTATAGCCCGTATCATCTTTATATAAATACTGATAAGCCTTCTTTTCTACCCTAACTGGGAAGATAGTTTCACCACTATTCCAAGTAAGTTCAATTGTACGAGAATTGTCTACCCCCTTCAATTTTGCCCATACTTTTGCAGCAGCTCGGGCTGTCTTGTTTTGCCCAAATTCTATTACAGTATATAGACTTCCATCTACTTTGATGATAAGTCCTGAACGTATGTCTGCTGTAGTTGCCATGTTTATTTAATTATTTGATGATGAGTATTGGTTAATAATTCTTAAAAAATGTTTATCCAATAAATAGCCACCCAATTGAGTCCTTGTTTATTTGGCTGCAAAAGTAGGTATACTATCGCTAAATAGGAAATTTGGCTTCTAAATTCAGTTTTCCAGTTTTATTAGTTCAAATGTATCTATTTAATCATGGTTGGATCAACAAAAGAACTTTTGAGCAAAACTATTGATGAACTCAGCATAAAATTTTAACTTTGCCAAAAATTCAAATTGAAAAAATACATTATTTTATCACTTCTTTCGATGTTTACAAACGGGTTATTTGCTCAAAATCAAAATCCTAATGATTATGTAAACAAATTTGTTTCATTACCCTATATTTCTGTTCATACAGTTCCAGACAGTTCTATTTTTAGCACTAAAAATTTAGCTAAGAATACTCCTTTTTTAATCATGTTCTTTAGCCCAGACTGTGATCATTGCCATAAACAAACTAATGAATTGCTGGCCTATAAAAAGGAATTGAAGGGGGTGAAAATATTATTATTATCAGTAGCTCCTTATCAAGAGATAAAGAAATTTTACAAAGAATTTGGTTTAGCCTCCATGTCAAATATTAAGGTTGGCCAAGATGTAAATTTCAAATTAGGCATTACTTATAAAGTAAGTACCTATCCTTCTCTTTTCTTGTACGATCGAAGAGCTATTCTTGCAAAAGCATTTGTCGGAAATATAGGAGTACCGGCTATTTTAGATGCATTAAAATAATTTATTAAAAATACGGGTTCAAATTTCAACTAGTAAATAATTATTTATTTTGGATGAATTAACTTCTGCATTATTTTAAAATATAGGCTGAATGCCCTTAACTTTACAAATCAAATTAATTCCTTAATACAACTTAAATTTTAATTATGAAAATTACTGTAGTAGGTGCTGGTGCCGTAGGAGCTACCTGTGCTGATAATATTGCTCGAAAAGAATTGTGTGATGAACTAGTTTTATTGGATATCAAAGAAGGAATTGCAGAAGGCAAGGCCATAGATATGATGCAGACTGCAGCCCTTTTAGGCTATGATACAAAAATAGTTGGTAGCACCAATGACTATACAAAAACTACTGGTACAGATGTAGCAGTAATTACTTCAGGAATTCCACGTAAACCAGGAATGACCAGAGAGGAACTGATTGGAATCAATGCAGGAATTGTAAAGGGGGTTACACAAAATATACTTAAGCATTCTCCTAATGCAATCATTATCATCATCAGTAACCCAATGGATACGATGACTTATTTAGCATTACAATCGAGCGGATTACCTAAAAACAGAATTATAGGTATGGGAGGGATTTTGGATAGTAGCCGTTTTAAATATTACCTATCTACCGCTATTGGTTGCACCTCTACAGATTTACAGGGTGTTGTAGTTGGCGGACATGGAGATACTACTATGATTCCTCTAACTAGATTAGCAACTTACCAAGGATCTCCAGTTAGCAATTACCTAGATGCAGAAACACTTAAAAAAGTAGCTGCTGATACGATGGTAGGAGGAGCTACACTTACGGGCCTATTGGGCACTTCTGCATGGTATGCTCCAGGTGCAGCTACTGCAGCATTGGTAGAAAGTATTGTTAGAGATGAGAAAAAATTATTTACCTGCTGCGTTAGCCTGGAGGGAGAATATGGACAAACTGGTATCTGCTTAGGAGTTCCAGTAATTATTGGAAAAAATGGATGGGAGAAAATTATCGACTACAAATTAAATGAAGAAGAGCAAGCTGCATTTAACAAAAGTGCAGAAGCAGTAAGAAATATGAATACTGTGTTAAGTACCTTGAGTATTTAATACTATTAACGAACAATTTCAATAAAAAACTCCAGACTAAAAGTCTGGAGTTTTTTATTGAAATTTCTTTTTCTTGTGATTAACTCACCCCATTAACCGACATTTCTTTATTAATCTTTTGTACTAACCCTTGTAATACTTTACCAGGCCCCACTTCTGTGAAAAGAGATGCTCCATCGGTTACCATTGCTTGAACACTTTGAGTCCATCTTACAGCGCCCGTTAGCTGATCAATTAGATTTTTTTTGATATCTTCTGCATCAGTTACTGCCTTAGCCACTACATTTTGATAAATAGGACAAGTGGATTGGTAAAAAGTAGTCGCCTCAATTGCCGCCGCTAACTCTTCTTTGGCTGGAGTCATCAAAGGAGAATGAAATGCTCCTCCCACTGGCAATACAAGCGCTCTTTTGGCTCCGGCAGCCTTCATTCTATCACAAGCGATTTCTATCCCTTTTATAGAACCACTAATTACTAGCTGTCCTGGACAATTATAATTTGCAGGTACTACCACTTCTCCTGTTTCTGCTAATACCTCAGCGCATATTTGCTCTACTTTATCATCTGCTAAAGCAAGCACTGCCGCCATAGTAGATGGGACTAATTCACAAGCTTTTTGCATGGCATTAGCTCTTATGGAAACCAACTTCAATGCATCTTCAAAACTCAGTACACGATTGGCCACCAATGCAGAAAATTCTCCTAAAGAATGGCCCGCTACCATATCCGGCTTTGCCTCCTGTAAGGTTTTAAATGCTGCTACTGAATGTAAAAATACTGCTGGTTGCGTTACACTAGTTTGCTTTAAATCATCATCACTACCAGTAAACATGATATCAGAAATACGAAAGCCTAAAATTTCATTCGCTTGCTCAAATAAGTTCTTTACAAAAGGATTCGATTCGTATAAATTTTTAGCCATACCACTAAACTGTGAACCTTGCCCGGGGAAAACAAATGCATTTGCCATAGTTCTTGTAAATTTTAAACAAAAATAAAATTTTAATCTGACAAGAATAAGATTAAAATTAATGGGGTAATATCAAAGGCCTTAAAAGCCTGATCGTTGTTTTTTAAAAAAACAATATAAATTCTTATTTCTTTGGAAGGAAAAATTGAATACGGATTAATTGACTTAATGAAGTTTAGAACTAATCAATTTCAAAAACTCACTTCTTGTTTCATTTTGTTCAAATTCACCCCAAAATGCTGAAGTGGTGGTCACTGAATTTTGTTTTTGAACACCTCTCATCATCATACAAAGATGGGAAGCTTCAATAACTACTGCCACTCCTATTGGGTTAAGCGTTTCTTTGATAGAGTTTAAAATTTGATGGGTAAGCCTTTCTTGAACTTGAAGACGCCTGCTGTAAACATCTACCACTCTTGCAATTTTACTCAATCCTGTAATCCAGCCATTGGGAATATAAGCAACATGTGCCTTTCCATAAAAAGGGAGCATATGGTGCTCGCACATACTATATAATTCTATATCCTTAACAATGATCATTTCGCTTACCTCTTCATGAAATTTTGCTGAATTTAAAATTTCATTGGCATTTTGTTGATATCCCTGAGTAAGAAATTGCATAGCTTTTGCTACCCTTTCAGGTGTTTTTTGAAGCCCCTCCCTCGTTGGATCTTCTCCTAATAATCCCAAAGTATCGCTGTAGGTTTTGATTAAACCTTCTGTAACAGGTTGGTCGTATTGGTCAATTTTTTTATAAGCCATTCGTGTGTTTTTAATTTAGTTAACCGGATATTCAACAAAATTTTTCGGAGTTTCATACAACCGAATCTGAAGATCAAATTTTATTTCTATTTTTTCTCTCAAAATATTGTAAATAACAATAGCAATATTTTCAGCACTTGGATTTAAATTTTTAAATTCGATGGTATCTAAATTTAAATTTTTATGATCAAATTTTTCTAAAATGTTTTCTCTAATCAAATCTCTCAATATTTTCAAATCATATACATAACCAGTAGCCAAATCAGGAACACCAGAAAGCTTTACCACCAATTCATAATTATGCCCATGGTAATTCAGATTATTACATTTACCAAATATCCGCTCATTGGTCGCTTCGTCCCAAGCTGGATTATTAAGCCTATGAGCTGAATTAAAATTTTCAATTCGAAAGACTGATACCTTATTGTTCATGCATTAATTTTAATATATTTAAAATCGAAATAGTTAAAAAAGTAGCAATAACACTTAATTTTAAAGAAGGAAATAGTTTAGAACGCTTAATTCTGGAGGCTACAACAGAAGTTTGCTGTTTAAACCGATTAACTCATAAAATAAATAACAACTTAAATTACCAATTGTTTGCGGTATTCAAATAAAAAACGAAAAATCCAGCTATTAATCTCCGTAATATTCAACAAAAATTCGGGGAGTTTCATACAATTTTAAGCAATGTAGATTAACATCTTTTGGCAAATGGGGGACTAATTGGCCCCAAATGCCAATCACTAAATTTTCAATGGAACAGAGTTTACCAGACATAAAGTCAACATCAAGGTTGAGATTTTTGTGATCCAGTTTATCAATTACGTGCTGTTGAACAATCAGACTCAATTTTTTGACATCAAAAACAAAGCCTGTGTCTATATTAGGTTCTCCTTTTAGCGTAACATATAATTCAAAGTTATGCCCATGCCAGTTCTCATTTGCGCATTTTCCAAATACCTCCTCATTTCTTTCCTTAGTCCAAGTTGGATTAAAAAGTCGGTGAGCCGCGTTAAAATGTTCTATTCGGGTAATGTAAACCATCGTATATCCTCAAAATTTCTGCAAAGGTAGTCTCAAAATACCAAAATATGAAGACTATAGCCGAAATTTGTACTATGCGAATTTTATTAACGGCAGCTACTAAACAAGAAGTTGAACCCTATCTAATTACAAATAAAACCATTGATGTACTTATTACAGGGGTAGGCGTTCCAACGACTTTGTACCACCTTCAAAAATCGATACTAACATTAAAACCCGATATAGTAATTCAGGCAGGAATTGCAGGTTCATTTTCGAATACCCTATCAATGGGGCAAGTAGTACTAGTCAAGCAAGACGCTTTTGGAGATATCGGTATGGAAGAAAAAAAAGAATTTACTCCTATTTTTAAATCAAATTTTTCTAATTCAAATGAATTTCCTTTTAGCGATGGTTGGCTAACTAATCCTAGTAAACTCTTTTCTGTTTCAAAATTAAACAACGTAAAAGCAATTACTGTAAACAAAGTGAGTGATAGTGAAGTTCAAAAACATCAGTCAATCATTCATTTTTCTCCAGAAATAGAAACTATGGAAGGAGCCGCTTTGCACTTTATAGGTTTGTATGAAAATATTCCTTTTATACAATTAAGAAGTATATCTAACATCGTAGGTGAACGAGATAAAAGCAAATGGAAAATAAAAGAAGCGATTAGTAATTTAAATAAGGAGCTGAAAATATTAATTGATCTGATTAAAAATGAACAACCCTCAGAAAGTAATTGATATGAAACTAACCCTCGGCTTCTCTCCCTGCCCAAATGATACTTTTATTTTTGATGCACTTGTCAATCATAAAATCGATACAGATGGTTTTGAATTTGAAGTATTTTTAGAAGATGTTCAAACCCTTAATCAATGGGCCCAAGAAGGACGGTTGGCAATCACTAAATTAAGCTATGGAGTACTACCCTTAGTGTTAGATCAATATAACGTAATGAACAGTGGCAGCGCACTTGGAAAAGGTGTAGGTCCCTTATTAATTTCTTCCTCTGCTGATAGCTATCAATCCATCGAAAATCTATTGATAGCTATTCCTGGTGAAAATACCACCGCTAACTTACTATTTTCAATGGCCTATCCCCAAGCAAAAAATAAAGTATTTCTTCGATATGATGAAATTGAAAATTTTGTTTTAACAAAAAAAGGCTTAGGTGTAATCATTCATGAAAACAGATTTACCTATGAAGGGAAAGGTTTAAAAAAAATAAAAGACTTAGGTGATTATTGGGAGCAAAAAACAGGCAATGCAATTCCATTAGGTGGAATTGTAATCAAAAAAGAATTTGATGCTTCAATACAACAAACCATTGATGCGTTAATTAAAAAGAGTATCGCTTTTGCTTTTTCAAATTACCCATTACTAAACGATTATATTCGATGCCATGCTCAAGAAATGAGTGAGCAAGTGATGCGGCAACACATTGACTTATACGTAAACGAGTATTCACTTGACTTAGGCGAGAAAGGAAAAAATGCCATCCTAAAACTACTCGAAAATCACCCTATCCAATCTGTTGAAGACCCAATAAACAGAAAAGATATTTTCGTAGCACTCTAAAAATCATCGCAGAATAAAAGATAAATGAATACAGAAATAAATAAGCACCCCAACCTAAGTAAGACTATATTTATTTTAAGTATTGAAGTAAGTCTTTTTTGGATTTTAGGCACATTAATCAATATCTATCATTTCACAATTGTAGGAGTCATTTATGAAATACTTTGGTTTCCCAATATGATCATGCTATTTTCTTTACCACTGGTTTCATTGTATTTTTTAGGAAAAGAAAAAAAGAAGCTACACTCACTTTATTTTTATTCGATCCTTCTTCTAACAACGGCTATTTTAAAAATACTAATCTCCCAATAAAAGAATTATTTTTTTAAAGCCTTTCCATACACTTCAAGGCAACGCTTTCTCGCATCCTCATGCACCACTATAGGAGCAGGATAAGTAAATTCCTGGAATTCAGGAACCCACTTTTTAATATACTCCAACTTTGGATCAAATTTTTGTGTTTGAAGATAGGGATTAAATATTCTGAAATAAGGTGCTGCGTCGCAGCCACTTCCAGCTGCCCATTGCCAACCTCCATTATTAGCAGCCAAATCAAAATCCAACAGCTTTTGTGCAAAGTAGGCTTCTCCCCATCTCCAATCAATTAGCAAATGCTTGGTTAGAAAAGAGGCAACGATCATGCGTACTCGATTGTGCATAAAGCCAGTTGCATTTAACTCTCGCATACCTGCATCTACTATTGGATATCCTGTAAGTCCATTACACCATTTTTGAAACTCATCCTCATCTTTACGCCATTCAATTGTATCATATACCTGCTTAAAAGCTTTATATTGACCTACCTGCGGAAAATGAAACAATATCATATGATAAAAATCTCTCCAAATCAATTCATTCAAAAAAGTTTCAGACAGGCCCCGACTTTTTCTAGCTAGCTCTCTTATACTAATAGTGCCAAAACGCAAGTGAACTCCTAATTTTGAAGTGCCTTCAATAGCTGGAAAATTTCTTTGATCTGCATATTTTTTCACCAACTCCTCATCCAATGATTTTGAAGGAAAAGATTTTTCAACTTCATTAAAGCCCATTGATTGTAAACTTGGAATTGCGAAATCAGCCTGCTGAAAAAAATTATTGAAATATTTTTGGTTATCAAAACATTGTAAATGTTCTTCTAGCAAAGTAGCCTTCCATTTTCTGCTGTAAGGTGTAAATATGGTATAGGGAGAACCATCCTCTTTGATCACTTCGTTTTTTTCAAATATCACCTGATCTTTAAAAGTAACCAATCGAGCTTGCTGATTTTCCAATAATTGAGTAATACCTTTTTCTCTCTCCAACGCATAAGGTTCATAATCATGGTTAGTGAATACTTTGTCCACCTGATATTTATCTAAAAGCCCTTTGAATACTTCTATCGGAGTACCATAATAAACTTCTAAAGAAGAGCCTAATTTTATTAATTTTTGCTGTATTTCATTCAATGCACAATGAATGAAATGCACTCTCCTATCTGCCTTGTCTTCTATATGATCTAAAATATTTTTATCAAAAATAAATATCGGTAATACCGGTATTTCAGAACGAAGTGCATGATAAAGTGCTGTATTATCCTCTAAACGAAGATCCCGACGAAACCATATAATATTGACTTTTTGCATTTAATCTATATAAACATATATTTTATAAAATGGTTGGCTGTAAATCCAAAAAAAACTGATGGGTAAAACTATTGTGGAAGCTAATATCTCCAATACTTTTTACCCATCGTATATTATAAATACTATTTGTCAAAAAAACTTCGTCGGCATCCAACAACTCGGATATGCTAATTTCTTTTTCAACCAACTCAAAAGCTGATTTTAAAATATTTTGAATAATCACTCTTCTCATAACCCCAGCCACACATCCTTCTTGTAAAGACGGGGTATACACAACTCCCTTTTTAACAATAAAGATATTTGCAATAGTAGTATCACATATTCTTCCAGATGTATTTAACAAAATGGCGTCATTCCATTTTTGCTTTTTAGCAGTTAGGGCAGCAAGCACATAGGGAAGGTAATTATTGTGTTTCAGGTTACTCAGTATATCACAACTTTTTTTGGCCTCCTCATAAATCCCTAACACGAGTCCATTGCTATTCCATTCGCCATTACTTGGTGCCAGTGGCCAGCTTTGTATAATATAGAGGGGCACATGATTTTTGGCATCATAGAGTCCTCCATCCCCCCTTACAATATTCAATCGAATTCTTGCTGCGTTTTCATGACCATTTTTATGAACCAATGCAGTAATTTCTTTTTGTAAAAAATCCACCGTCAAATGTTTGGGTATTTCAAATTCTAAAACCTTTAATCCCTTCCAAAGACGAGCGAAATGATCATCTTCAAAAAGCAAATTTCCTTTTATCATTTTGATAGTTTCAAATAAACCATCTCCATATCTAAGACCCCTATTATCTGCTCCAATAATTGGGGTACCCTCAGGATGTATTTTACCATTGTAATTGAAATAAACCATCTTTTAAATTAAAAAGGTGAACACATAAAGAATATTAATTTGATTATAAATTAGTCAATACAATCAGTCACCCAAAAAGAAATTATTTAAGACAAATTAAATATTTGCAAACAATAGCCGGGAGGCTAAGGTAAAGGAAAATAAGATTTTCAAAGACAGTCCAACTTTTAACTCCCTCTGCTAGAATAAGCCAAATAAAGTAGAGTCAATTTTTGAAATAATCTGTCCTAAATGCTCTTCATTTTCAGCAAACTTATTACTATCCGCATCAATGATTAAAAGTGGTCCTTCTTTGTAGGTATCAATAAAATTATTGTAATAATCATTTAATTTTTTCAGATAATCAAGGCGGATATTTTCCTCGTACTCCCTGCCCCTTTTTTGTATTTGAGCCACCAATGTTGGAACGGAAGCCTTCAAATAAATCAATAAATCCGGAGGTTTGACCATTGTTTTCAAGGTTTCAAAAAACTGAAAATAATTATCAAAGTCTCTTTTCCCCATCAAACCCATATCATGCAAGTTGGGGGCAAATATATTGGCATCCTCGTAAATGGTTCTATCCTGAATAACTGTTTCTGTACCACGATCTATTTCAAGCAGTTGGTTCAAACGGCTATTAAGAAAAAATATTTGAAGGTTAAAACTCCATCTAGGCATATCCTCATAAAAATCATTGAGATATGGATTGTGATCAACATCTTCGAATTGTGGAATCCATTTGTAATGCTTACTCAACATTTCTGTTAACGTTGTCTTACCAGCGCCGATATTACCGGCTACTGCAATATGCTTCGGTTTTTTAATTTTTGCCATACCTACCTTTTATAGGATAATATTAAAATTGAATTGAAAAGTAATTTAGTCTATGAAAGTAAGCAAACATAATTATATTATGGATATAAAATTTCTTTCCGGTCTTCATTATGTTGATTACCTTATTTTCGAGAGTTCGGACTAACTATTCCTCCCTATTAAATAATTGAAAAAGTAAACCTTCACCAAATATTTTCAATCAATAATTTAAACCCATTGCTTCCCTTACCAACTGCATAGTAGCTTGGGCGCTTTTCCTCGCTTTTTCTGCCCCCTTCTGCATCACTTCCTTTAAGTAAGCTTCGTCGTTGAGTATATGATTCACTTTATTTCTAATTGGGGAAATAAAGGAAACCATGTCTTCTGCCAACTGCTTTTTCATGTCCCCATATCGAATAGTACAATGGTTATAATCGTACTCAAATTTTTCGATTACTTCTTCACTACTAACCAAACGCATTAATCCGAAAATATTTTCTATATAATCTGGTTTAATTGAATTATTATCAATTGGTCCGCTGTCCGTCTTGGCCTTCATAACTTTTTTTCTTATCAAATCATCTTCATCAGCCAAAAATAAAGTTGCTAATTGATTTTCACTTTTACTCATTTTACCAGTTCCATCCAGACTCGGAACTTTTACCAGTACCTGGTTGTAGTTAAAAGCCTGTGGTTCAGGAAATATTTCTCCATAACGAAAATTAAATCGGTTGGCGAAATTTCTTGCCATTTCTAAATGTTGCTCTTGATCTTTACCAACCGGTACATAACTAGCTCGATGCAAAATAATATCAGCAGTTTGCAAAACAGGATAAGTTAAAAGTCCGGCATTGATATTTTCTGGATGCTGGCGAACCTTGTCTTTGAAAGTAACTGTTTTTTCTAGTTCGCCAATATAGGCCAACATATTAAGGTATAAATACAATTCTGATGTTTCGTATACATGACTCTGACAATAAAGGGCTACTTTATCTGGGTCCAAGCCGCAGGCAATATTTTCAGCTAATACTCTGTAAACATTATTTTTCAATTCGCTAGTATCAGGGTGAGTAGTGAGTGAATGTAAATCGGCCACCATAAAATAACACTCAAATTCATCCTGCATTTTGACATAATTTTGTATAGCCCCAAAATAATTACCCAAATGTAAAAATCCTGTAGGGCGAATGCCACTCATTACTATTTTCTTTTTTCCAATCATAAGGAAGGCGAAGATAATAAAACTCGATTGTGAATGGACAAGTGAATTGAAAAATTTCAAGGTCTGATGGTAATTTTTAAATAGACGATACTGAGGCTATATCAGCAATATATAAATTCCGAGAATTAAATTACCATAAAAGGGTGTTTTGAAAGAAAGAAGGGTAAATCTGGAAATTTTGTTCCTTTAGAAAATTGATGAAACACAAGATTTTACGCCCTTGAAATATCAACTACGACCACTTATCCAATTATTGGTTACATATAATAGGAATCCTTTAATTTTGCTCAATGGAAGTAAACGACACATTAGTAGACAAATTGGCTAACCTTGCCAGGCTCCAGTTTGACAATACTGAAAAGTCAGCTATTAAAAACGATCTACAACGGATGATACAGTTTGTAGAAAAATTAAATGAATTAGATACCACTGGTGTATCTCCGTTATTGCATATGAGTAACAATGTCAATGCATTGAGGGAGGATGAAATAAAAGGCAGTATCAGTAGAGAAGAAGGTTTGAAAAATGCTACAATGAAGGATAGCCAGTTTTTTAAAGTACCCAAGGTTATTAAAAAATAAAAGTAAAACATTGTTAAAGTGAGCGACCAGCCTTTACAATGGAAACCATTCAAATTTTAACAATACGATCCACTAACAATAAATCATTATGCAAGGAATCATTCATTTAGAGAATATCGTAAAAAGTTATTACCTCGGAAAACAGGAGTTACAGGTATTAAAGGGGCTCAATATGGATATTTTTAAAAATGAATACGTAGCACTGATGGGGCCCAGCGGATCTGGTAAGTCAACACTCATGAACATTTTAGGCTGTCTTGATACTCCTTCTGGAGGAAAATATATTCTTAATGGAAAAGATGTGAGCAGTATGCCAGATGATGATTTGGCGGAGGTTCGTAACAAAGAAATTGGTTTTGTATTTCAGCAATTTAATTTATTACCTAGGCTAACAGCATTAGAGAATGTAGCATTGCCACTAATTTATAGTGGAATAGGAAAAGCTGAGAGATTGGATAGAGCGATGGAAGTAATGAGAAAAGTAAAATTAGACGACAGGAGTACTCACAAACCTAATGAACTTAGTGGAGGACAATGCCAGCGTGTTGCTATTGCAAGGGCATTAATTAATAATCCATCCATCATTCTGGCAGATGAACCTACCGGTAATCTAGACTCTAAAACATCTCATGAAATTATGGATATTTTAGGTAAAATTCACAATGATGGAAATACCGTGATTTTGGTTACCCATGAAGAAGATATTGCTGGATTTGCTCATAGAGTTATAAGACTAAGAGATGGAGTCATTGAAAGTGATAAATTAAATAACCACCCTTCTTTGATTACACAAATAGCCTAATCTTATTCAGTTTTTTTATAATAATTTGATTTTTTTGTTGGCTCAAAAATTTTTTAATTAAAATGGCTTTAAAAATTTATACAAAAAGCGGTGATCTTGGAACTACCAGTTTAATTGGAGGTACAAGAGTTCCTAAAAGTCATTTACGCATTGAAACCTATGGCACCATTGATGAATTAAATTCATACATTGGACTCATAATTGATTTAACTTCTGATACACCTAGTAAGGTGATGTTAAAGGAAATACAAGACCGTTTATTTACTGTTGGATCTTCCTTAGCATGCGATCCAGAAAAAGCTCCTTCGATGAAAATCCCTGACCTTCACGAAGAAGATATTGATACACTGGAAATAGAAATTGATAAAATGAACGAAGTGCTTACTGCCATGAAGCACTTTATATTACCTGGAGGACACCCTGCAATCTCTACTACTCATATAGCTCGCTGCGTTTGTAGACGAGCAGAAAGACTATGTGTTAATATGCAAGAACACGATCTTTTTGTAGACCCACTAGTGATTAAATATATCAATCGTTTGAGTGATTATCTTTTTGTTTTAAGTAGGTATATTGCTCATCAACTGGGAGTAGCTGAGGTAGAATGGAAGCCTAGGGTGAATTAGTTAATTATCCTTCCATCTTTCATTTGTAAAATCCGATCACTCATTTGTGCCAATTCTTCATTGTGCGTAACTATCAAAAAAGTTTGATTAAACTGATCTCTTAAATCAATAAATAACTGATGTAATTCCTTAGCATTGGCACTATCCAAGTTGCCAGTAGGTTCATCCGCCATGATAATAGATGGATTATTGATCAATGCCCTTGCTACTGCAACCCTTTGCTGTTCACCTCCAGAAAGTTGCTGCGGTTTGTTCTCCAAACGACTTTCAAGCCCTAAAGTTGTTAACAATTTAGTCGCCCTACTAATTATTTCCTTTTTCTTACTCCCAGCTATCCATGCAGGAATACAAACATTTTCGAGGGCCGTAAACTCGGGTAAAAGATGATGAAATTGGAAAACGAAGCCAATATTTTTATTCCGAAAGGCAGCTAATTTTCTACCAGTTAGATCATCAATTCTTTGTTCCCCGAGGGTAACGGTCCCCTTATCTGCCTTATCCAAAGTGCCAAGAATGTGCAGCAGTGTGCTTTTCCCAGCGCCAGACGAACCCACAATACTTATAATTTCACCCTTATTAATATGAATGTCAACTCCCTTCAAAACAGGCAGTATGCCGTAATTTTTAATAATATTAGTAGCAGTTAACATCTAGCTAAAGTAACTAATTATTGATAATTAACAAGCCGACTCTGTCAATATTTGGAAGTTATTAACCACCCGAAATTTTTTGGGTAAAAAATACATTTGTTTAATGACTCCAAACTTTTACATTTGCAAAAATTAAATCTATATAGAAGATGTTTTGGACCCTAGAATTAGCCTCCCATTTAGAAGATGCCCCTTGGCCTGCATCAAAAGATGAACTAATAGATTACGCCATCAGAAGTGGTGCACCTATTGAAGTAATTGAAAACTTGCAAGAACTAGAGGATGAAGGTGAATTATATGAGGGACTCGAGGATATCTGGCCTGACTATCCAAGTCAAGATGATTTCTTTTTCAACGAGGACGAATATTAACCTGAAAGGCATTAAGTATAAAAACTTTATGCTCTCTAAATGATGAAAACATATAACTAAAAGCCACCAATTTAAAGATTGGTGGCTTTCGTAGTAATTAAAGATGAATTAAAATAATTCATTATCAATTGAAAATTGATTTAAAAAGTTGATTAACTACTTTTTTGTATACCTGAATTTAAAATAAATCAACAATACGGATAAAAAACAAATCACCCCATTACAAATAATGACGGGGACTAATAACTTTCCTATCCCATACACCAGCCAGATGATTGTACTGATAAAAACAATCAGCATCATAAATAAATTAAGGTCGCCCACACTTTTTGTTTTCCAGGTTTGATAAACCTGAGGCATAAATGTAATGCTGCTTAAAACTGAGCCGGTAAGGCCAACTATTTCAATTAAATCCACTCTGTTTTTTTAAAATTAGAAATAAAAAAAACCATCCATTAAACTCTAAATTATAAAGAAAACTACCCTCGTAACTTATTTCTCCATGATATCCATTACAGAATGCGTAACTCCGGTATATGAGAAACCTCCATCATGAAAAAGATTTTGCATCGTCACCATTTTAGTAAGATCACTGAACATAGTAACACAATAATTTGCACAATCTTCAGAGCTTGCATTACCTAAAGGACTCATCTTTTCAGCGAAGTTAATAAAGCCATCAAATCCTTTTACCCCGCTTCCAGCAGTAGTTCTTGTAGGCGATTGCGAAATCGTATTTACTCTAACATGTTTTTTCTGGGCATAATGATATCCAAAACTACGCGCTACACTTTCTAACAAAGCTTTTGCATCTGCCATTTCATTATAATCAGGAAAAACGCGTTGAGCAGCGATATAAGTAAGTGCCACTACACTACCCCATTCATTAATAGCATCTAACTTCATTGCAGTAGCTAATACACGATGCAAACTCATCGATGAAATATCCAAAGTTTTTTGATTAAAGCCATAATCAATATCTGTATAATGTTTACCCTTTCGGACATTAATGCTCATACCTATTGAATGCAAAATAAAATCCACTCCTCCACCAAAATGCTCTTTAGCTTTTGTAATAAGATTTAATACATCTTCATTACTGCTAACATCGCAAGGAATTACAGGAGCATTTATCAATTCAGCAAGTTTATTGATTTCTCCCATTCGCATAGCAACTGGAGCATTAGTTAGTAAAATTTCGGCTCCCTCTTCATGACAACGCAAGGCTGTTTTCCAAGCGATTGATTTTTCATCTAGTGCTCCAAAAATGATTCCTTTTTTTCCTTTTAGTAAATTATATGACATGTTGATTTAATTTGAGTGGTAAAAATAGCATTCTTATTTTTTAAAGAAAAATTGTTGTGTAAATAATTGAAAAATAGCAAAGGAAAGGGATATTGTTAGGGTCAGTCTCAAATGAAGTAAAAACAGGCAAAAATTAGGATCTAACTAGTTTCCTTTGCACATTTCTCGAGCATTTTCCAATGCAGCAGCGGTCGGTTTTTCTCCACTCAACATCTGTGCAATTACATTGATGCGTTCAAGTTCGTCTAACAATCTTATAGAAGTAGTAATTTTATTTCCCTGCACTGCCTTGTATACAAAGAAGTGTGCCGCTGCTTTTGCGGCAATCTGCGGCTGGTGAGTAATCGATATTAACTGATGGGAATCAGAAAGGTCTTTCATAATTATCCCCACCTGTTTAGCAGCTTCCCCACTTATACCCGTATCAATTTCATCGAATATCAAGGTAGGTAACTGAAGCTTTCGGGCTACCAATGACTTAATACAAAGCATAATACGGCTAAGCTCCCCCCCACTAGCTACTTTGCTCAAGGTTTCAAATCGACCACTTTTATTCGCATCCAATAAAAAATCAATGTTATCAATGCCATTACTATGCAAAGCTGTCTCCATCACCCTCAATTTAATTTGCGCATTAGGCATTCCTACTTGAGCCAAAAGGCTATTTATTTTTTGAGCAAGGGGATTGGCTGTTTTATGCCTATTGGTAGAAATTTCGCTTGCTAAAAGGCCGCAGGTATGTAATAATTTGGTAACCTCCTGCTCTTTTCCTTCAATCACCCCACCAATGTTTACAATTGCAGTCAGTTTTTCTTCTAATGATGCTTTTATAGACAATAAATCAGCAGTAGTGTTTACTGAGTGTTTTTTTAACATTTTGTAGCCGGCAGACAATTTATCACTTACTAACTGAATTCTTTCTGGACTATACTGAACTCCTTCGTCTATTCGTTCCAGTTCATCTCCGATATCCTGAAGTTCTACCTGAGCACTTCGAAGTCTACTATTGAGATCCGATATAGCTGAATGATACTGATCGAGGTTCTGTAGTTTATTACTAAGCGATTTAATTTGCTGAACAATAGGTGCTTCGCAAACAGATAAGGGCTGGTAAATACTACTCAATTGCTGCTTGATACTTTCAGCATTGTTCAACAACTTGATTTCGGCATCCAATTGCTCCAACTCATTATCTTGCAAATTCAATTCTTCGAGTTCATCAAACAAAAACTGATTATAATCGAGGGTAGCTTGTGCAGTTTGCTGCTCCATCTTAAGTGCTGCAAGCTCCTTATTTGCTTTGGAATAGGCAGAAAAAAAAGTATGAAACTCGGCAATAATTTCAGTATTTCCAGATAAAGCATCTACCACTGCACGTTGGAAATCGTTCTCCCCTAATTCCAATGTATCAAATTGCTGATGAAGATCTACCAACACTAACCCTAATTCCTTTAGCTGGCCCAAATTAACTGGAGTGTCGTTAATAAAAGTCCTTGATTTTCCAATAACAGAAATTTCCCTTCTTAACAACAATTCATCTTCTATATCAAGTTCATTTGATTTTAAGAATGCCCTGACCTGCTGATTATCCTTTACCTTAAAACTCCCCTCGATTACACATTTTTTTTCCTTGTTTAAAACAGTATTACCTCCAGAGCGCTCCCCTAATATCAAACTAAGCGCACCCATCAGAATACTTTTTCCTGCTCCCGTTTCACCAGTAATAATATTTAGTCCCGATGAGAAATCGATCGAGATCTCATCAATGATTGCATAATTCTGTATATGGAGTCTTTGAAGCATATTAGCAGCAAATTAGTAATTTTAAGGCTGATTACTCAGGTATTAGCAGATATTTTTTTCATAAACTATTAATACGAAAAAAGCACTTCAAAATTGAAGTGCTTTTTTCGTATTAATAGTTTGTTTGTTCAAATTATTTAATCTCAACACTGTCATTCAAATCAGTATCCACTAAAATACGACCACAGTTTTCACAAACAATTACTTTTTTACGCAATTTGATTTCACTTTGTTTCTGAGGAGGAATTGCATGAAAACAACCACCGCAGCTATCTCTTTCTACTGGTACAACAGCCAAACCATTGCGATAATTTTTCCTGATACGATCATAACTCAATATCAAACGCTCATCTACATGACCTCTAGCTTCAGAAGCTAGTTTATTGTATTGCTTTTCCTCTTTTTCAGTTTCCTTAATAATTTTTTCCAATTCTCCCTTTTTGCCAGATAAATTGTTCTCCTTAACCGCAACTGCTTTTTTAGCAGATTCTAATTGTCTCGCTTTATCTCCAATCTCTTCAGTGGCATCCTTGATATGTTTTTCACAAAGTTTTACTTCGAGCGTTTGCATTTCAATTTCTTTATTGATTGCTTCAAACTCACGATTGTTTTTTACATTATCACTTTGCTTCTCATATTTTTTTACCAATGCTTCAGCCTCTTTTATTGCTTCCTTTTTTTGATTAATAAATTCCTGTATTCCATTAATCTCTTCTTCCACGCGTGTTTGACGAGCATGCAACCCTTCAATTTCATCTTCTAGATCTTTTACTTCGATAGGTAATTCACCCTTCAAAATTTGTATTTCATCTAGCTTACAATCTACTTTTTGTAAATTCACAAGAGCTGTCAATTTTTCTTCTACTGAGAAATCTTTTACTGCGGCCATATTTGAGTATTGTTTGAAATTTATATTTAATGTTAATAAACCTTATTTTAAACCTCCCTTTTAAACTCCATTTGGAGTTGAGGCTGCTACAAAATAGTTAACAGGATTAGTAATGACACCTGATTTTAGGACCGCGAAGGTAGGGAATTTTTCACTTAAAATATCAAATAACAGTTCTGTAGTATACTGTTCGCTCTCATAATGGCCTATATCGGCAAGCACCAGCTGACCATTTGCATCAAAAAACTCATGGTATTTTACATCACCTGTGATATAAAAATCAGCTCCTACTTGGAGTGCATTATCTATCAAAAAACTGCCAGCACCACCGCAAAGTGCAACTTTTTTCACCATTTTATCTCTAAATGAAGTATGACGTATAACTTTGATATTGAAAGCTTTGTATAATTTATCTAAAAATTCAGATTCAGTAATGGCTTCCTCTAACTCTCCAATCAATCCACTCCCTATTGTTTTATTTATATTATTAATATTTATTACTTGATAGGCAACCTCCTCATATGGGTGAGCCTCTATTAAAGCCTTGACAACAGCATTCTCCATCCAGACAGGTAATATGATCTCTAATTTGCTTTCAGGCTCTGTATGAAGCTTACCAGGCGTTCCAACGAAGGGATCTGTCCCCTCTGCCCCCTTAAAAGTACCTTCTCCAGAACTTGCAAAGCTACAATCACTATAATTGCCAACTTGACCTCCGCCAGCTTTAAATATTGACTCCCTTATTTTTTGCAAATGAGCAGTGGGTACATAGGTTTCCAACTTCTTTAAAGTATTTTGCTTAGGAAGTAAAATTTCGCGGTTAATTAATCCAAGTTTATCAGCCATTTTTCCATTCACCCCTTCTATTACATTATCCAAATTTGTATGAATGGCATAAATTGCTATATCATTTTTAATTGCAGTGATGACAGCTTTTTCGACATAATTTTTGCCATTTATTTTTTTTAGACCCCCAAAAATTATAGGATGATGCGCTACAATCAAATTGCAATTATTTCTAACAGCCTCCAGCACTATAGCTTCCGTTGCATCTAAGGTAGTTAGAACCCCCGTACATTTCCATTCTGTACTTCCAGTTAGTAAGCCAACATTGTCATAATTTTCTTGCAGACCTTTTGGAGCAATCGTTTCTAAAAAATTGGTGATATCTTGTATTTTCATTTTCTAAAGATTAATTCAATGAGTACTGCTAAATTATATACGATCTACAAAACAAAGATGCAAAAAATAGCTGATTTAAAATATGCATCTGCCGTTTTGCAATGGGACCAAGAAACCTATCTTCCACCTAAAGGTAATGATTTTAGAGGCCAGCAAATAGCCACGCTAAGTGAAATTGCCCACCAGTTATTTACTGATAAAAAAATAGGAGAATTATTAGAAGATTTAATTGCACGTGAAGATTTAACAGCGAGCGAAAAAAGAAATATAGAACTAAGCAATGAAGATTATAAACGAAATATAAAATTAAGCGCTGCCTTTGTCAGACAGCTAAGTGAAACGGTCAATCAATCCTATCATGCTTGGGCAAAAGCTCGCAAAGAAAACTCATTTGCCCTCTTTGAAAAACCACTTAATGAATTAGTTAAATTAAAGAAACAGGAAGCAGATATGCTTGGTTATGAACAACATCCCTACAACGCTTTAATGAATGATTATGACAAAGGGCTGACAGTTTCAAAAGTAGATAGCCTATTCAATGAATTAAAACCACCTCTATTAAATTTGCTTGATTCGCTAAAAAATAAAAAATCAATTGATCATTCATTCCTTTTTCAAGAATTCAAAAAAGACAATCAATGGGAATTTGGTTTAGAAATATTAAAAAGAATTGGTTTTGATTTTGAAGCAGGAAGGCAAGATATCAGCCTACACCCATTTACAACCAATTTTAGCAGTAAAGATGTAAGAGTAACCACAAGGATTGATGAACATGATTTTGGCAATATGACCTGGAGTTGCCTCCATGAAGGAGGTCACGCATTATATGAACAAGGTTTACCAGCCGATCAATATGGACTTCCATTAGGTGAGTATTGCAGTTTGAGTATCCATGAAAGCCAAAGTCGTCTTTGGGAAAATTGTATCGGAAGGGGACTTCCTTTTTGGCAACATAATTTTAAGCTACTCACCAATGCTTTTCCGAATCAATTCGAAAATATAAATATTGAAAAATTTTACAAAGGAATTAATAACGTTTCCCCATCATTGATTCGAACAGAAGCAGATGAGTTAACCTATCATTTCCATGTAATGATTCGATACGAAATTGAAAAGATGCTAATTGAGGGATCACTAAAAACTAAAGATATTCCAGCATGCTGGAATGAAATGTATCAAAAATATCTGGGCATTAAGGTTCCAGATGACAATCGTGGCTGTTTGCAAGATATTCATTGGAGTCATGGCAGCTTTGGATATTTTGCTACCTATAGCCTTGGAAGCCTTTATGCCGCTCAACTGTATTCAACAATAGAAAAAAAGTATCCTACTATATCAAAAGATTTAGCTGTCGGAAATATTAAGAATATACAAGGGTGGCTACAGGAAGAAATCTATTGCAATGGGAGATTTTTTTCATCTGAAGAGCTTTGTAAAAAAGCAACTGGAGAAATTTTACAATCGAATTATTTTATTCAATATGCAACAAAAAAGTTTTCGGAAATATATTTATGAGAAAATATTACTTAACAAAATATCCAACCGCAAGCTCATATCCTTTCATTCCCAAACCACTGATAACACCTACACTCTTTGCAGACACATGAGATATTTTCCTAAATTCCTCTCTACCAAATACATTTGAAATATGAACCTCTATCACCGGAGTTTTGATAGAAGCAATAGCATCTCCTATCGCAACAGAAGTATGAGTATATCCACCTGGATTTAAAATAATACCATCATATGAAAATCCTAAACGCTGAATCTCATTGATCAACTCGCCTTCAACATTGCTTTGAAAATAAACAAATTCTATGGAGGGAAATTTAGATACTAGCTTTTCAAAAAAAACTTCGAACGTCTCAGTCCCATAAATACCAGGCTCTCTAACACCTAATAGGTTTAAATTTGGTCCGTTGATAATTGCTATTTTCATACTCCCAACCCAAAAGGGTATTTAAATTAAAAATTATAAGAAGTAAATTACTTTTTTAGTAATGAAATAAACTCATCAAATAAATATCTACTGTCATGCGGACCAGGTGTAGCTTCTGGATGATACTGAACAGAAAAAGCTGGTTTATTTTTTACCCTAATCCCTTCAATTGAACTGTCATTAAGATTGATATGAGTGATTTCTACTTTATCTGAAGCTTTTACTGCTTCTGGATCTACACCAAAACCATGATTTTGGGTGGTAATCTCACTTTTACCACTCAGCATATTTTTAACAGGATGATTTAATCCCCGATGACCATGATGCATTTTAAATGTAGGAATATCATTAGCCAAAGCAAGTAATTGATGTCCCAAACAAATTCCAAATATTGGCATGTTGGCATCTAATATTTGCTTGATCGTTTTTATTACAATAACAAGAGGTGCCGGATCTCCAGGACCGTTACTGATAAAATAACCTGTAGGATTAAAAGCTTTTAATTCATCGAAACTTGTAGCAACATTGTGCACTTTAACATAAGCTCCTCTTTCAACAAGACAAGTTAAAATATTTCTTTTAACTCCACAGTCTAATACTGCCACTCTAAGAGAGCTATTAGGATCTCCCAAAAAATAAGGCTCTTTAGTGGATACAACAGAAGCCAGCTCCAAGCCGTCCATTGATGGAACCTTTGCTAACTGTTCTTTTAATATCTGAATATCTGAAATTTCTGATGAGATGATGCAATTCATAGCCCCTTGAACACGAACGTGAGCAACCAATGCTCTAGTATCAAGATTATCAATTGCCACTACTTGCTGTTTTTCAAAATAGGATTGTAATGAGTCATCAGCAAGAAATCTAGAATACTGCTCTTCCAAATTTCTTCCAATTACACCCTTTACTTTTACTCCAGCACTTTCTATATCAGATTCCTTGGTGCCATAATTTCCAATATGCACATTATTCATAATAAGAATCTGACCAAAGTAACTAGGATCTGTAAACACTTCCTGGTAACCTGTCATTCCTGTATTAAAACATATTTCACCAGTAGTAGTTCCAATTCTTCCGAAGGAATTACCCTTAAAAACGGTTCCGTCTTGAAGTAATAAAATTGCTGGTTTAGTTTGTGTTGTAACTGTCATTATTATTTAAAAGTTTTGCAAAGAAAACAATTCAATGGGTTATTTTATAATTTTTTTTTGCACAAATCTAACAATTCACAAAATTAGCTTCAATGGCTCTGCTATGCAAATTAAGGGAAACTGACAGAAAACTGCTCGAACTTATTTATACAAAAAAAGCTCCGATATTAAAATCGGAGCCTCCTATAAAATAGATTGTTTCAATTTATGCTTCCGCTTTTGGCTCTGTATCAGTTGCTGAATCTTCAGCTTTCACTTCAGTAGCTTCTTCAATAGATGAAGTATCAGCTGCTTTTTTCTTAACTGAGCTACGTCTAGTCTTTTTTGCTGGCTCAGCCACGGCTGAAGTACTAACACCCTTTCCGTAAATTTCATTAAAGTCAACTAGTTCAATCATGGCAACTTCAGCAGCATCACCAATCCTTTTACCTAATTTTATTACACGGGTATAACCACCTGGCCGACTAGCAATTTTAGGAGCTATTACTGTAAATAATTCTTTTACAGCGTCTTTATCATTTAAATAACTAAATACTATTCTGTGATTGTGCATGATTGATTCCTTGCTAGCAGTATGCTTAGTTTTGGTAATCAATGGCTCAATGTAAGTACGCAAAGCCTTAGCTTTGGCAAGGGTGGTAGTGATTCTTTTGTGCATAATCAACTGACAACCCAAATTCATTAAAAGTGCTTTTCTGTGAGAAGCAGTTCTACTTAAATTATTATTCTTATTTCCGTGGCGCATGACATGTTGTTTTATTCACCTATACCGTGTCAGGATTTATAGGCTACTTATTGTTAATAATTATCAATTATAAAATGAAATTTAAAACAGACCAGCAAATTGCAAGTGTTTTAATTTTCAAATAGTTTACTCATCATCCAATTTCAACTTACTTAAATCCATTCCAAAACCAAGGCCTCTTTCATTTAAAACTTGCTCAATTTCACTCAATGATTTTTGACCAAAATTTCTAAATTTCATAAGATCTTCTTGTTCATATTGAACCAATTCACTCAATGAATTAATTTTAGCTGCTTTAAGGCAATTGAAAGCACGAACCGAAAGATCTAAGTCCTCCAAAGGTGTTTTCAATACTTTACGTAATTGTAAAGTTTGTTCGTCCACCAAGTCTTCCTTTTTATCTTCTTTTGTATCAAAAGTGATGTTTTCATCTGTGATGATCATCAAATGTTGGATTAAAATACGGCTAGCTTGTTTAACAGCTTCTTCAGGATGAATGGTACCATCGGTGATTACTTCCATAATCAACTTTTCAAAATCGGTACGCTGTTCAACACGAGTATTTTCAATAGTGTATCTTACATTTTTTATCGGAGTATAAATTGCATCAACAGCAATATATCCAAAATGTGAATTTTTTTCCTTGTTATCTTCTGCAGGAACGTAACCACGTCCTTTGCCAATTGTAATTTCGATATCCAGTTTTGCACTGCTATCCATTACACATAAAATTAACTCTGGATTCATTACTTCAAATGTAGGAGAAGCTTCTCCGATCATCGCTGCAGTAAATTCAGTTTTATTTTTCAATGAAAGGGTAATCTTTTCAGTTCCCACTTCATGTTCTACTTTTTTCTTAAAACGGACTTGCTTTAGATTTAAGATAATTTCTGTAACATCTTCAGTAATACCTTTAATAGTAGCGAACTCGTGGTCTGCACCAACGATATTAATACCTATGATAGCATACCCTTCCAAAGAATTAAGCAATACTCTACGCAATGCATTACCAATGGTAACACCATAACCTGGTTCAAGGGGACGAAATTCGAATTGAGCTTCAAAATCATTTGCTTTCTGAAGTACTATTTTATCGGGCTTAACAAAATTTAAAATGGCCATTTGTATTTTGTTGTTTTATTTTTAAATAATAAATATGTTACTTAATTGAGTAACACAGATAAAAATTAATGTGTCACTTTTTTTGCATTTTCAATTCTTACTCTCTAATCACTCATTGAAAAATTTCAATGAAAGTGAAATTAGATTTCGTTACTTACTATACAATTCCACAATCAATTGCTCCTTGATATTTTCAGGAACATTTTCTCTTTCAGGATAAGCTAAAAAAGTACCTTTTAGTTCAGTCTCGTTGAAATCAATCCAGCTGAACTTAGCATTTTTACCACGAACATTTCCTGTGATGGAAGTATTAACTGCGCTTTTATTTTTTAAACCAACTGTTTCACCTGGTTTCATAGAATAAGAAGGTACGTTGACTACTTCGCCATTTACAGTAATATGTTTGTGACTCACTAACTGGCGAGCAGCTTGACGACTAGGAGCTATTCCCATACGGAAAACAGTGTTATCTAAACGAGCTTCCAATAGTTTAATCAAATTTTCACCAGTAACACCTTTGCGACGAGCAGCCTCATCAAAAGTTTTACGGAATTGTTTTTCCAACAAACCATAAGTGTACTTTGCCTTTTGCTTTTCACGTAACTGTAAGGCATATTCGCCTAAAGTTTTACGTTTGCGATTGGCACCATGCATTCCTGGAGGGTTACTATTTTTAGTTAACCACTTACCATTTCCAGTGATAGGTTCTCCAAAAATTCTGGAGATTTTTGTTTTGGGGCCTGTATAACGAGCCATAATTTTAAGTTGATTTTTTAGTTTCAGTACAACATCGTAAAAATCTAAAATTTGATGATGTACCCAATAGTGATAAAATGTAATTATTATAATAACTCCTACCCCTTGAGGGAGTAGAGTAGCTTATACTCTTCTTTTCTTGGGAGGACGACAACCATTGTGTGGTAAGGGTGTAACGTCTTTGATCATATTGATCTCGATACCTGATTGAGATAAAGACCTAATAGCCCCTTCACGACCCGAACCTGGACCTTTAACAAAAACATCTACTCTTTTTAACCCAGCATCCATTGCAACTTTAGCTGCATCTGAAGCTGCCATCTGAGCTGCATAAGGAGTATTTTTCTTACTACCTCTGAACCCCATTTTACCAGCACTAGCCCAAGAAATAACTTGGCCCTGCTTGTTAGTCAAACTAATAATAATGTTGTTGAAACTTGCTGTTATGTGAGCATCGCCATAAGCGTCTACTTTAACAACTCTTTTTTTTGCTGCTGCTTTTCCACCTGCTTTTCCGCCTTGTGTTTTGCCGCCTTGTGCTTTTGCCATAATTAATTAAATAGGTAATCTTTAAAAAAATAAATCGTTTTGCCTAAACTCAACGAAATTGAACAAACCCTCCTGCTGACTTAAAGCGATCCGGCGTTGGTTCATAAAAAACAAGTCTATAAAAAATCATTAGTAGGCAAATTACCTAGTAACAATTAAATTATTTCTTAGCTACTTTCTTCTTGCCAGCAACTGTCTTGCGCTTACCCTTACGAGTACGACTGTTGGTACGAGTACGCTGCCCACGCAATGGTAAACCCTTACGATGACGTAAACCACGGTAACAAGCGATATCAAGCAAACGCTTGATGTTCATCTGAACTTCACTACGCAAAGCACCCTCTGTCTTGAACTCATTGTTAATCACATTACGAATAGCAGTCTGTTCGTCATCATTCCACTCATTCACTTTTTTGTCAAAGCTGATACCAGCCTTGTTTAAAATATACTGAGCAGTTGAGCGACCTATTCCAAATATGTAGGTAAGTCCTATTTCGCCTCTTTTATTTTTTGGTAAATCTATACCGGCAATACGAGCCATAATTCTGAAGATTTGTTATTATGTTGAATAGTGTAATGGCTTTCGCCATTGACAATTTAAAATTGACCGATTTTATCCTTGTCTTTGTTTAAAACGTGGATTTTTTTTGTTGATTACAAACAAGACGCCTTTTCTTCTTACAATCTTGCAATCAACACTTCTTTTTTTAATTGAAGCTTTAACCTTCATGTTGTTTCTTTTTATTAATTAGTAATCTGTTACAATAATTGCAGGTAAAAGATTTACTTATACCTGAAAATGATTCTTCCCCGAGTAAGGTCGTATGGGCTCATCTCCACTCCCACCTTATCTCCAGGCAATATTCTAATATAATGCATTCTCATTTTTCCGGAAATAGTAGCTAAAATTTCATGCCCATTCTCAAGTTTAACCTTGAACATAGCATTACTGAGTGCTTCTAAAATTGTACCATCTTGTTTAATGAGTGCCTGCTTAGCCATATTTTTGGAGCGCAAAGATAAGTGGATTAATTTAATTATTAACAAAAAAATCAGCTATTTACCGATTGTACCTAGTTTTTTGAGACAAAACTTACTATTTTAATTGGAAAATGGATCAATCGCCCCAATTTTTGACAATTTACCACTATCGATCATCCAAAAATCCAATTTAGATGACTATAATAATTTCATAAACTACCTAGCAATCACAAAAAAGCTGAAAAAAAGCAATTTTATGTACAAACGGTGTAAAATATACTCATACTTGAATATTTAATTTATGCTAAAACTTTTAAATTATCAACCATAAGCCTCTTCATCCAGCAATACTTTAGTCATCTCATGATAATGATTTTGCAACTGATGAACATTCAATGAATGCATAATATGTCTTCGTTCATCACGATACCATAATTCCATTTTAGAGAAATTATCACCATTAAGAAGAGATATCCTAAAGGCACCCTTTGAATATTTAACAGAGCCATCGATATTTTCCTGCTTTGTAAACTTTAAATTCACAAGCTGTTGATCATTTAAAGCAATGGGGGTTAACTGATTAGTTTCGAACCAGAATTCCTGGATCCCATTATCTATACAAACTTGCTTTTCATCTGAATTTAAGTTGGTGACCTCACCTTTGCGGGTATCCCCATCATTGTCGGCCAATAGATAGTCCCCCTTTTTAATCTCCTGAAATTTAATCATATAGCAAGTTTTAGTGTTCTTAAATATAAGAAAATTTTACGGAAATCCAATGGTTTTTCAAGCATGTAATTAGGAAGATTTTTTAAAACCTCTTCATTATCAATAATTAAGATTTAAATTTACTCTCAGAAAAATGTTGGCATTATTGGTGGTAATCATTCACTCAATTCTTTTATTACCAATTTAATACTAATCATTACTTATAGATATTTAGAATTATGAAGAATTTTTTACGTAGTTATGCTCCAGGATGGGTAAAGGTATTTTTAAAAAAACTCCTCTTCAAAGTATACCAACTAATTGAAGCATTTTACCGTTTATCGGTTGATAAATATGATTTTCAAACAACGGAGCTAATACGCAAACATTTAAAAAAAGATGCGAACTGTATTGATATTGGTGCTAATTTAGGTCATATTCTGATGGAAATAGTAGATGCGGCACCCAAAGGAAAACACTTTGCTTTTGAACCTATTCCGAATTTATACGAATCACTAAAAAAAAGGTTTTCAAAAACTACGACCGTATTTAATTGTGCGCTTTCTTCCGAAAAAGGAAGTACCACCTTTAATTATTATCCTGGTAGACCCGCAGTAAGTGGCTTTCGTGAAAGAAATAACCAAATAGGACAAGAACCTATCCTCCTAAATGTTGAGGTAGAAAAATTAGATGATCTAATACCTGAAGAACTAAAGATTGATCTTATAAAAATTGATGTAGAGGGAGCAGAACTTGGAGTACTTCAGGGGGCGAAAAAAATTTTGAAAAAAAATAAGCCCTTGGTTTTATTTGAATTTGGATTGGGTGGTGCAGATGTTTATGGCACAAAACCAGAAGAAATTTTTGAACTTTTTTCAGATTGTGGGTTGGGTATTTCTACGATTGAATATTTTAATGCTAATAAAGCCCCTTTTTCAAAAGAAGAATTCATTGGCCAATTTTACAAAAACTATAATTTCTTCTTTATTGCTTTTCCATTTTAAAAGTCCACAAGCCAATTAATTTGACCCGCATCGGACTCATATCAGATACGCACCATTTGCTTGACAGCAGTATTTTTGAGCATTTTAAAAACTGCGATCAGATATGGCATGCAGGGGATTTTGGAACCATCGCAATTGCAGATCAACTCAATTCTTTTCGTCCACTGAAAGGGGTGTATGGAAATATTGATGGAAATGATATCAGATCTATTTATCCAGAACAATTGGTTTTTATGTGTGAAGGGGTAAAGGTAATGATGCGACACATAGGAGGTTACCCACCCAAATACAACTTTGAAACAAAAAAAGAAATTTTGATTCATCAGCCGCAGCTATTTATCAGTGGACATTCTCATATTTTAAAAGTGATGTTTGATGATAAGCTTAATTGCCTTCACATGAATCCTGGTGCTGCTGGGAAACAAGGTTGGCACAAAGTTCAAACAGTTATCCGCTTGGTGATTGATGGAAAAGAAATGAGGGATTGCGAAGTCATAGAAATTGAAGGGAAATTCCGGTGACTCACCGGTGGGGGTGACTCACCGGCGGGGGTGACTCACCGGTGGGGGTGACTCACCGGAGGGGGTGACTCACCGGTGGGGGTGACTCACCGGTGGGGGTGACTCACCGGCGGGGGTGACTCACCGGTATTCATTCTAATTTTTCCAATCTGCAATAAATATGTTCGTATCTCTTGTTCCTCCGTTATTTCTATTGCTACAGAAAATAATTTTTTTGCCATTGGGTGTAAACATTGGAAAAGCATCAAAACCCTTATCTCGACTTATTTTTTCAATGCCTTTCCCATCTAAATCAGCCAAGTACATGTTAAAAGGAAACCCTCTCTTATACTCATGATTGCTGCAAAAAATTATATGCTGTCCATCCGGAGTAAAGTTAGGCGCCCAATTTGCTTGTTCCAAAAACGTAATTTGATGAGCATTCGTTCCGTCTGCATTGGCAATCCATACCTCCATATGAGTTGGTGCAACTAAATTTTCTGCCAAAAGTTCTTTGTACTCTTTTATTTCAGTCTCGGTGGTTGGCCTACTAGCTCTCCATAAAATCTTTTTTCCATCTGGACTAAACCATGCTCCCCCATCGTATCCTAATATGTTGGTAATTCGTTTAACATTATTTCCATTCAAATCCATTGTATATAAATCAAGATCACCATCACGCATAGACGTAAATAATATTTTATCACCCTTCGGAGAAATAGTAGCTTCTGCATCATATCCTTTAGTGTGAGTTAACTGCTTTACAATTTTTCCATTAAGATCTGCTTTGAAAATATCAAAGCTTTCGTAGATAGGCCAAATATATTTATTACCATATTTACTTCTGTCTGGAACCGGCGGACATTCCTTACTACCCATATGAGTAGATCCATACAGAATATGTTTGCCATCTGGGAAAAAATAAGCACAAGTAGTTCTTCCCTCGCCTGTACTCACCAACTTGGGCTCAAACTTATCTTCAGATTTCTGAGGAATTTTTCCCATCCAAATTTGATCACATAAAATCCCTTCTTTCGGATTAGTTTTTTGGAAAATAAGCCACTTGCCATCAAAACTAACATAAGCTTCTGCATTATCACCGCCAAAAGTCAGTTGACGAATATTCGAAAAATGCGTTTCACCCGGAAAAAGTATCGTATCCTTATTTACATATAAATTAAAAATATTTAGAGGAGTTGGAGCCGTTAATTCACCTTTACAGAAAACGCTAAAAGCCAAACTAATAAATAAAACAATCAAAAAGAAATAGGATGACCTAATCATATAAAAAATTTAGGCCGCTAAGGTAATCCTAGCAAATAATTAATTTGTCAGACTTTTGTCAATAAAATATATGCTAAGCACTTAATTTTGCTTATTATCTATAAAATTATGACCAAGTCGATTTCTTACTTTATTTGCGCCATTTTTTTATTCATCAGTTCTTGCAATAATTCATCTAAAAAATCCGAACAAACTATACCCGAACAAGAAAAAAAACTCAGAGATCAAGTAACTCAATACCCCGACTCAACTGTGGTTACAGAAAACCTCATTCAATATTTCAGAGAAAATGGTAATTATGATCAGGCATTATTTGAAACCGATATTGCCATCAAAAAAGATTCTTTAAATGATCGTTTTCAAGATATAAAAGCAACTTTGTATTTCGAAAACGGCGATACCCTTCAAGCAGTCCAATGCTTTGAAAAAGCTATTTATATTAATCCAAAAATAGAATATATCATTTCCCTTGGATCCTTGTATGCAGAAATAAAAAATCCGAGAGCCTTAATTCTGGCCGATGCTTTATTATCAGCAAAAGGATCAAATGCTGAAATTCAGGCCATTTTCATAAAGGGTTTATACTTTAGTTATACTGGAGAAAAACAAAAAGCAATTAATTATTTCAATAAATGTCTTGAAATAGATTACCGCAATATGATGGCCTACAGAGAAAAAGCAATCTGTTTATTTGACCTTAACCAATATGAATTAGCACTGGATGTAATGAAAAATGCAGTAAAAATTCAAAATACCTTTGATGAAGGATATTACTGGATGGGAAGATGTTATGAAAAATTAGATAAAAGAAAAGAGGCAATTGAAAACTACCAGTTAGCTTTGCAAATAGATCCGAACTACATAGAGGCTAAAGATGCTTTAAGAAGATGTGGAATTAACTAAGAAAATAATTTAAATCTGCAGTGTATTATTAATTGGATGTTTTTGTCTTTTTAGTAGCGAAAAATCTTAAAATATCTAAGTAACATATAGATAAATCAAATTTGAAAAACAATCATTTGTTTAACTAAAATAAATAATCAATATCATGGCCATTATTGCACCATCCTTACTTTCTGCTAATTTTTTACAATTAAAAGATGATTGTGATATGCTAAATAAAAGCCAGGCTGACTGGTATCATTTAGATGTAATGGATGGAAGGTTTGTTCCCAATATAAGTTTTGGACCTATGCTGATAGAGTTTTTTAGAAAGGCTACTACCAAAATATGCGATGTGCATTTAATGATTGAGGAGCCTGGAAATTTTGCAGAAATTTTTAAAAACGCGGGTGCAGATATTTTAACAGTTCACATAGAAGCTTGCCCGCATTTACACCGAAATATTCAGCAAATCAAAAGCTTGGGTATGCAGGCAGGTGTTGCTGTTAATCCACATACACCTATAGAACTTTTGAAAGATGTAATAAAAGAAATAGACCTTGTTTGTCTTATGAGTGTAAATCCAGGTTTTGGAGGACAACTATTTATTCCAAATACACTTCAAAAAATAAAACAATTGCGGGCAATGATCGATGAACAATCTCTCAATGTTAAAATTGAAATTGATGGTGGAGTGACGGAACAGAACGCTCAACAAATTATAGATGCTGGTGCTGACGTATTGGTAGCAGGAAATACAGTTTTTAAATCACCCAATCCCATTGCAACGATAGCTAAATTAAAATCATTATAAAAGTAACTGTAAGGTTTTCAACCTTACAGTTACAGTAAATTAAAAATAACTCAAGTTAGTTTTAGGAGTCAAAGTGAGTAAAGTTTCATACATTAATTGAATTGTATTTTCTATATCACTCTTATGTAACATTTCTACAGTAGTATGCATATACCTCAATGGAATAGAAATGAGTACAGAAGGGCATCCATCATTAGCGTAAGCAAAAGCATCTGTATCAGTACCAGTACTTCTACTAGCCGTATTTAATTGAACTGGGATTTTGTTTTTTTCCGCTACCGACTGAACTACCTGCAACAATTTATTATGTACTGCCGGACCATAAGTTAAGGAAGGTCCTTTTCCACAAGCGGTATCTCCTTGAATCATCTTATTAATCATCGGAGTAGATGTGTCATGAGTTACATCTGTAATAATTGCAGCATCTGGCTTTATTCTACGTGCAATCATTTCGGCACCGCGTAATCCAATCTCTTCCTGCACCGCATTAACTATATACAATCCAAAAGGAAGTTTCTTTTTATTTTGTTTCAAAAGCCTAGCTACCTCAGCTATCATAAAACCACCTACCCTGTTATCAAATGCACGTCCCACTAAATAATCATAGGCCATTTCTTCGTAACCTGCTTCGTAGGTAGCAACAGCACCAATGTGAATCCCTAAAGCCTCTACCTCTTTTTTATTTCTTGCGCCACAATCCAAAAATAGGTTCTCTACTTTGGGTTGAGTTTCCTTATCAGAATTTCCCATTCTGGTATGAATAGCAGGCCATCCAAAAACGGCTTTTACCGGACCCTTTTTTCCATGAATCCATACCCGCATCGAAGGGGCTATCTGATGATCTACTCCCCCATTTCGCTTTAAATAAATCAATCCCTCTGCAGTAATGTAATTAACAAACCAACTTATTTCATCTGCATGCGCCTCTATCACTACTTTGAAAGAAGCTTCAGGATTGATTACACCCACCGCTGAACCATAGGGATCTGTAAAAAAAGAATCAGTATAGGGCTTTAAATAATCGATCCACATTTTTTGTCCACTCGTTTCAAAACCAGTTGGAGATGGATTATTAATATAATTCTTTAAGAAAGAATAAGACTCCTTAGTAAGTATACTTTTAATAGACTTTGTTTTTGCCATGAATTTTTTTTGTAAAAATAACTAATGTAATCATAATAGCAACCAACTATAACCCAGAAACACCCAATCTTTTTAATCTTCTCAAAATTTAAAAAATTCAGATAACCATGTTAAAATAGCTGAAAAAAACATTAAGCCATCAACGCCAAAATAATAAAAAAGATAGCCCCTCTTTTGTAAAGAAAAAAAATAGACTATCAAAGTAATCAAGCCAATTAATGAGAGTGAAATAAAATTAGCTATTCCTATACCATAAAACCTCATGAAATAATTTACAATTAGGTACCCTATAAAAATAAACCCAAACAAAAAATGAAGCTTCAAGGGATTTAAAAACGTTGCCATGCTTTGTAATCCCCTAATCTTATCGATAGCAGCATCCCTTCTATCAAAAATGATACAAAGTAGCATCATAAACAAAAATCGATGAATGAATAGCAAGGTAACCAAGGGTTCCATTTTCCATATAGGCACCTGTAAAGGAATGAGTGTAGTAATAACAGTCCATGTGAAAGCAAGTAATACCGTTTTTAAAAAGCCAAATCTCTTGATCCAATCTAAATTTTTAAAAGGTAATATTGGGAGTAGATAAAAAATAAATAAAATAACAACAATAGTTAAACTACTAAAAAATAAATTTAGCTGAAGATAGCATAACAACATGCCTACTAAAGCCAATATAATTACAAACAGAGAAATCCTTGAACTTGATATAAGTAAACGAAGCGATTTAGAAGAAGAAAAAGAAAACCTACTAATCAGCCAATAGGCATTATAACCACCCAAAGTCCCAAAAAAAATAAAACTTAGAAGGTAAGGATTGGTAGAGATCCCAGTCAATAGGCCTGTTTGAAAGCTAAGTGCTGATGCGCAAAGGGCAATAAAAATAGAGTGCGACAGTATAAAATAAAAAAGTCTCTTCATTATGGAACTACATAATAAATAGGGGCGGTCGTAACCTTATTACTTTTATTTTTTGCAAAATCCGCTATATAAATTTCATAAATAAGTGTATCAACCTTTGGACGTGGTCGAGTGGACCCGCGTAAAACATCAAAAACATTGATTCGAATTTCTGCCGAAAAATTTTTGGTAGTCACCGATTGTATATCTGGCATTACAAATGAATCTAAGCGATTGATTAATAAGTTTTTGATATAAACGTAGGAAGTGTCTTTCCCAGTTTTGAAACCCAAATCACCCTCTGAATCAGTTACAGAAAGGGTAATTATTGGAACTTCAGGACTCCCAAGGGTTACTCCACTAGGAACCCTATTTGGACTAACTGATTCAAATTTTATTTGGGGAGCAGTTGTATATTTATCTTTGCTACAACTTACCGCTAGCAAACTAATGATAAAAATGATAATTGGGTTGCGCATCTTTATAAATTATTTATCAAATTTACTAATACAAATTGAATACATCTGTTAAAAATATAATAGCCCAGGATAAAGTTTTTAGTGTGGAGGAGGAGTATTTTACTGCCCTTGCAATAGATATTTTTCAATTTCAACACCAATTTAACCCGGTTTATAGGCAGTACTGCGATCTATTAAAAATTGATCCTTCAAAAATTAAACAAATTGAAAAGATACCCTTTTTACCTATCCGATTTTTTAAGTCGCACCAGGTAATGACAACTGATTTTACACCGGCAATTACTTTCGAGAGCAGTGGAACTAGCCAAACCGTAAACAGCAAGCATTTTGTAAAGGAAATTTCATTGTATTCAAAAAGTTTTAATGAAACCTTTCGATTGTTTTATGGAGATCCTTCCCAATGGTGTATTATCGCATTACTTCCTTCTTATTTAGAAAGAAAAAATTCTTCGCTAGTAATGATGGCCGATGAACTCATAAAACAAAGCGGTCACCCAAAAAGTGGTTTTAATTTAAACGAATGGCATCAACTTGATAAGAACTTGAAAGAACTAGAATCGCAGCAACAAAAAACAATTCTTATTGGAGTAACTTTTGCCCTACTTGATTTTGCTGAACAATTTCCACAACCACTAAAATATACCACGATAATGGAAACAGGTGGTATGAAAGGAAGAAGGGAAGAAATTACTCGAGGACAAGTTCATGAAATATTGTGTAAACAATTTGATCTTGAAAAAATCCATTCCGAGTATGGAATGACTGAATTATTAAGCCAGGCATACTCTTATGGAGAGGGTATATTTAATTGCCCCCCTTGGATGAAGATTTTAATGCGAGAAGAAGATGATCCATTTGCAATTCATTCATCTTACGGGGATCGATTCATTCGAGGAGCAATCAATTGTATTGACCTAGCAAATATTTATTCCTGCTCATTCCTTGCAACTGAAGATGCTGGCAAACTATTCCCTGATGGAAGTTTTGAGCTTTTAGGGAGATTAGACAACAGCGATATCCGGGGCTGCAGTTTGTTGACTTTATAATAAAATCCAAACAAAGGTTTAGGATTGAAAATACTAAATAGTAAATTGACAAAACCAATAATAAAATGAACTTATTTTCCATCCGAAAGATTGAACCACCTGATAATGTAGCTCTTGCAAAAATTATAAGAGATGCATTAACTGAATTTAAAGCCAATAAACCCGGTACTGTTTATTTTGATGATAGTACCGATCATTTATATGAATTATTTCAACAAGAGAAAGGAATTTACCATGTAGCAACAATTAAAGACCAAATATTAGGTGGTGGTGGAATCGTGCATACAACAGGATTAGCAGTGGATACCTGCGAATTGGTGAAATTATATCTGGCTCCAGCTGCAAGAGGAAAAGGAATTGGCAAAGCTCTGATGCAACAATGTCTAGATGAAGCAAAAAATGCAGGTTATAAAAAAGTTTATTTAGAAACCATGCCAGAATTAATATCAGCTATTCCAATGTACGAACAATTTGGGTTTTCCTATTTATCAGGCCCACTAGGAAACAGTGGTCATACTGGATGTGATATATGGATGATTAAACTATTATAAAACATCTACTTTAAAGAAGTTATCATCAGATTATAATCGATTTATTAAATAGCCACTTGTACCTCATAAACAGGACTAAATAAATATACTTTTCCAGTTGCTATTTCAACACATTTAAATCGTTTTCTAACTTTTTCAGCTATTTTAAATTCTCTACCCCCCTTTATTTTAAAAACAGTTCCTATGGGTAATGCTTCTATTAAAAGTATCCCTTCTACTTTTTTATCATACTGATGCAATACCCTCAACAAATAAGTATCTGCACAACTGGTGGCAGCTGGATTTTGCAATGTTTTATATAAGGCTTTCTGAATATCTGAAGGAAATATTTTTTTCAATAAAAATTGAGCCAATATTTTACTAAACTCATTCTTCCATTCTTGGCCATGGGCTGATACACGATGTCCGAATTGCTCATAAGTAAATAGATGAGCCAATTCATGAAGAAGGGTAATCAAAAAAGAATACTTATTTAGATTTCCATTAACACTAATTCGGTGATTTTTATTAGCTAGTGAATTTCTATAATCCCCTAAAACCGATTTTCGTTCACGCGTAATGGTAAGTTGAACCTTATATTGAAGAAGGTATTGAGAAACTTCATCAAAACTACCTTCTGGAAGATAATCCTTTAATTGATACAAGGGGGCTTCCTGCTTAGCCATTTTTTTGCCTATTCAATTTGGTAATTACTGCCACTTCCACTCCAAGATAGAGTAAGTATAAAAACATGGCTGAAAACACAGAAACCTTACTAACACTATTGCCCGCAATCAACCTATAAACAATGACAGCTGTAATTGTAAAAAACATTTTAATTAGCATCCCTCCCATTACACTTCTTATAAAAACATTGGGATTACTATTTTGCAATGCCTTTCTTTGCATAATAAAAGTAAGCACACTTAATAAAAAGAAGATACAATTAGCAATGTTTAAAATTGTAAAATCAATTCCCAATTGGGCTAAAATGCCTCTTATTGCATACAATACTAAAATCGTAAGGTTAAATACTAAAAATAGAGGAGAAAATATTTTTATTTGTGGACTCATACTACCCACAAAGATATTTTAAAGATTTATTTATTCACTACATTACCCAATTCTTTATTTAAACCTACCACGCTTGCACCAGTATGGCAGCTTCCATTAAACCTAGCAGTTGGTTCAATTTGAAGTTTCGAAGCAAAAATATCCCCCAATACATCACATTTTCCTAATAATTGTAATAATTCCACAATTTTTAAATTGCCTTTCACAATACCTAGTATGTCTGCATGAAGCCCACTTATATTACCTTCCACTACCCCTTCAGGTCCTATAAAAACTTTAGCCTTTGCAATAAGATTACCGTTAAGGGTTCCATCGATACGAATATCCCCTTCGCTATTAATATCCCCATTTATTGTAGTTCCTGCCCCTATAATTGTTGTACTCGCAACAGGTGAGTCCAAAGTGGATAGATTAAATTTTGACTTAAACATAGCAAATGATTTAAATAGTATAAAGGATTAAAGTTTTTTTATATTTTAATATATAATTAATCTGTAATATTATCTACTTTTGGTAAATTAAGTTTGTTAGTATCCAATTCTGTGACTTTACCGTCGAGTACCTTTTTGAGGTGATCAAAATATTGTTGTCTAAATTTTAATTCATTTTCAATAGAATCCGTTCTAATTTTCAATTTACGAAATTCTCTAACTTGTCGAGCATCACCATACCCAACCCCTGGAAGATAATATTTAATAGGAGTAAAAACTATTAAAGCAACCGTTAAAACAGTTAACAAAACAAAAGTACTGCTTAACACAATATAAACACTAAGTCGGCTTAACCGAAATTTGACCACTTCTTCATAAGTGTCCTCATTCATTACCACTAATCGGTAACGATTTCTCAAACGTTTTAGTGTATTGTTGGCATCTATTTTGCCCATATTTTATTTTTGGATTATAAAAATAAGGAACCTAACGGCAATATCAGTACTAATTCCTAAAAATATACGATATTTAACCGCTTTATTATAATTACTGATATACATGTCGAAAAGGATCTTTTTAATGGTTTTCCTACTCTGCGCTACTTGCAGCTTTCTAAATACAATTGAAGCTCAAGCACCTACTTGGACCATTGACCTTTTGGGAAAAGAAAAAAAACCAGAGCAGTTTCAGGATAGAAAATTGGGCTCGGAAAAAATGGCAGAAAAGAAATTTACTCCCTTAAGACACTTTTTTCAGAATAATTTCACTCATTACAATTATTACTATAATACCAATAATAAAATCAAAAAAGTCATTGAAAGGGCAAAAGAGATACAGAAAGATGACTACAGCAACTTGTTAAGTTATTACCCTTATTCTCTAGAAAATACCTCGAGCCAAAAAACTGAACTAGACTCTGCACTATTAAAATCAACAGCTGGAATATTATTGCATGACCTTCGAAATGATTGGATCGATAATATGTATTTACTGATGGGAAAGGCATTTTACTTCAGAAAGGATTTCGATTCAGCGGCGGCCACCTTTCAATTTATAAATTATAATTTATTTCCAAGAAAAAAAAATGAAGATGATGACAGAATAGTGGGCAGTAGCAATGCATCGACTAAAAGCAAAATAAGTATCGCAGACAATGAGTCTACTTCACTTTTTAAAAAAATAACTACCCTCCCCCCTAGCAGAAATGATGCCTTGATATGGATGGCTCGCACATTTATTGAACAAGATGAATTAGGTGAATCTGCTAGTTTAATCAATACATTACAAAATGACCCAAACCTACCCAACAGACTAAAAGATGATCTTGAAGAAGTAAATGCCTACTGGTTTTATAAACAAAATATTTATGACAGTGCTGCATATCATCTTCAAAAATCTCTAAGCAATGCAGAAAACAAACAAGATAGAGCAAGGTCAGAATTTCTTTTGGCCCAACTATACGAATTAACTAACCAATTTAATAAGGCATCCCAATTTTATTCAAGCGTATCATCTCACACTGTTGTACCCTTAATGGACATATACGCCAGACTTAACAAAGCCAAATTATTAAAGAGTACTAATATCAATGAGCTCAATAATAGCATCAATCAGCTCTTGAAAATAGCAAAAAAAGATAAATTCGAAAATTTTAGAGATATTCTTTATTATTCAGCAGCTGAATTGTCTTTACAAAAAAAAGATACCATCGCTTCAATAAAATACTTCAACAAAAGTATTCAATACAATCAATCTAATTTATCTCATAAAAACAAAGCTTTTCTGCAATTGGCAGATATCTCTTACCAACAAAAAATATATAAAAAAGCTTTCGAATACTACGATAGTTTACAATTAAATGACACATCACTATCAGCTAGTATAGATGTTATCAAAACAAAAAAAAATGGACTGGCTAAAATAGTTGAAAAAATTATTATCATAGAACGAGAAGATAGTTTACAAACGATTGCTGCAATGGCACCTTCAGAAAGAATGGTTTTAATAAAAAAAATAGTTAAACGAATTCGTAAGGATCAAGGATTAAAAGAAGAGACCGATATGGGAGGAACTATGATGGGTTTTGATAATCCAATAGACAATAAAAAAAATGAACCCATTGATCTTTTTTCAGATGGGAATAAAGGGGAATGGTATTTTTATAATAGTTCATTAAAATCAAAAGGACTGGCTGATTTTAAAAGAAAATGGGGAACCCGAAAAAATTTGGACAACTGGCGTAGGAAAAATGCTGTTGAAGCCGCAGTTAACAATTTAAATCAATCGAACTCAAACAATATCAATTCAAATGATATTGATAAACCTACTGACCCTAACTTATCAATTGGAAGTGTCAATAAAAATCCTAAAGATTCTTCTCTACAAAAAGAGCTCAGCTTCGAATCTATGCTTGCAAATATTCCACTAACAATGGAAAGGATGAACAGCAGTAATAACTTACTAGCAAAAAGTTTGTTTGAATTAGCTCAACTTTATCAACAAGAACTAGAAGATTTTGAGCAAGCTGTAATTGAATATGAGAAATCTTTAAAACGTTATCCCGATTCGCTCTACGATGGTGAATTATATTTAGGACTTTACTTTTGCTATTCCAAATTAGGCAAAAATGACAAAGCTGAACAATATAAAAAATTACTATCTCGAAATTTTGTAGGGAGCCGTTCTGAAAAACTATTAAATAATCCTGCAGCATTCACTTCTAAATCAAAAAATGTTGAAGGGACTAATAAGTATAATACTATCTACAACCTCTTCATTGAAGGGAAATTTGAAGAAGCCTTAACAGAAAAGGAAAAAGCAGACAGTATTTATGGTAATAATTTATGGACTCCTCAACTCCTCTATATAGAAGCTGTTTTTTACATTAAACAAAGAAAAGACAGTATCGCTATTGACCTACTCGGTAAAATTAATACACTTTACCCTAATTCGAATATAGCACAAAAAACAGCTACAATGATTGATGTGTTAAAGAGAAGAACTACGATTGAGGAATACCTTTCCAAACTAGAAATTACTAGGGTGCCAGATATTCTGTCAGAAAAAAATATAAGCTCAATCGATTATTCAAAAAATAATGAGAATCTAATACCTTCGACTAAAAATCTAAAAGACTCAATTAATCAAAAAATAAGTACGGTAGGTCTTTTGAAGGATAGTATCAATTTAAGTATTAAGTCAGTAAAAGACAGTATAAATAAATCAACTACCTCTTCATCAAAATACCTTTTTAACGAAGATGCAACCCATAAAGTAATTATGATTTTAAATAAGGTTGATGGGACTTATATAAATGAATCGAAAAACTCTTTAGACCGATATGTTAGAAGTACATTCAACAATCAACAGATTACTTTAACAAGAGATGCCATTGACAAAGACAATACCCTATTTGTATTTACTGATTTCAACAATATTCAAGCAGCGTATGAATTTTTATTAAAAATTAAAAAAGTAGCTCAGGAAGAATTGTCGTGGTTGAATAGTAGTAAATATTCATTTTATCCAATTTCTGGAGAAAATCTAGTAGTATTAAAAACAAATAAAGATATTGCAGACTATATTAGTTGGCTGAAAAAAAATTACCCAGTTAAGTTGTAATTTTACAAAAAAAAATTGAAGACAGAATAAAAAATTAAAATAGACATTCTTTCAATTTCAAATATAAAAAAAATTAAATGAAAGACTCAGTAAAGATTTTATGGAGGGTATTTTTTGGTATTATATTTTTAGTGATTTTGTTATTTACTCTTGCAAATTTTGGTGCCTTTGGAAAAATGCCTTCTTTAGAGGATTTAGAGAATCCGGAAGCAGATCTTGCCAGCGAAGTTTATTCAAGTGATGGGAAATTAATGGGGAAATATTATGCTGAAAATAGAAGTGAAATAAAATACAATCAAATTTCACCTAACATAATTCATGCTTTAGTAGCTACTGAAGATCAAAATTTTTATGACCATTCTGGTATTGATGCAAAAGCTGTTGCAAGAGCCATTTTAAAATTAGGTACTGCAGGCGGAGGAAGTCCAATTACTCAACAACTTGCAAAAATGATGTTGGGACAAGGAAAAGGAAATGTTTTAACAAGGGGTTTACAAAAAATAAAAGAGTGGATTATTGCTGTAAAGTTGGAAAGAAATTTTACGAAGGAAGAGATCATCACACTTTATCTTAACAGGGCTCCATGGGGAAATAACTATGGCATCAGAAATGCCGCTAAAACTTACTTTCAAAAAGAACCCATTGAGCTTGAGATTGAAGAGGCGGCAGTGTTGGTGGGTATGCTAAAAGGATTTGGCTATGAACCAATCAGACATCCTATAGCAGCACTCAATCGCAGAAATACTGTAATTGAGAGAATGCTAGATTGCAAACAAGCGTATTTAACTACTGCAGATGCTGCTAGATTAAAATCAAAACCCCTCGTTACCAATTACAAAAAAGCAGATGACAATGTGGGTATAGCACCCTATTTCCGATCTGCTCTTTCAGAATCAATGAAGGAATGGTGTAAAACACATAAAAATCCTGCTACAGGAGAATTTTACGACTTGTATAGAGGTGGGCTAAAAATATACACTACAATCGATTCAAGAATGCAGCAGTATGCAGAAGAATCTGTAGTGCAACAAATGCCTGTGATACAGAGAAAACTGGATAATCTAATGAAAAATAATGGTGACAGAATGTGGAAAGTAAGAGAGAACATTATTGAAAATGCAATGAAAAATAGTGGTCGATGGAAAGCGATGGCAGAAGATGAAATTTCGCCAGACGCAATAAGAAAATCATTTTTAATTCCGGTAAAGATGAAAGTTTTTGCTTGGAATGCGGCAAGGGAATTAGATACAGTAATGACTCCAAGGGATTCTATAAAATACCACAAACAAATGATGCAAACATCTTTTGTAGCGATGGATCCAAAAACTGGGGAAGTAAAATGCTGGATTGGAGGTATTGATTTTAAATGGTTTAAATACGACCATGTTACTGCCAGCAGGCAAGTTGGATCTACCATAAAACCACTTATTTATGCTCTGGCAGTTCAGGATGCAGGCTATAATCCTTCTACAATAATTGAGGGTGGTCCAGTTCAATATGGTAAAGATTTTCGAACCTTCGAAGGTGGTGGAGGTACATTGGCTAACTGTCTTGCTTTTTCAAAAAATACTGCTTCAGTAAGAATGACTAATTTACTTGGAGTAAAGAGAATAATTGATTTTGCAAAAAGTGCAGGTATTACCGCTAATCTTCCACCCTATACTTCCCTTGCCTTGGGTGCAGCTGAAATTCCTCTTTTGCAAATGTTACAAGCTTACACTATGTTTCCAAATAAAGGATTTAACACTGAACCTATATTTATTACAAGGGTTGAAGATAAAAATGGCAATGTATTAGAAGAATTCCCACAGATTGTCAGTAAGCAGGTCATTAGTGATCAAGATGCCTATACTATGATCAAATTAATGCAGGGAGTGGTTCAGATTGGTACTGGAAGATCCCTAAATAATTACGACATTCCTGCAGAAAAAGCTGGGAAGACTGGTACAACAAACGATAATACAGATGGTTGGTTTATAGGTTATACGCCAGAACTACTTGCTGGTACATGGGTAGGCTGTGATGATCCATTCATCAGAATTTATTCAGGAACCAGTGGTGGTAATGAAATGGCGCTTCCAAAATGGGGGTATTTTATGAAAAAAGTTTATGCAGACAGAACACTACCTTATGGAAAAAACTTATACTTTCAGGAACCTGCTAATATGGTCAATGACCCCATTTATGGGGATGAACAATTTGCAAATATTGTAAATCAAGGAGATAGTAATAACTTATTGCAAGACCAGGGAAATGGAGATGCAATCGACTTTTTTAATGAACCTTCGTCAGAGATACCTATTGAAAGCCAACTTTCGAAAGGGAAGCCTGATACTAATACAAAAAACAAAATTCCAAGCAACCCTTTATCTAATAAGGCGGAAGATAAAAAAGGAGGTAAGACTCTTCTACCTCCTACTCAACCGGCTGATAAAAATAAAAACCCTTCACCCAGTAGTAATAAGCAAATACCAAAAAAAGGAAATAATTGATAGTATTCTAGTAAAAAAGATGACCCAAAATTGAATGGATTACCAATAACTATATCAACCTAAAAATGCTGTGATAGTAATTATTTTCAATTTTTCTACTCACATTTGCATAAGTAACAAAAGATACAAATGAAAAACTTGATAGCAGAACTGACTTGGAGAGGAATGATACAGGATATAATGCCTGGAACGAATGAACAGTTAAACAAAGAAATGACCACTGGCTACATTGGTTTTGATCCTACTGCTGACAGTCTGCATATTGGAAATTTAGTTCCAATCATTCTATTGATACATCTTCAAAATTGTGGTCATAAACCGATTGCATTAGTTGGAGGAGCAACAGGAATGGTTGGTGATCCTAGCGGAAAAAGTGAGGAAAGAAATTTATTAAGCGAAGACATTTTGAACCACAATGTATCCAAAGTAAAAATACAGCTTGAAAAATTTTTAAACTTTGATCCATCACTGCCTAACTCAGCTGAAATGGTCAATAATTACGATTGGTTTAAACAGATTAGTTTTTTAGATTTCATTAGAGATACAGGTAAGCATATTACTGTAAACTATATGATGAGTAAAGATAGTGTTCGCAAAAGACTTGAAAGTGAAAATGGAATGAGCTTCACTGAATTTACTTACCAGTTAGTACAGGGCTATGATTATTACTGGCTCAACAAAAACAAAGGTTGCAAATTACAAATGGGTGGAAGTGACCAATGGGGAAATATTGTAACTGGCACAGAAATTATTCGTAGAAAAAGTAGCGAAGAAGCATTTGCATTTACCTGCCCGCTTATCACGAAAGCTGATGGTGGGAAATTTGGGAAATCAGAAAAAGGAAATGTTTGGCTAGATACTAAAAAAACATCACCTTATCAGTTCTATCAATTTTGGCTAAATGCTGCTGATGCAGATGCAATTAAGTATATCAAAATATTCACTTTTTTACAAAAAGAAGAAATTGATTCTTTGATAAATGAACATACAGGCAATGAACACCAAAGAATTCTACAAAAAAGACTTGCAGAAGAAGTGACCTGTTTTGTTCACAGCAGATTAGAATATGAATTTGCTGTAAAATCCTCTGAGATACTGTTCAATAATGATACTGCTGAAATACTTCAACAACTCAATGAAGAACAGTTGCTTCAAGTGATGGATGGTATTCCTACGGTATCCTATTCTCTACCTGAGCTACAAAAAGAAGTAGATGTAGTGAGTTTTTTAGCTGACACCAATATTTTTACAAGCAAGGGAGAAGCACGCAAAATGATTCAAGGAGGAGGTATAAATATTAATAAAATAAAAGTAGATACAATTGAACTAATCATCAATGAAAGCTTATTGCTAAATGCTAAATATTTACTTGTTCAAAAAGGAAAGAAAAATTACACCTTAGTAAAGATAGCATAACAAAATTCTTGCAAAATAAATTTACAAAAAAAGGAATATAAGCTCATCCTTTAAACTAGCTTACACTTCGAATAATTTTTAAGAAAGAGGCTATCTGATTTTATATTTAATTAGGTACTCATCAGCAAAAAATATTAAATATTAAAAAACATTTCTACTAAGTTTGAGTTAATTATCAAGTATGAATAAATTAGAAATAAAATTTTTATCTGGTCCGCAGAGTAGGTGGAAAGAATTAACCTTTACAATCAGAGTCTTATTTGAATTCATCAAAGGATTTAGAGCACTTCACTTTATAGGTCCTTGTGTTACTATTTTTGGCTCAGCGAGATTTGTAGATGGACATCCTTATTATGAAAAAACAGAAGAACTTGCTGGTAAAATTGCTCAACTAGGATTTACTATTTTAACAGGAGGTGGACCCGGCATAATGGAAGCCGCTAACAAGGGTGCCAGAGAAGTTGGAGGAAGAAGTATAGGATGCAATATCAAACTTCCACACGAACAAAAACCAAATCCCTATTTAGATAAATGGGTTAATATTAAGTATTTCTTTGTCAGAAAAGTTTTATTAGTAAAATATTCTTATGCATTCGTAGTGATGCCGGGAGGTTTTGGCACATTGGATGAATATTTTGAGGCGCTTACACTCATTCAGACAAAAATGATAGGGGAATTTCCAATAGTAATTTTTGACAAAGAATTTCATCAAAAACTCAATGATCACATTGAGCTAATGAGAAAATCAGGAACCATTTCTGAGCAAGACAAAGAATTGTTTTTATTTACAAACTCTATTGAGGAGGCTGTTAATTATATAAAAGTAAGTATTGAGAAATTTAATCTTCAACAAGAAAAACCATACAAGCCATTTGGATGGTTATTGGAGCATAGGTTTAAAAAAAACTAAAGCAATAAAAATTCTATCCTTCTTCAAAGAAAACTAACTGAATAAAAAAGACTGAATCTATAACACATTGAAATAAAATCATAATAATATAAATTAAAAATAGCTGATAAATAGCATCCATAGTATGTTACAAATACTAAAGAAAGAAAGAAATTATAAATTAATAAATAAATATTATTAATATTTAAAAAATGCCTAATTTTAAAAATTATTTACATTTAAATTATTAATAATTTAAATATCCTTTTAAAAGCAAACAAAATGGACCTCAGCATTAATCTAACACCTGAATTATTAACAAACAAATCTAGAATTCAAGAAATATATGATTTAAGAGTTAGTGCCTATGAAAATTCTCCTAAATCCAATTATGTAAATACAAAACTATTTCCAAATGGGTGGAAAGATCATTTAGATGAATGCGAAGAAACATATCATTTTATTGTACAAGACAAAAATAAAATTGTAGCTTCCGGGCGAGTCGCAATCATCAATGACATAAAAAAAATTACAGACTTAGACGAAGCTTTTGAAAAATATCCACTTCCAGAACAGAGACCTTTTGCATACTTCAGTAGACTTGTAGTACACAAAGAATATCGAAAAATGGGTATTCCAGACAGTTTGGATAATATGAGAATTAATTTTCTAAAAGAAAATAATCTAGCAAAATTTGCAATTGGTTGGGCAACCCCCGACAGACATCCATCACTTTTAAAATATGGATTTGAAAATTTAGGTTTATTTAACTATAAATTTGAAAATACTGAAAACGAAATTTCAGTCTCATTTTTTTGTAATTACTTAATATAAAAAATAATTAGAATATTTAGTAAGCAACTTCCCCTCTCCACAAATAATCAGTATTTTGATTGAGTCTATTTAATAGAATAATAGCTACCAAATCAATTCCAAATCCATTGAGATTACTAATACCTAGGGAGTGTAATGTATTGTTATAAATAGTAGATTGTTTTTCTACTAATTCACTTTTATAAACTGAAAACTTATTTTCGCTGAAAATCCATCTTTGAAAGATACTTTGGTAATTTTTGTCAAAAAGAAAATATTGACAAATAGTTTTAGACAAGTCTAATTGTTGAATTGTTTGTTCTGATATTTTATTATCTAAATACATAGCTTCAACACTTAGATTGACTATGCAACTCGATTCGAATGCTTTTATTGCAACATGATCGGGCTTTATATTTTTCAAAAGATTCAATGCCAATTGTTTTGTATAGCTATCAATCAAATTAAAATCATGCATTAATATATCCGTTAACCTATCGATAGAAGTCATCGACAAGAAAAAGAAATTATTACTCAACTTGCTTTTTTTAACACTTAAAGCAGTAGGTTCAAAAACAGGAATTACAATACTTTTTAATTCAGGTAATAAAATATTGTCAAGTAGTTCACATACAAAAAATAAATCTTCTTCACTCAAATCAGATTTATTGATAATATTTTTAACAATAATAACAGAATTTTTATCATGATTTAATTCGACGAAACTCAACAGCATATTTGAAAGTTCTTGTCTGTGTAATTCTAAACGAATCACTAGCTCATGTTCATTGTACTCTTTCAAATCATCGATGCAAGAATCAGTCCAAAAAATCTCTTTAATAGTCAAATTAATCTGTTCATTTAAAAAATACAATTGACTTTCTGGGATGGATTTATTTTCACTTTCCAAATGATTAAGAAAATATATCCGGAGTTTGATGGGTGTAATATGGATAACCTCTTTGAAAAAAATAAATTTTTGTTCAAATTCTAAATTAAAAATGTAAGAAATAATAGAAAATCGACTAAAATAATTCTGATTTTCAATATATAATCTTGAAATCACTTTTAGTAAAGTATCTTCCGATTCAATATCTGTATTTGAAAAAATTAAATTATTGGTAGAGCTAGGGTTATAGTAAGCAATGAGCGTTAACAAGCTTTTCTTATCTTTAAAATCTATCTCTTTACTTAATTCATTTAGGATATTAATACCATTAATTACAGGAACTTCGTTTGACTTAGTGTTTTCGCTAACAGAAAATATCGCCTCTTTTTTTGTTAATAAACTAAAGGTGCTATTTAAGAATTTATGAATTTGATTTTGATAATTTTTAAATAACATTATGCTAAAAACAAGAAATAATAAAAATATTATAAAATTTACTACTGATATAATTTGTATAAAACCATTGTAGTTATCTGCCTTATAAAAAAAACAAACAAATAATAAAAGTAATCCAGAAATAATTGTAGAAACCTGCATCATAACACCATCAATATTATTTTGCAAAAATATTCTTTCTTCAGGGGTGTTAATTTGAAACATAACTTTTCTAGCAGGTGCTGAGATAGTTTTTCTAACTATGCGCTCTACACACTTATTCATAAACAAAAAAACAATGATGAATACAGGATTACTAAAAAAAAGTAAAATTGACAAAAAACATAATCCAGACACTAACAATAATAAGTTAGGCAGTATTAGTCCAGATTGTTTCATTCCAATCTTAGATATAATATTATAAGTAAATAATGAAAAAATCAATTCTCCAGTTTTTATGAAACAAAATAAATAACCAACAATTGCTGTTGTTTCAATTCCATATAAATTTGAAAAGCTTCTAACCGAAATTAAATAAGAATAATCCACAAAATATAATGCGGCCATTGAAAACAAGGTAGTTAATGATAGGTAAAGAACATACGGATTATTAACAATATAAGAAATATTAAATTTCATTGTTGAAACGCTTGATGCTAAAACATCCACATTATCTCCCTTCTCATTATGAATACTTCTAATTGGAAATATTGAAATCAAAGAAAAAAGCATCGCTAATAAAAGAAGTAAATTACTGTTGCCAGTAATACGAACAATTAAGGGAGCAACTAAAAACCCAATAATTGAAGCAACGACTTCTCCAATACCCAACAAGCCCAAAAGTCTTTTACTTTGAGAAAAATTAAAAATAGAAAAGCAAACACCTGCAAATCCTACATTAAATAAAGTTAAAAAAGCAAAAATCATTGCAAATCCCAGATATGCAAAAAATTTTATCAAAACTTCAACATCTTTAAAATAAACCTGACCACCATATATTATTAAGGAGCTTATGAAAAATAAAAAAATTAATAACTCATAACTTCTTATTTCTCCAATTTTAGTTTGTGCTTTTTTAAATATATATATTAATAATAAACCAATTATTCCAGAAATAATATAGGCAATTGGTATTTCAGAAATACTAACCTTTAAAATAAAAACCTTACTAGTCTCTACCAAGAAAAATGAATTGGCAACACCTATTAAAAATGAATGCAAAAACAATTTCAGGAATATTTTTCTTTCTGATTGTTTTATATTGACAATATTTATAATCTGGTCAAAAGTAATTTTCATGAATTTGTTTTTCTGCTTTTCTTATTATAATCTATAACTCATATACCAGTCGTAACATAAAATTTCTTTGCATTTGTAACACCTTACTTGGATTAGTTATACCATCAGCTACACGAGGACCTGGGCTATAATAAGTTTTGTCAAAAATATTATTACACACTATGGTAATTTTTGTATTCTTAACAAGATCAAACAATCCAATTGTTAAACTCGAAACCGTATATGGATTAAATATAGATTCAGGATTTGTTGGAACGGTAGTGTTTAAACCAGCCCTTTTTGTGCCCACGTAATTTGTACGCCAATTGACATTAAAGTGTTTTATAAAAAGATAATTCAATATTAAATTGTAATGGTGATCTGCTATATCTGCAACCGTATTATTTACTACACCAGTTTCACTTTTTGTTTGGACAGGTGAACAGTATGTGTAATTAAATGTTGCCTTAAATTCCTTGTTTACATAATTTAGATTATGTTGAATTCCAAAAATTTTAAAAGAACCAATATTTTGGTTTTGTTGCTTCCCCCCTGCAACGTTTACTGAACCAACCACATCTTTGGGTTTTGAGTAATAAAAGTCGATATCTGATGATAAAAATTTCGAGAATTGTTTATTGAAAGACAACTCAAAATTATCAATCGACTCTGTACGAAGTGTTGGATTGGGTATCCTAAATCCTGTAGCAGAAAATTTCGTAAAATTGGACACATTCATAATTCCTCGACTGTAAATTGTCTTAATTACAAAAGTTTTATTTGAATAATCTAATACAATTCTTGGACTAAATTCAGTACCATAGCCTCCTGATTTATTAATTTTGTTATTGTCTACTCTGCCCCCCAATGTTAAGCCAAACCCGCCTTTCAACCTGTAGGTTCCTTGAACATATGCTCCTAAATCATTTACATTATACTGATTACCACCAGAAGTCACTCCAACAATAGTCCCAGAATCTTGAAGATTAGTAGTGACAGCTGAGGTTAAATAATTTCCTTGTAATTGACTATTTCTAAATTCTAAACCTGAAATAAAGTAGGCGTTTTTATTTAAAGTATAATCCATTTTTAATTCAGTCCTAAATTGTCTAGATTGTTGAAAATAATGGGTATTGGTATAGGAAGATGAAACATCTTTTGCTAAATCTTTTAATGCAAGTCCCTTTCTTTCATAATTAATTAGCATATTCTGTTCAGAGTCGTCATTCAAAACATGGTTTTTGTAATAAGTAGAACTATAAAAAGACATTCTATTTATCTGCCTATTATAGTTAATATAAACATATGACTGAGTAGTTTTCCAGTTGCTACCCGCAAGAGAATAAGTTTTATCAGTAAATAAAGTTCCCAATCCTTCTGTTTTTGCCCATTGCATTAAACCTATACTAAAATTATTTACATTTAATTTTGCCTGCAAATAAGTTGAATTAGTTGGATTCAAAAAAGAATTAACATCAGTTCCGTTAACTTTTTTTGCATACGCACTCTTATCAAATTCTCTTGCCTTTGCCATTCCTACAGATGAGAGTATTATACTATCTGCATTACCAGTTGCACCATAAACAGTATATAAGGGAGAAACAAGAGGTAGTTTATTTGTAGTTATATAGTTCTGGGCATTAGTTTTTATATTCATCAATGACCCATAATTCACATTATTATAAATACTTGGATCAAAATCCCAAAAATTTTGTGAAGAAAGATTTGGCCTATCCGAACCATTCAGGCGTCCTGTGATATTGAAGGAAACAGTATTCTTTTTATAGGCATAGCTTACATCAGCAAACTTACTGTTGTAAGAACCATTACCAACTCTAGCGTCTAATCCAAAATTTTTATTATTTTTTATAAAATCATCTGCCTGTTTTGTAATAATATTGATTACCCCTGTAAATGCGTTGGCTCCATACATTGTAGAAGCTGGACCATAAATAATTTCAACTTGTTTAATATTTGAAATTGGATATTGCTGAGAGATATTCGCATAATTACTCCATAAATTATTATCTTCAACCCCATCTATTAAAAATAAGGTTTTTTCTGTGTTGCTGGTTCGAGAACCTCTTTGATAAACATTGGCATATAATACACCATAATAAACAGAGATGTCAAACCCTGGAATATCCCTTAATATATCAATAATATCATTGTACCCCCTTTCCAAAATTTCCTTTTTAGTGATTACAGAAATAGTGGCTGGAGCCAATCTCAATTCCTCAACTCTTTTTGAAACGGAAGAAACGGTATTGGTAAGAGAAAGTGATTTTACAAGATTTACTTCAAACTTAAATCGCTCAGGATCTCTAGAATCAGGCTCAAAATTATCCTTTAAAAATAGAAGCTGGCTAATAGTACTATCAGCTTGCTTTATAGAATCAATAGCGAGTAGAGACATAGCCAAAAGTCGGTATGCATCCACTTTTTCATCAACAGAAAAGCCGTTACTTTTAAAACATATATTAAGTTGATCAATACTTTCTTTAAATTGACCTATTTCATATTTAAGCACCACTTCATTGATAGTAGCCTTCCCACAATTCACTTGCGAAAATGAAAACAAAAAACTATGCATCAATAGAATAAACAATATACCTTTCAACAATTTTAAATGCCTCATAAATTATTTTTATTTAGATTTTTTTAGTAATTCTTGAATATCAGCCATTGTTGTTATGGATCCTATTATATTCTGATCTTCACTAACAGAGAATAAGTATTTGCCGTCTGATAAATAATAAAGTGCGTAAACCCATAAATTGTGACCTTTTAAAATTAATACGTCTTCTGAAGTATTGCTAGAAAAACTAGCCTTTACATCAATTAACTTTACTGATTGATCTTTTCCAGCAGAAGCCAATTGAAGACGATTGCCCTTTATTTTACTAAATTTCAAATCACTTATTGATGATTGATGAAGTGCTAGTGAAATAGGTTTTGATTTAGAGGAAAGATTTGTTAACCATATTATTCCATCTGCACTACCCGCAGCAATGTATTCCTCATTATTATCTACAGCAAGACTAGTTATTTGCCCTTTTAATGAATAAGAATAATCTGGAGATTTAGAAATATTATTTACAGAATTGTAAATATTGATTTTACTATCATTTGAAATATAAACCTTTCCAGATTTCCCCTTAACCATAGAGCCATAAGATGAGCCTTTAATGAATTCTTTTACCTTGACTGCGTTATTTTCAATTCCCAATTTAATTAGACCAGTACTAGTCAAAACCAAAGTTTCCAATTCATTTAAGAAAAAGGCAGATTTACCTACACCCTCATAACTAAAAAATGATAAAAGAGGAAATGCCTTTTTTTGTTCATCAAAACCATATAAAAAACCACCCTCTTTAGCTGTCAATACCAACAATTTTTGTCCGTTGGGAGATAGACATAAATTTCTGATTTCACCTTTAACAGTGAAGTTGGTAATTGGTTTTAGTACGCCATCTACAGAACGAGAAATGACTACCATTCCTGATTCATCTCCTGAAATAACAATATCACTGTTAACCTTACCTGTAATGGCTCGAACTGGATATTTATGAACAATAAATTTATTTTTATTATTACTACTTTTCTGCCAATTTAAATTCAAAGCATTGTAGATATCGCTATTTTGCTTGGGACCATTATTTTTTTCATTGAGATGGTATGCCGAGTCAACCAGTTCTTTACTTTCACTGTATTTACCCTCATTCAATAGCAAAATAGATTGGTAAGCAAGATTTCTACTATCAGCCAGATCTTTCAATCGGTCAGATATCCTCTTTTCTTTTTCAGCAAGTTCAGCATTTTTGTTAGCGCGTTCCATCTGTTCTTTTGCAACACCTGCCTGTTCAACTGCCATCTTTTCGTTAGCAATTGCGCCTAATCGCTCACTTTCAGCATTGGCTTTAGCTTCCTCTGCAATACCTTTTTGCAAGAGTGCATTTTTTTGACTCTTTTCAGCTTTTTTCCTTTCCTGTTCAGCAATTTCTTTTTCAGTCAGTGCCTCTTCCCTACTTTTTTCTGCAACTTGCTTTTGCTCCATAGCAAGAACTCTATTATTCTCTGCTTTTTTTTCTTGCTCTTTTGCTTTTAGTTTTTCAATATTTGCCTGTTGTTCTGACTTAACTGCCTTATTTCTTTGATCAAAGGAATAAATTGAAAGGAATAATGCCATCACACCAAAGCATGCTATCACAACTACAATCCTTCTAGCCGTCTTTAACCTTTGCTTTTGACGATTTTCCTTAAGTATCTTTTCTTGTTCAAATTGATCTTTAGAATGAGTGAGAAATAATATAGCCTTTTCAAAATTATCATTGTAACGTGAAGCCCAAATACCATTTGGTATTTGATCCTCTTTCCATTTCCAAGCAACTTGCAATTCAGGATCTCTCCACAATCCTCCATTACCAAGTTCATATAAATCCGCAGCTTCACATAATCTGATATAAGTAGAAGCAGATTGATTTTCTTCATCCACCCAAAGAATTAATCTTTCCCAAACTCGCATGATACTTTCGTGAGAAATATCAATAATAGTAGACTCCGTGATTGGAATATTTTGCGGGGGCATCAAAAAAGCCCGTCCCTCTTTTCTAAACACTTCTATAACAGAAAGAACCTCTGCAAAGCTTGCATTTGCAATGGAACACAATTCAGACATTCTACTAGGTCTTCTAATCCCCCTAGAATCAGACCCCTTATCAGTAAGGGTTTTAAATATATTTTCACATATCCGTCTATCCTTATCAGTCTTAAGTTCGTCATAGGCTTCCTCAGCATGTTGAGAAAGCGCAAGTTTCATCGTACCTATCGCTTCATATTCAACAAAATCAATTTCAGTTCCCTTGTTTCCTTTCTTCTTCCATAAATCCCAGGTCCTCATCAATGAATGTTGAAGAATAGGCAACTGGTCTGGATTATCTCCCACATCATTTAAAAGCAAGTTCAATAACCTTTGACTAATCTTACCATTGGCAACAGCGATTGGTCCTGTAATTGCTTCCTTTCGCTCTTCTCTTGTCATTCTAGGAACCAAATAATTACCACTATTAATAGCCTCTGGTAATCCTCTAAATGCAGTACAATCACTTAAGAAATCTGATCGCATAGTAAATACTATATATACAGGGAAATCTTTTTGACTGGTTGCCTTTAGTAAAAGATTAATAAAAGCTACTGAATCTCTTTTGCCATCCTTTGAATCCGACTCGAATTTGCTAAAACGAAAAATCTCTTCAAATTGATCGACTAGAATTAATAAGTTATTATTTATTGGAATACCTGATTGCTTGTATACCTCCACTAGCCCACTACTACTTCTTCGAATGGTGCTTTCAGTAATTGCTCTTTGAATTTCAGGTTCCTCCACACTTTCCCCATCATCTAAAACTCCAGGAGTAACTAGTGCATTGGCTAAATTTCCAATAGGGTTATTGCCTGGACGAAAAGAGCAAATTCGCCAAGATGAACCAGCACCTGACATAAATCCACTTTGTAAAGAGGGTATTAATCCAGATTTTATAAGGGAAGATTTACCACTTCCAGAAGAACCAATTACAGCTATAAAACGAGTAGTTCTTAGCTTTGTGACCAATTCATCTACCTGTTTCTCTCTTCCAAAGAACAATATATCTTCATCTTCTTCAAAAGCACGTAAACCAGGAAATGGATTACTTATTGCAGTTTCATTAAACATAATCTGTTCTTTATAATTTTGATATTAGGGATTTCATTAATTCAGTTGGAAATTCAGTCATTCCATTTATAATTTCAGAATCTTGGGACCTAAACCTTTCTTTTGAAATACTAGGTGGACCTGATAAATATATTGCCTTAAGATTTAAAGGATTTTCCCTTCCGTATCCGCTAATCTTCAAAAAGTCCCTAGTTTTAGATCGAAGCCATATTTCGTTGGCATTTCCATAAAAAATAATAGCTGCATCGCACATTTTAAGATTTTCAATATGATCACTTCTAATCAGCGACTCATCTCCTTCAAAAATAGGAAGTACTACTTCACATCCATTTTCAAATAAGAAATCTTCCAAGGGCTTAATTTCATCAATATCTAATATGTCTGAAATCAGATAAATAATTCTAGAGCCATTACTAGGCGTTGACGATTGGGTATCACTTTTTACAACTTCCTTAGCTTCCTTTGCTTCCTTAGCAACTATGCTTTTTTTATTTTCTCTCTCTATAGAATTTATTTTGTCACTCAAAATTTCTTTAAAGCTTTCAAGAGAACTTTGAATCAAATCTGCACCCTCTATTCCTTCATTTCCTTCATTGAGCTTATTTAAAAATGAAATTTGCCTCTCCTCCTTTGGATTAAAGCCTTCAGGAACCCAAATCAGACGTTGAAGATTCCTAGAACTACTAGCAGCTGCCGCAACTTCATTTTGAATCTCAACAATTGACTTCAAAGTGCCCTCAGGGATCATTCCATAACTTTCACCTACCAAATGAACTGACAATTGAGATTCTTTAAGAAATGATTCAACATTTTCAATAAGAGGTGACTCTACAAATGGCAATTGCTTATCGGGAAATATCTTATAACCGCTATCTTGCAATTCACGACGAATATTATCTCTTAGTTCCTTCGTTTCAAAACTAGATTCAGCTAAATATATTTTTAACCCCTCTTTTTGTGAATTACCGCTTCCACCTTGAGCGTCGCCACTCCCTTGTTCCATGCTCTCCAAATCTTCCAAGAACATAGCAATATCATTGGCAAGATCATCCATTTTATCCCAATACATTTTCTCAGTTTGCTGACCAAGTTGTTGAGAAAATTCTTTTAACCTTCCTGTTGTAGGATCGGAAGAATAAAATTCATATCCTAAAATGTTTCGAATACTCTCAGGATGCTGCTCAACTTTTAATGGAGTTTTGATTACCTTAAAAATTCTAGCCTTGTTATTAACACTAAACCCTATATTGTTTTTACAAACATCATGAAATTCATTGGCCTCCTTCACACACCAATCTGATTTAGCATAGCGGGGAGTAAGAATGGAGATCATAATAGCTACTTGAGAAAACTGATCAACAATTTGCTGATCAAAAATATGGTTGCCCTGTAATTCTGGGTCACGCCATATGACAGGTCTTCTTCCCATTAACTGAGATAAGCGAATAGCTAATACGCGATGAAATTCTGTGATCCATCCATTCTGAGACTCTACCAAAGGTTCATCATCAATATGTGCATAACTGATAAAAATATCTTTCTCAAATTTCATGGATAGTTATTTATTAGTTGACTTTTTTAAAATTTGTACAAGAGGTAGCAACAGAAAAAGATTTAAATCTTTATCTTTTTCTGCTTGAGTTAAACTTTCATAGGGTATTAATTGATCATGTATTTTCATCACCTCTTTAACAATGTTTTTTTCCTTTTTGTTTTTAGGAAAAGGGCCAAACTGATAACTAAATACTAACTTTTCACTACTCCATCTATAATGTTCCAACTTCGCAAGTTTTGGATAAAATTTTACAATATTTTCTCGATTAGGTGGTATACACCCTATTTCATTTAAAACATACATTTTAACTTGAATATGTCTAGCCGCGTAGCGATTAGACTCTTTTTTTCGATTATTTAAAACATTCCAACATTTTCTAATCGTTGCAAATTGTCTCAAATCAAAAACTGAAACCCCTGTTTTTTCAGATGCGAAATTAAGGAAATCTGATTCAAATTCAAGTTCTGTAAAATTAAAATGAGTTTCTGGGTAACTTATTATGTATCCACTTAATTCATCAATTATTTCTGTAGAAACATCCAAATTAAGATTATTATTAATTAATGATTGTAATTCATAACAAACCGCATAATAGTAATTAATTACCCTAGAAATAATATCTATTAATTCACCCTCTTCAATGATTCCCTTACCAGTAAAGGTATCTGATTTACGTTTTACAAAATTTAGACTAAGCCCCTCCAATAATAAATTTTTTATCTGATCTTTTTGCAATGTACTATTATTCATAAAATCAAATATTTCACTTTCCTGAGGCAGAGAAACTATCAATGGTATTTGGGAAATACTTAAGGTATGATTATAAAGAAACTGCCTTAAAGCATTGGCTCTATTAATTACCTCGGAATCAGATGCGCCAAAAAAATAAGCAACTTTTATATTACTAAGTTCTTGGATATGTTTTTCAGAATTACAAAAATTAGCGTGAAAATTTGCATTTAATAACTCAATTGGAATTAATTCAACGAACTCCTCATAAAAAGGATGCAAGTATTTAAACTCTTCGAAAAAAGTATTTGCAAATTTGTCAACTAAAAAGATTTTTAGAGGCTTATGGTCATGGTAATGACTCAATATTACGTTCTCTAAAAGAAAAGCTTGAGCAGTTTTATCTAGGCCAACAACTGCTATGGTATTTTCAAGATTTTGATCACCTTCATTATAATATAAATGTGGAGGGTATTCATCATATATTTTTTGAGCAGCCATCTGTTCTAAGTTAATAACATGCAAATCATAATTATCTGCCATATTATCAATATCAGAATAATCTTTAAGAACTCGCTTATTATGTTGGTCTTTAATATGAATAAATAATTTCATTGGTTCTTGAAAATCTTCATCCTTATTTAGTACAAACTTATGCGAGCTTATATTTGCAGCAATCTCGATATTTATTTCATCCTTATCATTTGCCAAAATACAAGCCCTTGATTTTGCAAGTCCAATTTTATCGAGTGTTTTACTTTCAAAAGGATTTAAATTAATTACAATACCACCTGCATTGATTATTTCTTCAACAAAAGGCGACTCACGGTTAGTTTCAACGACTACTACCAAATAGCCATTTTCAAGTAATTCCTTACTAATTCTGTAGCCGAGAGAATCAAGTGAAAAAATAACTATATGTCTTTTTTGAAAAAACCTAATTCTATAAACTAAATAAAACTCTCTGGCATGATCAACAAATATTGAAAATAAACTTAAACCAACTAATATCGCTGCAATAAATTTTGCAGCCAATATCAAACCCAGTGCTAAAGGATTTTCAGGGTTATCTGCCCACTGTTGAGCCTCCGAAGATTCATTGAGTAAAAAAAAGTTTATAACAGAGTATAAAACACCCCAAAAATGAAAACCTTTAGAATAATAAATAGAATAACCAATAAACGATAACAGAAATACTAAAAAAATAAGTATTGGATATACAATAGGGGATATTTTTTTAAACTTCATAGAAAATATAAAATTGATATTGTTTAAAATTAGACTAAAAATAAGACTTAAAAAAACGTTTTATAAATCATCTTCAAAATATACAGATACTTAACGATTCTTTAATTTAATAATTTTAAAATTATCCTTCATCCTATATTTATTAAAATTATTTTATATATAATAATAATATACTTTAATTAAAAGTATTGTTTAAATAAAAACAACACTTAATTCTATATAAATTTTAATTTAAATAACTACTTTTAAAAGTTATATTCTTTTCATTACTTTACTAAAAGTATTAAACAATATCTCATGAGCATATGGAACCAGGTAGCACAATACCTATATCTAAAGAAGAAAAATCCTAACACTCCAAATTCGCAGTTTGTAAAATATATGCACGGTATTAACCGAATATCCATTCTGCTTTTTCTTGTCGCAATGGTAATACTTGCCATTAAATTAATAAGAAAGTAAAAATCCCATTTCAATGGCTTCATTACAATGAAGGCAAGATTTTAAGAATGTGAAAAAAGATAGATGCTCCTCGCAGCATTCGCAGATGCATTTCCACCTTGACTCAATAAATCTTTTAAAGCAACATAATCTTCTTTCATTTGTGACTGCATATCCGCATCGTATAAAATCTTTTTCAACTCTTTAGTGAGGTTATTTTCCGTTAGTTGATCTTGTATCAATTCCTTTACCACTCCCCTTTTCATTATCAGGTTAACCAAACAAATGTATTTAATAGTGACAAGCCATTTCGCAATTTGAAAAGATATTGCACTCCCCTTATAACATACTACTTCAGGAACTCCGAATAATGCGGTTTCTAGAGTTGCAGTCCCACTTGTAACAAGAGCAGCTTTTGCAACTCGCAACAATTCATAAGTTTGATTAATAACCGATGAAACATTTTGATAAGGTGATAGCATTGATTCATAAAAATCATCTTCTATACCAGGTGCTTTTGCCACAACAAAATAATATTCTGGAAAATGTTTTGCCACCGACAGCATGATAGGTAATTTAGTCAGTATCTCTTGCTTTCGACTTCCAGGCAATATCGCAATGATAGACCGCTTGATTTGAGATTCGGAAAAACTAATATTATCAGAAGAGATAGCTATTTCTAGATGTGAATGACTTACTTTGAAATCATCTACCACCTTTACCAATGGATGACCCACATATTCAACTTCAAAATCCCATTTTTTATAAAAATCTTTTTCAAAAGGTAAAATGACTAGCATTTTATCTACATTTTTTTTAATGCCTCTCACCCGACTTTCCTTCCAAGCCCATACTTGGGGTGAAATATAATATATCACCCGGAGACCATTTTGTTTGGCCCATGATGCTATCCTTAAATTAAAACCTGGGTAATCAATCAACACTAATGCATCGGGTTGATATTGTGAGATATCAGCTTTACAATCAGCTAAGTTTTTAAAAATAGTTCGTATGTTTTTTAATACTTCAATAAATCCCATAAAAGCCAACTCGGAATAATGCTTTACCAAGGTAGCCCCAGCATCTTGCATTTTATCACCTCCCCAACAACGTATTTGAGCAGTAGAATCTAATAGTTTGAGTTCTTGAATAAGATTACTACCATGCAAATCTCCACTAGCCTCACCTGCAATTATATAATATTTCATCTTTTTCTATTATTCAATGCAATTTAACTGAATTGATCAAAGCAGACCAAAAAAGCTATACCTCCTACTTCGTAAATGTAAGTTCTTCAAAAAATAAAAAAATTAAAATGTGTTTGAATGATATGTAGGGTAACTTTTCTCAAAATTGTAGTAAAATCTATAATATATAATAAAATTTATTTATATAATAGAATAAAATGATAACAATAAAATAATCTTAACTTCGCAAAGCTTAAGAAAAACAAAAATATTTAACAATAAACGTCTTTTTTTGTTTGAGCTTAAAACATCAACTTTAAATTTTACTTAAATCGGTATTCAGCTTAAGGAAACCTTTTAACACAAATAAATGAGTAACAAAACACTAATAAACAAAGTATCCGCTTTTAAAACCGCAGAAAAACTAAAAGACGCAGATATCTATCCGTTTTTTCGTCCACTACAGTCAGACCAAGATACAGAGGTTATTATAGACGGGAAACGAGTGCTGATGTTTGGTTCAAACAGCTACCTTGGACTCACCAATCACCCATTTGTAAAAGAAGCTGCAAAAAAGGCAATCGACAAATACGGAAGTGGATGCGCAGGCTCACGTTTTTTAAATGGAACACTGGATTTGCATTTGGAACTAGAAGAAGCCTTAGCCCAATTTGTTGGAAAAGAATCTGCCCTAGTATTTAGTACTGGGTACCAAGTAAATGTAGGAGTAATTTCAGCTCTTGGCGGAAGAAATGATTTTTTATTTTCTGATGAACTTAACCATGCCTGCATCATTGACGGTGCGCGTCTTTCTTTTTCAAAATTATATAAATATGGACACGGTGACATGGCTCATCTAGAAAAATTACTAGCCAGTGTTCCAATTGAATCTTTCAAAATAATCGCCACTGATGGTGTTTTTAGCATGGAAGGTGATATTACCAAACTAAATGAAATTACAGAGTTAGCAAAAAAATACAATGCTACCGTATTTGTAGATGACGCACATTCTTTGGGCGTACTTGGACCACAAGGTCAGGGTACCGCAGCCCATTTCAATATTACCCACAAAGTAGATTTGATTATGGGTACTTTTAGTAAATCACTCGCTTCTATTGGTGGATTTATTGCAGCCGACAAAGTAGTAGTGGAATATCTAAAACACCATGCTCGTTCTCTTATCTTTAGCGCTAGTATTTCACCAGCAGCTGCTGCTAGTGCATTAGCTTCTTTAAATGTACTCAAAGAAGAACCTCAAAGAATTGAAAAACTTTGGACCAATACTAACTATGCACAGAGTCTTATCGCTAAGGCTGGATTTGACATTGGTAAAACTGAATCCCCCATTATCCCCATTTTTGTAAGAGACAATGAAAAGACTTTCTTAATGGCTAAAATGCTGATGGATGAAGGTATTTTTGTTAATCCTGTTGTGTCGCCTGCTGTTCATAGTGATGCTTCAATGATTCGCTTTTCATTAATGTCTACCCACTCTTTAAAACAGATTGATTATGCTGTTGAAAAAATAAAAAAAGTTGCTTTCAAATTGAAAGTTCCTCTTTTAAATCAAGAAAGGGCATGATCACTGTAAAACAGGTTGAAACAAAAGCGGAATTAGCTGCTTTCATTGATTTTCCTCATACCTTATTTGAAGGAGATAAAAATTATGTACCTGAATTACATATTGCTCAAAGAGATGTTTTAACTCCAGGTAAACACCCTTTCCATGACCATTCTAGCATTCAATGTTTTCTAGCATATGAAGATGGAAAGATAAAAGGAAGAATTGCAGCTATCCTAAATAATAACCACAATAAATTTATTGATAAAAAAGATGGCTTTTTTGGTTTTCTAGATTTATACAATGATGATGAAGTAGCAGAAAAATTAATTTCTGAAGCAAAAAAATGGTTAATTAGTAAAGGACTAAATACCATGATTGGACCAGTTAATCCTACCACCAATGACCCGTCAGGATTGTTGATAGATGGTTTTGACTCGCCCGCTGTGGCAATGATGACCTACAATAAACCTTATTATCTTGACCTTTTGACTGCGAATGGTTTTACAAAAAAATTCGATTTATTAGCCTACGACCTACCAACAAAAACTGTTGATAAAAGAACACTTCAGTTGAAGGAAGCATTGGGTAAAAGATTTGCAGACAGAAATATTGTAGTACGTAACATCAATCTAAAAGATTTTGCTAATGAGGTTCAAAAAATATTAAGTGTTTATAATTCCGCATGGAAAGCAAATACTGGTTTTGTTCCAAGGACTGATGATGAATTTAAATATTTAGCAAAAGACTTGAAGATGATCCTTGACAAAGATTTTTGTCTTTTAGCAGAAAAAGAAGGAAAGGTGATTGGATTTGCATTGGCAATACCAGATATTAATCAAATACAAATAAAAATAAAAAGAGGTCGTTTATTACCTTTTGGAATTTTTAAATTATTGATTGGACTTAAAAAAATTAATTACGTAAGAGTCATAGCATTGGGCGTTAATGAAGAATACAGGAAAGCGGGAATAGAAGCCTATTTCTACTCAGAAATAATCCAAAAAGCAATAGATAAAAAGGTTACTGGAGGTGAAGCTTCCTGGATTTTGGAAAACAACGAAATGATGAACAAAGGACTTTTAAATTTAAAAGCTACCGCCTACAAAAGATATCGGATTTTTGAAAAAAAAATATGAAACACAAGGTTCTAATTACAGGCTCCAGTGGCTTTCTTGGATATCACCTTATTCAAACGGCTATTGAAGCAGATTTGGAGGTGTTTGCAGCAGTAAGGAAGAAGAGCAATATAGAGCACCTAAGCGAATTTCCCCTAAAATATATTTATCTCAATTACGAAGATCCCGAACAAATGAGTAGGCTAATAGCCGAAAATAAAATTGATTTCATAATACATTCTGCAGGGGTTACCAAAGCTATCCGTCAAGAAGTTTATGATCAGGTGAATGCAAGCTATACCATCAATCTGGCAAAAGCTGCTGAAAATTCAGGCGGTATTTGTAAGAAAATTGTTTTCATCAGTAGTCTTGCAGCAGTTGGTCCTCTTAATGATATTCAACAAAAATTAACTGAGCAATCCCTTCCCCAGCCTGTTACTGCATACGGAAGAAGTAAATTGCTTGCGGAAAATGAACTAGCAAACATTTCTATCCCCACTATTATTTTAAGACCAACAGCAATTTATGGTCCTAGGGATAAAGATATTTTTATTATGCTAAAGACCATCAACAATGGGATGGATCCTTTCATTGGAAAAATATTTCAGCAATTAAGTTTTGTTCATGCAAAAGACGTTGCAGCTGCAGCAGTAAATTCTCTATTGTTAAAAAATGCTGTAGGGATATATAATATTACTGACGGTAATTGTTATAACCGATACGAATTTTCTGATATTTCAAAGACTATTTTGCAGCGCAAAGCCTTTAGATTTCACCTTCCCATGCCATTAGTAAAATCATTGGCGTTTATTTTGGAGAAAGTGAATGGTTGGCTGAATAAACCTTCTGTTATCAATCGTGAAAAACTTCAAGAATTGGCCGCCATTAACTGGATCTGTGATATAAGCAAGGCAAAGAAAGAGTTGAATTTTACACCAAAATATAATTTACAAACTGGGTTAGAAGATACAATTGCTTGGTATAAGAAAAACAAATGGTTATAAATCATATTGTTATCTATTTGATATTTAAGATTATAAGAAAAAAGAGTATAAATAAGGATAGTATAAAAATACCTTCACTATTTTTGCAATAGCTAATCCTTACTCTGCACCTATCAAAAGGGTCAGAAGAGGGATTAATAACTTTTTTATTAATTATGATAAAATTTCATAAGCTCTTTGCATCTTTATTAGGCATCGGCCAATTAAAAGGAGGGGGAACTATTGCAGCTATAATTTATTGCATCGGTTGGTATTTACAGCCTTTAGATCTTGAGAACAGTAATTGGCCCTTTTTTAGTACCCTCTTAATTATCGGGATGGGTATTTGGAGTGCAAATGAAGTTGAAATAATTTGGGGAAAAGATAGCAGTAAAGTTGTAATAGATGAGTTAGCAGGAATGGCAATCACCCTTTTACTGGTTCCAAAGAATATTATTTATTTATTGATTGGTTTAATTGCATTTAGATTCTTTGATATTGTAAAACCCTTAGGAGTAAGGAAATTAGAAATATTACCAAAAGGTTGGGGAGTAATGGCAGATGATATACTTGCAGGTTTTTATTCACTTATTTTTGTTCATCTATGTATTGAGATTATGAACAAATTTGAATAACATGAAGACATTTTTAAAAGTAAATATTGCTGCCATCATTGCTAGCATTGGTGATTTCGGATTCACTGTTTTTTTAAAACAAATTGGTCATATAGATGTTGTTCTAGCTAGCATTATTGGGACGATATTTGGTGGGATGATTAATTTTCTAATTGGAAGGGTTTGGGTTTTTAAAACCTCCGAAACAAATTTTAGTGAGCAAGGAAAAAAATATTTTTTAATTTGGTTAGGCAATTTATTTTTAAATGCTGGCGGAGTTTATTTTTTTATAAAAATAATGGGGCTGCAATATTTAATAGCAAAAATGATTACCGCAATAACTGTTGCAATTGGTTATAATTATCCCTTGCAAAAAGGCTATGTCTTTAAAACTGTTGACAAAAAATGAAATGGATTAATACGATATCAAAAAGCTTCTTTATTTCAGCTTTTTTGCTAGTCAGTTTATTTTCGCATGGCCAAACCATTGTAAAAGGATTTGTAAAAGATGCGGCAACAATGCGCCCGCTAGAATTTGTAAGTATTTATTTTGAAGGCGGCAAAGGAGTTACTACAGGATCAGATGGAAGTTATTCCATTATCTCTAAAAATTCAAAACTAACCACACTCAATTTTTCTTTTGCGGGCTACAAGAAAATATCAAAAAAATTAATTGCTGGAAAAGAACAGATTATAAATATCGAATTTGAATTAGATGTCGCATTACAGGATGTGGTAGTAAAAACAAGAAAAAGAGCAAAATACAGAAATAGAGATAACCCAGCGGTAGAATTGATTAATATAGTAATAGAAAACAAAAAAAAGAATCGAATCAAAGCCTATGATTTTGTTCAATATCAGCAATACGAAAAACTGTCTTTATCCTTAACCAACAAACCTGAAAAACTAATTAAAAATAGGCTTTTCAAAAATTACAAGTTTATACTTGAAAATATCGACAGCACTAGCATTGAAGGAAAGTCTCTTTTGCCTATCTATATTGAAGAAAAATTATCAGATCGCTTCATACGTAAAATACCTGAAGCTGATAAAACAATCATTAGAGGGGACAAAAAAGTAACCTACGGAGATTTTTTGGATGCAAATGGAATCAGCCAATATCTTAAAATGCTTTATGGAGATATTGATATTTACGATAACAATGTAAACATTTTAAAAACACAATTTCTAAGTCCAATTGCAGATATGGGCCCCTCATTCTACCGCTACTATATCACTGATACCATTGAACAAGAAGGAATAAAGTTGATAAAACTTTACTTTACCCCGCGAAATCCAAATGACCTAATTTTTAGAGGCAATATGTTAATTACCCTAGATGGAAATTATGGAGTACAAAAAATCAGCATGACCATTAGTAAAAATGCAAACCTTAATTGGGCTAGAGAATTAAGAATTAATCAAGATTTTGAAAAGGCTTCTGATGGTAGGTTTCATCTTATCAAAAGTAATATGTTGGCTGAGTTTGCGCTTACTCAAAATGCTTCTGGTGGAGTAATGGGAGAAAGAAGTGTTTCCTTCAAAAATTTCAAAACAAATAGTCCAGCACCTGATTCAATCTACCAGGGTAAAGATCTCGTAAATAAAATCAGTGCCTCCTCTACAGCTGATAGTTTCTGGGTAGGCCAACGGCATAATCCACTTACTCAAGTAGAAGCCAAAGCGTATTATAATATTGATAGTTTAAAAAACATGCGCTCCTTTAAAAATTTTGGAGAAATTGTTTCTCTATTATTTTCTGGTTACTACTCTTTCGGAAAATGGGAATTAGGTAATACCAATACGTTTTATAACTTTAATCCAATTGAAGGATTAAAGATTAAACTGGGAGGAAGAACTACTCCTAAATTCAGCAATTTTATTTATTTCGACAACGCTATTTCCTATGGTTTTAAAGACGAAAAATTTAAATTTTTAAGTGCTGTCACTTATTCGTTCAACCATAAATCTATTTATGCGTTTCCACTTAACTATTTAAGCGTTAGTTACCAGTACGACACCAATATACCTGGACAGGAACTTCAATTTGTACAAGAAGATAACGTATTTCTATCCTTTAAAAGAGGTAATAATAGAAAATGGCTATACAATAATTATCTTAAAGGTGAGTATGTAAACGAATTTGGAAAAAACCTGAGATATACCCTTGGATTTAAAAACTGGATACAAACACCCGCTGGAGATATCTTTTTTCAAAAGACTTCCGACCTTTCATTACAAAAAAACATAACTACCACAGAATTGTCAGCTGAATTCAGATGGGCTCCAAACGAACAATTTTACCAAGGAAAAAATTTCAGAATACCGATCATTAATAAATATCCAATCTTTAACATCCGATATGTAGCCGGTGTAAAAGGATTAATGAAAGGAGAATACAACTATCAGAACCTCAGCCTGAGGATAGAAAAAAGATTTTACCTTTCACAATTAGGCTATGTAGATGGAACATTAGAAGGTGGCCATATTTTTGGACAGGTTCCCTTTCCGTTACTTACGATTCATAGAGCCAACCAAACTTATTCTAACCAACTCGAATCATATAATTTAATGAATTTTATGGAATTTGTTAGTGACCAATACGCAGCAGCTACTGCAAACATTCATTTTAATGGCTTTTTTCTAAATAAAATTCCTTTAATTAAAAAACTAAAGTTAAGGGAGGTTGTCAGTGCCAAAGTACTATACGGAAGTGTAAGAGATGAGAATAACCCAGCTAAAACCAACAATCTTTTAAAGTTTCCTACTGATAGATCAATTGATTACCCAACTACTTTCACACTAACTAAAGAACCTTACATAGAAGTAAGTGTGGGTGTAGGAAATATTTTTAAATTTGCAAGGGTTGACCTTATAAAACGTTTGTCTTACCTCGACCATCCAGGAATATCTACAATTGGAATTAGAGCAAGGGTTGCATTTGATTTTTAATAAAAAATAAGTAATGGAAGGCAAATTACTAAGAGATAGCATTCAAAAAATAATTTATACAGTCATTAATCCCCTTGTAAAAGGATTAATAAAAATAGGTTTCACTCCAAATGGAATTACTATTATTGGTTTGGTACTAAATTTAGGCGTTGCCATCATTTTTATACTAGGAGCTGAGGAAGGAAACCGAGGTGATTTTTCTTATCTTGGTTGGGCTGGTGCTTTGATACTCTTTGCTGGTTTATTTGACATGCTAGATGGTCAAGTAGCCAGATTAGGCAATATGAGCTCTACATTTGGTGCTTTATTCGACTCTGTTCTAGATAGATACAGTGAGCTAATCATGTTCATGGGCATCTGTTATTATCTTATTGCTCATCATTATTTTCTAAGTTCCCTATTTGCTTTTATTGCACTGATTGGATCTATGATGGTCAGCTACACTAGGGCCAGAAGTGAAGGATTAGGCATTGAAAATAAAGGCGGACTAATGCAACGCCCTGAGCGCGTAATTTTAACCGGTCTTTCAGCCTTGATTTGTGGATTAAGTAGTCATTTTATCGATGGCGGAGTTAAATATATTTTACCAGGTACTTCCATTGAGATTTTTGAAACAATTACTATTTTTACAATTCCAATTACTATCATGGCGATACTTACCAATATAACAGCAATTAATAGACTATTAGCCGCTAAAAAAGCGTTAGATAAAAAAGACTTAAATATATGATTATGATCAGGAGAATATTTTTTATTATTACCCTTCTAAGCAGTTTCTCAATAAATATGATTGCTCAGGAAATAGGTTTCCCTATTCCCACTGGAAATAGTAGACAATTATTTTACCTACAACGTACTCCTAATAAAAATACACTTGTGTACGAACTCAATTACAACAAAGGAAATATAGATAAAGAAGACCCTGTTCATGGATATTGGATTCGTTACCAAGAGGATGGCCAAAAGGAAGAGCTAAACTTTATTCAAAAGACATTTGCTTACGGACTAAAAACAAAAAATATTGCAGAAAATCAATATGAAATTTGTTTTGTATCTTATAAAAAATTTAAAATGTATTTAAAATTGGGTGCCGACAATAAATTTCATCTATACACAAGTATCAATAAAAAAACAGCTGAACTTACGAGTATCTATTTAAAAATTAATGGTGGAGCTTTTTGGACCCCCAATATAGAATACGTTGATATCTATGGAATAGACCCAATTAGCAGATCGGTAATGAAAGAACGAATGAAAATTTAATAATACTGAATTATATTTTACAAAAATGAAAAAAAATTATATTTCCAATAGTGAAGACTCCATTAAATTGTTCAAAAATAATATTTTTGACAGCCTTTCAAAGGTTCATTATACAGTTCCTCTCTTCCTATTCATTCCTGCCATTTTGTTTTTTTGCTACCAAGCATTTGAAAATAATTTAGCAGTGCTCACTTTTTTGGGATATTTTGGTGCAGGCATATTGGTATGGACTATCACCGAATATTTTTTACACCGTTTCATTTTTCACTATCATCCAAGTTCTGATTTTGGCAAACAAATACATTTTATATTTCATGGTGTACATCATGATTATCCAAGAGATAAAAAAAGATTGGTTATGCCTCCCTCTGCAAGTATTCCACTAGCTACCTTATTTTACTTTTTATTCTCTCTATTTCTAACTAAAACACTTCTGTTTGCATTTTTTCCAGGATTTTTATTAGGCTACTTAATTTACGATATGATGCATTATGCAATGCATCATCACAATTTTAAAAACCCACTACTAAAGAAAATTAAACAGCACCATATGCTTCATCACTACCAAGATTCAAGTAAAGGGTATGGCGTAAGCTCTTCATTATGGGATATTATTTTACATTCCAACTTTTCCGCTGAAAGCAATAAAAATTAATGAACCAGACAAAATCAGTTTTGTACTCCCGCAATAGTATCCTTATTGCTTTCACTTTGTCTCTAATTTACCTTCTACTCTCTCATTATTTAATTGGATTCAAAAATGACCAACTGGTATTGATTGCCATTTTTAATTTTTGCTTTTTTACATCGACGGTATCTAGGAGATTTATAATTGGTTTTTCTATTTTTATTATCTATTGGATAATATTTGACTCAATGAAAGCATTTCCAAATTATAAATTTAATACAGTTCATATTCAGGATTTGTACGACAAAGAAAAAGCAATTTTCGGATTCAATTATTTCGGTAAAATAATTACCCCCAATGAATACTGGCTCTTAAACGGGAATAACTTTCTAGATTTAGTAGCAGGAATATTTTATTTATGTTGGATTCCAGTTCCACTCTCTTTTGCTACCTATCTTTTTTTTACAAACAAAGATTTATTTCTCCATTTTTCATTGACATTCTTATTAGTTAATTTACTCGGCTTTATCATTTACTACTCCTATCCGGCTGCACCGCCATGGTATTACCAGCTCAACGGTTCCAATTTTTTTCCAAACACCGTGGGTAACACTGCAGGTTTAAATAAGTTCGATGAATATTTTAATATTCGAGTATTTGGAAATCTTTATGAAAAAGGTTCAAACGTTTTTGCTGCTATGCCTTCTCTCCACTCTTCCTACCCTTTAATCGTATTGTACTATGGATTAAAGAACAAATCAGGTTGGATGAGTTTACTGTTTGCTACAGTAGCAGTGGGTATATGGTCAGCAGCAATTTATACGAGCCACCATTATGTATTGGACGTGATCTTAGGCATCATCTGTGCCCTACTAGGTATTTTTATTTTTCAAAAATTCTTTTTAAAAAATAAAAGATTCAATCAATTTCTTCAGTATTACAAAGTGAATATTTAAATAAAAAATACTGTATTAAAAAACCCGGGCACTCAGGTGAACCGGGTTTTTTAATTATTGCTTTGATAAATTATTTATTGCTATTTCATAAAAATATAAATTCAGTTAGCTCTATGATTATCTAAGAAAAAGCATTTCTCTATATTTAGGTAAAAGCCAATGAGCATCATCTACCAACATCTCTAATTTATCAACATGATAACGAATTTCATCAAAATACTTTTCTTTAACATTGTCACAATAAGCAATTGCCTTTAGTCTTGTGTCAGAAATTACATTTGCTTTTTTTCTCTCTTCAATCATAGCCTGTACACCAGTACTCATTGCATGAATATGATTACTAATCTGCTCCAAAACCCTCAATTGGCTTGAATAAGAAGCTTCCTTTAGTCCAGACGCCTTCAGTCCATTGATATTTTCTATTAAAACATTTTGGTACTTAACTGCAGATGGAAGAATTAATGAAGTTGCTAATTCTCCCATCGTTCTTGCCTCAATTTGAACCTTCTTAATATATGCCTCTAACATAATTTCATGACGAGCCTCTAATTCAGCATGGGTATAGATATCATTACTCTTAAAAAGTTTTTTGGTAGAATCTGTAATATATTCATCCAAGGCCAATGGAGTTGTTTTAACATTTGCCAATCCTCTTTTTTGAGCTTCTTTTGCCCAGTCCTCGCTATAACCATCTCCTTCAAACAATATAGACTTGCTTTCAATAATATATTTTTGAATGACTTGCATGATAGCTATTTCTTTTTTATCGCCCTTTTCGATACTAGCATCTACATCTTTTTTAAATTGCTTCAATGTTTCTGCAACAATCGTATTTAATACCGTCATGTTGATAGCACAATTTGCAGCAGATCCTACAGCACGGAATTCAAATTTATTTCCGGTAAAAGCAAATGGAGAAGTACGATTTCTATCCGTATTATCTAACATCAATTCAGGAATAGTTTTATGAATATCCAGTTTTAACATGGCCTCATCTTGCTCATCAAATTTCCCTCCAACCCTAGTTTCAACTTGGTTTAAAACCTCGGTTAGATATTTACCAATGAATATTGAAATGATTGCAGGAGGAGCTTCATTGGCACCCAAGCGGTGGTCATTACCCGCACTCGCAATAGATGCTCTTAATAATCCTGCATAATCATGTACCGCTTTAATCGTATTCACAAAGAAGGTTAAGAACATTAAATTAGTCTTAGGCGTTTTTCCAGGAGCCAACAAATTAATTCCAGTATCGGTTGCAATACTCCAGTTATTATGCTTTCCACTTCCATTAATTCCAGCAAATGGCTTTTCATGTAATAGTACCACCAATCCATGACGCTTAGCGACTCTAGCCATCACGTCCATCAACAAAGTATTGTGATCTACTGCAAGATTGGTTTCTTCAAAAATAGGAGCACATTCAAACTGAGAGGGTGCAACTTCATTGTGACGTGTACGCAAAGGAATACCCAATTTGTAAGCCTCCTGTTCATAATCACGCATAAATGCATAAATCCTTTCTGGAATAGCCCCAAAATAATGATCTTCCAATTGTTGTCCCTTAGCAGGCGAATGACCAAAAACGGTTCTTCCTGTCATCATAATATCTGGACGAGCATTGGCCATAGCGGCATCAATAACAAAATATTCCTGCTCCCAACCTAAGGTGGCAGTAATCTTTGATACGTTTTTATCAAAATATTGAGCAACTTCTACACCCGCTTTATCCAATGCAACCAAGGCTTTAATTAAAGGTGTTTTTGCATCGAGTGACTCACCGGTATAGGATACAAAAATAGTAGGAACACATAAAGTTTTACCATTGCCTATTTCCATAATAAATGCAGGAGAAGATGGATCCCATGCAGTATAACCTCTTGCTTCAAAAGTAGCTCTTAAGCCTCCAGAAGGAAAAGAGGAGGCGTCTGGCTCTTGTTGAATCAAAGCGGCACCTTCAAATTCTTCAATCGGAGTTCCATCACCTTTTAAGGTAAAAAAAGAATCATGCTTTTCAGCAGAAAGATCGGTTAAGGGTTGAAACCAGTGAGTATAGTGAGTCACCCCTTTACTTTCAGCCCATGCTCGTAATCCATTCGCAATTTGGTTTCCCATACTGCGATCAATTTTTTTACCCCCCTTGGTGGAGGATACCAAACTTTTATATGCCTCATCACTTAAAAACTGACGAGCAGTTTTAAGAGTAAAAACATTTTCACCAAAAATTCCGGTAATCTTCACTGATGATTTTACAGTAACTTCAGTATTAGACCGTAAGTTTTCGATTGCTTTAAAACGTAATGATTGCATAGTTTTTAAGATTTAGTTCTAAAAATACGGTAATATTTGCCCATATTTTAGATTTTGGGGAAAATTAACCGATTTTTATAGCGAAATAGAGCATAATACAAATGTTATAAAATATTTTAATGAACTATAAGGACAATATGCATTAATCTAACATTAAAATAAATGTATTTTTAAAACTATACGCAAAAGCTAACTGAGGAAAACAAAGAATTACGTTTTTAATCACTCATTCATCTTTTAAATTATTAAAATCATATTAGAATTATTTAATAGCCATCTTTATGCCTTGCCTAAAAACCACCTTAGCCTAAAATAAAAGGCGAAGAAAAAATTATAATAATAAATAAGTTAAAATATTATTGAACAGCCCTTTAAAAAAGAAATACAGGTTGTACTTTCGCACTTTGATATAATTATGGAAATAACCGTTACTACCGCAGAACAACTTAGGCTCACAGCAGAAGAATTTAGTTTGATACAGAAAAAGCTAGGGCGATTACCCAACTTTACCGAACTGTGCTGCTTTAGCGCTATGTGGAGCGAGCATTGTAGTTATAAGAACTCGATCAAATGGTTGAAAACTTTACCTAGGGATGGAAAAAAAATGTTAGTGAAAGCAGGTGAAGAAAACGCGGGCTTGATGGATATTGGAGACGGATATGGAGTAGTATTCAAAATAGAAAGTCACAACCATCCCAGTGCAATAGAGCCTTTTCAAGGATCTGCTACCGGTGTGGGCGGAATTCACCGTGATATTTTCACGATGGGCGCCAGACCCATTGCGTCTCTCAATTCTTTAAGATTTGGAAATTTAGCTGAGGCAAAAACCCAGCATCTTCTAGCAGGTGTGGTTCATGGAATTGGACATTATGGTAACTGTTTTGGGGTACCAACAGTGGGCGGAGAAATTTATTTTGAAAACTGCTATCATACTAATCCGCTCGTAAATGCAATGAGTGTAGGTATTTTAAAAAATGGCAATACAATATCAGCAACTGCTGAAGGTAAAGGTAATCCAGTATTTTTCGTTGGAAGTGCTACTGGAAAAGATGGTATTGGAGGGGCCTCCTTTGCCTCTGCCAATATTACTGCAGATAGTGTTGAGGACCTTCCTGCTGTTCAGGTGGGTGATCCATTTCAGGAAAAGAAACTATTAGAAGCTTGTTTAGAAGTTATCAAGACCGGTGCAATTGTTGGAATGCAGGATATGGGAGCAGCTGGAATAATCTGCTCTACAGCAGAAATGAGTGCGAAAGGAAATTCGGGTATGAAAATTTATCTCGACAGAGTACCAATGCGCCAGCAGAATATGAAAGCTTGGGAACTACTACTTAGCGAGAGCCAGGAAAGAATGCTAATGGTAGTGGAAAAAGGAAAAGAGCAAGAGGTTATTAAAATATTTGAGAAATGGGATCTTCCCTGCAGTGAAATAGGCGAAGTGACCGAAGGTGGAAACCTAGAGTTTTATATGAATGGAGAGTTAGAAGCAACGCTTCCTGCAACTGAATTGGTTTTGGGAGGAGGTGCTCCTGTATATGATAGAGAGTATTCAGTTCCAAAATACATGGAAAATATATTAGCATTTGATGCAGCTAAAATTGTACAACCAAAGGATCTAAAAAAGGTAGCAGAACAACTCATTCAAATTCCAAATATTGCCAGTAAGCGCTGGATATATACCCAATACGATAGCATGGTAGGTGCTGGGACTTGCAGCACCAATGAACCAAGCGATGCTGCCATTGTATTAGCAAAACCAACTAACAAAGGACTTGCCTTAACTACCGATTGTAATAGTCGTTATGTTTATGCAGACCCCTACAAAGGAGCAATGATAGCAGTGGCCGAAGCTGCAAGAAACATAGTATGTAGTGGTGGTCAACCATTGGGTGTAACTAACTGCCTAAATTTTGGTAACCCCTATAATCCAGAAGTATATTATCAATTTGTAAATGCTATAAAAGGGATGGGAGAGGCCTGCGTAAAATTTGATACTCCAGTAACCGGTGGTAATGTAAGTTTTTACAATCAATCTCCTGATGGACCTGTATACCCTACTCCTACCATTGGTATGGTTGGATTATTGGATAATCCCCATAATAAAATGACCATGGATTTTAAAAATTCTGGTGATTCAATTTATCTAATTGGAAAGAGTAGCAACGACATCAATTCATCTGAATACCTTCATAAAATACATGGAGTTGAGTTTAGTCCAGCTCCACATTTTGAATTGAATGAAGAATTTGATTTACACCGTATAATTGAAAAGCTAATTCAAGATCAATTAATTTTTTCAGCCCATGATGTAAGTGAAGGGGGAATATTTATTACACTTACTGAAAGTGGATTTAATAGAAATCTTGGATTCCAGATTAATACCAATAAAAATTTCAGAAAAGACGCTTGGCTTTTTGGAGAGGCTCAAAGCAGAGTAATTGTAACGGTAGCCTCCAATCAAATAGAAGCTTTTGAAATAAGTTTAAATGCTTCTAATACCTCATTTGAGTTGTTAGGACTTGTTACTGAAAATATCATTGAAATTGATAATGAAAATTGGGGAGATATTAAAGATTGGGGTAAAAAATATGATCAGGCCATTGGAAATCTTTTAGCAGGTCATGAATCTGAACAAGCATTGGTTGCCCTATAATTTCAATAAATGGCAACACTAATAAAAAGAAAATAGTTATTTAGAAGTGACATTCTTGCTAAATTGGATGGTAAGATTGTAGATAAACATTTACCAATAAAACAGAACCACTAACCATCAATGCCATGAGTAAAAAAATCGCCATTATCGGAGGAGGAAATTTAGGAAGTGCAATTGCAGAAGGTTTAATTAAAAGTAAATTTTGCAAACCTGCTGATATTACGATCACAAAAAGAAATACAGCAACCCTCAAATATCTTGCTAACAAAGGTGTTCAGGTGACTTCTGATAATTCAAAAGCAATAAAAAATTGCGAATTGGTGATTTTAGCGATAAAGCCATTTCAAGTAAGTGAAGTATTAAATGGTTTAAAAAAAGAACTCACTTCAAAACACATACTAGTATCTGTGGTAACAGGAGTACTCATGGAAGAAATTGAAACGACCATCAAAAAGAAAATACCTGTTTTTAGAGCAATGCCAAACACTGCTGTTGCAATACAGCAAAGCATGACTTGTATAAGTTATATCAATGCTACTGATGTACAAATTAATTTTGTAAATGAGTTGTTTTCCACATTAGGAAAAGTAGCCATGATTAATGAAAAATTAATGGATGCAGCTACGGTATTAGGTGCTTGTGGAACAGCCTATGCAATGCGTTATATACGCGCAAATATTCAAGGTGGAATAGAAATAGGATTTGACGCGACTACTGCCAATCTAATCGTAGCTCAAACTGTAAAAGGTGCATCCGAATTATTATTACAAAATGGTACTCATCCTGAGCAAGAAATAGACAAAGTAACTACACCAAAAGGTTGCACTATTGCAGGATTAAATGAAATGGAACATCAAGGATTTAGCTCTTCGCTGATTAAAGGGATTGCAACTAGTTATAATAAAATTTCAAAAGGATAAGAAAGGAAAAAAAATTAAAGGCAACCTACCTCGCTGCTCTTCTATAAAAAATATAAGCTAGAATTCCGAAAATGATATTGGGAAGCCAGGCTGCAAGAAAAGGAGTAAAATTACCTTTAGTGGCAAATACTAGCGAAAATCTTCCTGATAAAATATAAATCATACTTAGAATAACCCCAATAGCCAAATGAAAGCCGCTACCTCCCCTTACTTTTTGAGAAGCAAGACAAACACCAATCATTGAAAGTATAATTACTGAAACAGGAATTGCATCTCTACTATATCTTTCTACAAGTAATGAATTAATCCCTTCGGATCCCCTCATCTCTTCTTTTTTAATATGCTCTTTTAATTCAGGTGTTGGAAGTCGGTCCTTTAAATAATCATCCCTTTTTAAATCAACTGGCTTAAAATTATATGACATAAGAAGTGTAGAATAACGAGTAAAGGTTTCTTCTTGATTGATCAAACTGCGTTCGAACACATTACTCATTCTCCATTTTTTAGACGCCGTATCCCATGAAATATTTTCTGCTCGGATATTATACTTTAACCTATTATTTTCAAATTTTTGAATAAAAAAATTACTACCCGACTTTGTAGAAGTGTCATAATATTTAATACCAGCATAGGAATTAGAATCCAATCTGAAATAATAATTCTGAGGGAATGGCCTAGTCTCGGTAGGTGAATAATCAACATATTTTGCTTCAAAAATACCCCAGATAGCATTGGCCTTGGGTAAAACAAACTGGTATATCAACCAAAGACAAATTGCCAAAAATACACTTCCTAACCAATAAGGAAAAAGAAAACGGCGGAAACTCACCCCGCTACTTAAAATAGCTATTACTTCTGAGCGATCGGCCATCTTTGCAGTAAAAAATATAACTGCAATAAACACAAATAAAGGGAAAAGCATTGCATCTATTCGCGGAACAAGTCCAAAGTAATAATCTGTAATAATAGTACTTACAGGCAACTTGGATTTTACAAAATCATTCGTTTTTTCACTGATATCAATCACTACAACCAATGCAGTAAATAAGAGTAAACAAAATAAAAAAGTAGTCAGGAATTTTTTCAGTATGTAGCTGTCTATTTTTTTCATTGTATGATATCTAAACAAATCTAAACTAAATCAATCAGCTTGAAAAATTGAGGTTAGCACTATTAAAATTTATAATCGATGCTGTAAACGTACTACCATATCAGATTTCCATTGGCTAAAGTCACCTGCAATAATATGTTCCCTAGCTTTTTTCACCAACCAAAGATAAAAAGCTAAGTTGTGGATACTGGCAATGGTAAGTCCTAGCATTTCCTTTGCTTTAATTAGATGACGAAGGTATGCCTTACTATAATAATTACTCACCTCGCAATCGATACCATCATCGATAACAGAAAAATCTCTTTCCCACTTTTTGTTATCAATATTAATTACACCGTTGCTAGTAAATAGCATAGCATTTCTGCCATTACGGGTGGGCATTACGCAATCAAACATATCAATACCCAACGCAATGCATTCCAAAATATTCCAGGGAGTCCCCACTCCCATTAGATATCTTGGCTTTTGGGAAGGTAAAATTTCACAACAAAGTGCTGTAAATTCGTACATCATCTCTACCGGCTCCCCCACACTTAATCCACCAATAGCATTACCCGGCGCATTTCTTGAAGCAATATATTCACTTGATGATATTCGTAAATCCTTATAGGTGCTCCCTTGCACTATTGGAAAAAGATTTTGAGTATACCCATATTTATCAGGAGTATCACTAAAACGATGAATACATCTATCCAGCCATCGATGGGTAAGTTCCATACTCTTTTTAGCATAGACATAATCACTTGGATAAGGAGGGCATTCATCAAAAGCCATCACTATATCTGCTCCGATAATCCGCTGAATATCCATTACTTTCTCTGGGGTAAACAAATGCTTAGTTCCATCAATATGAGATTGAAAAATCACCCCTTCCTCATTAATTTTTCTATTGTTAGCCAATGAAAAAACTTGATACCCCCCACTGTCAGTCAATATAGGTAGATCCCAGCCCATAAATGAATGTAACCCTCCTGCAGCCTCTAAAGTTTCCAACCCTGGTCTTAAAAATAAATGATAGGTATTACCCAAGATAATTTTTGCTTTGACGTCATTTTTTAATTGTTGCTGAGTAATGGTTTTTACACTTCCTACAGTACCCACAGGCATAAAAATAGGAGTCTCTATTTCTCCGTGATCGGTATTTATTTTAGCCGCTCTCGCCTTAGAATGAGTATCGGTATATTGTAATTTAAATTGAAGTGATGCCATAAAATATTACCCAATATAGAAAGGGGTTACAAAAATATTGTTTATTTCATTAAATATACCTCCACAGTTATTATAAGTATTTTGAGACTTAGAGAACCATCACTTGAATGGCATCCTGTTTTTACATAAGATTCACACTTTAAAAAGTTACTAACCTTTCAATATCCCTTATTTTTGCACCTATGAACCTAACTAACTTTCTTCTGTACTGGCAGGAGATTATTTTCATTTTACTTTGTAGTATCACCGTTATTCAAATTTTCTACTACCTTTTTTTCTTTTCTCGATTAGCTTTTTTTAAGAATCCTACTAAAAATATTACTCAGACTCATCCAGTTTCAGTTATTATTTGCGCTAGAGATGAAGCCGCTAATCTTGCTAAAAATCTTACCGGTTCATTGGTTCAAGCTTATTCTACTACTCATGAAGTAATTGTAGTGAATGATAACTCATTTGATGATAGCAAATATTTATTAGAAGAATTTGAACGAAATTTCAAGCATCTAAAAGTAGTAGAATTAAAACAAGAAGCAAAAATGATTCCAGGAAAAAAATTTCCTTTAAGTGTTGGTATCAAGACTGCAAAATATGAAATCGTATTACTCACCGACGCAGACTGCGTTCCATCAAGTGAGCTTTGGATAGAAAAAATACAAGAAAGCTATGACGACTCAACCGAAATTGTATTAGGATATGGCGCTTATCATAAAAAGAAAGGCTTACTCAATCTACTCATTCGATGGGAGACTTTTCATACTGCTTTACAATATCTTTCTTATGCATTAGCTGGAAAGCCCTATATGGGAGTAGGTAGAAACCTTAGCTATAAAAAAGTGATTTTTTTTAGACACAAAGGATTCTCTTCTTTCAATCATATTTCAAGTGGTGATGACGATTTATTTATCAATACTGCTGCAACAAAAAATAATACTAAAATAAATATTTCTCCAGAAGCCTTTACATTAAGTGATTCACCTAGCAACTGGAATCAATGGATAAAACAAAAAAGAAGACATTATAGTACAGCAAATTATTATAAACCCTTACATAAATTATTATTAGGACTTTATTCTCTTTCACACTTTATGTTTTTTCCAATACTTATAACTGCTATTGCTTTTTATAATTGGCAATGGAGTTTATTAGTATTTTTTATTCGTTTTATTATTCAGATAATCATATTTTACCCATCAATGAAAAAACTGAATGAAAATGACCTTTTTCCCTTTTTTATATTATTAGATATTTGGATGTTTTTTTATTATTTCATCTTTTCCATTACTTTGCTTATGAAACCTAGGACTAGCTGGAAATAATAAATATTTACTTATAAATACCCTAACCTTTTAATACTCACTGCTAAAAATGGAAATAATTCAAAAATATTTCACAGACTTTACTGAAACACAAGTTCAGCAATTGAGTAATCTTAAAGGCTTATATAATGAATGGAACGAAAAAATAAACGTTATTTCAAGAAAGGATATAGATAACTTTTATGAACATCATGTGCTCCATTCCCTTGCTATTACAACACAGTTTGAATTTTTACCTGGTTCGGAAATCATGGATTTAGGTTGTGGTGGCGGATTCCCGGGTATACCACTGGCTATTTTTTTTCCAAACACACAATTCCATTTGGTAGATAGTATTAATAAAAAACTAAAAGTGGTTAATGAAATAGCATCAGCAATTGGTCTTCAAAATTTAAGTACACAACACTGTAGGGCAGAAGAAATTAAAAATAGAAAATTTGATGTAGTGGTTTCAAGAGCTGTTGCCCCCCTAAAAGACCTTTGGACTTGGAGCAAGCCGCTTCTTAAAAAGGGCAGTAAACCAAACGGACTCATCTGTCTGAAAGGAGGAGATTTGGCGCATGAAATTTTTGAAAGTGGCTGTAAACCAAGGATCTGGGAAATCGAAAAAATATTCGAGACTCCCTTCTTTAAGGATAAATTTTTATTGCAAGTTCCCCTATAAACTTTTTGACAAACTATTGTCGAATACTACATTTAGGGTATTGTTTTATAATAAAATATCAGTGAACTTCACAATAATGAATATATCAATAGCAATAGTAGAAGATAATCATGATATCCGCCTTGCGCTGGAACAGATTATAGGAATGGCAGACGGTTACTCACTAGCGGGGTCCTATATTAGTGGAGAAGATGCCTTGTTAAAAATTCCAGAAATCAATCCTGAAATTGTACTGATTGATATTAATTTGGGTGGTATCAATGGTATTGAAGTAGTGAAAATTTTAAAAAAATCAATGACTAACGTCTTATTTATGATGTGTACCATTTATGAAGAAGATGAAAAGATTTTTGAAGCATTGAGTGCTGGCGCAAGTGGTTACATACTTAAAAAAACAGCACCAGATAAATTATTGACCGCAATAAAAGAATTACATGGTGGAGGGTCTCCAATGAGTAGCCAGATAGCAAGAAAAGTAGTTACTCATTTTCAAAGCACTTTAAATAAATCATCTGTAAATGATTCTCTAAATTTATTATCAAGTAGAGAAAAAGAAATTCTTGAAATGCTTTCTAAAGGTCTGACCTACAAAGAAATAGCAGAAAAGGTATTTATAAGCCCTCAAACCGTTCGTAAACATGTATATCATATTTACGAAAAGCTGCACGTAAGCAACAGAATTGAAGCCGTAAATGTATTTTACGGAAGGTAGCTATCTAATAAAACAGCTTAGTGAAATAGTTTTAATCTAATTCTAAAAATTAATGACTTACTATTTCCATCCCAAATAAATACTCAGTGAAAGTAATATTAGACTACTAGTTTACAAAAATCTCCAAAACCAGCAATCAGTTTGAGGTGTACTCCCTATTGGAAAATCGTGTGTATGTCCAGAATGAACGAACGAATATTTTTCATAAAATTTTTGTGCCCGATAATTATGTTCCCAAACTCCTAGCCAAACCACTTGATATTGATTAGCTTGAGCAGACTGTATCACAAAGTTCATTAATTGCTGAGCTACCCCTTTTCCATGAAATTCCTCTAAAACATAAATTCTTTTCAACTCCAACGACTTCCATTGTTTCATAAGAGGAAAGTTACTATAATCCTCCATCCAACGACAATAACCAACTACTCTACCATTTAATTCGGCGAGATAATAATAATCATTTTCATTATTTAATTCTGATTGAACTTGTTTAAGATTGAAACATTCTTTCAAAAAAGCATTCATATCTTCTTCCGTACAAGTACTTGTAAACGTATCGTAAAATGTTTGAATTGAAATAGCAGAAAGCTTTACAGCATCCTCAATTGTAGCACGTCGAATGGTTATTTGCACCATCAATTTTTAACTCTGAAGAAAAATAATATTAATAAAATACTGGTTTATAAAATTGAACCTTAAGAGATAAATTTTATCACCAATTAAGTTGCAATAAATTACTTCGCAAATCGATATCTGCCATCCGTTTGGAAGGATCAATTTCTGCCTTTTTTAAATCAGATAACCTTTTTTTAAATTCAATAATATAGGTAGGATGAGTCCATTTCCAAGCAACATGCTCTTCTCTAGTTTCGCCTGTATTTTCTGAAGCTTTAGAACCATACATTAAATTAAGCGGTATGTAATGCATTTCTGTACTACCATCTTTAAAGGTTAGACGAAAATCAATTGGCATCGGCACTTTACCTTTTCTTATCAATCTAATTTTAGAAATACCTCCTTCTTCCCACAAACTATCAATTCCGTAATCAATCGTTTTAGTTGTATTGCACCAATACTCCTTGTACCAATCGAGTTTTACTCCACTCATATCTTCAGCAAGTTTAATTAAATCATTAGAATTGGGATGTTTAAAACGCCATTGATTATAATATTCCATCAATATTTTATCTCTCATTTCAGCACCCACTACATATCCTAATTGCTCCATAAAAACTGCCCCTTTTGAATAACTAGAAATACTATATCCTAAATTAGTTTCAAAATGATCTGCATGAGTGGCAAGTGGTTCTTGATAATCACTTTTTGCTAAATAATAATAAGACCGATAACTTCCGCTATGAATCAATGGCAATATAGCAGCAACAGAATCAATGGTCTTGATATAGGCAGAATTATTCTTATATTTTACCCTACTAAAATTATCCCGATAAAAAGCTGAAACATGAGCAGAGGAAAAATCTGCAAATCCTTCATCCATCCAGGCATTGACGCTTTCATTGGTTCCCAATATCATTTGGTACCAGGTATGCATTAATTCATGAAATACAGTGCCCAAACTAGGTCCAATTAATAAGGTAGCCATTGGGTACTCCATTCCCCCGTCACCACCTTGTATAAAAGAATATTGAGGATAAGGATACTTGCCAAATTTAGACTCTATGAATGGCAATGTAAAAACTGCTGCATCTGCAACTGTATTCCATGCAGTATCATTTTTTGGATCATTGTTCTTGTAATTATAAATTACATGAAATATTGGCCCTCCATTAGGCATTTTTCTCACCAGATGAATGTAATCAGGATCAGCAGCCCACACAAAATCATGAACATTATTACCCACAAAATGCCAGCTACGCTTAGCCTTTTCAGTAGGCTTTAAAGCAGACCCTGGTTCATCATAACCCCATCCAATTTCCTTGTCATTAACTAATACACCAGTACCACCAAGCTTATAGCTTTTATCAATGGCAATGGTAACATCAAAATCTCCCCATACCCCGTAAAATTCCCTTGCTACATAAGGTGTAGGATGCCATCCTTCGATATCGTATTCACAAATTTTAGGATACCATTGACTCATACTGTATCTTACTCCAGTTGTAGGATTATCCCTACCTGTTCTTCGAATTTGAATGGGAATTTGTGCTTCAAATTCCATCTCGAAAACTACTTTAGACTTAGCAGCTATGGGCTGCGTAAGCGTAACTTCTAAAATGGTTTCATCATACTTAAAAGACTGAGAAATCCCATTCATTTTTAGTGAGATTATTTTTTGATAACCTATTTCATCTTCCTTCAGCTTACTAATACGGTCCATCACCCTTGAGTCCCAATCAGGTTTGCCATTAATAATGGTTTTTCCCAAATGATTACTACGAACGTCCATACTGCTATTTGGCTGAAATGCATTGTAATATAAATGATAGAAAACCTTTTTCAACGCATCAGGAGAATTGTTAGTGTATTCAAGTTTTTGCTTACCTGTAAAACGGTTTGTATTTGCATCTACATTTATATTCATTGTATATTTTACCTTTTGTTGCCAGCGGCTAGGCTGAGCATCCAATAAACCGATAAAAAGAAATCCTGAAATTAATAGCGAAAGATATTTATACATAGTATGGTTTTTAAATGTCACTTTATAAAGTAAATGAATTAATTAATAAATCTCTTGAAAGTGAAAAGTATTATATTTTAAAATACGAATCCTTGACTTAGTAAAATAAGAGAACCATTTCTGTGTTTATTCATCATTCTTTCCATCCACCACAATGACTATTTCACCTTTTACAGCTTTGGTAGCGAAATAATCATGTACTTCTTGCAAAGTTCCTCTTTTATTTTCTTCAAATTTTTTGGTAAGCTCTCTACTTACACAACATTGTCTGCTTTCTCCGAAATAGCCAATAAAATCTGTCAAGGTTTTAAGCAACCGAACAGGACTTTCATAAAAAACCATTGTCCTTTGCTCGTTGGCCATTCTTTTCAAAAAAGTCTGACGCCCCTTTTTGAGAGGAAGAAATCCTTCAAAACAAAAACTATTTATCGGTAAACCGCTATTTACTAGTGCTGGAACAAATGCTGTAGCTCCTGGCAAACAATCTACTGTAACTCCTTGCTTCACACATTCTCTTACTAATAAAAAAGCTGGATCACTAATTCCCGGAGTACCTGCATCAGTCAATAGCGCCATCGTTTTACCCGCTAAAAGCTGCTCAGCCAAATGATGGATTACTTTATGTTCATTGTGCTGATGATAAGGAGTAATCGGCTTTTGAATCTGGTAATGATGAAGTAATACGGAAGATGTTCTTGTATCTTCAGCCAAAATTAAATCCACCGATTTCAAAATTTCTATTGCCCGGAAAGTCATATCCGCCAAGTTTCCAATAGGTGTGGGCACAATGTAGAGCATAACTTAAAAATTTGAAAACTCTTCAATTTAAAAATTCGAAAAAATACAAAAGAAGTTAAACGACTCTGCACCCAAATCAATTATTCACATTTCTTTACTAACTAATCGTCACTTCAAACATTTCCATCACTGGATTTGCAAGTAATTTTCTTGCAGCATCTTCAGCTATTTGTTTTGCAATCTCAACAGTAGTTGCCTCAATTTGAAGACTAATATTTTTACCGATTCTAACATCGCTAATTGCAGTTAACCCTAAATTTTTAAAACCGCCTAGTACGGCTTTTCCTTGAGGATCAAGCAGTTCCTTTAATGGCATTACTTTTACCTGTGCAGTGAAGATCATGTGATTGATTTATTTTTGAAGAACAAAGATAAAATAATGTAAGCAATGAAAATAACAGGAATTGCCAACCAGTGTAAAATTGGAATACTGATTACGGCAATACCCAGTAAAATAACCTTAGGCAGATTATTTTTTAGGGTATAATCATTAAATTTCAATGAATGAATAGATAAATTACATACCATCAGCCAGCTGAGAATAATAATTAAAGAATATAATACCCATTTGTTAATCAACCACTGATTGATATCGATGAGTCCGCCTCCATAATGCAACATCAATGGGAAAGAGGCTATCAAAAGCCCTACCCCAGGCGTGGGAACTCCTTTAAAAGTATACTTTTGACTAGTGTCAATATTAAATTTTGCTAATCGATAGGCTGCAGAACAGCTTAGAATAAATGCGGGTAATAGATAAATAATCGGAATATCCAATCCATTTTGTTCTCTCATCCAGCTGATACGCAATAACTGATAAAGTATTACTCCGGGTGCTACACCAAAACTAACTACATCCGCCAAAGAATCTAGTTGTTTTCCCATTTCGGAACATACATTGAACAGTCTAGCAACAAAGCCATCCAAAAAATCTACCAATGCAGAAGCGAAAATAAAAAAAGCAGCAAAAGCCATTTTTTCAGGAATATTAAAACTATTGGTAAATTCATCATTGGAATACAAAATAATACTTTCAGTCTGTAGCGTTAGGACAATAGCAATACACCCAAAAAAGAGATTGAACAAAGTAAATATATTGGGTATTTGTTTCATATTAGAACTTCGGATAACCTTTCCGATTGGATTACTTACTATTATTTATTTCGTTTCATGAAAGATTCTACCTGATCTACAGTAATTGGAATATTTTTCATCAAATCCAGATTCCCATTGCGAGTAATCCAAAAATTATTTTCAATTCGGACACCCATATTTTCTTCTTCGATATAAATACCAGGCTCGATAGTAAATACCATACCTGCTTTTATAGGATCTGTTTTAGTACCAAGATCGTGAACATCTATTCCTAAATGATGTGAAATACCGTGGTATAAATATTTTCTGTAAGCCCTATTTTCCGAGTCTTCATTTTTTACATCAGATTTTTGCAACAATCCAATTTTTTGAAATAATTTAGTAGCTTCCTCACCTACTTTTTCCGTATAGTCAACAATGCTAATTCCAGGCTTCAAAATAGAAGCCGCATAATGATGTAAATGCAAACAAGCATTGTACACAATTTTTTGCCTACTAGAAAATTTACCATTCACCGGGACAGTTCGGGTAAGATCAGCACAATAGTTTCCATACTCTGCACCAAAATCCATCAAAATTAATTCTCCTGCTTTACATGATTGATTATTTTCAACATAATGCAAAGTTCTAGCACGATCGCCACCGGCTATGATTGAACTATAAGCTGGTCCAGTAGATCGTTGAGTTAAGAAAGAATGCATTATTTCAGCTTCTATTTCGTATTCCATTACACCAGGCTTAATAAATTGAAGTAACCTTTTAAAGGTTTTTTCTGTAATGTCGATTGCCTTTTGAATAACTTCTACTTCTAATGGAGTTTTAACGGCTCGAAGGTCTTTCAATAATTTTGCACTCCTTTTATATTGATGCAATGGATAACGCTGCTTCATTTGCTCAGCATAACGATAATCCCTAACCGGAACAAAATTTGCTTTACGGTCATTTTCATTGGTGTTTAAATAAATATTGTTCGACAAATGAATCCATGGTTGTAACAATCCATCTAACACATCCAACCAAACGATGGTTTGAATACCTGAAATAGCAGTTGCCTCATTTCTACGTAGCCGATGTCCATCCCACTTCTCTTTTAATTCATTGGGGCGCACCAACACTAAAACTTCTCTATATTTCGGATCAGGATTATCAGGAAATAAAATCAACATACTGTCTTCCTGCTCGATCCCTGTAAGCCAAATCAAATCTGAGTTTTGTTTAAACTTAAACAACTGATCGGCATTGGTAGGCAATTCATCATTGCTATTAAATATAGCGATGGAATTTTTATCCATTTTTTCAACAAAACGCTTACGATTTTGTATAAATATTTTAGGATTTAAAGGCAGATATTTCATTCAGTTAATTTTATATATTGCAATATAACACTGTTCTTTGAAAATAATCATCGAAGAAGATGAAGCTTTTTTTTTAGATCTAAAATGCAACTATTTTTTTAAAGAAATCAGGCTGATCAATCATTTTAAATATATTTTATAATAAAAAACTAAAATTCATTAATAGAAGAATCATTTTTATAAACTAGATGGATCTTATTTTTTATTACTATAAAGGAAGGGATTGAAAAAATATTTAAATTGCCCAATAATTTCAGCTTTCTTCAACATCGAGAATTTTTCAATGGGTTGTTTTATCTCAATAGGTTTATACAATTCAAAACGATCTCTATCAGCTTTGGAAGACATGCTATCTAAAACCAGACGAATGAGATCGGTATGGGACACATAATAATCATAGCTTTCATAATATTGACTCCGGGTAACCTTATGGATAGAAAATATTGCATTCTGCAATTTCAAATTTTCCATAGAGATATTTTTTGAAGAATCCTTTTTCATAAATTGCTCAGTAAATACTTCAGCTTGAATAATATCCCACATTACGGATTGCATTTTTTCTTTTCCCAAAATTCCTGAGGGGGTGCCAGTTTTGTCATTACAACCAATGAGAAAAAAAAATCCTACAATAAAAATTAAATATTTCATCTTTTTAATTCCTCTTTGTACCTAGTAGCATTAGTAATATCTATTTTTTGCAAAATATCAGAAGCCCTAATTTTATCCTGCTGAGTAGCTTTAGAAAATATTTTTATCAACTCATTCGACTTTCCCTGAAAAAAAAACTGATTCATCATGGTATTTTGATTATCCGCATTAAAATTATTTAAACGATTTAATACTGCCAATACTTCAGCTCTTGCTGAAGTTTCATCTTCATACATTTTATCCATTCCTAAGTGATAATAACCATAATATATATCGTGCAACACAGCATATCGTGTATTCATCATATTTTCTACCAGCCAATAACGATTGCGTTTGCCATCAAAAGCCTTCCAACCACTGATTCCTCTAGTTTCAGGTGCATTGTTGACAATATTTTGTGCTTTCAAGAAATAGGCATCCCCACCCCTTGGTGAAAATGAGGCATAGTCAAATGCAATAATCATGTTAACATAATAAGCAAAAATTGCAGTTAAATTAGATGACATAGGTTCAGTACCACCTACTCTATTTTCATTAAATTCTAGTTGTTGAAATTCGATGTATTTAAAAAACACATCCTCGTCCTGGAAATTAATTATGGGTGAAGCATATGAGCTGTTGAATATAGGTCTTGCTGCTTGAATAGTAAGAGAAGCAGAATAAACATTCGCATCAGCAGTTGATTGTAAATTTAAAAAGAAATTACAATCGATTTTTTCATTCACCAAAAAAACATCCTTAGTCCATTTACGGTTATTGAGAAAGGTATTTAGAGAAGTTTGCAGAGTTTGAAAAACATTTTTATTGACAGTAGATCCTATGCGACTGCTATTTACAGTAACTCGAGCGTTCAATTCTTGTGCACCAACAAAATGTACAGTAGTCAACAAAAAAAGTATCAATATTAATCTGATGAAATACATATTATAGTAATTGAATAATACTATTTATAATATCCACTGCCACGTCTTTTTTTGATTTAGTATCAAAATATTGGGCATTTCCTAATTTATCAAAAATAGTTATTTTATTGGTGTCGTATCCAAAACCTGCACCCTCATCCTTTAAAGAGTTTAATACTATCAGGTCTGCATTTTTTTCAAGTAACTTCATCTTTGCGTAATTTTCTTCGTCTGAAGTCTCCAAAGCAAATCCAATTAATAATTGATTCGATTTTTTATTTTCCCCAAGGTATTTCAGAATATCTTTTGTCTTAGTAAAAGCAATTGAAAGATCTGAATTAGACTTCTTAATTTTTTCATGGCTGACATTGACTGGTGTAAAATCAGCCACTGCTGCACTCATTACAGCAATGTCCACCTGAGGGAATAAGTCTACACAAACGTCAAACATCTCAGCAGCCGTTTGAACTTTAATCGTTTTAATATAGTCTGGAATATCTAAAGAGGTAGGACCTACAATTAGCGTAACCTCTGCTCCACGTTTTTCTAATTCCAAAGCGATCGCTAAACCCATCTTACCAGATGAATGGTTTCCTATAAATCTAACAGGATCTATTGGTTCGTAAGTAGGGCCTGCAGTAACCAATGCCTTCTTATCACTTAAAGGCTTTCCTTTAGAGAAATAGTTTTTCAACCAATCAAACATTTCAGCTGGTTCCATCATTCGCCCTTCTCCTATTAATCCACTGGCCAATTCGCCTGAATTTACAGGAAGTACTATATTACCAAAGTTGTTGAGTATTTGTAAGTTACGTTTGGTAGCAGGGTGTAGCCACATATCTTCATCCATTGCAGGAGCTACTGCCACTTTACAGACAGCTGAAAGGTAAACTGCCATTAACAGATTGTCGCAGGTGCCTGAAGCCATTTTAGAAAGCGTATTGCAGCTGAGTGGCGCTAACAGCATGATATCTGCCCACCTTCCTAATGAAACATGATTTTGCCAAGTATCTTCATTCACAAGATCAATCAAAACTGGATTACGCGAAAGTGTAGAAAGGGTTAATGGAGATACAAACTCTTTTGCAGCTGGGGTCAATATTACTCTCACATCGGCACCTGCTTTTATTAATAAACGTACTAGTATTGCAGCCTTGTAAGCTGCTATACTACCTGTAACGCCCAATAATATTTTTTTTCCTTCTAACATAAAAAACGACGGTTCAAACCGTCGTTAAAAATATAAAATCTTATTTAAAAAATATTGACAATATTTATTCAGTCTAATTAGCTAAATAAATCTTCCTCATTTTTACGGAAATATATCTTATCCTCTATAAATTCTTGAGAAGCCAGCAAAGAAGGATTAGGCATACGCTCATAAGCCTTAGAGATTTCTATTTGCTCTTTATTTTCATGAATTTCTTCCAAACTATCAGTATGGCTTGCAAATTCTTCTAACTTATTATGCAATTCCTCCTTAATGGTGATATTAATTTGATTGGCACGTTTTGCAATTATTGCAATTGATTCATACAAATTTCCAGTTTTCTGTTTTAAATCAAACAGGCTTTTTGGCTCTACCACATTACTCGTACTAGCGCTGAGTTGTCGTCTTAATTTGCTCATATTGTATTGCTTTAATATTATTTTGACTTAAGTTATTTAATTCTTTTGCATCTGCAAGCAACTTGCTATCTGGAAAACGATCGGCAAAATCCTGATACTCAGTTACTACTTTTTCAAACCTTTCTGGTTGTTTATCAATAATACTCATTTTCGCAAACCTGAAATAAGATTTGATGACATTAAACTTATACATATCTCCCAGCTTTGAATCAGGAAAGCTAGACAAAACATTTGCATAAGTAATAGCTGCTGCCCTATACTGTCCTACTTTAAAATAAAGATCGGCAGCCCTTAACTCCTTACTCTCCATTCTTACCCTACATTTGTCAATGATCGCAGAAGCCTCTTCGTTTCTTAATGAACCAGGATGAGTATTAATAAATGACTGCATCACCCCAATCGTTTTTCCTGTATTTGTTTGATCTAAATCGATTTTAGAAACCTGCTTGTAAAAACACATAGCATGCATAAAATCGACCTCTTCAGCTTTACTACTATTCGGAAAAACCTCTAAAAAACCCTTGAAAAAATGTTCTGCATCACTATAATTTTGCATATAATAAAAACAAAATGCATCCCTATAATAAAGTTCTTCAAATTTATCTGTTCCTTTAAAAACAGGATAAAGCTCCTCATAAAGTTGCTGTGCCTGCCGATACTTTCGATCCACATAAAACTTATCCGCCATCTTCAATTTAAAGGTAACATCCTTACTTTTCAGGATTTTGCCATATTTACTGCAAGATTCCAGTGAAAGAAAAACTACTACAACGATTAAAGAAAGTTTTAAAAATCTCATACAAGTGTGCAAAATTAGTGATTTTCATTCAAATATCTTGTCTAATTATAAGATTGCAAAAAAGAAGCCGTTAAGATTTTCAAAATATTGTAAATGCTCATTGGCAATCCACCCAATTTTACAATTTACTTTAGCCCATCAGTAGAAAAGGTTTAAATATAAATATATAATAAATATTTTATATAAAAAACTAGACTTCAAGTACGAAAAAGCCCTCCCTTTTTGAGGGAGGGCTTTGATATAAATTATTCGCTTAGTTGGATTTGATATCAATTGTGTTTTGATCTCCTCCACCAATGCTTTTTTCAGTTGAAACTCTATCAGAGCTAATTCCTAATTTTTCAACTAAGTAATTCTTAACAACATCCAATTTCTTGTCTGCTACAGATTGTTGAGCCTTAGAAGCTGCAGGATAAGCCGTAAGAGTGATCGTACAAGTAGGGCTGTTTTTTAGTTTTGATTGAACAGAACCTAACATTGCTATTGCGTCTTTACTCAACTTAGTAGATTTCATTGTAATGCTTGGGTAATCTACAGGGCAAGCTGGCTTGAGAGACATTTTTGAAATCATATCTTTCATTTCATTACAGCAAGCTGGATCTGGACATTTACCTACTCCAGATGCGTCAACAGGTTGACATTCGGTTGGAGTGATTAATTGTTTATCCTTACAATCTGGAACACCATCTCCATCAGTATCTCTAGTTACACCATGAGTATCAACAGGGCAACCTGCTGGAGTACTTGGCTCTCTATCTAATTGATCAGTTACACCATCGCCATCTGTGTCAGCAAAAACTGGTTTTGGCAACTTCATGTGCTTTGGATTGTTCAATTCGCTGTAAGCATAATCTAGTGGGTTTAACCACCACAATGGTGCTACAGTTTTAGTTTTATTACCTACATTAATATTTAATCCTAGAGAAAAGAAATTCCAAGAATCAAATGTTCCTGATTTAGCAGCATCACCATAAGGAAATGCTTGATATTGTTGACCATCTAAAAGATCAGACTTTACAAATGTTTGACGATCTTCTAGGGCGATATTAACTCTTTTACTTAATTTAATTTCAATTCCTAATAAAATAGAAGCAGAAGGTTTTACTAAATTGCTACCAGATTTCGCTGTACGCAATCCACCTTGATCAGCTTGAGTTTCATAAGTATTATCCATTCCATCTCTTAAAGTCTTTAATAGATCCTTTCTAGTAGAGTAAACCCCTGATCCACTTTGAAAAGAAGAAGCTGCACTAGAAAAAAGGGAAGCATAAGTATTTCCACTAGCATCTAAAGCATTAACCTTCGTATTCCAGAAAGAAAATCCTACACCAGCACCTGCATATACTGAAGCTGCTGATTTTTGCTTATGGAAACGGATATTTGAAAGAGTTGCAATAGTTTGCAATGAAAGATCTTGAACTTTAGCTTTATAGTTTTGGAAGATCTGTTGAGAAGCGCCACTATTTAGAGTAGTAATCGCACCCGCAGAACTTCTAACAATTGGGTTATAACCTTTAGTACCTAAATTACCACCATTTGCTGCAGATAACCAGGCTGGATCTCTTTGATAATTATCATTACCTGTCCAATTCATACCGTAAGCAGTAGCGTTGGTATATTGCAACCTCAATGAAAAAGTATATCCAATTGCTTTTCTTAGATGAGCTTCAAAACCCAAACTAGGAGTTTTAGAAGGAATATCTCCATTAATAGCAATTGATCCTAATGAAGCACCAAATTCCCATTGGTTACGAGGAATAGCTGGGAAATTGTGAGTGTTATTCAAAAATTCATTGTGCTGTGGCTTGTGCTTAGCAGAAATCACGGCAGAATCAAAGACACTATATCCTGCACCCATTTGTGCAAAACTTGTAGCGGTTAAAAGTAGGGACAAAATCCCTAAAATTATTTTGTTCTTTTTACTTGACATAATAATAATATTAATTTATTTAATGCTGAACTAAGGGTTAATTAAAAACAAAAATATCATTATATATTCAATATGCAAAGTTTTTTGTCTAAAATTTAACTAAATCATTGGAAAAAAAACGTTTTTTAAAGTATTTTGTCTTAATAACTATCCCCATTACCCGCTTTTTCCCAAAAAGTACCATAGAAGGCAGATTTCTAATAAAATATTTTGTTTGAAGCTGTTGATTACTGAATTATATTGCTTTTTTTTGCTGATGGACTTTGTAAATAAGATAATAGGGGAAGAATTAAAAATTTTTGAGAAAAAATTCACTGATGCCGTCAAAAGTCAGACTCCTTTGCTTGACCGGATAATGAAATACATTATCAAGCGAAAGGGAAAGCAACTAAGACCGATGTTTGTGTTTTTGAGTGCAAAATTACAAGGACCAATCAATGAAAGTACTTATCGAGCGGCCGCGCTGGTTGAAATACTTCATACCGCTACCCTTGTCCATGATGATGTAGTGGATGGGTCGCTAGAAAGAAGAGGTTTTTTTTCTATCAATGCAATTTGGAAAAATAAAATAGCCGTATTGGTTGGAGACTATTTATTATCAAAAGGTTTACTACTTTCTACCTCCCACCAAGATTATGAACACCTAGACATTTTGTCTGAAGCAGTAAGGCAAATGAGTGAGGGAGAATTATTGCAAATTGAAAAGGCCCGCAACTTAAATCTAAAAGAAGATATCTATTTTGAGATCATCAGAAACAAAACGGCGTCACTTCTTTCATCTGCTTGCGCCGTGGGTGCGTGGACTACCAGCAAGGATCCAATAGCTACTGAAAAAATGAAACTATTTGGTGAAAAAGTAGGCATTGCCTTTCAGATTAAAGACGATCTTTTTGACTATGGCAAAGAGGATATCGGCAAACCAACAGGCAATGATATCAAGGAAAAAAAATTAACCCTTCCTTTGATTTATACTCTCAATAATATTGATGCTGCTAGCAGAAGGAAATTAATTTACATCATCAAAAATGAGAATACGAATCCTGAAAAAGTAAAACTTGTCATAGATACCGTTGTTGAAGCAGGAGGTATAATTTATGCAGCAACAAAAATGAATGACTACAGAAACGAAGCTCTCTCTATATTACATGAATTTCCAGAAACTGAAGTAAGAAAAGCATTAGAAGAACTGGTGATATTTACGACCGACAGAAAGTATTAGATTTATTTAACAAATTTGATCGATTTATTCAAATTTTTCTTCACCTTTAAATTAACGTGAATGGATAAACGCTGGAACATACTAGCTGGTCACAATGAAAAAGATAAAGCACTCTATCAGTCGCTGAAAATAAATACTACCCTCTGCAAAATTTTAGTCCAAAGAGGCATTGATGATTTTGAAAAATCGAAAGCTTTTTTTCGTCCCCAATTAAAAGATTTACACGATCCTTTTTTAATGAAGGATATGGAAAAGGCAGTTGATAGAATAACCACTGCTATTGATCTCAATGAAAAGATTTTAATTTTCGGTGATTATGATGTGGATGGAACTACCTCTGTGGCATGTATGTATCAGTTCATTTGCAAAATCCATTCTCCAAACCTTGTTGATTTTTATATTCCACATCGATATCGAGAAGGATATGGTATTAGTAAAGCTGGTATTGATTTTGCCGCAACCAATAATTTTAGTTTAATCATTTCTTTGGACTGCGGTATCAAATCAGTAGACCTGGTTTCTTATGCAAAAGAATTTGGCATTGACTTTATCATTTGTGATCATCATCTACCAGATATTATTTTACCTAAAGCTGTAGCCATTTTAAACCCTAAGCAACCCGAATGCAACTACCCCTTTAAAGATCTTTGTGGATGCGGGGTTGGTTTTAAATTAATAACAGCATTGGCTAAAAGATTTGGAATAAATGAATCGTTTTATTTTAATTTCCTAGACCTAGTTGCCACTGCAATAGCAGCGGACATCGTTCCAATGATAGGTGAAAACAGAATACTAGCTTACCATGGAATGCAGCAAATAAATAACAACCCTTCCAATGGTATAAAGTCACTAATACAACTAAGTGGCATAAAAGGAAAACTGACGATCACCAATGTAGTATTTGTAATCGCTCCAAGGGTAAATGCAGCGGGAAGAATGGATGATGCAAAAAAAGCAGTGCAGTTATTTATAGAACCTGATCCTACCAAGGCGCTTGAATTTGCCGAAATGCTTCATAGTGATAACAGCGACCGAAAAGAAGCTGATAGTTCGATCACAGAAGAAGCACTTGCCTTATTAGAAAAGGACCCACAATCGATCGGAAAAAAATCAACGGTAGTATTTAAAGAGCATTGGCATAAGGGTGTAGTAGGTATTGTAGCAAGCCGACTTACTGAAAAATATTATCGGCCAACCGTAGTACTTACCCTCAACGACGGCATAGTTTCGGGAAGTGCTAGAAGTGTTGTAGGCTTCAATTTATATGAAGCAATTTATTCTTGCAAGGAATATCTACTTGGATATGGAGGGCACTTTGCTGCAGCAGGACTTTCAATGCTTCCAGAAAATGTGGAAGCCTTTGCTAATAAATTTGAAGAAGTGGTAGCCGCCACCATAACAAATGATCTTTTAATACCAGAAATAATAATCGATAGCCCCATTTCTTTTAGCGAATTGACAATGCCCCTTTACAATATAATTTGTCAGATGGAACCCTTTGGGCCAGGTAATATGCGACCTGTATTTATTGCCACCAATCTGATAGATACAGGTTACTCGAAAATTGTAAAAGAGTTGCACATACGTTTTGTAGTTAAACAAAATGATACCCGCTTTACAGGAATTGGTTTTAATATGGCAGACAAATTTCATTTATTAGAATCAAAGGAACCTGTTGACATTGTTTTTACGCTAGATGAAAATATATGGAATGGTGAGACTACCCTTCAATTAAAAGTTATTGATATTAGATTAACTTCTCCTTAATCTAATAGTGTTTAATTCTTTGTAAGTAATTTGTTGATGCTCAAAAAGTAGTAAGCACTTATTCAATGACGCCCTCGAATAAAATTGCTAGAAATATTAAATATCACCCGCTAAAAAATCGATCCGCCGCGGCGGATCGATTTTTTTTGTTACTTTTTTACATCAAGGCAAAGAAGTAAAAGGACTCTATTCCAGACGGAATCTCAGACCTGAATTGTTGGCTACACTTCATTCAAAAGCTTTATCGAATGGGCACTTACGACTTTTTAAGGGTCGACTAATTAATTATCTAAATTTTCTTAAGAAAAATAAGTCTACTAAAAAAGGGACTGTCTCTTCAGACAATCCCTTTTTAGCTAAATCATGTTTGATATTAAATTCAACCAAAGACTAACTCATCAAATCTACACTTCTGTTTATAAAACTAGTAAGCGTATTCCCCTTTAATAAACCCTGAGAAAGTAGTGCAAGGTCGGCTAAATTATGAATTATTTTTTCTTGCTTTTCTTTGGTAGGTTCTGATAAAATATTTTTAAACAACGGATGATTTCCGTTTACAGTTAAAGTTACTTCATCGGGCATACTTGCATAGAATGCTCCCATTCCTCCCTGCATAGACGCCATATCTTTCATACGACGCATAAACTCAGGACGCGTTGCTACCACTGGAGAAGCCGTCGCACTTAAGCCTTTCACTTCTACTGTTACATTTAAATCAGGAATTTTTATTCCAAACAATTCCTTTAGAGTAGCTTCTTCTTCCTTGCTCAACACGCTTTCACCCCCCTCCTGCTTATCAATCAAATTTTCAGCTATATCACTATCTACTCTTACAAACTGAACATTTTCCCACTTCATCTCCATTTGGTTTACAAAACCATTGTCAATGATCGTTTCCATCTTTAATACCACATATCCATTAGTATTGGCTTGCTGAATAAATGCATCTTGTTGAATTGGATCCGTACTATATAAGATTACCTGTTTACCCTCCTTGTTTTTTTGTAAGGTTTCAGTTGCCATTTTGTACTCTTCGAAAGTATAAAACTTACCTTCAGTACTTTGGAGAATCAAAAATTTATTTGCCTTTTCTAAAAATTTATCATCCGTCATCATTCCGTATTTCACAAACAATCCAAGGCTTTCCCATTTTTCTTCAAAAGAAGGACGATCAACTTTGAAAATTTCCTCTAACTTATCGGCAACCTTTTTGGTGATGTGAGAATTAATTTTTCGAACATTAGGATCTCCTTGCAAATAACTCCTACTCACGTTTAACGGTATATCTGGAGAATCAATTACACCTTGAAGTAACATTAAAAATTCAGGAACAATATCTTTAACTTCATCCGTTACAAAAACTTGGTTACTGTAAAGTTGTATTTTGTCTTTTTGAATTTCGTATGATTGCTTGATTTTAGGGAAATAAAGAATTCCAGTTAGATTAAATGGATAATCTACATTTAAATGAATCCAAAACAATGGAGCTTCATTAAATGGATACAATTCCTTATAAAAATTTTGATAATCTTCTGTAGTTAAGTCAGCTGGCTTTTTGGTCCAGGCTGGTTCAGGATTATTAATTTGTTTGCCTTCAAATAAAATTGGAACAGGTAGAAAGCGGCAAAATTTATCTAGTACTGTCTTAATTCTTTCAGGCTCTAAAAACTCTATACTTTCTTCATTTAGATGCAATACAATATCAGTACCTCTCCCCTCTTTGGTAAAGTCTTCAAGTAAAAATTCAGGACTACCATCACACTCCCATCTAACAGATTTTGATCCTTCCTTGAATGAACGAGTAATTACCTCCACTTTTTCACTCACCATAAAGGATGAATAAAAGCCCAATCCAAAATGTCCAATTATATTATTTTCATTTTGTCCCTTGTACTTGTCCAAAAACTCTTCTGCTCCACTAAAAGCTACCTGATTAAGATATTTATCTACTTCCTCTTCTGTCATACCAATTCCCTTATCAGAAATGGTAACTGTCTTTTTATCCTTGTCAATACTAATTGAAATACCTATTTCTCCAATCTCACCTTTAGCTTCTCCCAAAGAAGACAATGTTTTCAATTTTTGAGTAGCATCTACTGCATTACTTACCAATTCCCTTACAAAAATATCATGTTCATTATATAGGAATTTTTTAATGATGGGAAAGATATTTTCCGTTTGCACCCGAATATTTCCTTTTTGCATAAATCTTTTTTTGACTACTTAGCAAACAAAATACCAAAATACATTAACTGACAGCTTGGCACTTTCAAAGGCGCTATAAAACTAAAAAGCATTGAAATAGCCTTTAACTGATCAAAACAATATTTTAAATTCAACCTTTAGTGACTCCTAATCTGTGACCTTACTGAAGTTATTTTCGTAATTCAAATAGCTTAACTTGAATACAAGTATTTTCATTGATTTCAATTTAGATACTAGTTATTTTTGATCCGTTCATTCAAGTGATTGGAACAAAAAGTGATTGGTATTATTTACCTTCGCAGAACTATGACGGAAAAAATTATCATCCTCGATTTTGGATCTCAATACACTCAGTTAATTGCAAGGGTGGTTAGAGAGGCAAATGTTTATTGCGAAATAACTCCTTTTCACAAAGAAATTATATATAGTCCTGAATTAAAAGGAGTCATTCTTTCTGGATCCCCTTTTTCGGTGAATGAACCCAATGCTCCTACTATAGACATTGAAAAAATCGCTGCGAAACTGCCAGTTTTGGGTATTTGTTATGGAGCGCAATTAACTGCAAAATTAATGGGTGGAAGGGTAGATAAAAGTGAAAAGAGAGAATACGGAAGAGCAAAATTGGAAAAGGTAAAAGAAGATGTTTTATTAAAAGATATTGCTTCTTTTTCCCAGGTCTGGATGAGTCATAGTGATACCATCAAAGAATTACCCAATGGATTTGAAATATTAGGAACCACTGACAGCATCCCTGTTGCAGCATTTAAGCGTTCGAATGAAAATTTATTTCCGCTCTATGGTCTTCAATTTCATCCAGAGGTATATCATTCTACTGAAGGAAAAACAATCATCAATAATTTCCTTTTAAAAATATGTAGCTGCTCGCAAGATTGGACACCTGCGCATTTTATAAGCGATACAGTTGCTGCATTGAAAAAACAAATTGGTAACAAAAGGGTAATAATGGCTTTAAGTGGGGGTGTAGATAGTACCGTTGCTGCTACGCTAATTCACCAAGCATGTGGTGATAATTTGTTTGGCATTTTTGTAGACAATGGCGTGTTGCGAAAAAATGAATTTGAACAAGTGCTAGAAATGTATGCTCAACTGGGTTTAAACGTAAAAGGAGTTAATGCAAGAGAACATTTTTATAGCCGCCTTGTTGGAAAAACAGATCCTGAAGAAAAAAGAAAAATCATAGGGAATGGCTTCATAGAAATTTTTGATCAAGAAGCTCATCGAATCGAAAATATCGACTTCTTGGGTCAGGGAACTATTTATCCTGATGTAATTGAATCTGCCTCTGTTCATGGGCCTTCGGCTACTATTAAATCTCATCATAATGTTGGAGGCCTTCCTGCAACAATGAAATTATCGCTGGTAGAACCATTGCGTTCCCTTTTCAAAGATGAAGTTAGAAAAGTTGGATTAGAACTAGGGATACCTCATGATATGATTTATAGACATCCTTTTCCAGGTCCAGGACTTGGTATTCGAATTTTAGGTGAGGTGACTGAAGAAAAAGTACGTTTACTTCAAGAAGCAGATGCTATTTATACCAATGGGCTAAAAAAATCAAACTTATATTCCAGCATTTGGCAAGCTGGCACGATTTTACTTCCTGTTAAAAGTGTAGGAGTAATGGGTGATGAAAGAACTTATGAATTTACTATTGCCCTCAGAGCGGTTACTTCTGTAGACGGTATGACAGCTGATTGGGCTCATCTACCCTATGATTTTTTAGCAGATATCTCCAATGAAATAATCAACAATGTTAGAGGTATTAATAGAGTGGTGTATGATATCAGCAGCAAACCCCCGGCAACCATTGAATGGGAATAATCGACACCAACTGGAAGATTTTGAGGTATGCAAATTGAATCAAAAAATTATGAAAAATATTTTACAATCTTTGGTGTCTTTGTTTTTGACAATTTTATTGTCCCAAGTATCCTTTTCACAAAAAGCTCCGATCAAAAGTGAAAAAATTTTTCGAGTGGGCATTTTTGCGCCACTCTACCTTGATTCAATTTTTACTACAGATGGGAAATTTAGAAAAAACCTTGAGCTCCCTCGTTTTGCAAAGCCTACAATTGATTTTATAAATGGAGCTAAGATTGCACTCGACTCTTTAGTAATTCCTAACCAGTTAGTAAATGCACATATTTACGATACGAAATCTAAGGACCTTTCGTTGGACCAACTCATAAAATTAAATAAAATTGATTCGCTCGATTTAATCATAGGCTCAGTAAAAGATTTAGAATTCAAACAGCTAGCTTCCTTTGCATTAACTAAAAATATTCCATTCATATCCGCCACTTACCCAAATGATGGAGGTATTACTGCTAACCCTTTCTTAGTGATTGTTAACTCAACTTTAAAGTCGCATTGCGAAGCAATTTTTGCTAATGTTCTACAAAACCACGGCAAAGAAAAAATATTATTGATCAGAAAAAAGGGTCCTCAAGAAGATAAAATAGCTAGCTATTTCAAAGCAATGAATGAGGTAGATCGAAAGCCTTTACTCAATATCCAGACAATCATTTTGGACAGCATATTCACTATTCAAAGTTTACAAAAAAAATTAGACAGTTCGCAACGATCAATAATTATTGGAGCTTCTTTGGATGAAAACTTCTCTTCTAAACTCACCTCTACCTGCTTCGATCTTCATCTTTATTATCCTATTACTTTAATTGGAATGCCCAATTGGGATGGATTTAAAATCTTTACTAGAAAAGATCTATACAAAGACTTTCCTGTTTACGTTACAAGCCCTTTTTACAATTCAAGATGGGACGATAATAGTAAATTATTGATAGCAGGCTATAGTGAAAAATATAAAGGAAAACCTTCTGACATGGTTTTTAAAGGATACGAATCCACTAAACGATTCATCAAAGTTTTAACAACTTTTCCAAATGACTTTTTAAGTCATCTCAATGATAGTCCTTTCAAAGTGTTCTCCGAATACAATTTTCGGCCTATTTTTCTAAACAAAGAAAAAAAAGTGCCAGATTATTTTGAAAATAAACACCTCTATTTTATTAAAATCCTAAATGGAGTAAGCTCTAGGGCAATTCAATTTTAAAAAATTTTTTATCCAGCTATTCATTATAATTTCCTACTAACTACTTTACGAGGTATTTCATTTGCCGAAAATATAAAGCAACAAAAAGTAAGGGTAAAGCGACCGCCATCAGTATACTGGTCACTCCTGTGAATTGATCAGTTCCCAATAAAATAAAATTACCTACAACAGGTAATAATTCACCTCCTACATATATCCAAAATCCATCTTTTTTAAGCTTTCGCATCCAAACGGCTCCCAAAATACATAAGGCAATACTCACCACTCCTATAGCCATTAATGGAATCATATTGGAGGAGGTGAGTTCCAATACTGCTTTACCTTTTTCCATATCAGCCATTTGTTTAGCAGTAAGTTCTGTTCCAGAAGATCTGGCTTTATCCATAAAGCCCAAAAAAAGCTTATTGAGGAAGGGCGTTAGCAACACAAATACCAATGATAGTCCAGACCCAATAAATGTTAATATAGTTAAGGTGTTGATACCAGAAGGTATTATTTGCTTACCATCACTGTTTAATTCAATAGGATTAGTCTCTGTCATAAATTATATTTTAAATAAAGTTAATAAAATAGAATACAATACAGAAAAATCTTATTAAAATTTTTGAAAACGTTTTCTCCTATTAATCTCCTTTTTTAGTAGCCCTAATTCCCTTCCCATCTGCCCACTCACAGAACTATTTTCTTGAGCACGTCTCATAAGGTACGGCACCACATCTTTAATAGGACCAAAGGGTAAGTATTTGCTAACTGAAAAACCCGCTTTAGCAAGATTAAAAGTAATATTATCACTCATGCCGTAAAGCTGGGAAAAATGAACATGAGGATGATTACATGACAATCCATTTTTTGCCAAGAGTTGAGTACTATATAAATTACTTTGCTCGTTATGAGAAGCAACAATGACTGAAATTTTATTAATATTACTGATCGAAAATTCAATCGCATCGTTAAAATCTCGGTCGCAATTTTCTTTATTAAGTTGTATAGGAGAAGGGTAATTCAATTGAGCTGCTCTCTTTCTCTCATTTTCCATATAGGCACCCCTAACTAATTTAACACCTAATATAAAACCTTTTTCCACTGCAGCTTCGTGGCAATCCTTTAAAAATTTTAATCGGTCGATTCTATATAATTGTAAAGTATTGTACACCACTATGCTTTCTCTATTATATAAATCCATCATTTTAAGTGTTAATGCATCAACTGGATCTTGAATCCAAGTTTCTTCTGCATCTATTAGTACGCCTACTTTATTTTTACTTGCCCTTTCACAAATTGCATGAAGTCGATTTTTAACTTTTTTCCATTCTTTTTTTTCTTCATCATTCAAAAGTTCAATTGCTTTTGAATAGCTATTCATAAATGATCCACCAGAATGATTCATTAATGTATCTAATTTTTCTAACAAGCCAAACCTAGATAGACCGGTTACTTTAATACTCATGAAAGGAATATTACTTTGTTTAGCAGCATAGTCTATTACCTTAATAAACTCTTCAGCAGCGTAATCAAATGCCTGCTCACCATCATCACCACCTTCTACACCATAATCTAATATTACTTGAACATTATGAGAATTTAGCGTATTGACCACCCCTGCAGTTTCTTGCAAATTTTGACCCCCTACAAATTGTTGAAAAATTGTTTTTCGAAGAACTAATTTTACAAAAGGAAGATTCCATTTAATAGCCCATGGTGTCAACTTTAGAGCAAGATTAACTAACCAGGGCTTTCCAATTAATGAAAATAAAAAATGTGCATTTTCTAAATCTGAATTTTTTTTGTACTCAAATGCATATTCAGTATTATCAAAAGAAATAGCGGTACTTGTAGACATAAAAAATAATGATGCACAAAGTTAAGCAATCCTATGACTGACAATAGTCAATTATTTATATTGCCTGGTGATTAAATGGCTGTAAAACAATTTCACTCACCACACCACTAGAGGGCTGCTGACATAAAAACCAAATAGTCTTAGCTGCCTCTTCGGACTGAATCATTTTTTCTCTTTGCACTTTTAAATCAATGGTATCCCAAAATGAAGAATCCACTCCGCCCAAAAACAAATTAGTGATTCTAATATCGGTTCTCTTAAGTTCTTCTCGGATACTTTGCATCATACCCACTAAACCATATTTACTAGCGCTATAGGCAGCAGCTCCAGCCATTGGCACCTTTCCCAATACACCAGGAATATTAATAATAAGTCCCTTTTTAATCTCCTTCATAGTAGGTAAAAATGCCTTAATTAATAAAAAGGGACCGTACAAATTATAATGTAATGACTTCATAAAATCCTCCTCGGAAAGCGTTTCCATCGATTTTATAATTCCAATACCAGCAGTATTAATTAGTATATCTATTGAAGCCATTTGTTCAAAATACTTTTCTTTCATTTCATTCACTGCAAAAGGCTGAGAAATATCCATTGTAAAAGTTCTTTCGTTTGGAACCCCACAACCACTGGCGACCAGAGCTAGCTTTTCAGCATTACGTCCAGTTAAAAATAAACGTGCACCACTACCAGCCAGTAATTTGGCTAATTCAGATCCTATACCCCCCGTAGCACCTACTAATAGTATATTTTTACCATTCAATGTTTCCATTATTCTAGTTTTTTATACTAACAAAATGATATTCAATTTGTTTAAATTTTGAAATTTTTATAAATGATTTCAACTAAATACTTCAGACATTCGGATTACCTTTACTAAAATTAAAACCGATGGACAAAAAGGCGAGCGAATCATTGATTGTGATGACAGAACTTGTATTACCCAATGATACCAACAGTTTTGGCAACTTAATGGGTGGGCGATTGATGTACTGGATGGATATCGCTTCTGCCCTTGCCGCAATGAAGCATAGTGGTGCCCCTGTAGTTACCGCTTCAGTAGATAATATTTCCTTTAAAAACCCTATCAAATTGGGTAATGTAGTTCACATAGAAGCGAAGGTTACTCGAGTATTTACAACCAGTATGGAAGTGCATATAAAAGTTTGGGGAGAAAATGTAATTCAACAAAATAAATACAAAAGCAATGAAGCTTATTTCACATTTGTAGCATTAGACGCCAATAGTAAGCCACAACCGGTTCACCAAGTGATTGCAGAAACTCCTGGCGAGAAGGAGCTGTATGAAGGTGCACTTAGAAGAAGGCAACTAAGATTAGTATTAGGGGGGAAAATGAAACCAGAAGAAGCAGAGGAGTTAAAGGCAATTTTTAAAATAACTATTTAGTCGATTTTTAAAAAGTCTTAAGTGCAGATTCGGTTGGGCTTTTGAATAAAATTGATGGATAAATGACTAACAGATAATTAGTCAAATTATTAATAATTTCTTTTTTTAGTAAAATAAAGTTGACTATATAAGTTTTTGATTCCGTCTGGAATAGAGTGCTTTTACTTTTTTGCCTTGATGCAAAAAAGTAACAAAAAAAATCAAGCCTGCGAATAAAAAGGCTGAAATTTTAAATATCAGACTAAAATCAAGGAACTCGCCAGTAGAGTAAAATACTTTGAAGGTAATGTTGGCTCAAACAGCCTTGATTTTTTAACGTCTGATATTTAAAATTTCTAGCACTTTTTATTCGAGGGCGTCAAATAGAAGATCCACTATCTATTAATGCTTAATTAAAATACAGCGTTACTTTTAAGGGAATACCTCAGCCACTACGGATTGATTTTTTAACGGCTGATAATTCAAATTTCTATCACTTTTTATTCGAGGGCGTTTAAACTTCAATTATTTCAAAATGCTTGAGCCGATTTTTTGAGGGGCAACTATTTTAGCTGCCTTTATTTAATTTAAATTATTTTAAGAGAATTTTTTAGCTCCCTTCTCTAATCTTGCAAATAAAAATTTTATTCAGATTTGATTTTATAATAATTAAGGATACTTCATTTCATTAAAAAAGAGAAGGTTATTTTCCTTCTCTTTTTTAATGAAATATTATTTTTTTTCTACTTTCCTTTACCCCATCCAAACCAGTCATTGCCATTGGAAAATAGCATTAAAGCTAACAACAAGACCATCCCAACAATTTGAGCATACTCTAAAAACTTATCGCTAGGTTTTCTTCCAGTAATCATTTCTACCAGCGTAAAAACTACATGCCCTCCATCCAAAGCGGGTATCGGTAATAAATTCATAAAGGCAAGAACAATTGATAAAAAGCCAGTGATTCTCCAGAAAGCCTCCCATTGCCCCCACTCTGTAGGAAATATAGAACCCATAGACTTAAATCCACCTAATCCTTTATAGGCACCTGTTTCAGGATTCAGAATTAATTTAAACTGATCGATATAAAATTTCAATTTTCCCAAAGCCATGGAAATACCCGCTGGAATAGCTTCAAAAAAGCCATATTTTTTTCGCTCCAACTTAAATACACCCAGACTATCATATTGATCTAACGACAATGGAGGAAGTCCAATTTTACCTTCTGCATTAACATTGGCCACTACGTTTATAGCAGTTCCTTTTCTATCTACTTGAAGGGTTACCGATTGATTCTTTTTAGATGCTAATACGGAAGACATTTCATCGTAAAATAATACTGGAACAGAATCAATTGAAATGATTTTATCCAAAGATTGAATACCAGCTTTTTTTCCATTAGAGGTATCTTTTGAACCATACTCACCAATATAAGTTGGTATTCTTTGCATCAATAACATTCCAGCTCTTCGCTTACTTTCAACTAAACGCTCTATAAAATTTACTGGAAAGTCTATATTGCTTGATACCCCATTTCTTTCTATTGTAATATTTTTAGCCAATAATAATTTGGGTTGAATATCTTCAAAATATTGAATCGGTGTTCCATCAACAGCAATAATTTTATCACCATTGCGGATTTTCAAATCAAATAAAACACTGTCCTGTACCCAAATACCATTTTTTACAGATGATGCAGGAACCTTTTGTTCACCCCAAATAAACAATACCATTGCATAAATTAGAAAGGCAAGCAAAACATTTACTACAACGCCACCTATCATAATAATAAGCCTTTGCCATGCAGGTTTACTTCGGAATTCATAAGTTTGAGCAGGCAATTGCATGGCTTCCTTATCCATACTCTCATCAATCATTCCTGCAATTTTAACATAACCGCCTAAGGGTAACCAACCCACTCCATATTCAGTATCTCCTATTTTCTTTTTAAACAAAGAAAAATAAGGATTAAAAAAAAGATAGAATTTTTCTACTCTACATCCAAACCATTTTGCCGTAATAAAATGACCGAATTCGTGAAGAATAACGAGGATTGACAAAGATAAAATGAGATAGAAAACCTGTAAACCTACATTTCCCCAATTGATTGATAATAGTGTCATAATATAATTTTCCCTTACTAGGAATAATTTAAATTTTTATTAAAATTTGAATGATAAAAGATGTCCCTCTGCATTTTTTTAGGAACACGAAAGAACTCACATTTTTATCAAAGAAGCAGCAAAATTACGTGCTTCACCTTCGCTTTCAAAATATTCTTCTAGAGAAGGTTTTTCTACAAACGAAATTTGCTGCATCGTTTTTTCAACTACTGCAGTCATGTCAAGAAAGCCAATACGGTTGTGTAAAAAGGCCCAGACTGCAATTTCATTAGCAGCATTCAAAACGCAAGGTAAATTACCGCCTTTAAACATTGCCTCTGTTGCTAGCGCTAAATTTCTGAAAGTTTTAACATCTGGTTCATCAAAGGTTAGGGAAGGATACTTTCTGAAATCCAGTCTTGGAAAATCATTTTTAATTCGCTGTGGAAATGCCATTGCATATTGTATCGGTAATTTCATATCAGGCAAACCCATTTGAGCTTTTATACTTCCATCCTCAAATTGAATCATGCTATGAATAATACTTTGTTGGTGAATCACCACCTGAATTTGATCAGGCCTCAAATTAAACAACCACTTAGCTTCAATCATTTCAAGTCCCTTATTCATCAAGGTAGAAGAATCGATAGAAATTTTGGCACCCATTTCCCAATTAGGGTGACTAAGTGCATGGTCTCTTTTTACATTGACTAAAAAATTAGGTTTTTTACCAATGAAAGGACCACCACTTGCCGTTAAAATAATTTTTTCGATCGCATTTCTCCCCTCACCTACCAAGCATTGAAATATCGCAGAATGTTCACTATCTACTGGAATAATAGGAGCACGATGTTTTATCGCCATTCCCATTACAATGTCTCCCGCTACTACCAAGGTCTCCTTATTGGCTAATCCAATCGCCTTTCCTTTTTCTACTGCTTTTAGTGTAGGCTTTAATCCAGCAAAGCCCACTATACCTGCCAACATCATATCGTAGCTATCAAAATCAGCTACCTCTACCAATGCATTTTCTCCGGAGAAAACTTTAATGCCTGAAGAACTTAAGGCATCTTTAACCAAAAGATATTTAGACTCATCACCAATAACAACTGCATTGGGATTGAATTCAAGTGCTTGTGAAATTAAACGTTCGTGATTAGACTGGGCAGTCAATATCTCCACTTCAAAAAGTGTAGGATTTGCTCGGATCACTTCTATTGCCTGCGTACCGATAGAACCTGTAGATCCAAATAAAGCAATTTTCTTTTTCTTAATGGCTTCGCCCATAGATTTAAATTTTAACTAAACCAACACTTTGAACCACCCATTATTTTCTGCAGCAGCAATACAAATTTTTTTATTACTGATTTATTCTGGATTTTAGAAAAGCTATTCAAAAATTAAAATAATATAATTAAAATAAAATCTCCTTTTATGCAATTTAATGTAATAATTGCTTCAATGCACCTTCAACTTTACCAAAGTTAAATCTAGACACTACTTTATCCATCATAAGAATTACCTGTTGGTGCTGCAAATTACCGATAGAGCCTTCATGGGTATGGCTAGGTGAAGGACTATAAGAAAAATTACCTTTATCAATATCGTTGCCTATCTGTTTATAGGCATCTCTAAATGGGATACCCTGCAAAACAAGCTTATTTACTTCCTCTACACTAAAAAGATATTGATATTGTTTATTCAACAACAAGTCCTTTTTTACAACCACATTACTAATCATCAATCCCGCCATTTCTATACAAGATTGTAAATTTTGAAAGGCTGGAATGATATGCTCTTTAATTAGTTGAAGATCGCGGTGGTATCCTGAAGGCAGATTGGTAGTCATCAGCATAATTTCATTGGGCAAAGCCTGGATACGATTACAATGAGACCGAATGAGTTCAAAAACATCCGGATTTTTTTTGTGGGGCATAATGCTGCTCCCTGTAGTTAATTCTTCAGGGAAACTTATAAAAGAAAAATTTTGATTGAGGTATAAGCAAGCATCCATACTTAATTTAGAAAGAGTAGCTGCGATATTTGAAAGTGCCGATGCAACAATTCTTTCTGTTTTCCCCCTTCCCATTTGCGCATAAACCACATTGTAATTCAAGTCATCGAATCCAAGTAAATCTGTAGTCATTTTTCTATTGATAGGAAATGAAGAACCATAGCCTGCTGCAGAACCCAGAGGATTTTTATTGACTACTTCAAAAGCAGCTTGCAAGGTTATCAGATCATCTACTAAGCTTTCAGCATAGGCCCCAAACCAAAGACCAAATGAGGAGGGCATCGCTAACTGTAAATGAGTATATCCAGGAAGCAAGTCATCCTTATGCTTTTGACTTTGTTGAATGAGTAAATCAAAAAATGCTTTGGTACTAACCACCAATTTTTCAATCTCACTTCTCAAAAATAATTTCAGATCTACTAAAACTTGATCATTTCTACTTCTAGCACTGTGGATTTTTTTTCCAACATCCCCTAGTTTTTGGGTAAGCATTAATTCAACTTGAGAATGAATGTCTTCCACTCCATCATCCAATTTGAAATTTCCTTTTTGAATTAATTGATAAATATTTTTTAATTCAACTTCTAATAAAGCCAATTCGTCCTTGGAAAGTAAACCGATAGATTCAAGCATTTTAATATGAGCCAAAGATCCCAATACATCAAATGGCGCCAAATAAATATCCAATTCACGATCGTTTCCTACGGTGAATTTTTCAACTGATTTCAGCGATTGGATATCTTTTTGCCAGAGTTTCATTTAAAATAAATTTAAGATATAGATAGAGGCATTCCAAATTATCGAAACCTCTTTTAGCATTTATAAAATTTGATCAATTAATTGAATATAGCAATTAATTCCTTCTTCAATTTCTCTAAGATAAATAAATTCATCTGCAGTATGACTTCTAGCACTATCTCCAGGTCCCATTTTTAAAGTAGGAAAAGGCATCAAAGCCTTATCTGAAGTAGTAGGAGAACCATAATACCCCTTTCCCAATTTAATACCTGCCTTCACCAAAGGATGATCCAAGGCTATTGAAGTTGACTTCATACGAGTTGACCTTGGTTGGAATGAACTTTTTAGATGTAACTTAAATACTTCCTGAATTTCATCAAAATTGTACAATTCATTTATCCTTGCATCCATCACAAATTTACATTGGCCAGGAACTACATTGTGTTGTTTATTATCGGTTTCTATAACGGTAACGGATAGACGACATTCTCCTAATAAGGTGCTTACTTTTTCAAATTTGAAATTTCTTATCCAGTTAATATCCTCCATTGCCTTGTACAATGCATTTTCACCTTCCTCTCTAGCGGCATGTCCTGCCCTGCCCTGAGCGACACAGTCTATTACCATCAATCCACGTTCTGCCACTGCCATTTCCAATTGAGTCGGTTCACCTACAATACCAAAATCAATTTTACCAAGTTTAGGTAATACCAATTCAATACCATTAACTCCGCTAATCTCTTCTTCTGCACTTGCAGCAAAAACAATGTTGTAGGCGGTGTTTTCTTTATGATAAAAATGAAGAAAGGTAGCAATCAAAGAAACTAGACAACCACCTGCATCATTGCTTCCCAATCCAAAAAGTTTACCCTCATTTTCTGTAGGAGCAAAAGGATCTAAAGTATACCCTTTATTAGGCAAAACGGTATCGTGGTGAGAATTCAGTAAAATAGTTGGCTTATTGATATCGTAATGTTTATTTTGGGAATACAAATTATTTCCCACCCTTTGAAATTCTACTTGATGCTCATCAAAAAAAGTTGCAATGATATCTGCAGTCGCATGCTCTTCTTTTGAAAATGAAGGAGTGGCAATCAATTGCTTTAACAATAATACTGCCGAATCGTATAGTGAATTTTTCATACTATTTTATTAAAGTACCAATGGTATTGGGTGTACAATTTTGCAATAGATCCTCTGCGTCCCCTATTAATACTTCTTTTACCCCATTATCAATCGCATCCAAAGCATTGTCGATTTTTGGAAGAATACCATCAAATAATTTATTTTCTGCTTTCAACTGAGCATACTTTTCTTTTGTGATTAATGGAATAACTGTATTGACATCGGCTACATTTTCAAGAACTCCTTTTTTTTCAAAACAATAAATTAATCTTACCTCATATTTTTTTGATAGTCCAACTGCCAAAGTGGAGGCAATCGTATCTGCATTGGTATTTAAAATTTGTCCATTCCCATCATGTGTTAGTGGAGCAAATACCAAAGTGAAATTATTTGAAAGTAAATTCTCTAAATTGTCAATACCAAGCGAACCAATAGCAACATCTCCTACAAACCCGTAATCGATTGCCACCAATTCACCAAGGGCATCACCTGATGTAGGATTTGAATAAACCAGCGGCCTTTTAACAGCCGGTATAAGATTAGCATCTGCGCCAGTCAGACCCAAAGCATTGCATTGTAAAGATTGTAGCTTTGCAATAATTTTTTTGTTTACCAACCCGCCATACACCATCGTTACTAGATCAATTGTAGCTGCATCTGTTACCCTTCGCCCGTTAACATAATTAGACTGAATACCTAATTGATCGCCAATTTTTGTGGCAATTTTGCCACCACCATGGACTAATATTTTTTTGGTATTGATGGTAGAAAATTTTTCAAGAAAAGAGTCTAATGCAATAGCATTATCAATTACATTTCCACCAATTTTTATTACCAATAGTTGTTCCATTATTGCTTATTTAATAGCTCACTTAACACCGCTTGGGCAGCCCATACTCTATTGCCTGCTTGCTGTGTTACGATACTGTTACTACTATCTAAAATTTCATCGCTCAGCTCTACATTTCTTCTTACAGGCAAACAATGCATCACTTTTGCACTGTTAGTCAATTTTAATTTTTCTTGTGTTAACATCCAAGCCGGATCATTGCTATAAATTTTACCATAATCAGTATAAGTACTCCAATTTTTTACATATACAAAATCTGCTCCTTCCAAAGCAGCATCTTGATCGTGCAGTATGGTTGCGCCTTTAGTGTAGGCTGATGACAATTCATAATCCTCAGGGTATGTAATAACAAATTCAGCTTCACCCCAAGCAGTAATCCATTGAGCAAAACTATTGGCAACACATTGTGGCAAAGGTTTTACATGCGGAGCCCAGGTTAATACAACTTTTGGCTTACGCTTTTCAAGCAATGGAAATTTATTTAAATTTTCTTGAATAGTAATAATGTCTGTTAATGACTGGAGTGGATGCAATGTCGCGCTTTCCATACTCACAATCGGAATACCGGCATATTGCATAAAAGAATTGATTACTAATTCACTATAATCATCCTCCCTATTTTTTAAAGAGGGGAAAGTACGGATACAAAGTATATCAAAATACTGACCTAATATAGGTGCCGCGTCCTTTACATGTTCAACAGTAGTGCCACTCATAATAGCGCCGTCCTCAAACTCTAATGCCCAACCTTCCTTATCAACATTAAAAACAATCGCTTCCATTCCGAGATTAGTAGCTGCCACTTGAGTGCTTAATCTAGTGCGCAAAGAAGGATTCAAAAACAATAGACCAATTCTTTTATCAGCACCTAAATGCCGATCTAAAAAAGGGTTGGCCTTATAACTTAAAGCCTTTGATACCATTCCGTTAATATCTGCTACATCCTTTACAGAAATAAAATTTAGACAACTATTCTCAGTAGACGTTTTTTGTAACAAACTTTTTTGATTAGACTGACTCATGATCTAGCGTTAATGGAATAATAAAATATCTTTTAGTTAACATTTAATTTTAAAAAAAACTAACTATTGTTTAATTCTTTTGCTAAAGCAGCTAAAAAAACATCTGCTTCTAAAGTAGAAATATTCAGTGCTGGCAACAACCTTATCACATTTGGTTTTGCTTCTCCTGTAAAAATTTTATGATTATAAAGAAGATTTCTTTTTACCATTTTTAACTCTTCCGGAAGTTCTATGCCAATCATTAATCCAACACCTCTAACTTCTTTGATATGAGGTAACTTTTTTAATTCAGTCATTAAATAATTACCAACTACCTCGGCGTTTTTCATTAATTCGTCTTGTTGTATAATTTCCAACACTGCTAATGCTGCAGCACAAGCTAAATGGTTTCCTCCAAAAGTGGTGCCCAACATAAAATGTTTAGGTTGAATTTTTGGACTAATAGAAATTGCACCGACTGGAAACCCATTTCCCATACCTTTTGCCATGGTATAAATATCAGCATTAACACCACTATAATCATGGGCATAAAATTTACCACTGCGTCCATATCCACATTGTACTGAATCGGCTATAAAAACGGCATTGTATTGATCACAAAGACTTCTTATTTTTTGTAAAAAAGTATTGGATGCAACATTGATTCCCCCAACGCCTTGTATGCCTTCCACAATAACTGAGGAAATATCATTTTGTGAAAATGCGGTTTCTAATAACTGCTCATCATTAAAAGGCAAAAAGATTACATTATCAGTTTGATTTACTGGTGCAACTATATTTGGATTATCGGTAACGGCAACGGCTAAAGAAGTTCTACCATGAAACCCCTTTTTAAAAGCAATTATTTTTTTTCTTCCATTATAAAAAGAAGCTAGTTTCAAAGCATTCTCATTCGCTTCTGCCCCTGAATTACAAAGAAATAATTGATAGTCCTCTTTACCAGAAACCTTCCCTAATTTTTCAGCCAATTCAACCTGTAATGGTATTTTTATTGAGTTAGAATAGAACCCTACCTTATGTAATTGATCTTCTAATCTTTTCACATAATGCGGATGAGTATGCCCGATTGAAATTACTGCATGGCCTCCATAAAGATCAAGGTATTTTTGATTAGCATCATCCCAAACATAAGCCCCTTCTGCCTTTACAATGGTGATGTCATTCAGTGGATATACGTCGAATAATTTCATTGAATTTATTAATTGATCAATTTTATTGGAAAATTTTAGAAATATAATATAGTTCGCGATGATTCAATCTCCTAGAATCCAATGCCCTTCAACTTTAATCCAGTTGTTTCTTCTAGACCAAACATACTATTCATATTTTGAACTGCCTGACCACTTGCACCTTTTAACAGATTATCTATCGCTGAATGAACCACCAGATTTTCTCCCACTTTTTCTAATTGAATCACACACTTATTGGTATTAACCACCTGCTTCAAACTGATAGGTCCTTTACTTACTGTTGTAAAAGGATGAGCAGAATAATAATCAGTAAACACTCGGTACAATTGATCTAAAGACTCATTCGTTTTTAATTGAGAACTTATAAATATACCTCGCGTAAAATCTCCTCTCCAGGGCACGAAATGAATATCAATATTTTTTGAGGGCTCCAACTGTTGAAAAGATTGTCCAATTTCAAAAAGATGTTGATGCTCAAGCGTTTTGTAGGCTTGTATATTATTTGCTCTCCAACTAAAATGAGAGGTAGCTGAAAGACTCTGCCCTGCTCCAGTAGACCCTGTGATACCAGTTGAATAAACTTCATTCAGTATTCCCAGCTTTGCTAAAGGAATTAACCCCAATTGTATAGCAGTAGCAAAACATCCCGGATTAGCAATATTACTAGCCAATTTTATTTGCTCTTTATTTAATTCTGGTAACCCATAAACAAAATTTCTATTATTAAATGATGAATGATTAGAAAGCCTAAAATCTTGACTAAGATCTATTACTTTAATCTTTTCGTCAATATTGTTAACTGCTAAAAACATTTTTGAATCCCCATGTCCTAAACATAAAAAAAGCAGATCAATAGGATGATTAATTTCTTTAGTAAAAAAAATATTCGTTTCACCCAACAAATCTTGATGGACAGCATGCAATGGCTTATCAGCATTGCTATTGCTCTGAACAAAAACAATGGACACATTGGGGTGATTGAGTAATATTCGAATCAATTCGCCCCCCGTATACCCAGCACCACCAATTATACCTACTTTGATTTTATTATCCATTGGTATTTTGTTTTATTTGGTGATAAATCATCGTTTGATTGCCAAATATTTTTGTGAATCCCCTTACATCTTCTCCGGTCCATCCATTATTCATCTCTCCGTATTTTCCAAATTTGCTACTCATCAAATCAAACTTAGATTCGATACCAGTTACCTGAAAACGATAGGGCATTAATTCTACAAAAACTTTTCCTGTTACATTTTGCTGAGTACTTTCAAGAAATGCTTCCATGTCTCTCATCACTGGATCAAGAATTTGTCCTTCATGTAACCAGTTGCCATAAAACAAAGCCAATTGATCTTTCCAATTTAATTGCCATTTGGTTAAAACATGTTTTTCCAAAGCATGGTGAGCTTTTATGATTACCATTGGAGCGGCAGCCTCAAAACCAACCCTTCCTTTAATTCCAATGATGGTATCACCGATATGTATGTCCCTTCCTATTCCGTAAGCACCTGCAATCAATTGTATTTTTTGGATCGCCTTGGTAGGATGATCAAATCTTTCACCGTCCACTGAAATAAGTTCCCCCATTTCAAACTCAAGTTCGATATTTCGCATTTCCGATTCTGTTACTTGGGTTGGCCAAGCCTCTTCAGGAAGCATCCCTTTGCTATTCAATGTTTCCTTGCCTCCCACACTGGTTCCCCATAATCCTTTGTTGATGGAATAGACAGATTTTTCAAAATTCATCACCACCCCTTTTGACTTCAAATAAGATATTTCTTCTTCCCTACTTAATTTCATATCTCTGATCGGAGTAATAATTTCAACTCCAGGAATCATAATATTAAATACCATATCAAACCTCACTTGATCATTACCAGCACCAGTACTTCCATGAACCACAGCAGAAGCATTCATTTTTTTTACATGCTCTGCAATGAATAAAGCTTGACTTAATCTTTCTGCACTTACACTTAATGGATAAGTGTTATTTTTTAACACATTACCATAAACAAGGAATTTAATAATTTTATCGTAATAGCTTTTTACTGCATCAATAGTAGTATGTGATTTAACGCCTAAACGATAGGCGTGTGCTTCAATCTGCTCCAAATCGGCTTCAGAAAACCCTCCAGTGTTTACTACCACAGAATGAACTTCATATCCTTTTTCTATAGTTAAATACTTTACACAAAAAGTGGTGTCTAATCCACCACTAAATCCTAATACTACCGATCTATTTGTTGAATTACTTTCAGACTGCTCTATAGTTAATTTTTCATCCATTTTTAAAAACTTTTTTTATTATAAAAGGCAATAAATAATACATCCAAATTCCGCTAGGTAAAAAATATTTTCAGTAAAGATTTTACCGATATGCCTCCTTCCTTTTTCCTAAATATACTCAATAAACTACTTTGTTTAATTTTCATAAACCTTTCGTACAATTTTGAATTTTGTTTAAAATCCTCTTTTGTTTCTTCCGGTTCAAAGTGATCAGCAGGGTCATACAACATAGCAGTACACATGCAATTCTTTCTTTCTTTACTCATCAATATATCATAGTTGACACAACTCTTACAACCGGCCCAAAATTCTTCATCATCTGTCAACTCAGAATAAGTAACCGGTTCATAACCTAGGTCTGAATTAATTTTCATGACTGCTAAGCCGGTGGTTAATCCAAAAATCTTAGAAGTGGGATACTTTTCTTTGGAAAGATCAAAAATCTTTCTTTTGATTTGTTTAGCTACTCCGCTTTTACGATAAGCAGGAGCTACTATCAATCCACTATTAGCCACAAACTGTTCATGGCCCCAGGCTTCAATATAGCAAAAGCCTACCCAATCGCCATCGGAGGTAACCGCAATAACGGCCTTGCCCTCATTGATTTTAGATTCGATGTATTCGGGCGACCTTTTGGCAATACCAGTTCCACGAGCCTTGGCAGAAGATTGCATTTCGTCGGTAATAATGGCTGCGTAATGACTGTCACTTGGTAACGCTGCCCTGATTATAATGTTTGATGTTTCCAATTGTATGAAATTGAAATAAAAGTTAGTAAAAATTTTATAAGAACCAGGTTTTGGAGATTTTTTCACTGACAGGGGCAGTTTTCAATTGCTCGTCCTATCAGCAACCAGGTATACGTCGGGGAGAAGTATTCGGCACTACAATAAAAGCAACAACCCTAGTTTTGTCTTGGCTGAACACATTTATAATATCGGTATAGGTGCTTTTCACTTTATTTATTAGTAATGTAAATAATTCTGCAAAAATAAGTGATTTTACAACCTTTCCATCAAAAATTGGGATAAATTTTCACTAGTGGCTTCTAGCTAGTCAGACTACTCATTCTATTAGCTAATTTGAAGCCAATTTTTTAGGCCTTCAGCTAGCACTCGATCATTGCTTAATCTGGGTACTTTATTTTGCCCTCCTAGCTTTCCGATGCTTTTCATATAATCAATAAAACCATTCTTTTTAATCAATGAAATGTGAAGTGGATCTAAAATATTACCTTTAATCAAGTCATCGTAATAAACATTTCTAGATCGAAGCTGATCATCTAAGTCTTTTCCAAAAGCAACTAAATCTATAGGAGGATTTTCAAATTCAATCAGCCACTCATGATAACTTTTACCTTGCTCCTCAGAAATTACTGGAGCTACTGTAAATTCAGTAACCTGAGCATTCAACGATTGGGCTGTAGCCATTAAGGCAGCTTCAACCTCTTCACCAATTACATGTTCTCCGAAAGCAGAAATGAAATGCTTGGTTCTACCGGTAACCACTATTCGATAAGGGGCGGTAGAAACAAATTTTACGGTATCTCCAATATTATAACCCCACAATCCAGCATTGTTATTTACAATCATTGCATAATTCTCTCCTACTTTTACATCCCTTAAAGATAGTCTGGTGGGATCAGAAGAAAATATTTCAGCAGCAGGGACGAATTCAAAGAATATCCCACTATTCGTATTTAAAAGCAACCCTTCCGCATCTTGAGAATCCTGAAAAGCGAAAAAGCCTTCACTTGCAGGAAATAGTTCCACACAATCCACCTTTCGACCGATACTTTCAAACAATTTTGCTTTGTAGGGTTCAAAATTTACTCCTCCTTGAACCATCACACTGAAATCGGGGAATAGCTCACCTATTTTTTTCCCACTCTTTTGGGTGAGTCTATCAAAATACATTTGAACCCAGGGTGGAATACCACTGATCAATGTCATTTTCTTATGAAGTGTTTCTTCTACGATTTTATCTAATTTTTCTTCCCACTCCTCTATACAATTTGTTTCGTAAGAAGGCATTTGATTAGAACGTAAATAATTGGGTATATGGTGATTTACAATTCCACTTAGTCTGCCTGTTGGAATACCTCCTACTCTCTCGAGTGTGGGTGATCCACTCAAAAAAATAAGTTTGCCATCAGCAAATTTTGTATTACCGGTTTCGGACATATAACACAATAAAGCATTGCGAGCAGTGTTGATATGATTGCTAATGGAATCCCTGCTGATAGGAATATATTTTACACCACTTGTAGTACCGCTTGTTTTGGCAAAATAGATAGGCTGCCCTTTCCAAAGCACATTGTACTTTCCTTGCTTTATTTTTTCGATATAAGGTTTAAAAGCCTCGTAGTCCCTCAGAGGAACCTGCCTAATAAAATCTTGGTATGTTTTAATATCTGAGAATCCATGATCCTTTCCAAACTCAGTCTTGGCACCTGCTTTTATAAGGTATTCAAAAATTGATTGCTGGTCGTCCAAAGCAGTTTCCATTCCCTTTCTTATCTGTTTGTAGACATATCCAGCAAAAGGCTTGGCTAAAAAAGATTTTATTTTCATGACCTATTTTGGAAAGAGATTTTGAACCGTTAATAATCAATCCATCTAAACTAAAAATAATTCGCCTGTAAAAGTAAAGAGTTTTATTGAAATCACTAATAAATAGCAACATTGAGCAGTTACGATACTAGATTTTAACTCTTCCAATCGAAAATTATTTATTTTTTATGAAATGCTTAACTGGAAATAGGTAGAATTTTAAAAGAATTTTTCAAAATACAATTGCAGTTAATTTTATAGGGGTCCTTATCTTTGCCACAATGAGTAAAACAGTTGCGTTACATACCTTAGGCTGTAAATTGAATTTTTCAGAAACTTCCACTATTGGCAGATTATTAGAAAATGATGGATTTATCAAAAAAAAATTTGATGAGGTAGCTGATGTCTATGTAATTAATACCTGCTCTGTTACTGATAACGCCGATAAAGAATGTAGACAGCTGGTAAGACGCATTCAACGAAAAGCTCCAGAGGCTATGGTGGTAATTACAGGCTGCTATGCACAGTTAAAACCAAATGAAATAGCTTCTATACCCGGTGTTGATCTTGTTTTAGGAGCTGCCGAAAAATTCAATATTACTGAACACCTCAAGACCATTACAAAAGGAGATTCCACTAAAATTTGTAGTTGCGATATTGAAGAGGTAAATATTTTTTCTCCATCACAATCAATCAACGATCGCACTCGAGTGTTTTTAAAAGTTCAAGATGGATGTGATTATAACTGTTCCTTTTGTACTATCCCAATGGCAAGAGGTAAAAGCAGGAGTGATTCCATTAACAATATTTTAGCCAATGTAAAAACAATCGCGGAACAGGGTGTAAAAGAAATTGTACTCACAGGAATTAACTTAGGAGATTTTGGAAGCAATATTCAGCATACAACCAATGAATCAAAAGAGAACAAAGAAGATTTATATCAATTAATTCAACAGCTTGAAAATTCAGATGGACCTAGTAGATACCGAATCTCTTCTATTGAACCCAATCTATTATCAGATGAAATAATTGAATTGGTTAGTGATAGCAAAAAAATTATGCCTCATTTTCATATTCCTTTACAGAGTGGTAGTAATAAAATACTCGGATTAATGAGAAGGCGCTACAAACGAGAACTGTATAGCGATAAAGTAAACCTTATAAAAAAACTTATTCCCGATTGCTGTATTGGCGTAGATGTGATAGTTGGTTTTCCTGGAGAAACTGAAACACATTTTAAGGAAACAGTTGACTTTTTGCAAGCGCTTGACATTTCTTATCTGCATGTTTTTACTTATTCTGAAAGGGCCAACACCTTAGCAGATTCAATGAAGCCGGTAGTTCCCATTTCAACTAGAAACGAGCGAAACAAAATACTACGAAATTTAAGTTATCAAAAAATGCAATATTTTACCAATCAGCAGATTGGTAATACTAGAGAGGTATTATTTGAAACGCATAATAAAAATGGTATGATGGAAGGTTATACCGATAACTATATAAAAATAACCACCCCATTCAAAAAGGAATGGGAAAATAATATTGTTCCATGGAAAATATAAACGACGAATCACTGATCAAATACCAAGTGACCATTCAATTTGAGATGGATGAAAATTTCATGAACTTAGTTCCTGCGCATCGAATTTTAATAAATAACTTCATTGAAAAGGGAGCCATTGATTATTATGCGGTAAGTATGGAAACCCAAAGGTGTTGGATGATAATGAATGCAAGTAGTAAATTAGAGGTAGAAAATCAATTAATGAAAACTCCCCTCTACAAATATTGGACAATTGAGATTGATGAACTTTTTGTTTATGATGCACAATCTTATCGACTTCCTGCCCTTCAGCTAAACTGATTTTTTTATTAAAATTTACTTAATAAGAAATATAGTCCAGTCTTTTCTGAATTTATTTTTAATTAAAATTTCCTATCTTAAAAATGGAAATGAAATAATAATATTATATGCATTGGTGCAATTCTTTTCATAAATCCTACAATTATAAGTAACTTCCATTTTTGGAATTGCACTCTACCATTCTAAATTCAGACAACTCAATTAATTACTACCACTATTTTGTATGAAACGAAATTATTATGTTGTAGGTCTAATCATGTTGACATTTTTCGTTATTTCTTTTTTAACGAATGTCTTTGGCCCGCTAATGCCTGATATGATAAAAGGTTTCAATCTAAGTCTTACACTTGGTTCTCTATTACCTTTTGCATTTTTTATAGCCTACGGAATCCTGTCGATCCCAACTGGAATGTTACTCGAAAAGTATAAGGAAAAGAAAATCATGCTAGCAGCATTTGTGGTTTCTTTTATTGGTGCGCTAATACTAGCTCTATTTCCAAATTACTTATCGGCTGTATTGTCCTTGTTTTTTATAGGTTGTGGTATGGCAATGCTTCAAGTAGTGATTAATCCACTTTTACGGACAGCAGGTGGAGAAGAAAATTATGCTTTTTATTCAGTAGCAGCTCAGCTGGTATTTGGTCTTGCTTCTTTTGTTAGTCCTTTGGTATATTCTGCACTTGTTAAACGACTGCAAGAGTCAAATCAGCCAAATGGATTGATTGCAGGAATTTCAAAGTTAGTGCCTACTGAACTTCCTTGGATATCCCTTTATTTATTGTTTGTAATTATATGTGTAATTATGTTTATCATTATTTTCTTTTCTAAATTTCCAAAGGTAGAATTGAGTAATGAGGAAAAAACAGGATTACTTGCAACACATATTCAATTATTCAAAAAGCGAACAGTTATTTTATTTTTTATAGCCATGATTTGTTATGTAGGAACAGAACAAGGAATTGCTAATTGGATTTCACAATTCTTATACACTTATCATGGACAGGATCCTCAAAAAATTGGAGCAGATACGGTTGCCTATTTTTGGGGATTAATGACAGCTGGTGGATTACTTGGTTTACTCTTGCTAAAATTAATGGATAGCAGAGTAGTACTAGTACTTTTCACCGCTTTAGCAATAGCCTGTTTAGCTGCAGGATTATTTGGGTCTACTAGTACCGCATTAATTGCCTTTCCTTTGGTAGGATTTTTTGCTTCGGTAATTTATCCTATTATTTTTTCATTGGCACTTAATTCAGTAGATGAACACCATGGTTCTTTTGCAGGAATTATTGTAACAGGAATCATTGGAGGTGCCATTCTACCGCTAATAGTAGGATGGATAGGCGATTATTTTGGACTGCGAACTGGCATGTGCATTTTGTTTGTAAGCCTAGCTTATATTTTAAGTATTGGTTTTTGGGCAAAACCAAAAGTCACTAATAAAACCATCTCTCTTTTCAAAAAAGAATCGAGCCCCCTTTAATAAATAGTACGAATGAAAACTAAAAAAATAATAGGTGTAGATTTTGGCGCTACGAACATACGTGGTGGAATTGTGTTTGATTCAAAACTTTCATCTATCCAATCAATTGCTATCAATAGATCTGGATCAATAGACGATGTTTTAAAAGACTTATTTTTTATTATAGATCAGTTATTTGAAAAAGATATTACTGCTATAGGCATTGGTGTTCCGAGCGTAGTTGATGTCGATAACGGTATCGTTTATGATGTTCAATACATCCCCTCTTGGAAAGAAGTTCATTTGAAAAAAATCATGGAAGATAGATATCAAGTTCCAGTGATTATTAATAATGATGCAAATTGTTTTTCAACTGGAGAGTTTTATTTTGGAAAAGGAATAGGAAGTAATCATATGATTGGACTTACCATTGGAACTGGATTAGGTGCAGGAATAATCATCAATAAAAAATTGTTTGCAGGCCCCAATTGCGGAGCGGGTGAAATTGGAATGGTAGACTATTTAGATCATTGTTACGAATATTATGCCAGTGGACGATTCTTTGAAAATGTTTACCACACCAATGGAGAAGAAGTTTTTGAAAGGGCTAAAAATGGTGACCCCATTGCGCTGCAATGGTATGCTGAATTAGGAACCCACCTAGGTAATGCAATAAAACTTATTCAATACGCCTACGATATTCCTTTGATTATCTTGGGAGGATCGGTTAGAATGGCGTATCCATTTTTTAAAGATACTATGTGGGAAAGAATCCACACACTCGCCTACTCCAAGTCAGTTGAAAAGTTAGTTGTAGAAGTTTCAACTCTTGAAAATGCCGCTATACTTGGAGCTGCAGCCCTTTACTATGATAAAATTCAATAAAACTATTTTACATTTTTAAAAGCCAAATATCAAAAACTTTTGAGTGCTCACGCCAATTCAATTTAGATTCCTCTGGTTCATCAAAAGTAATAGAAATTTTCCCGTCTCTTACGTACTTAGGACTCAGTTGAAACTCTTTGAATTCTTCCATCCCCTTATTATAAAGTGTAGGTTCAATTCTTTCACCATCTATTCGCAACAACGCTTCCCCATATCCAGAAATTCTTATTGTGTACATTGCATTGGGGTCTAAATCTGCATATTCCAACTTCGGGAAGTTTTGAAAAAGTTGAGTAGACAAACGTCTTCTACTTAATCCATTATCAGCCCATAAAACATCCGTTGCATCTTCAGTTCTAGTTTTTACACGAGGTCCTTTAGATAGATCTGAAATATTATCATAATAACTTCCAGGCCCTGGATTTTCCCATTTTGCAATAATATCCAAACGATCCAATTGTCCTTTTTCTGAAGGGAGTTTCTTAATTTTTTTAAACTCATCTTCTAGCCACCATCTATTATTTAAAGGGTAGTCAATAAAATCTAAGATAGCACCGCGCTCTGCACCACTTGCTTGGTATTTAGGAACACTGGTTTGCATTCCGATTGATTTAAACAATGCTTCACAATAATCAACAATCTTTTGTCTAAGCTCAGGATGAATGGGTGATTTATCAGCTTGATTTACTCGATTAAGAGCCAATTCCATTGATTGATTGATACCGATGGTTTTGGCGCTTAATAAAATTTCATTGGCATCCCGCTCCAATTTTTGTTCATAAATCTTCCTGCGTTTTACATAGGTATCATAATAAGCACGCATCACCAATTGCTGCCAGCGCCAATTTAATTGAAGGCCTGGATTTTTAAGTTCTAAATTCTGCCAATAAGCAAAGGTTGTTTCTATAGCTCCATTCTCCTCCACTGGTCCAACCCAATTTCTTTCTAATGCTAAAATGCCATCCGCCACTTGTTCTGAAATAGAATGACCGAAAAATAAAGAAGCATACTCAACCAATACCTCTCTAACATCTTTGGTTGGGTTACAAGCCATCTGACTCCAAATAACTTTATTAACGTCATCATGCACTCCATCAGAATAAGATAGAAAACCATCCGTGAGTGGAGCTAATTGATTATGGATTTTAGCATAATAAAAAGGTTGAGGATTTGAAACCTCCCTACCCTCTGTTAATGCAAATGCTTGATCCCAATTTTCAGTTGGATATTGACAACGGACAGTATGCGTTAAATCAGGATAATGCCTATGCTTATACTTTTTAGGTAATTGAAAGCGAGTATCAGACATACTTGGACTACTAGGTCCAGAGACAACACCTGCTAACCAATCGGGTTTGTATTTTCCTAAATATTCATAGAAATAATTTACTTGTTCATCACTAAAACCTTGTAACGAAATCCATACACCCGCCTTAGGATGATATTTTTTTAATTCAATAGAAATCGCTTGTAAGAAAGGCATGACATCCTTTGGATGATTACTTCCTGGATCACCACCTGGAAAAAAAACACCGTCCAACTTTGGACAACTCTTATAAAAATCCGAATGAATTTTTACTTCCTGTTTAAACTTTACTTCGTCAGACAAATCGATATCAGCAGGCGTCCAAACCCAATAATCAAGTCCATAATTCATACAGATCTGACTCATTTTGATATTCATTTCCTGTCTAGGAATTTTCATATGAGGTCCGGGCGGACCATCTTGCAATGGAATATTTTCAACTGAGTTAGAACCAAAAAGTGCTAATTCCCTTATGTACTGCTCATATTGCTTTTCATTCCATGCATCCCAAGAGTTAGCCGTATTTCGATAGCCAATTTGATGTCCACGAATTGCATACTTTGGCACAGAACTAATTTCAATTGCTTTATCAACGACAATCTTTTGTTTATTTAAATCTGCCTTTCTTAAAAATTCTCCGATAGCAAATAATACGCCTCTTTCATCTCCACCCATCAACCATAAAATGGGTCTACCTGAACTCAAATCAATAGAGATACCAAATCCTTCTTTTTGAAATACAACAGAATTGGCTGGTAATTTAGGAACAGAAATATCCCCTAATGTTATGTCAGAAGCTAGTACAAGCGCTATCAAAGGCAACTTATTGGATTTCTCTTGCAACACTAAATTTAATTGAGTGCGGGCTTTAATTTCTTCTTGAAGCACCCGGATATAAGTCTCCTTTTGAGGGGTTGCAAGTTTAGAAGAAACTACTATGCCAGCTTTTGAAAAATCAAAAGTCTGGGCCTGTATTTTAGAATTTAAAGAACAACAGAAAAAGCAAATAAGCCAGGTGATTTTTTTCATACAGCGGAATTTTTACTACTAAATACTTTCAGCACTTTTATTAACATGTTCTGCGGTACCTAATAATTTTTTTATTTTATTTAAATCATTGTTCAACTGATTAGCAAACAAGAAAGCATCGGAGCAATGTAATAACATAGTAGCCCCCATTTTTGCCCATTCCAATTGCAAATCAAGACTATCTCTATAACCTGTATGGCCGCCCACTGCAACACCCTTAGCGCGCGCATTTTTTATTATGCCTTCAGTCAATGCCAAGAACTCCTTAGAAAAATAATTCTCTGGCATACCATAAGAAGTAGAGAGGTCATGTGGTCCAATCATCAAACCGTCTACTGCAGGACCATCCAATGACTGAATGGCAAGATACTCATTCATCATTGCCACTCCCTTTTCACTCTCAATATTTAAAACCAATGAATTATTTCTATTGTTATGAATTAGATATTGCTTTAACTCTTCAGATGGCTTTTCTTCACCATGCAATATTCGCATCAACTTTTTTCCCTTTAGTGGGCGATATTTTACTGCTCCTATCAATGCGATCACATCCTCTATTTCTTCAACATAAGGAACCAATACTGTGCAGGCACCTGCATCCAAGGCCTGGGTTGCCAAATAAGGACTTGGCTCTAATATTCTTACCAATGGATTTACTCCAGCGGCTTTAAACGCATTACACATCCAGCTTAATGTTTCTGGATTATATTGAACATGTTCATTACAAAAAAATACAAAATCAAGCCCTAGGCTAATTACAGAATCAAACATTTTGGGAGAAGTCGATGAAATCTGAGTTCCATAAACTTTCTTACCCTCACGAAGGGCATTGCGGAAATCTTTTCCTACCATTATTAATCAGGTTTAAAATTTTTGAATCTTGGGCAAGTCAAAGTATTGTATACCATATAATTTACCAATACTTCTAATCGTTCAAATATAAAAAAAGCACTACCTTAAATAGGTAGTGCTTTTTAAAAATTATACACCAGCTTTTTTAAGAACTGCTAATGTTTTTTTAAGTCCTGTTTTAGCAACAGTCAAATGATCTTCTTTCCAATAATTAGGATTATACATCTCAAGGGAAATAAACCCTTTATATCCAGTAGCTTTCAAATCTTTAAAAATTGAATCTAGAGGCAATATACCATCACCAGGATACACACGATGCTCATCTTTTAGATCTTTAAAAGCAGGAGTAGCCGGTGAATCATTGAATTGGAAAATGGCAATAGCATCTCCTTTCAATAATTTTAATCCCTCAAAACCTCCGCCACTAATGTACATATGATAAACATCAGGAATTACCCTAGCCATCGGATGATTGGCATCCATTGCAATACCTACCGCTTGACCCAAAGTTTTAATAGTAAAATATTTTACAAAAACCAATGCTGGTTTGATGTTATATTCTTTTAAACCAATCTCTACAATATCTCGATATCTTTCTGCTACCCATTTGTGATTGTAGTTTTCAGACAATTTATTAGGAATGGTTTGAATGTGCTCTGCGCCAATGTCATGTGCCATACGCATACGACGGCGTGTTTCAGAAAGTGAACTATTAAACAATTCCATTGTATCTGGAATAGCATTCCACAATCCAATTACACTAGGGACTTTAAGTCCTAATTTTTTTATTTCTAAACCCAACTCTTTTAAGTTGCCACCTTTTTTTTCATATTCTTCTAGTTCAGTATCCCAAGGTTCAATACCATCATAACCGGCTTCAGCAGCGATTCTTACTTTATCTTTCAAAGAAGAAGGACGAATGGTTGCAGTGTCCAAACTAATAGGCCAAGGACTCGCTCCATTTTGATATCTCTTTTCTTTTTTTACTTCTGAGGCAGTAGATGCAGCCATAGACAAATTTGGTAAAGCCCCTGCAATTAAACCAACTGTAGAGCTCAATCCAATAAAATTTCTCCTTTTCATGATGGACGTTTTTTTTAAATAATGAATTTTGAAATATAGATTAGTGATCGTTAAAAATGGATTTTTCATCCATTCGTTTTTCGAAATTTAAAGATATGTTTTTTATTTTTTATCCTATCTATAGTTATCAATTAATAGCTAATTATTTTTGAAGACTACGATAACTATGAATATTAGAAGTATATAATTTTAATAGAGTATAAATAATTTCACTAATATGAATTCTTTCAACCCAAAAAGAGTGGTTGAAATGCCCTTTAATAGCTGAAATAATAAAGATCTAGACTAAAACATTTTTTTATATCTTGCAATCAAAGCTTGTATAACCATGAAAAAAATAATAAAGATCCTAGCACTCTGTGCTTTTGTTAGTCCTGTCTTTGGGCAAAAAATAAGTTCCGAATTTATTTATGAAACGGCTCCCTTCCCTTCTTGCCATGCCTCTACTTTAGAAGAAACTCCTCGCGGAATAATTGCTTCTTGGTTTGGTGGTACCGAAGAAAAAAATAAGGATGTAGGCATCTGGGTGAGTCGTTTAGAAAAAGGAAAATGGACGGTTCCTGTAGAAGTAGCCAACGGAGTTCAAAACGACAGTTTACGTTATCCAACTTGGAATCCTGTTCTATTTAAAATGCCTGGTAAAGAATTGATTTTATTTTATAAGGTAGGTCCTTCCCCTTCCACTTGGTGGGGAATGCTAAAACGTTCTAAAGACAATGGCCTTACTTGGTCAGCGGCCGAGAGACTTCCAGAAGGAATCTATGGCCCGATAAAAAACAAACCTGTTCTTCTTAAAAATGGCACTTTATTATGTCCAACTTCATCTGAAGACCATGGATGGAGAGTACATTTTGAAATGACGAAAGATGGTGGTAAAACCTGGACTAGAACCGATGCGATCAATGATGGCAAAGAGTTTTCAGCTATTCAGCCTAGTGTACTTTTCTTAAAAGATGGTCGATTGCAATTACTTTGTAGAAGTAGAAATGGTCTATTGTTAGAAGCATTTTCAAGTGACCAGGGTATGACTTGGTCTGCGCTAAAAGCTACCTCATTGCCTAATCCAAATTCTGGTACGGATGCAGTAACATTAAAAGATGGTAGACATGTACTAGTGTATAATCATGTAACCAAAGAATCTAGATCTTGGGGAGGAAGTAGGTCTCCTTTAAATGTTGCCATTTCAAAAGATGGTCAACAATGGGAAGAGATTGCTGTTTTAGAAAACGAACCAAAGGCTGAATTTTCTTATCCTGCAGTGATACAAACCAAAGATGGTAAAATTCATATCACCTATACTTGGAAACGAACGAAGATTAAACACGTATCCATCCAATTGTAAAAAAATATTAGAACTCTTTAATGGCTATCCTATGTGGTAGCCATTATTTTTAGTGCACCTACAAATACATCTAAATCTTCGATAGAAGTAAATACATTGGGTGTAATGCGACAGCCTTGTACGTTTGCATAATCGATGGCAACCGTATATATTTTATGTTCTTTTAACAATCGCTTTTCTAACGCTGATGGCGTAATTCCTTTAATCCCCACATTGGCAATACCGCAGGAACGATTGTTTTCAGTTGGCGTATTGATCACAATATTTGGCAAATCCTTTACCCTGCTAGTCCAGTATTGTTGCAGATACCTCATTCTGGCTTCTTTTTTTTCTGCACCCATCGTGTTGTAAAAATCGATGGCATCTTCAATGGCTAAATCAGTTGCAGGTGGATGAGTACCTGTATGATTCAGTCGTAGAATATTAGTAAGATCTCCATTTCCATCTCCAATCAACGGCCAAACAGTGGCAACATTTTCTTTTTTAACATAAAGAAATCCTGAACCCAAAGGCACACTCAACCATTTATGTAAGGAGGTTCCATAATAATCGCAATCGAGGTCTTTTATTTTATATTGAATGTGAGCAAAAGCATGCGCACCATCAACCAATACTTTTACCCCCTTACGATGCGCCATGGTACATATTTTTTTGATCGGAAGAATATGACCCGTAATATTAATCATATGGCTCACCATCATCAACTTTGTTTTGGGCGTGAGGGCATTTTCATAAAGAGAAACAATTTCCTCATCCGACTTTGGATGATTGGGAACCGACACTTTTTTCAAGATCACCCCATATCGATTGGCTACTTGTTGAAACATCTCTAACATTGAACCATAGTCTTGAATAGCCATTACTGCCTCATCACCTGCTTTCCAATGTTGACCTGCAATAATAATATCTAGCGCCTCTGTAGCATTTCTAGTAATAATCAATTCATCCGAACCACAACCCGCTACCTCTGCAAGTTTTGCAGCCATTCGATTTTTATTTTCCACTTGTACCGTTCGCATATAATAGGCGCCATGTAAATTGATATCGCGGATGTGTTGAATATATTTTTCCAGCGTTGGCTGAGGAATAATATTGTAGTACCCATTTTCAAAATTGATATAATCCGTTTTAAGAAGATATTGACTTCTTATCTTTTTCCAAAATACATCATCGGCTGCAAGTTTTTCTGGAGACAGATGTTTCTTTGAATCGAATAAGGTAGCCAATGCATCCATTCCAATAGATGATCCAATGCCTGTAAGAGCAGCAGTTTTGATGAAGGTTCTTTTTTTCATGACATCAATTTACTTAAAAATTTCTTCTTAAAATCATTTTTTAAATTTTTGAATTGACCTGTACTTAATCTGTCAGACTTAATAAGGCTTGGTTTAAATAAATAAACCATCGGTTAATGCAACTTGGAGAATAATGTTATATTTAACTATTAAAAATTAACCATGAAAGATTCAAGGATTCGGACAAATATTAGCAGACGAAAATTTATTGAAAATGCAGGACTTGGTTTAGCAACGATTGCATTAGCTCCTAAAAATGTATTTGCAAATAATCAACCATTCGCAAATAAAATTCGGATCGGTATTATTGGAGGAAGATTTGGTGCTAGTTTTTACTTTCACGAACATCCCAACTGCATTGTAGAAGCAGTAAGTGATTTGCGAAAAGACAGACGAGAGAATCTAATGAAAACCTATCGCTGCACAAAAAGTTATGAGTCATTAACCCTGTTACTGAAAGACTCGAAAATTGATGCTGTTTTCATTGCCACTCCTGCACCAGACCATGTGAAACATGCAGTTGAATCACTCCAAGCTGGTAAGCATGTATTGTGTGCAGTTCCTGCTGCGCTCACATTAGAAGATTGTTATAAACTACGAGATGCGGTACGCAAATCGGGTCTTACTTACATGATGGCGGAGACGAGTTATTACAGACAAAATACTATTTCTGTTAGAAAATTATATGAAGAAGGTCTATTCGGAGAAATCTTTAGTGCTGCTGCAGAGTACAACCATCCAGGACTGGAAGCCCTATGGTTTGAAAATGGGGAAGCTACCTGGCGTCATGGATTGCCTCCCTTACTTTATCCAACCCATTGTACTTCTTTTTTAATTTCGGTTACTGGAGAAAGACTAACCCAAGTAAGTGCTTTAGGTTGGGGAGATCAAAGCAGCCTTTTGAAAAACAATCCCTATCAAAATCCATTTTGGAATGAAACCGCGTTTTTTCAAACTAATAAAAACCATCCGTTTAGAGTAGAGGTAAATTGGAAAGGAGCATTAACCAATGCAGAGCGAGCCGAATGGCGAGGAGAAAAGATGAGCTTTATTTCAGCACCTACAGAATCCAACGAGCATACTATTATTAGAAGTGTTGATAAAGAAGGGAAAGATGATGCAGGCTTTCAAATAAAAACTAATGTTACTGAAAAGTACGCACAAACGAAATGGTGGAAAACAGCTCTATTACCAGAACCGCTGCGTCATGATAGCGGCCATGATGGATCGCATTCTTTTATCACCCATGAATTTATTGATGCCCTCACAAAAAATCGTCAACCGAGCGTAAATATTTATGAAGCCCTAGCCTATACGGCACCAGGAATAATCGCTCATGAATCTGCACTTAAAAAGGGAGAATTAATGAAAATTCCGAATTTTGATTAGCACAATTTTTAAAAAGCTTATTTTTGAAAAAATTAATAATCCTTTAAAATGGAAACCTACGGACATATTTTAGTAATTGTAACCCCGCTATTTTTATTTTTAGTATTATTCGAAAAATGGTATGGTTGGTACAAAGGCAAAGAAACAGTAGAAACCTTAGACATGATTTCTAGTCTAAGTTCAGGAGTTACTAACTCTACCAAAGATGTGCTAGGACTAAGTGTTGGAATATTATCTTATCCATGGTTACTAGAGCATTTCAATATTATACAAGTTCAGTCAGGTATATTGTTATATTTTATTGCGTTTATAGCGCTCGATTTTGCTGGATACTGGGGACACCGAATCAATCATACCTATAATATTTTTTGGAATAACCACTTAATACATCACAGCAGTGAACATTTTAATTTAGCCTGTGCACTCAGACAAAGTATTTCTGTATTCATTCGTATTTATACTTTTTTGTTATTACCTGCAGCTTTATTAGGCGTGCCTCCAAAAGTAATTGCAGTCATTGCTCCGCTGCATTTATTTGCACAATTATGGTATCATACTTGTCATATTAAAAAAATGGGTTGGCTAGAAAAAATTATTGTCACTCCAGCACATCACCGTGTTCACCATGCTATCAATCCTGAATACCTTGATAAAAACTTTGGACAGATATTTATTTTTTGGGATAAACTTTTTGGAACCTTTCAAGAAGAAAGAGATGACATTCCTGCGGTATATGGAATCACAATACCTGTGCGCACTTGGAATCCTATCAAAATAAATTTTACACATCTTTGGCTACTCATTAAAGATGCTTGGCATACTCAGAGTTGGAAGGACAAATTTCGTATTTGGTTGATGCCTCTAGGATGGCGTCCAAGCGACGTGGTCGATACTTACCCTATATATAAGATTGAAGATGTTTATCATTTCAATAAATATGAAACCAATGCTTCTAAATTACTAAAAATTTATTTGTGGTTTCAACTTTTTAGTCTGCTCTTAATTGTTTCCTACCTCTATGGAAATATAGCCAGCATTGGCTCTCCCAACATTTTTATTTATGGAGCTTTTATTTTTGTACATATCTATTCACTTACCGACCTAATGGATGGAAATAAAAAAATATGGATACTAGAGACCATTAAAAATGCAACATGCATCGGTTGGATCATTCAATCAGGCGACTGGTTTGGTTCAGCACAAGTATCTCCATTAATAACACCTGCTTTAATTACTTATTTCAGTGTGACCAGTTTTTTAGTCTACTACTTTTGCCAAATGAAAAAACAATTAATCGCAGTCTAATAAAACTAAAAAAACTTAGGGCAGTTCAATGAAATATATCTGCTTAATATCTTGACCTTTTGGATCTTTTACTTTTCTATTGAATGCCAATGTTTTTCCATCATGAGAAACAACGATATTGGTTGGCTCACTTTTATTCGTAGCGGTCAAGTATTTCATTCGATCAGTAAAGGAACCAGCCCCAATTTCACATTGAGCAATTCTTCCTTCTTGAACGTAGAATAGGTGCTTGCCATCAGGATGCCAACGAACAAATCCTTGAACATTGCTAGTATGTTCCGTAATTTGTTTAGGCGTTCCTCCCTCTGGAGATATCGTGAAAATTTGTTTGATACCATTTGCATCACTTGCTAAATAAGCTAAATTTTTTCCAGATAAATCACTTCTTACTACACCCACACAACCTGGATGGCTAGTTTCAGCTGTAAAGGTCAAACGCCTTTGTGTAGCTCCCAATGGCGGAGCTGGCATTTCTTGCATCGTACCTTCTAGCGGACCTAAGGGCCCTACTTTAGTGATATCATTTGGTATGTCTACAATAAATACTTCGTTGACTAGATTGCCTTTTTTATCTTTTACAGATCCAATAAATCCCCTGGCCATTTGAAAGGCTCCACTTTTTAATGGATAGCCAATTTTACCAACCCAGCTATCACCAGCAGCATTGCTAATTTCATCAGAACCAGGTGCAGGATTAGCAGTTACTTTTACAACAATCGCACTATACCATTCACCTGAATTATTTTCTCCATTATTTAAATTCGCAATGGCTACTTTATTATTTCTTTTAGACACCCCAATCGTTCTAAGATTGTGTTTTTCTCCTGTCTTTTCTTCCAATGAATGCATGATCGCATCATTGTAGGTAAAGCCAATCCAATTACCATCACCACTAAATTCATGTCGATGTGTACCTCCACGCAATGCACCAACAGTAAAAGGAGAATCTACGTTTCTAGCATCCATATAAATCGGTTGCCCAGGATTTTTTTCATTCACCATAATTCCCGTTCTTCTCCATTGCTGATAAGGATTTTTCTCTGTACTATTATTTAAACCATGAATAAATACTACAGAAAAATCAACGGGTGAATAACTAACTGCTGCAGCTCCAGGGCCCCAAGTATGATTATCTGTAATTTCATACAAAACCTTTTTTTCTCCTGTTTTCACATTCACTTTTTCAATCTTATTAGATATCGAAATACCACCAGCATCTGTTCGAGTATCATATACTAGCCACTGATTATCTGGAGAAAAATTGTCATTGTTATCCAAATCATGGTTATAATTTAAGTCAGAAGTAAGTTGCTTTTCAGGTAAGGTAGACATGTTTTTGCAAGAGCTGATTGAATAAATTAGGAATAATAAAACGAGTATCTTTTTCATTGTAAATGATTTATTTTTTATTAGTGGGAACCATATAAATGAGCATATCGCCTGGTTCTACTTCTGTTACGGAAGAAAAATCTTGCGCCGCTACCGTCTCGCCCGTTTTCATAATTCGCTTCACATCATCAGTAGTAGAAATAATTAATTTCATCTTTTGCTTAAAATCACGATTGACAATTAATAGAAAAGAATTTTTTCCATTTTCTAACCAAGAAACGATGGCCCCTTCCCCTTGCGTTTCTAGTAATTTAATACTAGCAGGAAGTTTACCTAATCGCTTGGTACCATTAGGTATTTGCAAGCCTGTATGGGCTACTGATAGTAGCTTTGAGCCTAGAAAGATGTCAGAAAGATTTTGAATTTCTCTATTTAATTTTTGCAAATGCTCAAATACAATTGTACGCTTTCCCTCTGCGTCTAATGGGGAACCAAATCCTCTAAAGCTCCAATATTCTATCCCTTGAGCACCATAGGCTAAATTCGAATTTACCTGTAATCGCAAATCAGCTAAAGTAGGAATGCCATGAACATAGGTTTTTTCAGGTTTGTAGGTTTTGTACAATTGATAAAAATCTTCTAAGGAAGGTTGAACCGCATCATTGGAATATGCCAGGTAAGAAGTGGTTAAAGCAAAGGCCCAAAAAGGTCTGCCTTCTTTTTGATATTTATTAGCAAAGAATTCTAAATTTTCATACCACCTTGAATGCAATGCCTGATCTACAATTGGATAAAAATCAAAAGTTAAATAAGGTGCTGGAAAGGCTTTGTCAAATTCATCTACATATTCTTGGTAATTTTTAGTGCCAAATTTGCTTTGATTGGAATTGATATTGGGATATAGATTTACAAAGCAATAATGCTTTTTATCAATGGATTGAATTAAATTATTCCAGATTTTTAATTCTTCAAATTGATTTTTGCTAGGTTCATCCCCTAAATAATATCCTTCTAATGCAGGGTGATTCATGAAACGCTTCACCGTTTTTTCAGTAGCTGATTTTAATTCAGGGCAGGATATCATTAATTTAACACCTGCTTTTTGAGCAGCGTCTAATCCAGCTGCAATTGCATCTGCCTTTGAAAAAAAAGCAATGTCTATCGTTACGCCTACTTCTTTTAATTTCCGATAACTAGATTCAGAAATTTCAGCTTCGGATATTCCACCCCATGACATGGTGGGTATCAATCCGTTTTTTTTCCATGATTCTTGGGCGATACTATTTAAACTAAGCAGAATAAATAAAAGGGTGATCAATCGATTCATTTGAAATTATTTTTTTGTGGGATATCTGAAAATAGCCATATCTCCTGGCTCAATTTCTAGATTAGGTGAATAATTTTTTGCAGGACTAGCAGTACCATCTTTTGCAATTCTTTCAACGTTATCAGCTGTTAAAATAACCGTGGGCATTGAATGTTGTAGGTTTTTATTAACGACAATAAAATAAGAGTAGGCACCATTTTCCAAGTTAGACACTAAGGCCTCATCAGCATCAAACACTTTAATTGCATCGGGCAATTTCATTAATTGGGTAGTCCCTTTTGGAATAACAACACCGGTATGATTAACGGAAATTAATTTAGACCCCATAAAAACAGCCGCATAAGGCTGCATTTCTTTCGATATGGCTTGTATCCTTTCATACACTACAGTTCTTTTGCCATCTAAACTAATCGGAGCTGATCGTAAACCCTCCGACATCCAGTAGGCCCATAATTCAATTCCTTGGGCGCCATAAGCCAAATTGCTGTAGGCTTGTAATCGCAATGCAGGTATGGTAGGTATAGGATGTAAATCGTTGTAAGAACTTGCTAAAGCAAAGCCCCAAAATGGTTTTTTGAGTGAAGCACTCTCTTTACTAAAAATACCTAAACCTTCATACCAATTTTCGTGAATGGCATCGGTAAGGATGGGATAAAAATCAAAAGACAATACATCTTGAGGAACAATTTTAGCAAATTCTTGAATATATTCTTGGTATGAATTGGTTCCTAAAGCCTTTGTATAAGTGGGATGTATACTAGCAATTAAATTAACAAAACACATATGAGTAGGGTCTGACGCTTTTATTTTTTTAACCCAGATACCTATTTCATCAAAATCTTTTCTGAGTGGCTCATCTTGAATATAGTAACCATAAAGCGCAGGATGATTCTTCAATTGCTTTGTGGTAGCCTCAGGATTGGTTTTTAATTCAGGGCAAGAAGCAATCAATTTTAGTCCAGTATTTTGAGCAAGCGTGAGTGCCTTTTCAAAGTCAGCAATATTTTCATATTGTGCAATGGCGATGGTAGCACCCATCTGTTTTAATTCATTGAACCGGTATTCATTGATTTCTGCTTTCGGTATTCCGGCCCAAACGACCATTGGAATTGTTTTGGAAACTTGTGCTTGGAGGATTGAATTTAAAAATATCAAAACCACACAAAAGGCGAAATTTAATTTCATGTAAATAGGACTTTTATTTAGCAAAGCAATATTGAGAGTGTTAGTTTTATTGAATAAAACTAAGCTAAGCTAAGGAAAATCTTACAATTGGGTTATTTAAATTAGTATGATTAAAGAATTTTAAAATGAGGAGGGATATGCCCTATAAAAAGGAGTTGTTTTAAAAATAGAGCCTTCAACTATTGCTTTACTATTGACTATTAATAGTAAAGTATCTAATCAAACTTCAAAAGTTGGGTAAGGGTATTTGCAATTATAGTTTTTGAACGCAATTAGTCTTGCGTTTTAGTAAAATAGAAGTTGAGTCTATAGGTCTGAAATTTCCTTTGGAATAGAGTGCTTTTACTTTTTTGCCTTGATGCAAAAAAGTAACAAAAAAAATCAATCCGCCGCGGCGGATTGATTTTTTAACGGCTGATAATTCAAATTTCTAGCACTTTTTATTCGAGGGCGTCTAATGATTAGTTACTTTATTATTTATAGTCAATAGCAAAATAATTAAATAGGGTAAAGAAAAATAGTAAGGAACTCGCCTACAGATTAATTTACTTTAATGGACTTTCCTCCGCCGCGGCGGAGGATTAACCACAAAACTGTCTTTAGAACAGGAATTCAGGCCTTTGGAGTAGGTACTTTACTCAAATCACTTAAATTGAATCTCAGCTTTATTACAAATTGAAATTCAGGCTGCGTTACTTTTATATTGTTTTATTGAACTTAGTTCTGATTTCTTTTGAAACTCTTCTTCTTCAATATCAAAATCAGCCTGAATTCCGAGCCAAAATTTAGCTGAATTTCCAAAATATCGTGAAAGTCTTAAAGCTGTATCAGCTGTTATTCTTCTATTCCCTTTCAAAATCTCAGAAGTTCTTGTTTGAGGAATTCCAATATCTTTTGAAAGTTTATATGCACTGATTCCGAGTGGCAAAAGAAATTCTTCCAATAAAATTTCGCCAGGATGAATATTTTTTAACTTTTTCATTTTTTTTAGTTTTTAATGATAATCAACAACTTTGACTTGTTCCGCATTTCCATTATTCCATTTAAATACAATTCTCCATTGATTATTTATTCTAATTGAATAGAAATCTTTCAAGTTTCCCTTTAATTTCTCTAATCTATTTGAAGGTGGAATCATCAAATCATTAATGTTTTGAGAGTTATTTAGCATTCTGAGTTTTCGCCGAGCAATTTTCTGAATTTCAATTGAAAGCCCTTTGATTCTGTCCCCTTCCCAAATTTTCCTTGTTTCCTTTTCATTAAATGAGATTATCATTTCTACATTTTTCGTTACTTACGTCAAAGATAAGTAATTGATTCAAAAAGACCAGGCCTTTGGATGATTTAATTGAACCAAATGTTATAGTTGCTATGTGGTACAAAGGTTTCGAGCTTAGAAAAGGTGGCGATTTTAAACACCAATGTTGATGCGGAGTACCAATTTTTCCATAACAACTTTTCAAATTAAAAATTATTGAAAATTATCATTTTTTAAAAATGTTGATTATTTTACTCTTCATTAGCCGAATATGCAAATTATTAAAAGCATCCAAAATAGAATTTACGAAATAAGGGGTGAAAGGGTACTATTAGACAGGGATTTAGCTGTTCTTTATGAAACAGAAACCAAAGCCCTTAATCTTGCAGTAAAGCGTAATTTGAAGCGTTTTCCTAATGACTTTATGTTTCAACTAACTAAAGAAGAGTTTGAAGCTTTGAGATTGCAAATTGAAACCTTAGAAAACAGCAATTCTTTGAGGTTGCAAAATGAAACCTCAAAAGGCAGAGGCGGCACAAGATATATGCCCTATGCTTTTACTGAACAAGGGGTTGCCATGTTAAGCGGTATATTATGCAGCGATAAAGCTATCAATATGAATATTGCCATCATGAGGGCTTTTGTTGAAGTGCTAAAAATTTTGTTAAGGCAAAACGATATGAAGGAACAGCTTAAAGAATTAAGGGAAAAGATTGGCGAACACGATGTACAGTTAAACCAAATTTACGATGCGATGGAAAACCTTTTGGATGAAACGGCAGCCCAAAGAAAATGGGAAGACAGGGATAGAATAGGTTTCAAGAAATAGAAAGCACTTAAATTTATTGGGAGACTAAAAAATAATTGTTTTGATTCAGCAAATAAAGGGTAGTTACAAATGGCAGACCAAACGATATGGATAAATGTTTTTAAAAAGTAATAAAGATTTGCTTTTCTACATTGATTCAATATCGAATCGAATGTTTATTCAATAAAATTAATTGGATATGGTTGATCTATGACCAAACAAAAAGGTTTCAATTGCTTGAAACCTTTTCTGGAATTGTGTGGGAGTTGACGGGGTCGAACCGCCGACCCTCTGCTTGTAAGCCATGAAAATACAATTTCTTCCATTTTCATTTGTATTCTTTATAATTGATTTTCAATAGTTTAGAGATAATCTTGTTTCCCCTCATTTCATTCTTTTTCATCTTTTTACAGTAGTTTTTGCAGTTTTTTTGCAATAGAATTGAGTAACTAAAAAAACAAAAAAGGATTTAGACTAAGCAGTAATTGCATATCCAAGTCCTTTATGAACATAAAATAAGGTGTAGTCTAAAAAGATTAGTTGTAAATCGTCAGAATAAATTTTTTATCGTATCAGCTCTACTAGTCTTGCAGGTAACGTTTTCGGGCTTGACGAAGGTGGCGATTTTCACCACAAATGTTGATGCGGAGAACTAAACTTTGATTAACCACAAATGTGTCTGCGGTTTACTGAACCGCCACTTTTGCCAAACCCGTGTTATGCGGTCGTGCTATTATACTGTCGTCCAATTTTTTAATCCAATTCAATCAAAAGTACCATTTGCCATAGCTGTTTATGTTAGATGTAATTTTTAGCTTTCAATTTTGGGAGCTTTAGCTTCCTTGATACCTGATTCAAATTGAACATCTAAACCATGAGATACAGTTTTACTATCTTCATAAACATCAAATTTAATAGCCTTTCCCCATTTCAATGTGATAAAATGAACTCCCTTATTTATGTAGGGCTCACCATTTAATAAATGACAAGTTGCTGTCCACCTTGCAATAACAAGGGTTTTGGCTGGATTTCCTTTAACCTGAATGTCTGTTACCTCAAATTTAAGGTCTGGAAGAACAATTCCCACTCTGTCAAACCATCTTTTCAAGCTTTCTTTATCATGGCGTGTACCACCCAAGCAATTATCTCCTGCAAAAGTATGTTCTAATTCTTTATTAGACACTCCCTTTAAAACCTCGTCATAACGGTGCTCTGTTATAGATTTGAAGTTCTTCCTAAC